>CAWIQH010000001.1:0-43903 GCA_963838185.1 uncultured Chlamydiae bacterium
GAGGTATTCTCCAGACAGTCTGAGCAATAATAGGCTGCTGTAGATAAAAGCCCTATAATTATTAAGTACTAAGTTTGTGCCTATTAATACGAAAGATGTTGCTCTTCCAGAGACTTCAGTTGATCCCACACCTAAACCAACAATCTCTGTCCTTGAAAGTCTCAAACAGATGATCAAGATTCCTGAAGCGTTAGAACCTTTGATCGGGATCTTTTTTGCCGATCAAACCAAGCTCGATGTTAACCTTGGAATTGAAGACAATCTCTAGGTCTCTGTTAACAATTTGAATATTCCAAAACTTGGCTTAGTTGGAAAAGCTTCTCTCTGGATTCCTGCAACTGCAAAAGCCAATGTAGAGCAAGCGCCAGTCAAATTGCATCCGCAAATCGAACAAATCGTTAAAAAAAACTCATCGATCAACCTAGCACAGCGGAAGAAGTCGCGTTAATGAGTAATCTTGTCGATCTGGCCCTCACCTTGCCAAACCAGAACGTTACTATGCTATGGGAAGGCGGTATTGGTATTGCAATTAATCATTACTCTCCCAGGAGGAATGGACTTAAAACTCGAATTAGATGTCCAAAAAATTCAAGGAAAGAACGATCCTCTGATGGCAAAATTCCTTGAAGTTTTAGACAATGACCTCGTGATCCCTAATGATCTCCAGACTAAATTATTAGAAGTTCTCAATACTGACGCGGCAAATGATCCACGCCATGCTCAGATTTTTAGAAGTTCTGAGGACACATACAGATAAAGCAACTCTCCGTACAGAACTTTCAAAGGTTATTGAGAGAGATCTTATACGCACTAAACTAACCGAGATCCTCGGAAGTCAGTTTGCTGCGGATATCCAACCGCTGCTGGCTCAGACTTTCACCTTCAAATGGAATGGAGAAACTAAAGAATTCAGCATCAAATTCCTTGAACAACAAGAACTCCAACTCAAGTCTATTAAGTTGAAAAAAGGCGGGCCTTTTAAAAATCTGCTCAGAAAGTTCGTCTATTGGATAACCAAGGACCGTAAGATCACGCTTCCTGAAGAGATCAATGGAAAAATTAATTTAGAAACAGCTTCAGCCGAGTTCAAAGAAGGGACTTCCTTTACTGTCCGCACCATGCTCGGTATTTCTAAAAGGGTTGGATTGCGACAGCTTTCAATTGCTAGAGACAACATGATTGATATCAGTCTTCGTTGCTTTGGAACTCAAGAAATCAACATCGATACACGAACATCGGACATCGAAACTGCACGGGTCGCTATTGCACGCGCAAGCCGCTTCAGAGCCCCCATTTAATTCTAAAGAAAAAGGCCCCCATTTTAGGGGGCCCTTCCTTCTTAAACCAGCTTACTCAGCTGCTTTGATATCGATACCGAATGTCGCATTGCTAACTCTTCCACTCTTAACGAGCTCAATCAATCTTTCCATGTTTGCAACAAAAGACTTTGACCATTCTTCGTAGTTATTACTTGGGGTGCCAGCTGGAGGAACACCAGCTTCGAGATTTTGTAATTCTTCGCTGGCAGGGCAGCAGAAATTTTCAACATCCAATTTAACTTCTTTCATCTCAGTCTATCGGCATTGACAAAAGATGCAACGAATACACAAGCTAGAAAAGCAGTTTTCGCAATCATGTTCATAAAAACCCTCAATTGAAATAGTTAAAAAAACACAGCATAAATTCTACAACAATTAAAAATATTCCTCAAGGGTTCCCCTTCAAATATTCGAGAAGGGGTATCATCTCTCCTTATGCAAAGTATACAAACAAAAAATTTAGTCTTTTTTATCGCAGCACTTGTGTCTTTATTCCTCTCTTGCAGTAAAATGGAGCCAACGATGAGTAAAAAAGAGCAAAACTTAAAAGTTACCATCCAAAGGGAGCCGACCACACTTGACCCCCGGAAGGGAAATGATACGATCGCCTCTCAGATCCACTTCATGCTTTTTGAAGGACTCTTAAAGCTCAATCCCGACCTGACCCTTTCTCCAGCACAAGCCAAGTCCTACGAAGTCTCTGAAGACAATAAAACCTATACCTTCCACTTAAGGGATACCACATGGTCCGATGGAAGCCCTGTGACAGCCTATGACTTTGAAAAAAGCTGGAAGAGCATCCCTCAATCCCGTCTTTCCCTGTCCCGATGCCTATCTCTTAAATCCGATCAAAAACGCCAGATTAGCTAAAAAAGGCGAAGTCCCCCTCTACCAAGTCGGCATCACTTCTAAAGATGCAAAAACACTCGTTGTCGAACTCGACTACCCAGCTCCGTTCTTTTTACAGACCGTCGCTTCATCCGTTCTTCTGCCTGTCAATTTTCAACTCGACTCAAAAGTTCCCGACTGGGCCGACTCTGCTAAACACTTCATCTCAAATGGTCCTTTTACCCTCAAAGACTGGAAGTTCAACCAAGAGATCGTGCTAGAAAAAAATAGCCTGTACCGCGAGGCTAAAGAGGTCCAACTCGACCAGCTTTCTTTTGAAATCATGGATAACGAGTCGACGACCCTTTACCTCTACTCCAGCGGACATTTTGATATTGTCGGCTCGCCGATTTCATTTATCCCATCGATGATCCACCATGATGCAGAGAAAAAGAAACAACTCCAATTCTTCCCGGTAGCTACGACGAAGTTTTTAGCTTTTAACACCTCTGCCTTTCCCTTCGATAACGCCAATATCCGGCGTGCCTTTTCCTACGCAATTAACCGGAAAGACATTGTTGAGCACATCTCCCAGCTCGATCAAAAGGAAGCCCTGACTGTCATCCCTCCTGCCCTGCTCCCCAACCAACCGGATCTCTTCAATGATGCCGATCATGAAAAAGCAAAAGAGTATCTTGCGATGGGACTCCAAGAGCTCCAGATGGAGCCTCAAGACCTCAACGCGATCACGTTTATGTATGTCAGTAACGCTGTGAACCAATCGATCGCTCAAGAACTGCAGAACGTTTGGTCCAAAATCCTTGGAGTCGAAATCAATATTGAAAGTGTGGAGTTTAAACTCCTCCATGACAGGTCTAAAAAAGGAGAATTCTCCATCGGCCTTTTTGCCTGGCTTGCCGATTACAGCGACCCGATGAACATCTTAGAGAGATTCCAGGACAAGACCAGCCACCGGAACTACTCCAAATGGCACCATGAGGCCTACAACCTAGTGATTAGCCAAGCCATTCAAGCCCTCTCCCCAAAAGAGTACCACCAGAAAATCAAAGAAGCCGAGCAGATTCTCATCGATGAAATGCCGATCTCTTGTCTCTATCATGACAACTATGTCTTCTTGATCCAGCCCCATGTGAAGGGCTTTGCGATCTCTCCTTTAGGGCATATTTACTTTGACAGAATCTCGATCCAGAATTGAGCTATGCCGATTGAATCGACATAGGTCGTATTTTTGACTCAAAATTTATCCCGAAATTCTTCATAATTAAGTCCAAAATAGGACAGCCTTTGAAGTACGATATTAAAAAAATTATCCGAGAACACTACGCAGAGCTGGGCCGCGCATACAAGAGTAAAGTACTCAATGGTGATAGGCTGAATTTACATGATGATGCAAAGATGATCGGCATCAGCGACTATTTTGATGGCAAAAAAGCCATCGTAGAAGTGCTCGGGAAATGTATCCAACTAATGACTGAAGTCGAAATTCAACACCAATACTTCGATCATAATTCTTGCTGTACAATGATGGTTACGACTTCTATCATCCCAGATATTAAGGTCAGATCGACCGATAGGATGGTCGTGTCAGATGGATGTATCATTGAAATCTATACCTGCTACGACACAAAAGCTTGGGAAACTTTAATGCATCGGATCCAAAATCTTAATTCATCGGCTTCATTTTTTAATAAAAACGTTACTTAGATCTGAAATACGGATCAAACTGAAATCCAAGGTGCTGGTCTGCATTCGTTGCAGCGATGGCTTCTTTGGGATGCCGGGCATGATCAAAATCCCGGTCAGGATTCATAAACATTTTGACAATGTCAGGAGTCACGCGTGCACGGGCCTCTTGGTGCTCTTTTAAGAGCGCCCAAATCACTTCTGTGGCCTTCTTTTTCACTTCGGAGGTCATCATCCTTCCTGACTGGTATTCGAGTGCGATATGTTTCAGCTCGGTATCGCTATCGAGAAAATAGAGCAGGTAGTGATAAGCCACATCGACAGCGAGATTTGCTCCCTTCTCGATGTGCTCTTGCTTGGTCATGCCGCCGCCGGAAAATGCTTTTTCCCTGATCTTTTTGGCAACGGCATCTTGCGAGTCGCTCATAAAAATCACTTCTTTGCTGCCTGTTGAACTGGCTTTGTCATGCGCATGTTCAAGGCTGGGTAGGAAGCGGGAATTGATCACTGCAGGTTTGATGTACCCGATCTTGTGGGCAATCTCCCGCGTCATCCGGAAATACGGATATTGATCGATCGCCATTGGAACTAAACAAAACACCTGGCGGTCTTGGAAGATATTGGCAAAAGAGGTGCTAAAGGCTGGAACCGCCTGAAAACAAGGCCAGCTGAGCTGTCCGATGCTGTTATTCAGGTCCAGGCCAAAAATCCCATGCACCATGTTTCCCGAGGTGTGCTTCATCACTAAAACAACGTTCCGGTAAAGGGAGCCGCCGACGGTCTCGAGATTTGAGAAAATAAAGGTCTTTTTAGGATTAAATCCGCAGGCGATGATGTCTTTTGCATTTTCTCTTGTGAGCCGATTGGCCTCATCCAGGGATAGATTGTCTTTAAAGTAATATTTCTCATCATCGGTCATCTGGACCACAACGATCGCATTTAAGGCGTCCTGAAGGTACTTGGTGAACATAAACGGCACCATATGCCCCAGATGCAAAGACTCTGAGCTAGGACCTCTGCCGGTATATAAATAAATTTCTTCTCCCTTTTCGTAGGCATTAAGGGCTAGATCGAGGTCTTTATGGGAGAAAAAGATACCCCTTCTGAGCCATGGATGGGCTTTGGTCTTGGTCACTTGTTCAAAACGGCGGATTAAAGCGCCATCGATCGGCTGGCAGCCGAACTGCTTGATCAGCATCATGTAATCGATGCCGGTCGTCGAGGTCACTTCCCAAGGCGTAATTTTTGTGTCATCATCCATGATAGAAATTATTTTTTTATTGTTTCTTGCATTATGTTGCCGAATCTGTATATTTCTAGCAATGAACAACGGTAATTATAAACTAATTAAGAGTCTTGGCAAAGGCGGAATGGGTGAGGTTTTCCTAGCCTATGATAACGCCTGCCAAAGACAAGTCGCTTTAAAGCGGATCCGGGACGATCTGCAAAAGTATAAATCGATCCAGCGCCGATTCTTGCGGGAAGCTCTGATCGCCTCTAAGCTGACCCACCCGACCATTGTGCCAATCTTTTCGATCTACGAGCAAACCGATGCCGTCTACTACACGATGCCGTATGTCGAAGGAGAAACCCTCAAGCAGATTTTAAAAGCCTCTAAACCCAATGATCAAAAAACTGCGATTCCATCTCTGATGAGGATCTTTTTAAATATCTGCCATGGAATTGCCTACTGCCATTCGAAACGGATCTTGCACCGCGATATCAAACCAGAAAACATCATGGTCGGAAAGTTCGGAGAAGTCCTGATCCTCGATTGGGGTCTTGCCGAATACATCGATCAGCCCGAAAATGAATCGGAAAACGAAGACATCCCCAGCTCTCCCCATCTGACAAGACCCGGCAAAGTCGTCGGAACACTTGCTTTCCTAGCTCCTGAACGGGCATTGACTGAAGCTGCTTCTGAACAAACCGACCTCTATGCCTTGGGAGTGATCCTCTACCAAATTCTAACTCTAAAGCTTCCATTCAAACGGATCGATCTAGAGACCTTCCAAAAGATGTGGTCGTATGAAGAGCTCGTCGATCCGATTGAAGCAGCACCCTACCGCGACATTCCCCATGCCTTAAATCAAATCGTCAAAAAATGCCTTCAGCCGATGAAAGAGCTCCGGTACAAAAAAGTCGTCGATCTCATCGCTGACTTAGAAGGCTTCATGGAAGGACGTCCTGAATGGGTCCCTGTGCAAGAGCTCAAGATCGATCAGAAAGACGACTGGGAATTCCAAGAAAACATCCTCCTTGCCAAACACATTGCCATCACACGATCTACTGAAGTGATGGAATGGGTCAACCTGATGATCTCCAAAGGATCGTTTGGAGGAAACACCAAAGTCGAAGCCTTTATCCGCCTCGGGAAAACCAGCAGCGGCATCGGGTTCCTCCTCAATATCCCCGAAGCCGGAGAGCGTCAAGACCTCATGGACGGCTACTGCGTCTGGATTGGCTCCAAAGACCATCCCGGCTGCAAATTATTCCGCTGCAACATCGAAGTGATGGAAGCAGAAAGCATCTGCCTCCTGCCCGAAATTTGGCATCTGGTCCGGATCGAAAAAACCGACAGCCATCTCCGCGTCTACATTGATGATCAGCTCCGCTGCCACTATATCAGCCATACACCGCTAGGCGGCACGCATATCGGACTACTGCTGCGCGATGCCGATTTAGAACTCTCCCACCTCAAGGTCTTCATCGGAAGCCAAAACATTACTGTGAGCTGCCTGGCTATCCCCGATGCTTTCTTGGCGAGCAAAGATTATGCCAAAGCTCTCATGGAATACCGCAGGATCGCGACTTCCTTCCCTGGCCGCACCGAAGGGCGCGAAGCGCTCTTCCGCTCGGGCGTGACTCTTTTAGAAGCAGGCCTTGCCAGCGAAAAACCCCGTGCTAAGCGACCAGCTGCTGAGCGCGGCTTTAGAAGAATTCGGAAAACTCCGCTTTACTGCCGGAGCTCCTCTCGAATATCTCGGCAAATCTTTAGTGTATCAAGCCATGGGAGAAATCGAAGAAGAAGCCAAGTGCTTAGAACTGGCCATCCGAAAATACCCGAACCATCCATTGCTTCCCCGCCTTATCGAACACGTGATTTTCCGGCTCCATGAATCGTCTTCCCATGACAGGCTGGCTGCTTACCATTTTGCACTGCTGACTCTGCGGCATCTGCCGCAGATCTACGCTCTTCCCGACCACCAAAAACTTATCAATTCCATGCGGGATAACTGGGAAGCCCAGCCGTATTTCAGCCGTGATGCCGTCGCTGTACAACTGGCTTTCTTCTTAGGAAAACCAATTACACTTTTAGAGATCATTGAGACGGGACCCGATGTGGAAGATGCACTCTATGCGCTTTTAGACCTCGGCTGTTTTTCGATGATCAAAGAAAATCTCCGCCTACCGGAATTCCCTTCCCTCCAAACAGCGATCACAGCGCATGAAAAGGGATTTAAATCCGCTCTTAAAACGGAAGATCCACGACTCCTTCAGTATCTTTGTCAAATTGGCTTAGATACCGGCCGTGCAAAAGAAATCCTCCCCTATGTCAAAGACGACACCCAAAAAATTTGGGCGCTTCTCTTAACCAACAAATACAAAGAAGCAGGAGCACTTTTTGAAAAGTATCCTCTCGAACAGCTCTCCCAAGAAACATCTCCCCTCTTTTCTCCTTATGGATGTTATCTCTGGGCTACAGAAAACGATGTGATAGCTAAAGCTCACTTCAATGCTGTTTTAGATATGCCGTATCCTCGGACCTCTTCGCTTCTAGGACTTTATCTTGCTGGTAAAATCGATCTAAAAAGCGGCTGGATCGAACATGCGCTACTTTGGGAAAAAATGCAGCTCTACCGACAATTAGTGCTTTTTTTTCACTGTGCTGGTAAACCAAAAGAAGAAGAAAAGTTTCTGAAGGGATTAAAAAAGCTCAAACATGCATCAGAAAATCGTTGATGTTCTCATTGTCGGCGCAGGTCCAACGGGGCTCACGCTTGCCTGCGAGCTAAGACGCAGAGGCATCCAAATCCGCCTCATCGATCGAATGCCTGCCCGCACCACGCAATCCCGCGCTTTGGGGCTCCAAGCCCGCTCTTTAGAGATCTTTGAAAAACTCGGAGTGCTTGATAAAATCCTCGATAAAGGTCTTCCTGTCGACACTGTCCAGCTTTATGAAAATGGAAAGCAGATCGGCATGACCAGCCTGTCGATCCTTTCGATTGCTTATCCGTTTGTTTTGATCACCCCCCAAGCCGACACTGAAGAGATTCTAACTAACCGTTTGGAACAACTCGGCGGCCATATCGAACGGAGTTTAACTTTAGTCTCCCTCCGAGGAAATCAAGCGACCATCTCCGATGCTTCCGGAGTACAAGAAGTAATCACTGCGACGTGGATTGTTGGATGCGACGGCGCCCATAGCGCTGTCCGGCATGCATTGCACATTCCGTTTAGAGGCATAAAATTTGCTGAGAATTTTGCGCTCGCCGATGTCATCATTAAAGATTGTCCCATCTCCCGGCATGAAATCCATGGATATATGAGTCCCGCAGGTGTTCTTGGCGTGATAGCGCTTCCGAAAAAAGATCATTTCCGGCTGATTACGACTTTCCATGACGATACAAAATCTGCAGATCTCAAGATCCCCTTCTTAGAAAAAGTCATCCAAGAAAGAGCCAACGTCACAGTTTCGATCCAAGATGTTCTCTGGGCTTCGATGTTCACGATCCACCGCCGGATCGTCCCTCGGATGACCCAAGGATTTGTATTCCTCTGCGGCGATGCGGCTCATATCCACAGTCCCGCTGGCGGACAAGGCCTGAACATCGGAATCCAAGATGCGTTTAATTTGGCCTGGAAACTCGCTATAGTCCATCAAAGGCGCGCCCATCCTGAACTTCTAGAGACCTATCAAGAAGAAAGACATCCCGTAGCTCAAAAGACCTTGTGGGGAACGACTTTTGCGACGTTTTTCATCTCAACGCCTTACCGGACTCTCAGGCATATTTTTTTCAAAGCGTTTGCAACTCTTTTTAAATCGGAGTTTTTCCGGAAACAATTTGCCGCAACGCTTGCTGAAGTCAGAACCCATTACAAGTTCAGTCGGCTTTCTTGGCAGTCTGTCAGAGATGTTTTTTGGAAGGGACCCAAACCCGGCACCCGGGCTCCTCTACTAGAGAGCGCTGAAGAAACCCGCTTTATTGTGCTGGTCTTTGGAGCTCCTGACTACAATCCAGAGCTTCAGGAAGAATGCGTCATCCGGCATACATCTCTTGATAGCGTGATGGCGCTGCCCTACCATGCCACAAAACCGTGCCTCTATATCATCCGTCCGGATGGTTATATCGCCTTCCGCAGCACTAAACTCTTACCGGACCTCAAAAAAGAGATCCACGACAACTTATTCCTTTCTTAGACAATCGAGTAAAAATTTTAATCCATTAAAACTAATTTATTTTTACTATGATTCCCTGCTTCAAAACATAGGTGTTTTTTGGTAGAATATCTGCCATGACAAGCATGATTAATTCCTTTTTAGGATTGTTTCGCACGTCTCCTGGCAGCAGCACCGCGATTAAACTCCCTGATCTCAGCAGCCATAAAGATTGGAATAGTCTCCCAAAACAGATTCTTGAGCAAATCCTAGATCTCGTAGGCGATCTCGCTCGTATAGCTTTGGTTAACAGAAACTTCAAAGAGCAATCCAAATGCTCCTATCCGGCTCTGCTAGGACACTATGCAGGCTATCCTTGTTTGGCCGAATTACTGCCTTCTGAACTGCTGCCGGCCCAGCAAGTCCAAGCGATCTATTCGCGCATTCTCAGAGAAGCTAGAAGCTGCGGGATAACTACTGAAACTGTGGAGCCTGCTCTACTGCCTCTTGCTCCTCAACGCCTAGCAAAGATCAGAGAACTCACCCTCCATAGATTGGAGGATAAGTTCCATATTTATCGAGCTATCTTTGTGCGGGTCGATCCCCTATTTGGTGAAGCATTCGATCAGATGAGAATACAGAGCGTCATTAAACTTTCAGAAAAAGATTTAGAATCCCGCCAGGAGCTCTATTCGTCTCATCCAACTGAACTAGAGCTAGGAAACCGTCATTTAACCCATTTGCCGCCTCACATCGGACAGTTAAAAGCATTGGGAAACCTCAACCTCCGCCATAACGATCTGACTGTTCTTCCTGTTGCAATGAAATCTTTGACGAAGCTGGCGACTTTATTTTTGAACGGAAATCCTCTCTCACCGGAAAGCGTCAAGGACATTTGCCAATCCCTTCCAAGACTTCAGACCGTTGTGATTGATAATGAACAACCGGAACTGCTTGAAATGTTCCAGACACATTTTCCCCAGCTTGAACTACGCATCGTGGAAATCTTAAGATTAGAAGAGCCTATTTAAGAGTTTGGAGAGTCAATGACTTTCCTCTTACGGATCGTTATCCGATGAGATCAATCCAATTGCATCTTTGGGTTCAAGAGTTAAAATGGACTTCGAGGTCTTCAGACGCTTTTTAACATTTTTAATGGGTTCTGCGGCCGGAATATTTTCAGGTAAAGCAACGCCGATTTTAGCAATGGCTGCTCGAACTTCTTTTCCAACCACTTCGTGAACTTCCATGGCATCTCTCTGATTTTTGATATTTTCCAATTTGAGCTTTTCACGTGTATGAGTCATTCGAAATTGATTTGCTGAAAGCTCTGTTGTATTCATTCGATCCATCAGTTGCTCTTTGGGATGGATGCCTTTTTTTGCCTTGATAGCATCGACACCCAACCCCCCATAAAGACCCTTATATCCCGCATCATGAAAGATGCCGAACATTTTATCCTGCACACCTGCATTTCGTGCAGCTCCTGATAAAGCTTTGAATTCGATAGATACCTGCTCACGCATCTCCAACCGCTCGCGATCAGCAGCCTCAGCATCTGAAAGTTCTTGTCGTCTAGTCTGAATAGCGAAGTATTTTTGTGCCTGCGCAATTTCCGGCTTCCTTGGGTCTCCATTTTGAGCTATCAGATAACAGGCAAAACGAGAGAGATGGTAATCTTCGACCATTTGCATAGAACCCTTACCAAACTCGATCTGCTTACCGGCGCCGGTAAAGTGATGCTTTGGGTTATTCCCTGATTGTTTGCACGATTCCATGGCTTTTTCGATGGCATTTTCAAACCTCTGCCACTTGGAATATCCCAAACAAGGTTGAAGATCTCTCGCGCTCCAATATTCTATCCCATGCTTATTGAGTTTTTTTAGAGACTCGAAGGATAAGCTAGAGGGAACAACTTTTGTATTCGTAGAATCTTCCATAATAGGCTCCTGAAAAAAATTTCTTAAAGTAGAATAGTTTAAGATTGAAATAATCATCAAAGGTATTCCTTGAGGTATGTAACTTCAACATCATCTCTTAGAGAGTTTTTGACTTTCGCCTTCCATCTTGGTATCATAGACCGCTATGGAAGAAATCCCCAAGGCTTATAGTCCTCAAGACGTCGAAGACAAATGGTACAAATATTGGGAGCAAAACGGCTTTTTCAAAGCCGATAGCAAATCCTCTAAAAAACCATATACGATCGTCATTCCCCCTCCTAACGTTACCGGCGTTCTCCATATGGGCCATGCCTTGGTCAATACTCTTCAAGACATTTTGATCCGCTGGAAAAGAATGTGCGGTTTTGAAGCCCTGTGGGTTCCAGGCACCGACCATGCCGGCATCGCAACCCAGACGGTTGTCGAACGTCACCTCATGAAGACTCTGGACAAACGGCGGAGTGATTTTACTCGCGAAGAGTTCTTAAAGCACGTCTGGAAATGGAAAGACAAAAGCGAACAGCTCATCCTAAACCAGATCAAAAAAGTCGGATGTTCCTGCGATTGGGGCCGACTTGCCTTTACCATGGATGAAGGAAGAACCGATGCTGTCCGGACCATGTTTAAAAAGATGTTCGATGACGGACTGATCTACCGTGGCGACTACCTCGTTAACTGGGACCCTGTCACCCAAACAGCCCTTGCCGACGATGAAGTCGAATACGAAGAAAAAGAATCCTCTCTATTACATCGTTCAAAATCCCTGAAGTGACCGGCTACCTCGTCATCGCAACGGCTCGTCCAGAAACCATCTAGGAGACACCGCTGTTGCGGTTTCCCCAAAGATATCCGTTACCAAACCTTTATCGGCAAGCCGATCACCTTCCCCATTGTCAACCGATAACATCCCGATCATCGCCGATATCATGTCGATCCGGAATTCGGACCGGGTTGTTAAGGTCACCCCTGCCCACGATCCTAACGATTATGAATGGCTCAAAGGCATTATCTCCCGATGATCAATATCATGACGCCCGATGGCAGCATCAATGAAAATGGCGGAGAATTCCAAGGCCTTACCGATGGAGGAGGCGCGGAAAGCCGTCGTTGAAAAACTCAAATCACTTGGCCTCATCGAAAAAATCGAAAAATATAAAAACCGCGTTGGAGTTTCTTACCGCTCCAAAGCAGTGATCGAGCCATATCTTTCCAAACAGTGGTTCGTCAAGATGACCCACTTCAAAGAAAAACTGAGATGCTCGTCAAAGAAAAAAGTCAAACTGATCCCCAAACTTGGGAAAACACCTATTTCCACTGGATCGATAACCTCCGCGACTGGTGCATCTCCAGACAGCTCTGGTGGGGCCACCGGATTCCGATCTGGTACCGTGTTGATAATCCTGATCAGATGATCTGCTACGATGGAGAAGGAGTCCCTCCCGAAGTCAGCAAAGACCCTATGACTGGATGCAAGATCCCGATGTCCTCGACACGTGGTTTTCATCTGCTCTTTGGCCCTTTAGCACACTGGGCTGGCCGAAAAACTCCGACTAAAAAAATTTTATCCTAACTCCGTCCTGGTCACCGGCCACGACATCCTCTTTTTCTGGGTCGCCCGGATGATCCTGATGGGAGAATATGTCTTCCACAATCCTCCCTTTCCCTGAAACTTTCCTCCATGGCCTGATCTATGGAAATCGTACTGGAGAAAAACAAAGACGGACATCACTTATATTTCCGGTAAAGAAAACAAGAAATATGATCTCGGCAAACCTCTTCCGCCAAGATGTCCATTCAAAATGGGAAAAAATGTCCAAGTCCAAAGGGCAATATCATCGATCCCCTGGAAATCATTGACATATGGCACCGATGCAATGCGGATGGCGCTCTGCGCCAGCGCCACCCAAGCCCGGCAGATCGATCTCGACCGTCGCCGATTTGAAGAGTTCAAAAACTTCACCAACAAAATCTGGAACGGCGCCCGTTTTGTCTTCATGAACCTCGAAGACTCTCCCTGCAGAAGAGCTCTGTCAAGGGAATCGATCTCAATCTCTTTACCCTTGAAGACCGCTGGATTTTTTCCGTCTCAACGACTATCCAGGAAGTCAATGCAGCTCTAACATCCTATCATTTCGATCAGGCGGCCTCTCAAGCCTACGACTTCTTCTGGAAAGAGTTCTGCGCCTATTACGTCGAGATACAAAGCCGGTCCTATTTGGAAAAGCTGGGAACCCCAGCTGAAGAAAACAAACAAAAAATTCTGTCGTTTTCTTGCAATGCATCCGTCTCATCCATCCGATGGCGCCCTTTATCACTGAAGAGCTCTTCCAACTGCTTAAAGAGCCGTTTCGCTTTCTCAGACGCCAAACAGATCCCTATACGCAAGAGACACTCCAGGCTCTGCAATCGGATGCCTGCATCGTTGCTCCTTATCCGAAAGTGATCCGGCAGATGATATCGATCAGAGATCGAAGACGAGTTTCACCTCCGTCAATCAGGTCGTCCATGCGATCCGCAATATCCGCGCTGAAATGCAGATCCCGCCAGGCACGCCGACAGCGCTCCATTTCGTTGGACCTAAAAAAAGGCTCGATTTTGCAGAAAAGCACCAAGGCATCCTCAAATCCCTCGTCCGCCTAGAAAGCCTTTCTTTTGCAGAAAAAGAAACACCTCTCCCCTTTGCTTCAACGACAACTGTCGACGATCTCCGATTGATCATTCCTCTGCCTTCTGAAATGAGAGAAAAAGAAAAAGCCCGCCTTCTCAAAGAACGGGAAAAGCTCATTGAACAGCAAAACGGCGCCCGTGTGAAGTTAGGCAATCAAGACTTTCTACTGAAAGCTCCTCCACAGCTGGTCGAGAAGCTCCAAATCAATCTCCAGCAAGCCGAGAAAGATCTTTTTGAGATCGCTCAGAAGCTAGAAAAACTCTAGCGCAGCTGATGCGAAATTAATCAACGCAAAGCTGCATTTTAATCTAAACACTTGGAAGTAAAATCGTTTTTTGTCATTTTACTCTGATATGTTAACACCGCGCAAAATCAAAGAAAAGCTGGCTGTCTCGCAAAAACAAAAAATTTTCGTAGAGAAAAACCGAGAAGTCATCCGTGATCTGATCACAGGAAAAGACGGAAGATTAGCGCTTGTTTTAGGACCTTGCTCAATCCATGATCTTTCCTCAGCGTTGGAATACGGAAGACGAATCAGATCGTTAGCTGAAGAAGTTTCTTCCACATGCATCTTAGTCATGCGCGTCTACATTGAAAAGCCCCGCACAGTCACAGGATGGAAAGGGCTTGCCTACGATCCCCATTTAGACGGTTCTAATGACATCCAAACAGGAATCTTCTGGGCAAGGGAGCTTTTTTTAACCCTGACCGATTTAGGCATTCCTGTCGCAACAGAGTTTTTAAATCCCCTGCTCATCCCCTATCTCCAAGACTTAGTCTCTTGGGGATTTATTGGAGCAAGAACATCAGCGTCTCAGCCGCATAGAGAACTAGCTTCTTATCTTTCCTGTCCCATCGGTTTTAAAAATAGTCCCGAGGGAAATGTCGATCAAGCCATCCATGCCATGATCGCATCAGGCTGTCCGCATCGTTTTCCTCATATCAATGAGGAAGGCCAGATTGCGATTGCTGAAAGCGAAGGCAATCCTTACACCCATGTCGTGCTCAGAGGCTCCCGCCAAGAATCGAATTACGATCCTGCTTCGATTGCAGAGGCAATCGAAACCATGGACCTACACGGTTTGAAAAATCGGATCCTTGTTGATTGCTCGCATGGCAACTGCCAGAAAGAATACGGACGGCAAAAAGAGGCCTTTCAAACAGTTCTTGAGCAGTTTGAAAGAGGCAATCACAAGATCTTGGGTATGATGTTAGAAAGCCATCTCGAAGAAGGCTCTCAGTACCTCTCGGAAAGTCCTTCGAGTTTAAAGTATGCAGTTTCCATTACAGACCCCTGTTTAGGCTGGAATGAGACTGAAATACTCGTCCGTTCTATTGCTGCTTCTCTCGTGCTTTAATCTAGCAACTGACTAAAATCGATGATTTGAGAAAAATATTCAGTGCCCCCACCAAATCTAGAAAACCTATCTTTGGTGGGATTTTATCAGGTAAAAACTGAAGCCTTTATATGAAAGATTAAAGCTTCCATTACCGACCCGTGTTTAGGGTAGAATGAAACTGAATTATTAGTACGTTCCATTGCCGCGTACTATGCGGGTGTCTTCGGTGCATTCACTGGCAGTTTGTACACTGCGATGAGAAACTATTTCCATTTTTCAGAAATTTAAACTCCCATCACTGCATTTTTGCAATGCTTTAATACCAAGAATTTTGATAAATTCAATTCCATTAAATTTTTCAGGAGGACGCTATGTCTACAGACTTTTTTTGGGGCCTTACAACAACTGATTTTAAAAATGCTCTATTGAACGGCCTGAGTCAAAATGCCATGTTTTTTGGCGGTGCGGCTGTTGCAGTTGTTGCAAACGCCCTGGCTCGATCTATCATCCCTAACAATCACCGAAACAAAGCAGACGGAATCAAACATCTCGCTGGCACTGTCGCGGGAGTCAGCGCAGGAATCTGTATTAGCTTCCGGTATGCCCACCGCCTTCCTCACGTCACTTTTGCCGCTGATAAAGCCTTGAAATTTGCCGCCATCTCTTTCTTTACAGCCTCAATCCCAATCGGCGGAGCTTGGGGATATTTCGGACGAAGTATTCTTCGGTTTGATGGCGCCGCCGGTGCCGTCCTTGGCAGCTTGTTTGTGACTGGATTCGCACTATGGAGAGAATCTAGCCCTTGAACCAATCTCTAGATAACGAAGGAACTTCATCTTTTCTTGACTCGTCAAGAGTGATTAAGTTCGCCCAGAGTTGATGCTTCCACTCACGATAGACGTGGTGATCCGGCGTCATGATCTCCGCAGAATACGTCAAAATCCCCCCTGTCTCATCATACTCATGATTGAGCAGGGAATACACTTCATATCCCATCCGGCCATCGATCGGATAGACAACTTTTAGTGGGGCTTTTGGCCGAGTGCCTTTCTACAACATCAGCGTGTTCGGTAGCTTCTACACTGCGATGAGAAACTTAACACTCCCATCACTGCATTTTTGCAATGCTTTAATATGAAGAATTTTGATAAATTCAATCCCAATAAATTTTTCATGAGGACGCTATGTCTAACGACTTTTTTTGGGAATTGACAGTTCGAAATATTGAAGATGCTCTATGGAACAGTTTGAGTCAAAATGCCATGTTTTTTGGCGGTGCGGTTGTTGCAGTTGTTGCGAACGTCCTGGCTCGATCTATCATACCTGACAATCACCGAAACAAAGGCGAAATGAAAGATCTCATCTGCACTGTCATAGGTGTCGGCGCAGGAGTCTGGGTTAGCTTCCGCTATGCAGACCGCCTTCCTCACGTCACTTTTGCCGCTGATAAAGCCTTGAAGTTTGCGGTCATATCGGCCGTGTCAGGAGCAATTGGCTTGCAAGCGGGATTGGCTGGAACAGCCATCGTGCTGATCACAACCGGCGGAGCTCTGGGATATTTCGGACGGGATGTGCTTCGTACTTTAGGTGGTATTGGTGCTGTTTTTGGCAGTTTGCATGCGTCTTCTGAAGCATTAAAGCAGTAAAAATGAATCTGTTTCTTCCTGAAAACAGATTCTCAAATCCTCTACAATGAGACAATAACTCCATTTTTCAGAAACTTAACACTCCCATCACTGCATTTTTGCAATGCTTTAATACCAAGAATTTTGATAAATTTAAAGATCACACAATTTAGAAGGATCTGTGTCTGATTTTATTTGGGGTCTTACAACACGAGATATTGAAAATGCTTTGTGGAATAGCTTAAGTGGGAGCGTCATGTTATTTGGCGGTATGTTTGTAGCCGCTGCAGCAAACAACATAGCCCGAAGTCTATTTTCTTCTAACACTTCTAATCGAGTTTCTTACGACGGTCCTAATCAAGGCTCGAGTAACAAAAAGCTCTGCACTTTAGCAGGTATCGCCACAGGCGTTGCTGCAAGCTACTACTTAGCTGATCGACTTCCCTTAGTCACTTTTGTTGCTGAAAAGGCCTTGAAATTTGCAGTAATCTCCTTCATCACAGGAGTCATAGGCGTACAAGTAAGCTTAGCCGGAATAGCCGTCGTATTCCTCACGTTAGGAGGGGCCATGGGAAATTTTGGACACTGTGTTCTTTTCTATGAAGGTATAGCAGGTGCTGTCATTGGTAGTGCGACCGTAAGTTTTTTAAGCCCCTGAAAATTTCCTCCTCTCTTTTGCTGTCTCTAAGCGAAGCGTGGGGATATTTCGAACGTTCCCCTCTTGATTATGCAGGAGCGCTAGTCGGGATCTATAATTTTAACTAGTCATTCTTAGACTCGTCGAGGGTGATTAAGTTCGCCCAGAGTTGATGCTTCCATTCACGATAGACGTGGTGATCCGGCGTCATGATCTCCGCAGAATACGTCAAAATCCCCCCTGTCTCATCATACTCATGATTGAGCAAGGAATACACTTCATACCCCATCCGGCTCTCGATCGGATAGACAAACGTCTTTTCTGTATGATCGTGATAGATCACATGGAAGACGATCTGAGGATTTTGCTCTAAAAGGTCAGGAGGCACGGTCCATTGGAGAACGATTTTCTGCCCATGGGGAGGCATCCGAGGCTCAGGAGACCCGACATGGCTGCTGGCCAGATAGCTCGGGTCGATCGGGACCTGCCTTAAGGAAAGATAATATTTACTGCATCCTGTCAGGAACAATAGGCAGAAAAGAGCCGGGAATATAAACTTCTTATCCATGGATCACTCGGTTGCGTGCATTCTATTTAGAGATTCTAAAATATTGCTGATTAAACGGCGCGATATTCCTGTTTGGGTCCTGCCCGGTGGAGGCATTGACCCCGGAGAAAGCCCAGAAGCTGCCGCCTGCCGAGAGATGGAAGAAGAGACCGGCTATCAAGTAAAAATTGTTAGAAAAATTGCTGAATACTCCCCGACTAACCGCCTAGCTAAGCTGACCCATTTCTATGAGGTCGCCGTCGTTGACGGCACTCCTAAGACAGGCGCTGAGACACGGGCTGTCGAGTTTTTTGCACTCGATCAGCTGCCGATTCTGCCGCCGCCTTATAAGCATTGGATCGCAGACGCAGCAGCGCGTCATCCTATCGTGCTGAAAGAAACCTGTTGAAGGCGTCAATTACGCCACGCTTTTGAAACTACTTGTCCAGCATCCCGTCTTAGTCGGACGTTTTCTACTGACGAAGGTCGGCATTCATATTAATCGATAAGTTTTTTCTTCAAAGTGCATTGCAACAAAATTGAGTGATTAAATAAACTGCTTCCAATTTTCTTGGAGGACATGATGTTGCTGATCTTTGCCGCGATGTTTTTTAGTCCTATGGATGAAGTCGCTAGTGTTCAAGATGAACTGAATCAACAAATCCCCGGCCATGTTTGGGATTGTCAGGAAATAGGCACAGGCAATATTAATTTCATCTACTTGGCCGATGGCGGCGACCAAAAAGTCATTGTGAAAAAAGATCTCGATTTTGCTCGGTGCAATCCTGAACAATTTCCACTGCCCATTGAAAGACTCCTCATGAATATCGGGCCTATACCTTCTATGAGAAGATCGTTCCTGAGTTCATCCCAAAAATCTATTTTTTCAATCTCGATCGCGGAATGCTTGCGATGGAATATCTTTCTCCTCATATCCTTCTCAGAAGAGGACTCATTGAGGGGAAGCAATACCCTCTGCTCGCGGAACATTTAGGGGCATTTTTAGCCCGCTCTCTTTATTTCACTTCTTGCCACCATCTATCACAAGAGCAGTGGCAGAAAAATATCGGGCTGTTTGCTCATAACACGGCCATGAGACAAATTATCCTCGATTTGAACTACACAGACCCCTTTTATGGATCCCCTTTAAATCACTGGACCTCCCCTGAACTCGATGACCTTGTTGAGGATATCCAGAAGGATCTTGCAATTAAAGCTGTTGTAGCTGATTTGAAGAAAAAGTTCTTGGGTTTTCCTGAGGCTCTTGCTCACGGAGATTTACACACAGGTTCTATTTTAGTGACGCCCAGCGATACCCGCGTCATCGATACTGAATTTGCCATTTATGCCCCTATTTCTTTTGATATCGGCATGCTGCTGGCTAATTTTGCGATGGCCAGCCTTGCAGCCGAGGCCCATTTGTCTGATAGGATCTGGCTTGCCAAACTCACTTGTCAAACATGGGACATCTTTGAAAAAAACTTCCGAGAAGTATGGAAAAATACAGAGATCGATCAAAAGATCAATGAGATTTGGGACGATACGTTGCGGCTGATGGGAATGGAGATCATCCGTCGGACCCTCGGAGTGGTCCACAATGCCGATTTCGAAATGATCGCCGATCGAGCCGTCAAAGCAGCCGTAGAGAGAAATCTCTTAAATTTGCAAAAGAACTTCTCTTAGAATCCAACAGATCATTTCCAAACTCAAAAACTTTAGAAACCCGCTTAATCGATATTAGATAGGATATACAGGTCTAGACCATTTTCTTCGGATCGACGATCCGATCGAACTCTTTTGAAGTCAGATAGCCGAGCTTGAGCGCAGCTTGTTTGAGGCTGAGGCCTTCTTTGTAGGCCTTTCGGACCACTTTAGAGGCTTTATCATACCCAATGACAGGATTGAGGGCAGTTGCGAGCATCAGAGAGTTTTCTAGATGCTTTTGGATCTGTTTGGTGTTCGGCTTGATGCCCTTGAGGCACTTGTCGTGGAAGTTTTTTGCAACATCAGCAAGAAGCCGGATCGATTGCAGAAGATTGTAGATGATCACGGGCTTGAAAACATTGAGCTCGAAATTCCCCATCGAGCCTGCAATCGTAATAGCCGCATCGTTGCCCATGACTTGGACAGCGACCATCGTCATCGATTCGCTTTGGGTCGGATTGACTTTGCCGGGCATGATCGAAGAGCCGGGCTCATTTTCCGGAAGGAAAAGCTCTCCGAGACCGCAGCGAGGACCCGAAGCCAGCCAGCGGATATCATTGGCGATTTTCATGAAAGCACAAGCAACAACTTTGAGCGCGCCGCTCACCTCCACAAGGCCATCGTTAGCTGCTAGTGCTGCAAATTTATTCGGAGCGGAGACAAAGAAAAACCGGTGAGCTTAGAGATCACCTCTGCAGTTTTTTTATCGAACTGTGCCGGAGCATTCAGGCCCGTACCGACAGCCGTGCCACCGAGGGCGAGTTCTGAGACAGGTTTGAGAGAATCTTCAATGACTCGGATGCCGTTTTCAATTTGGGCCGCATAGCCGGAAAATTCTTGGCCAAGAGTCAGAGGCGCCGCATCCATGAGATGGGTCCGGCCGACTTTGACGATTTCTTGGAATTGTTTTGATTTCATGTTGGAAGCCCTCTGCGAGAAGTTTTAAGTCCAGGAAGCAGATGTTTTTCACAGCGGACATGTCGGCGATGTGCATGGCGGTGGGAAAGACATCGTTGGACGATTGCGACATGTTGACATCGTCGTTCGGATGGATCGGGTTTTGAGCCGAGTTTGCCGCCGGCTTTTTCAATCGCGCGGTTGGCGATCACTTCATTGACGTTCATGTTGGTCTGGGTGCCAGAGCCCGTCTGCCAGATGACGAGGTCGAAATGCTGGTCGAGTTTTCCCGAAAGGAGCTCATCGCAGGTTTTGACAATGAGGTCTTTTTTCTTTGGCGAGAGGAGTCCGAGCTCGTGATTGACTAGAGCGGAAGCTTTTTTGACGATGCCGAGAGCACGGATGAGTTCGATCGGCATCTTTTCAGTGCCGATCGGAAAGTTTTGGATAGATCGCTGGGTTTGAGCGCCCCAGTATTTGTCATCCGGGACTTTGATCGAACCCATGCTGTCGGTCTCAATGCGCGTCTTCTTGGCCATTAATCCTTATGTACGGATTTTGGACTATTAGATCAAGAGCAGGGCGAACACGAAGGCAAAAAGCGAGAACGACTCGATGATCCCGAGCGCGATGAAGCACTTGCCGATGATCGCTGGCTGTTTTGCAGACGCTTGGATGCCGGAAGCTGCGCACATGCCTTGATAGACAGACGAGAACAAAAGAGCAAATCCGACAGAAATGCCAATCCCAATCGCTGACATCGGAGCAAAGGTGCCTGCCCGTATCGCATCTCTGCATCAGGAGCATGACAATAAAGCCATAGATCGACTGAGACGCTGCCATCGCTGACATGCCGATGAACGTGCCGTGGTTTTCTTCGACGCGGCTCATCACAGCGTGAGCTGCCATGCCGCCGATTCCGCAGCCAATTGAACTCCCGATACATCCGAGTCCGAGGACGAGAGCGGGTCCTACCATTGAATAATCCATATTTTACCTCTATTTTTTTAGTTTGCTTAATGGTTTAAATAAACGGCCGCCGCCATTAAAGCAGTAATGATACCATTCTAGGAAATTAAGACGAAGCCCATGGATAACGCCTCCCATGAAGCTCAGCCCGATATTGACGGTGTGGCCGATTAAAATAATAATAAATCCGATAAAGAGTCCAAGACCCGCTCCTTCCGTCATTAAAAGTGTCAGCCATGATCGCTCCGGCTAAACTCAAGGCATAGAGACGAAGATAGGAAAGGACATCTGAAAAGACCGAGACGACGTTGGCGATCTCATTGAGCCCTTTCAAGCCGCGCTGAATCACAGCCGCAAGCAAGGCAAATCCAACGCCTCCATAAAGAAGCTGAAGACCTAGGGTTTTTGCAGTGGGGATTGAAACCCATCCCATGAACTGCATGATCGAAATGTCATGGAGCATGGTCGGGAAAAAGAGATAACCTCCGACTAAGAAAGTAATCCAGCCAATGCCGGAGTAATTATCGCCGCATATACCGCAAAAAGGCCAAACTGATGTGGACAACACCGATGATGATAATGAATTCGAAAATGATATTTCCAGAAAACTCTTCGATCATTGGGTAAGAAGTCTTGCCATTTTTTTCAGCGGTCGTTCAATCGGAGCATCTCTTGGCCGGTTTGGGCTTGTTCTACCGCGGGATACTTAGCGACCAACGATTTATAGACATCATCTTTAGCAGCCAAATGATAATCGGCTTTTTTCCCGACCAAGTAGTAGAGCGGAGAGATCTTGGTCAGAGGATTCGTAGGAGGCAGCTTCAAACCAAAATAAGAAGAGGTCAAGACTCCCCAGGAGATACACGCATAAGAGAGAATAAATAAAAGATTGAGGAAACGTTTGGGCTTACCATGGGCGTGGGGAAATTTTTTGTTCAGGAAAATGCTAAGCATAAGAAGATCACGCCGTAGCCGGCATCCCCGACAATCACTGCAAAGAAAAAGGCAAAAAACCACAGGACCCATTTAGAAGGATCTTTGTCATTGGTGGCAGGGATGTCGTAAAATTTGATGATGTCTTCGCCGATCATGGCGGTACCATAGTTTTGAAGGCAGGTTGGGACTTTATCTGCAGAGTCGATGGAAACTTGTTCAGCGTGGATATTCAATCCGTCAATCAAACCAAACAGATGAATGCACTTCATTGCGAGGAACCCAAGCTTCGATGACAAAGAGAGAATTCTTTAAAGGATAGCCGACATCTTTTTTTGCAGAGCTGAGGTGGTATTTATTGAGCTCTTCTAAGAGGATGTCATGGAGGAAATCGATGTAGCCGGCATAGTCTTTGAGCTCTGTTTCAAAACGCTGGATCGAATCTTCGACAAAATCAAGACGGCTCTCGAGTTCATCCACAGGCGCATCGATTCGCATCTCGATCATGCCAGGAAGTGTGATCGGCTTCGCTGCTAATCGTGATGAAATAGTCGAGATCGTATTCGGTGCTGACATAGATGATTTCATCAGGAAAGCTGGTCATGTGGCTTTTGGCAGTCTTCATGCAGAAGAACTGAACCTTGCGGCCAGTTTCTCTTTCGATATAGGCGATATCGTCCATGGAAAAGTCGCCAAAAGGAGCGACACGGACGAACTCGGTATCCAAAACACGTTTTTCTTCACCGAGTTTTTCTAGATCTTCTTTAAGCTCGATGATTCTTTCAGAGACTTGCATCGCCAGATGGAGATCTCCCGCCGCCTTGGTAAGGGTCCCTGCAGTGGCTGTTTGCGGAGAATTTTGTGCGCAGAAAGAAGATTTTGAACAGTCACAGGCGCATCCATCGGTATTTTTCAGTGACAGAGTGAAAACTCAAGGAGCCTGGTCTTGAGCTTGCTCGAAAAACTGATCGAGGCTCTCTTGCGGTCCCCATGATGAAGTATTTCACGACATCTTCGATCATAAGATGCCTCGCGCATGAGAAGTCTTTGTTTAGCAGACTCTTTGCTTGGCACGACGGCAGCGAGCTGCTGATGCTCCGAGGAAAATTTTGATTTTGCATGATATTCTTCTGAAGCTATTCGGATAAAATCTTTTCAAAAAGATTCAGCGGATGGAGACTTCGCGCAGTTCTTCTCAAGGACTATTTTTTCTTCGCGACTGGATCTTTTTTTTCTCGAATCATGATCAGTTGTCTTTAAAGTCCTTGGATCGCAGAATCTAACCAAACAGGAGCATCGAAAAGCGTATAGGAAGCTTTCTTGGAAGACAACTTTTTCCAAGACAGGAATGTCGATGCCGGCGATGTTTTCGTAGACTTTTTTACTTCGACAATATTTCGCAGAAGGAAAAAAGATCAAAAGCATACGATCAGAAAAAAGATTGCCGATATTTTTTATCTCCGCAGCAGAAAATTCCCGATGGAGCTGATCGATCTCCTGCTCGGCTTGGTTAACCTCAATCTGAAGCAGCATCTTTTTCAACTGGAGCGTCGGCAGATACTTCTGCAGCTGCCCAAATCGATACTGCTCGGATCAAGTTCTGTCTTGGTGAGCTTAACTCGATTATGTGGCCAGTATTTATCAAATAGGTCTGTTTAATCCCGACTTCCTGAGGCTCAAAACATTCACTTAATGTCTTCCAACCGTAATCAAGCGCATCTTCCAGGGGAAGATTGACCTCCAAATTCATCATCCGCTCTTCGAAGAGGTCTCGCAAAATGGAGCAATTTTTCATCCCAGCGGGAGAGTTTAAAGCCCATGGATTGACGCTCTCTGGCTTTTTTCCTTCGGCGTAGAGACGGATTTGAGCGTTGGCAACATCGCCGTGGTCTTCGCGGGTGACTTTTCCAATGACCTGCTGTTTCAGACGAGATAGTGATCCAAACGGATCAATGGAACCACCGTGCAAATAGAACTGTCCTTCAGTGATATATCCGGTGTTGTCCGGAATCGGATGGGTCACATCGCCGCCGGGCATCGTCGTGACAGAAATGATCGTGATCGAGCCGCTGCCATCGATGTCGACCGCTTTTTCATACCGGGCAGCCAGATCTGAATAAAGAGATCCCGGATAGCCGCGGTTGGAAGGAATTTGGTCCATGGTGATCGCGATCTCTTTGATCGCATCGCCAAACGCTGTCATGTCGGTGAGCAAAACAAGAACGTTTTTATCTTCGACAGCAAATCTTTCTGCGCAAGCAAGCGCTAAGTCTGGAACCAGAAGGCATTCAACAGCAGGATCAGTCGCTAGGTGAATGAACATCACGGTTTTTTCGAGGGATCCAGCTTTTTCAGCATTATCGATAAAGGCTTGGTAGTCATCAAATCTCAGGCCCATGCCGGCGATCACGACGACATCGGCATCGGTTTGATTGGCAATCCGCATCAGAAGTTGGTTGTACGGCTCACCTGCAATCGAGAAGATCGGGATCTTCTCGGATTTAACAAGACAGTTGAAGACATCGATCATCGGAATGTTGGTGCGGACGAGCTCATGCGGCACGATACGGCGGACGGGATTGAAAGAGGGAGAGTTGATTTCGACATGGTCTCCGACAACAGATGGTCCTTTGTCGATGGGGTCTCCCGAGCCATTGAAGCGACGTCCGAGCAATGCATCGGAGACGACGCCTTGCATCGGTTTGCCTAAGAAAGAGACGCGGTCGTGGGTTCCGATGCCGCGGGTATTTTCAAACGCCTGCAAGGTAACCTTATTTCCATCGATCCTAAGACGGAGGCGTAGGTGCTGTCGCCATTTTGTTTGTGGATGCGCGCCATTTCGCCAAGCGAGACGTTTTCAGCGATCACCGTGAGGAGGTTTCCTCGCATGTCAACAATTCGGTCGTAGATTTTTTTCATGTGACAATTCCTTGTTTGGCATGGTGAACTTTCTCTTCGATGCGGGCAAAGGTCTTTTCATACCTGTCGGATTTATACGGCATGAAGTTCATATTCTTGATATCGTTCTGCAGGTCTAAGAAAAACGAACGGGCAGAATCATGTCCGTCAAAATGAAACTCGGCTTCAAAGATTGTATTGATCAGCTGGAACAGCGGAATCTGCCGGTCCAAAGGACAATAAGCGTCTTCTTTATCAAAAGCATTCTGCTGCAGATATGCAAACTCGTAGAGCTCTGATTTCAAGTAGACAATCATGTCGTGCAGGTTGATCCCCTCTTCGCCGACAACTTCCATCCGTTTGCCGATCTCATCGCCATCGAGGAGAATTTTTGCAGCGCGTTTGACGTTTTTTCCCCATCCTTGGACTTTTGCTTCAAGCTCGCGGCTGACATCATCGATATATTTACTCCAAGAGATCAAAGGATCGATCGCAGGATATCTGCGAGCATCCGAGCGGGTTCTAGAGAGCGCAGAAAGCTCCGACGACAGCGAGTGTCGCTTGGGTCACGGGCTCTTCAAAGTTTCCGCCAGCAGGTGAAACAGTTCCGCAGATCGTGAGAGATCCTGTGTCGCCGCTTGCTAGCCTTACAACACCAGAACGTTCATAGAACGCAGCGATCCTCGAAGCAAGATAAGCAGGAAAAGCTTCTTCGCCAGGGATTTCTTCCAACCGTCCGGACATTTCACGCATCGCTTGGGCCCAGCGGGATGTCGAGTCTGCAAGAAGCAAAATATCAAGGCCCATTTGCCGGTAGTACTCAGCAATGGTCGTTCCCATGTAGATAGAAGCTTCACGGGCCGCAACCGGCATCGAAGAGGTGTTACAGATGATGACCGTACGGTTCATGAGAGGTTCGTTCGTGTGAGGATCGGTCAAGTGCGGGAAGGTTCTAAGCACTTCAACCACTTCTCCGGCACGTTCTCCGCAAGCCACAACAATCACGATGTCGACAGCGGCATATTTCGCGAGGTGGTGCTGAAGAACCGTTTTTCCTGCTCCGAAAGGCCCCGGTGAGCAAAATGTTCCGCCTTTGAGAATCGGAAACTGCGTATCGATGATCCGCTCCCCTGTGTCCATCATGCGGGTCGCTTTGATCTTATCGCCGATAAACAGCTGATTTTTCACAGGCCATTTTTGGACCATGGTAAAGGAGACTTCTTGGCCTTTGAGGTCGACGGCCTTTGCAATGACAGTGTCGATGTTGTAGGAGCCGGCTTTTGAGACCCATGTCAGGGTGTAATCGCTGGTGAGAACAAAAGGCACCATGATCTTGTGGTGGAATCTGTCCTTCCATCGTATAGCCGAGCTCATCGCCTTGACGGACAACATCGCCGACTTTGGCAACGGGATGGTAGTCCCATTTCCGGGCTCGGTCTAAAGAAGGAATGTAAACACCTCGGGAAAGGAAAAGACCTGTCGCATCCGCGACTTTCTCTAAAGGATTTTGAAGGCCGTCGATAATACTGGTCAAAAGACCAGGGCCGAGTTCAGCCTCTAAGAGGTGGCCGACAAATTCGACAGGCGTGCCGAGTTTGATGCCGCGGGTATCTTCAAAGACCTGGACTTTGACTTCTTTACCGGCGACTTCGATCACTTCGCCTTTTAAAAGGAGGTTTCCGAGTTTGACCATGGCAACCTCGCCTTGCTGGACGTTGCCATCAAAGGCGACGTGGAGCAAGTTTCCAAAGGCTTTGACGACTTTTCCAGTCACTAATTCTTTCATTTTTTAACCTACAAAAGCTTCGAGGATGATTTTACCTTTCGCACTATCTAAATCGTTCCATTGTTCGACAATGAGCAGCCGGGCCATATACGACAAAATCCAATCGATCGAAAAGAGCGGTTTGTTGACCATCTCTTCAATCCGATGAAAGCGCCACTCGGCCACTGTTTTAAACTGCAGCCACGGATCTGATCCGCAGGATAAATATTTTTCCTTCAGATCTAAAAATTCAATCGGAGGATCGTAAGTTGGTGCATCTTTCTGCGCCAAAATACCTAGGACCAGCGGATCTGTTAAATCTTCAAATTGGAGTTCAGCAATTACATCTCGGCCGAGTTGCTTTGCTCGTAGAGCAAGAAGCACCAGCCTCCAGGATCTTTCGAACTCCAGATAATCTTTTAAAAACCCTTTCTGCTTCAGGATCTCCTCATTAAAATAAGTGGAGATGAGTCCTGAGAAAAATCGTAATTTTTCTGCAGCCGATTCAAAACGGTCTAAAAAATCAAAGGCGTATTCAGGAAGACCGTCTTTAAGAAGAAGCGCCTGGTCGAGTTCTTTTTCGCTTAAATTCCCCCGAGAATCGATCGCATCTTCTAAAAAAAGGGCGCGGACATTACTTAGGTCCAAAAAGCGGCGGAACACGACGGTTTGTTCATAATCTTTTTTATTCAGATTAATCGACAAACGGGCCGTCAATTCATCAAACGTGATATCAGGCTTTTCATTCAGGACCAGCGGGGGGAAAGAGGCTGCCAAAAAGTAGTAGTTTCCCACATTTATTTCCTTGAGGTAGTTGCAAAACTAGAAGTTCTGCAACTACCTCCTAAACAAGTATTCTCTAAAGTCTTTCCTAATATAGGCTGCCACCATTTCTCTGATTGCTTCATCGGAGAGATCAATGGTGATGTTGTTATTGATGAGCTTCACTTCGATGCCGCCGCCAAGAGAGCTGATCAAAACGCCTTTTTCTTTCAGTCTTTGGAGGACTTCAGAAGCGAGCAGTTCATTGATGGCTTTTGCAGAGATCGCGGAAGAAATCACGACGCTTAAATCCGATTTTGTCCCTTCTTTATCCAGGGCGCGGATAATTGCGTTGATGAGCTGGGCCATCAGTTTAGGATCTTGCATCGATTTAGTCACCAGCTTGGAAAGCTCAGGATCAAACAGCTTGTGTTCGATTTTTTCTTTCAGAGCTTCCAGTGTTTGACGGCAAGCTTGAGCTAAAGATGCCTGAAAAATTGCCTTTTGCTTTTCGATTTCGACAAAAGCATCATCGGCCATTTTCTTTGCCTCTCTATGGGCATCGGCTAAGATTTCATCGGCTTTCCGGCGAGCGGATGCGACGATTCCTTCTGCTTCGTGTTTGGCAGGCTCTAAAGTCTCCCTTTTCAAAACATCGCAGATTTTCTTGACCTTGTCTTTTCCGGTCTCTAATCCTTTCATGATTTCCTCAGATTTTGAGCGCTCTAATAAGAATTACTAAAAATAGTTTTGGCCCCTGCTTTCCATTTTTTTCCAAAACAGGCTTAATTTTCAACTTGAAATCCAACCTCAGATGCGATATTTCTAATGGATGTCAAAATATCCACTCGCACTTCAACAACTCATTGCTTCTCTAAAGATGCTCCCTGGAGTCGGTTCCAAAACAGCTGAAAGGTTTGCTTTTCAACTTCTCACCTGGCAAGACGAACCGTTAGAAAATTTTGCAAATCTGATCGCAACGCTTAAAACAAAGATTCATACTTGTCCGACTTGCAATTGCCTGATGGACAGGGAAGTTTGCGAGTTCTGCGATATAAATAAAAGAGATAGTTCCCTTCTTTGCATTATTTCATCTCCTAAAGATGCCTACGCCATTGAAGAGACCCATATGTATAAAGGACTCTATCACGTTCTTGGAGGCCTGCTCTCCCCTTTAGATGGAAGAACTGTTGAACGCTTAGGCCTGCCCCACCTATTACAAAGAATTTCTACTCTCCAAATCCGGGAAGTGATCGTTGCCCTGGATTCTACCTTAGAAGGAGACGCCACTGCCCTTTATCTTAAGGAGCAGCTGGGCAAGTCTGAGATCCCAGTTTCCCGCCTCGCCCTGGGCCTGCCGATGGGCAGTCCCCTAGAATATGTCGATGGGGGAACCCTTTCCCGAGCCCTGACCGGCCGTCACGTTTTCTAGGTATTCCTGTCTCTCTCTCTAAAGAAGGCCTCATCGCCAACGTGTTGTTCGGTGTGCACCCTAATATTTCTCAGCCCGAAAAAAATTACAATTAAATTTACCACTTAATTATTTAAATTAATTTACAATTAATTATTAACGTTCTACAAAATCTCGCATTAATAGTAGAATATTCCAGATTAATAAAAAGGAATGAACGTGAAAAACAATTTAAAGCTTGCTCTACCAATTGCTTTGCTAACGACTAGTTTGGCTTTTGGAGATGCCCTAACTGAACAACAAACAGTTATTGTCGAACAAAAAAAAGAAAATAACTACGCACGCGCCGGTCTTGATTACGACATCTTTTGGGCGCCGGTTTCATTTGACAACTACCATCCAACGTATAATGAATCTGGCCAACAGATTGGACATTACAGATCTCATGGAAAACAAACTAGCCAATATCAAGGTGTGAGATTCACCTGGGAATGGTTAGAACCTAACTTCCTTTATGCCGGATTAAATTTGCAGTTTGCTGAAGGAACTATTCATAATAAAATCTACTTCGATTATGAAAAGCGTGAGGATATGAAAACAAGCTCCAATCTTTGGATCAATAAAGACTTCGGCCTGGGATATAACTATCAGCCTTCTTCTAATTCTGGTTTTCTTTTAAGCGTTTTTGCAGGACATGGTTATCACATTGAGAGAAAATTTCAGAAGAAAGCGCATTGGAGTTATGGACTGGCAGGGTTTAAGATGACCCAAGATCTTACCAAGTCGCTCTCGATGGGAGTCGATTTCAAGACGATGTATACTTATTACGTTTGGGATATTTACGGTATCACAGCCTTTGAAAGAAAAGGCGATCGATGTTTTTGGGGCATCGAGTTAGGGACGCCAGTGACTTGGCATTTTGGAGAGAAAAGACGATTTGATCTGAAAATCATGCCTTATATCCTCAAGTTCAACCTGAATAGCAACACAACGATTCTAGGGACCACCATTGGAATCGGCTATACTTATTAGTAATGACTCTTGCCTAGAATTGCGATGTAATTTTAAATCAAATTAATTTATAATAATTAATTTTATTTTTATTACTTCTCGAAAAACAACATCCCTAGCATAATGCTATCAAAAAAATTAGGAACATTATGACTCCCTTATCTCTTCCAGACCTAGCGCGATTGTTATCCTCTAAACCTTCTATTCCGCCCCCGGCTCCTACTGTTTTTCAATTCGATCCAATTAACCTTAAATTGCCTACCCCTACATATTCTATTAACCTTCCGTCTCCTCCTGTTATTCAATTCGATCCGAAGGACTTTATTCCGAACTTTAAATTGAACCTACCACCTATAAGTAAAACATATATACTACCTATACGCGATACATCTCCACTGCCCGCTTCAGATGAGAAAGCCGCGATTGTTTTTCTTTTAACATTTGGCTGGATATGCACAGCTTTTGCAATTTCAACTATTGCACACCATACATCCTTTGCAAAAAAACATGAGACTTCCATTTCTCTTATAGGGGCTACGGCAGTAACAATACTTACCTACGCGAATGCACCAATGGGTGTGAGTAGCATGGTAATAATAATGCTCATCGGCTTGTATGTTACCCCTTCTGATCCTTCATCGCATTTACCAATGAACTGGCAGCAAAATATACAACCTCTTAACTTTCCCCAAATACTCCAACCTGAAGACATCATCAATATAACGAATAGAATGAGAGCACAGCATGGTCTTTTCCCACAATCCCACTCCCCTCGTGCAGCGGGCGGCCCATCCTCACCTTCTTTATAAGCTCAAAAAGAGTGTGCTCACAACCAAGAGGAGCACCTTTTTTGAATTGTTACCCATTTATTCATCCTCGCCTCAAAAAAGCAATAATATTGTATAACTAAATTATTTAATATAAAATAATAAAATAAAGTTTATTAAATAAACAATAAAATACACATAATCACTCTTAATTAATCTATTTTTTGATATAATAATCGCCATTATTACACTAACTAGATTTAACATGAGGAAAATATGGGCATTTTATTTAGTAGAATTGCAAGTCGTCTTGGGCCTCGATTACAGCCCTTATTTCAAACATCACGAGCTTCCTTTAGGCAGTTCTCCTATGGCCGTGTTTCTCCTCTTGCCACAAGATTAGCAAATCGTTTGCCCAAGGCTAGCACAGTAATACCGAAATACAACTTTGGAAATACAACAAATATCACTGGTGACAGATCCTACTTAGGGTCACTAGCTGCCGCTGTTGTTTCATGTATTGCCTATTGGTTTTTTAGAACAATTAATGGATCATCTGCATCCGCTCAAGCGTCTATTTCTGAAGTCAAATGTCATGAAAACATTGATACTCGAGAACAAGACCTTGCTGCTATCGCTCAGAAACAAGGACATCTTTGGGAATGTATTGATAGAAAACCCGATGAATTCGGTGGCTATATTTATCATTACAAGTTGAGAAAAGAATTCGACTTCGAAACTTTGGTATTGGTGGGACATGATCACACTAAAGATGAGAATGGAGATGATGAGTTAGAGCGTGTAGAAAAGGCTTCTGAAGAAAAAACCCAACAAATTTTTCCAGCTGCTGAACCTGAAGGATTCGAGGACGTCTCAGAAATTCTAGAGTTTGTTTCTCAAGGGCGTTTCAAAAAATTTGGTTACAGTATTAAACGTGACAATACTGGAGTCTATCTTTGTATCCCTGACCAAGAGGCTCTTGAAGCCCGCTTTGAAAAGATTAGAAAGTTTCATCCTGGATCAAAACCTCTTAAAATTCTATCTAGCGAAGATGTTGCCGATGATCTCACTTTTATCAAAGCCTATCTCAAATATGATGTTATTCTCGGAGAATTTGTCCATGACCACTTTGCGCACATCCTCCCTACACTCAACTTGATGCTCTCTTTTCCTGAAGAATATGCTATTGAAAGGGAGCGTTTGAGAGGAGTCATTACAACCTTTCTTGGCCGTATCAACTTAGCGGAACAGATGATAGAAAAAGGTCATCTCAATGATCTTAAGAGTCAGTTGCCTAAAATAAAAACAGCCCTTGGCATTGCTGTTGACACTCTGTGGGCTTTTCCAAGAATGGGAACGCTGGAAAACCTGAACCAAGATTCTTTCGAAAATACATTGCTTGAAGTTATTGAAGATTCTTTTCTAAAATTTTGGGAAAAGAAATTTGGCGAGAAATTTGATCGCGATGCATTCGCTAATCATTGGGAACAACTTGTAAATCTCAAAGAAATTTCGACGATAGAACCAAAAACAGGCTGTTGATAGAGCCCTATCAACTCACTTTTTTAACCCCCCTCTGCGAACCAACTGAATTTTGCATAAACATTGCATAATTCCAGTTCTTTTTTTATACTCTGCCTACTTTGGTGAATTCATATGGTTAGCGTTAAAAATATTCTTTTGTACTCCTCTATGGTGCTCTTCACTTGCTCACCTATTCAGCAAGCCTTTTCAGGCCCTATGCTCGCGGAAGCTTATGAAAGCCGCCGGGTAGAAAGGATTGATATCCAAGCAGAAAACCTCCCCTCAGGCGCTTCATTCGACGCACGGCCTGTCCTGGAGAAACTTCAAACCAAGGTCGGCAACCCCTTCTCTCAGCTCGTCTTCGATACCGATCTGAAGTCCCTTGCTGGTAACTATGACCGGATCGAACCTCAAATCGACGTCAGCGGCGGAGAAGTGTTTATTACTATTAAGGTGTGGCTTCGTCCCACCATCCGAAAAATTACTTGGCAGGGCAATGCCCATATTAAGAACAGCACCTTAAGAAAAGAACTCGATGTCAAACCGACAAAAACCTACAACCGCGTCGAGTTCAATAAGAAATTTAACAAAGTCAAAGAGTACTACGTTAAAAAGGGATATTTCGAGTCGCAGCTCCTTACTCCATCGTGCCTGTTCCTGATTCTAATGAAGTCGACATCGAAATTACGGTCGTCGAAGGACGTGCAGGGATCATCGACGATATCATCTTCAGCGGCTTTTCCAATAAAGAGCAAAGCAAAATCCTCGAGATGATCTACACCAAGGAATACAACTTCTTTACCAGCTGGCTCACCGGGCATGGAGTTTTCCATGAAGAGGCCATTGAGCAAGACCGTTTGACCATCGTCAATCTCCTCCAGAATGAAGGATATGCCGATGCCAAAGTCGACCTCCAAATCACCAATGCTGTTAAAGAAGGACGCATTGTTGTCACCATCACAGCCGACAAAGGCCCGATCTTCCATTACGGAGAAGTCACCTTCCGCGGCAATACGCTCTTCACTGACAAAGAAATCGAAAAGGCCTTCTTAATCCATCCGAATGAAGCTTATTCACCAGAAAAGATCCGCAATACTGCTGACAGCATCAAAGATCTCTACGGCCGCAAGGGCTATATCGAGACCAATGTCCAATTTGAGACTGAACTCGTCAGCGATGCTAATGTCTATAATATCCACTTTGATATCGAAGAAGGCGCTGCTTACAAGATCGGATTGATCCGCGTATTCGGGAACGAACAAACCCAGGTCCATGTGATCTTGAGAGAATCCCTTTTAACACCTGGAGAGACATTTGACTCCGTCAAACTCAAAGCGACCCAGCAGCGGCTCCAGAACATGGGGTACTTCAAAAACGTCAACGTCTATGCCGTTAGAACCCAAGACGACCAAATCCTCGGTGAAAACTACCGCGATGTCTATATCGAAGTCGAAGAAGCTCCTACAGGCCATGCGAGCCTGTTCTTCGGATTAAGCTCCGGAGATGGAGTGTTCGGAGGTCTTGATGTCACAGAGACCAACTTCAACTACAAAGGGTTTAAACGCTTACCGAAAGATGGACCTTCTGCAATGCGCGGCGGCGGCGAATATGCCCACGCTAAGGTGACTTTAGGAGCTAAAGTCAGAACCTATCTGATTTCTTGGATGACGCCTTATTTCCGCGATACTCTCTGGAGAACAGGTTTTGAAGCTTATATCAACCAAAGCCAATTAGAAGCCAAGAACTACCAGATTGACTCTCTGGGAGGAAGCATCTTTGCTTCTTACCCACTTTCTGCCTACTGGACTCTCGGAACAAAATACCGGGCCAAACACGCGAAGATTGATGTCGCCCACGGGGTAAGCCGCGATGAAAAACATGCTAAAGAAGGAACTGGTAATGTTTCTGCGATTTCTGCTTCGATCAACTATGATTCGACTGATAGCATGATCAAGCCTCATAACGGCCTCCGTTCGTATTTGGAAGCCGAGTTCGCAGGTCTTGCTGGTGACTTTTCATTCTTGAAATACAGCTATGTCAACTCGTTCTATCAAGAGCTTTGGCCTCACGGTATCATGAAATACCGTTGGGAAGCCCGCTTCCTCCACCCGATATTGTGGACATCAAACCCAACACAGATTTCACTCAGTGAAAGATTCTTCCTCGGGGGTGAAAACTCGGTCCGCGGTTTTAAAGCCTTCGATATGGGACCTCACTACAAGAAGAAAAGCCACACTAAGAAGACAAAAAAAGGCAAGGACGCTGATTCTGACAAAGACAGTGGCGATCCTAGGGGGGCATCAGCTATACCGTTATGTCGGTCGAATACCTCCACGAGCTTCTTAAGATCGTCGACGGTTTTGTGTTCGTCGATGCCGGTACGCTTTCGATGAAAAAATTTAACCTTCCGCGTTTACAACTTACCTATGGTACAGGCCTACGCATCGAGGTTATGAACCGCATGCCAATCACAGTCGGCGTCGGATTCCCCGTCAATCTACAGCATAAAAGAAAGTACCAGAAAGAGGTCTTCTACTTCTCGATGGGTGGACAATTTTAAAAAACATCATGTTTAAGGAGAACACACATGAAAAAACGATATTTAGTTACAGCCTTTATTCTGGCCGGCCTGCAGCTTTGCGCTGCTGAGCAAAAAGTCGGTATTGTCAATATGGAGAATGTCTTCATGGAGACAAAACTCGGCAAACAAGAGCAAGCCTCTTTTGAGACCATGCGCAAGCAGTTCGCAACCCTGCTCGAAGACACAGAGAAACAACTCCGTGATCTCCACGAAAAACTCTCAGATAAAGATACTCTCGATGGTCTTTCTCCTGAAGCCGAAGCTGAAATGAAAAACAAGTTTGCCCAGCTTAGCGAAGAGATGAACCGCTACCAGCAACAGTACAGCCAGTTCCTGCAACAGGGACAACAGAGGCTCGTGCAATCTATTTTCGGAGGCATCACTCAAGCCTCTGAGAAACTCGCAGCTGCAAAAGGATACACCATGATCCTGAACAAGCAAGCTTGCTTCTACAGCGCTCCAACTTTGGATGTCACAACTGACATGATCAAAGAAATGGATAAAAACTTCGAAGAAGAAGCAAAAAAACAAGCCGCAGCAGCTCCTGCAGCGACTCCAGCTCCTGTAGCCGCAAGCCTCCTCAAGTAGAAGCTAAAAAAGAAGAGGCCAAAACGACAGCTGCCGCTCCTAAAGAAGAAGCGAAAAAAGCCGCTGTAGAAACAAGAAGGAAGAAGCAAAACCAGCCGCTCCTAAAGGCTGAGGAAAAGAAAAGTGCAGCAACAGACGCTAAGAAATCTAAGTAAGCTCACTGACTCTAAGCTCATCGGCGACCCCGAGTATTTGATTACCGGGGTTGACGATCTCGCACATGCGAGCTCGTCCGATGCGTCGTTTCTTGCAAATCCTCTTTACCGTCCCCTGCTGAAAACAACTCTTGCAGGGGTTATTTGCATCGATCCATCTACCCCTCAGATTGAAGGGAAAAATTATCTTGTTTCTGACAATCCCTCTGAAACATTCCAGCAGATTGTCAAACTCTTTTCTGTCTCTGAAAAGACAACTTCGGGCTTCACGGCATCCATCCAGCCGCTGTCATCCATCCGACGGCTCAAATAGCCCCTAATGTGACGATTGGCCCTTGCTGCGTCGTTGATGCTCACTGCATCATCGAAGAAGGCACACTCCTCGCTCCTTCCGTGACCCTTGGCGCGGGTGTTAAAGTCGGCAGCCACTGCATCCTCCATTCCCACGTCACCATCCGTGAAGGCTGCCAGCTCGGCAACCGCGTTATCATCCAACCCGGCGCTGTGATCGGCTCCTGTGGATTTGGGTATACTCCGAATAAAAAAGGCGAACACATCAAACAAGAGCAGCTCGGCATCGTCGTCCTCGAAGATGACGTTGAAATCGGCGCTAATACCACCATCGACCGGGCCCGCTTTAAAGAGACCCGCATTTCTCGTGGAACAAAGATCGATAATCTCGTCATGATCGCCCACAATTGTGAAATCGGCGCGAATAACATTATTATCTCTCAGACAGGCATCTCCGGCTCTGTGAAAACAGGCCAGCTATGTGATCATGGGAGGCCAGACAGGCGTTGTCGGCCATCTGACGATCGCAGACGGAGCGATGTTCGCTGCCCGCAGCGGCATCAAGAAATCGATCACTTCCGGTGGCAAATACGGCGGCAATCCCGCGATTCCTCTCATGGAGCACCAACGGGAGCAGGTCCTTCTGAAGAATATCAAAGAACACACGGATAAAATCCGTGCTCTAGAAGAAAAGCTCGAGAAGCTGACTTCTGACAAACAGTCTTAGGATATCTCTTTTTGAACTGTTCGGAAATTCCGAATAGTTGCCACACTCTAAAACTTAAAGTTGCAGCCGAGATAGAACGAGTTGTCCAGATAGGCTGTGTTCCACTCAAAGTCGTAGCTGGCTTCGATTCCATACGTATCAAAGAACGTCAAGAGAAAATCAACTCCGCCAAGGGCGACATTGCGGCCAGGCTGAGTGATCAGGAGATTTTTTCTAAAGCCGGCTCCCCCGATCTCCACACGCCGGTTCTGATCAAAGAACTCCCATTGCCAGCCGAGATTAAACTCAGGAGTGAAAACCACATTCGTCCAGAACCAGCTATAGTTAACGCGGATGCCCACCATCGTTCTGAGCGATTGGATATTATTTTGGCTGTTGTAGTGCTGATTGAATGCTCCAGCGCCGCTTTCGCGGTATTTATTCACATGGACATACATGTATTGGAGATTGAGCTGCGGAACCACTTGCAAATGGCATGGCATGCACTCATACGCCTTCTGCTCGAAGGTATATTCCATCGCAACCATTGCATCCATTTCGAGGCCATGAGGAGCTCCTTTTGCAACGTCTCCTGCGGTATTGCGATGGATGGAATACCAGTCGTACCCTCCGCCTAAGACCCAATTAAACGAAAGCTGCGGTTCAACTTTGCGGATATAGGTCAGATAGAAACTTCCATGGGCTTGATTGATATCAAATTTACCCCATCTCTCATCGACACGGCCATGCGATATGGTCGTAATCAAAGAGAAACCCGACTCCGACATCTGAAAAGGCATAATCAAAACCGACCTGTGCTCCGCCCGCACCATAGTGGTAGCCGATGGCGTGTTTTTGCGTTAACTGCCGTCCCACATCGCCAGTGACTCCAAAATAGACCTTCCAATGAGAGGGGCACCACTGTCTGTTTTTCTTCCACTTGAGTATTAAGAACAGGACAGCTGTCAGCGACAAGCTCACCCGATTCTGACAAAGCAGCCACTGAGGTAAATTTGATCCGAGGTCCTGGAAAACGCTCTCTGAGCTGGGCCATCTGCCGGTCCAGCCGGATATTGAGCTCATTGACGGAAGTAAAAAGACTCTCGACGTAATTGGTGTAAGAAACGTCTGTATCGGCATACACTGCCATCGGCAGTGCAGAAATCAGCGTCAAGGCAAAGGCTTTGTTCCATATGGACATAGAGGATCTCCCTATTTCTCCATGTAGCTATCTCTTCTTTATTATTAAAGAAATTTCTTTATTTACCGACTTGCCTAAAAAATCGGGCTTTGCGATAGGTCAGGTTGATGATCCAGTATTATTATAAAACAGTCCGTGACGAAGAGTTTCAGCTCATCCCTCAGGTCAAGGAAGGGTGCTGGATCCATGTGGAAGATGCGACCACAGAAGACTTAGCAACGCTAGCTCAGCTGCTCAGCTTAGAACAGACTGATCTGCAAGACTGCTTGGATAAATTCGAAGTGCCCCGTGTGGAAAGAATCCAAAGCACCGTCCTCATCTTTACCCGACATCCCAGCGAATACGAGACCGGGCTTTATACCTCGACCTTGGCGATTATCTTAGCGCCACATTATATTGCGACAGTCTCCCCTCATCAGTGCCACCTGATCCAGAACTTCCTCCAAGTGAAAAATAAATTCTCGACGCTGCAAAAATCCAAACTCTTGATTTCGATTTTATTTAAGATCACCCAGGACTTTACCGCCCATATCCGCAGAGTCCGGCATAACGTGTTAACGCAAGAAAAAGAGATGATCTCTGTCGACAGCGAAGACATCACAGCGCTAACAAAAAACGAAGAGGTCCTTAACCAGTACCACTCGACCCTGATCCCGCTCCGGAGCGTACTGGAAGCGATCACCTCTGGCCGGTATACAAATCTCTATGAGAAAGACCAAGAGCTTTTGCAAGACTTGCTCAATGCTGTGAAACAATCGGAAGATCTTTGCAGCATCAGCTTAAAGAGTATCCGGTCACTAAGAGATTCCTACCAGATCATCTTCACGAATAATCTGCACAAGACAATCAAACTCCTAACAGCACTGACGATCCTCTTTAGCATCCCGACGATGGTCGCCAGCCTTTTTGGCATGAACGTCCAATTGCCGTTTGCCTCGCATGAATTTGCGTTTTTCTATCTGATGGGAGCAACAGGCTTCATCATCATCCTAGCTGTGCTTTACTTCCAACGGAAACGCTGGCTTTAGCTTGTGACTTAAAGACGATCTCTTAGGATTCCGTTTCTAGTTCAACAATCCTGTTACTTACATCTTTGTAGGCTCGAATAAAATCTGTTCGGCTAGGATCCTCCTTAGGAATTTGGCCTACCGTGGCTTTGCAAAGCTCACAGACTAGCTCAAAAAGATCTTTATGGCTTCTTTTTGCGAGGGCTGCTTGAGCAAATGTAACCTTTTGAGCCGTAGGCATATCACCCCAGACACCTTGGAGTTGACTGATGAGCTCACTTATTTTCAAATGCTTAGCAATAGCAAAAAGCATAACAAGTTCCTCAGATGAAAGTTCATTTCCAACTAAGATCGCCTTGTAAAACTGGGCGTTGCCGCTGAACAACCAATCACAAAGCTGATTTAATTGATCAAAAGAGTGTTCCGATCTTAAAAAAAAGAGCTGAAGCAGGTCCCGACTATCTAATTGATCGGCTCTTTCATAAAGATATTCAAAGGCTGACTTTTTAAGAGCTTCTGAGTTCAGGAAATGGCTAAACTCCAACAGTAGAATCGCATCGGCTATTGGAAATTGGTTAAAATCGATTTTTTGGGTGTACATCAACTCGATAAATGCATCCAGTGCCTTTGGAGAAAGTGCAGGAGCCTGAGGGAATTGTATTAGGCCCGTTTCACTTTCTTGCATGCCCAGTTGAAGTGCTGCCTTCATCACGGGACTAAAGCTTTCCACTATTAAACGATGGGCGGGAAACTGTTTTCCACCAAAATCAAGTGTACAATCACCATGACCCTCTCGACGCTGAGCGTTGAGTAGATCCGTGCCCCAAGAACGAGGTTGATCTAACCGTAGCATGGGCTTTGGGTTAAGGAAGGTGTTGTGAGAATCCCAAGAAACTAAAATATCGACCTGGCGATTGTTAAGCTCACATAAAAGCGAATGAAGCTTGGCTTTCTCACCCCTAAAATTTAAATCCATTTTTTCTCGAAAACAATTTAGCACTGCAGCTGTTTCCGCAAGAACTTCGTCGACAACACTCTTTTGAAAAGAAAATGCGATAGATGTTTTTCCCTCTTTAGCAGACTCTTGAAGCAAACGAAACAACTGTGTGGCTTTCTCTTCCATCCTGCCTGAATAGGTCACATCGCCTGTCTTCTGGCTGGAAATACCGTAACGACTTTCATGCCATGCCTCACAAATAATAACATTCTTTTTCCATGCGTACCTTTCTTTCAAACCTGCCAATAATCCCCCAAGATCTCTCATAGGAGGCGTAGGAATAGATGATGTTTTCAGAATGATGACCATAAAGATCTCCTTTTTGCCAAAGATCTTACAAGCATGAACCCTTTTTTGTTTAGAAGAAATAAGGTGAGTTGGATTTTCTATCTCCTTGCTATTTTCTACCTGATCAGAGCCACTGGCTTAAGCATCATCTCCAAAGGAAACGTTGGCTATAGTTCACAATTTTTTAGTAGCTGTCTTCGTAAATGAATGATCAAGCGAAGAATTAGCTCGCATCGACTTTTTAATCAGTTTTCAAGAACAGGTTTTTGACCCATGAAATTGATAGTCCGGGCTCCCGAGAGAGACTTTGAGGTTTTTCGCTTTTTAGACTTAAGTCATCAAGAGAGAAGTTGGATTCTCCAGGAACTTCTTCACTGTTTGGAGGAATTGCGCACCGATAGCTCCATCAATGACTCGGTGATCGCCAGAAAGCGTCAGCCGCATGACTTCACCGGGCACAACGATATGGTCTTCGATGACCGCTCTGTCTTCGATTGCTCCAACCGCGAGCAGTGCCGCTTGGGGAGGATTGATAATGCCGACGAAATCAGAAACGCCGTACATCCCTAAGTTAGAAACTGTGAAGGAGCCTCCAACATATTCTTGCTTCTGGAGTTTTCCTTCTTTGGCTTTTTGAGCCAGCACTTTAATTTCAGCAGAGATCTCTCCAAGGTTCTTGAAGTCTGCATGACGGACGATCGGTGTGATGAGGCCATCAGGGAGAGCAACAGCCACAGAAATATCGACCGTCTTAAATCGAATAAGCGTCTGGTCAGCAGAATTAAATCCGCTGTTGACTTCAGGATGCTCGCGAAGCGCTAAAGCACAGGCGCGGACGACGAAGTCGTTGATCGAAATCTTATGGCCAAGGCTTTTGAGCTGCTCTCTAGCATCGAGGAGCTTTTCAGCACGGACTTCCATTGTGACATAGAAGTGAGGAATAAAGGTCTTAGCAGCTTGGAGCCGCTGAGCGATGACTTTGCGCATCGGCGACATTTTTTCTTCTTCGTAGGTCCCTGGAGCGACTGTGGGACGTTCCTTACGACTAAATGTCACAGGAAGATCAGGCTGTCCCATATCGAGATCGGAACTGACAACACGGTGGCCAGGCCCGGAGCCTTTGACGGTTGAAAGGTCGATCCCTTTTTCTTTTGCGATTTTTTTCGCGAGCGGAGATGCAGGAATATGGCTAGGAGCTGCCGCAGGAGGAAACTCGTAGTTTTTGAGTGGAGGCTCAGGAGCAAAGCCTGGCTGAGCAAGGCCTGCAGCAGGTGCTGCAGCGACTGGAGCTGCAGCTTCAGCTTTTTTGGCAGCAGCAGGAGCGGCTTGAGCTTTAGGAGCGGCGCCTTCAGGCTTGTACCCTTCGATGCTTTCGTCTTTTTTCTCAGTAAAAATTCCGACAGGTTGGTTGACCACGGCGCTCTCCCCTTCTTTTACAATGATTTTACGCAAATACCCTGCATCTAAAACGGCATGCTCAACAGTAGCTTTATCGGTGGCAATTTCAAAGACCACTTCGCCGACTTTGACGAAGTCGCCTTCTTTCTTGCGCCATTTTGCTATGGTCCCCTCTTCCATCGTTGGAGAGAGTTTTGGCATTGTCAGGGTAAAAGGCATATGTATCCTGTATATAGAAGTTTTTAAATTTAGTGAATCGCTTATTTCATATTAGCGATTCTAAAACAGCAGCAACGATCTTTTCAACCGTTGGCATCGTCTCGCGCTCTAAGGGTCTTGGAATACGGCATCGGAGTTTCGCCTTGCGAGACTCGTTTGATCGGCGCATCGAGAAAATCAAAGCAATGTTCCTGGATCTCATAGGCAACTTCCGCACAGATGCCTGCAAAAAAATGTCCTTCTTCCACAAGAACCGCATGGTGGGTCTTGCGGACAGAATTTGCGATCGTCGCAATATCAAGAGGCTTAATGGTTCTAAGATCGATGAGTTCAACCCGGATGCCTCTTTGGGCCAGTTCTTGAGCAGCTTTGATGCAAAGAAGCACCATGCGGCTATGAGCGACGAGCGTGACATGGTCGCCTTCGATGACGACTTTAGCTTTTCCGATCGGGATAAGATATTCCTCCATGGGAATTTCCATCTTATCGTTATAGGTCAGCTCGCTTTCTAAGAAAGAGAACGGGATTGTTATTGCGGATCGCTGATTTGAAAAGTCCTTTCGCATCGTAAGGATTGCTAGGGGCGATAATGATCAGACCGGGAAGATTTCCATAAATCGCTTCGACACAGTGGGAGTGCTGGGAAGAAACTTGCGCAGCAGCGCCATTCGGGCCGCGAAAAACGATGGGCACTGAAAACCGGTTGCCTGACATGTAATACATTTTTATCGCATTGGAGATGATTTGGTCAGCGGCGACAAAAGAAAAGTTAAAGCTCATGAACTCGACAATCGGACGAAGACCTGTCATGGCAGCGCCAATAGCAAGCCCTGCAAAACCTTCTTCGGCAATCGGCGTATCGATGACGCGTTCGGGCCCCCATTTATCCAGCATCCCTTTAGTGACTTTATAGGCGCCGTTGTATTCTGCGACTTCTTCTCCCATGATAAAGACACGGGAGTCGCGCGGCCATTTCTTCATCCATGGCTTGACGGAGAGCTTCTCGCATTTCGACAGTTTGCATCGTATTTCTATGGTGCAAAAACATCCTCCCCAAGGTAATCGGATCAGGCCAAGGACTTTCTTCAGCAAATTTCATCGCAGCGACAACGATCTCTTTTTGTTCTTTGTCCATTTTTTCGTATTCTGCTTCGGTGATCATGCCATTGTCAGAAAGTGTTTTGTAAAAAGTCAAGATCGGATCTTTTTCCATGCATTTGGAGAGCTCTTCTTTAGACCGGTAAACAGCCGGATCGGAAATCGAGTGGCCCCGGAAACGCTCGGTGATGACTTCAACAAGAACTGGCCGAGAGTTTTTTTTGATCTCTTCAAAGACATGATGAAAATCCTGCGTAGCAATTGAAAAAATCCATGCCATCTAACGTGTAGCCTTTCATGTCGTAGGCAGGCGCTTGTTTTTCTGCAATGGGCTGAGCGCAGATCGCACGGCTCACCGCTGTTCCCATGCCCCATTGATTATTTTCGATCACATAGATGCAAGGAAGATCCCATAGAGAAGCGATATTGAGAGATTCATGAAGAGAGCCTTGAGCGACAGCGCCTTCACCCAAAAAACAGACGGCAACGCCGTCTTGCTTAAGATATTTCATGGAAAAAGCAGCTCCGGTTGCAATCGGCACCTGTCCTGTGACGATTCCAAAGCCCCCGAGCATCCGCTCGGTATAAAAGTGCATCGAACCGCCGCGGCCTTTGGCATTGCCGGTTGCGCGGCCATAGAGTTCTGCCATGAGTTCATTCGGAGTGGCGCCTAAAAGAAGGGCTAAAGCATGGCACCGATATGAAGTGGCCCACCATTGTTTTTTTCCCATGATATGAACTGCTG
>CAWIQH010000002.1:0-16551 GCA_963838185.1 uncultured Chlamydiae bacterium
AATCAGGCCAAACCCCTGCAAAACTCCCCTATTTGGTTTAATTCAAATTGCATTCAATTCCACATCACTAGATACTATTCGGCTTAAAAAGGTTAGAAAATGAGCAAATCAATACAATTTTCATCATCTGGTTATTATCCTCCTTTACTCCCACTTTCACATAATCAAATGATCCCTAATCCCTTTCAACAGAATTTCCGTTTTTTGGAGCAGCTAGGTACGCCGACTTCGACTCTTCCTACCAATATCCAAGTACCAACCCAAATCCCTGTCCAAAAAGCGACACAGGTTGCACAGAGTTCTTTATGGAGATCCCCATACCCTATGCTGCCTTTGCAATATTATCCTAATGTACCTCCTGAACAAGAAAGACCCAACCCTTCAAATGAAATGACATATCACTCTTTGAAAATAGAAGAAATCGATCCAAATACGCCTGGCTTTTCTTTAGCAACAGAGCAAGAAATAAAAAATCGAATCAGTGAAGGAATTCCCCTGATAGAGTGTTACTGGTACCGTGAAGGCATACAGCTTTTCCGCGAAGCTTTTTTAATGGATGCTAGTAGTTTCATTTTTTCGTTCTTCCTAGCCTGGCAAAAGATCATTAGTAAAATGAAGCCGCAAATTCTAGAGCGTGTGGAGGCCATATTGGCTCTAAAACCTAAAGATCCTGATGCACTGCTTTTGAAAGGGCTCTGCCACATTGAACCTGAGAAATACAGAATCGCTGTAAAAGCCGTTAGGTCCATTGTTACAAACGATCCTTCAGATCATTTCGCAAAGGCCCTCTTGAAAGAAATCATTCTCATGCATAAAAGAAATATGCCAGTACCTGTAAAAAATGATCAAGAAAAGCAAGCCTCTGCCCCAAAAAGAGTGGCCATCACTGCACTCTTGAATGACGAAGACACACTCTAAAGCCCTCTAAGACAGATTCGCAGTAATTGCTGAAATGCAGGATCGCTGCGGATCGGATCGAAACTCTTTTCTAAGACTATTTCCTTGAGATTTTCCACACCGCTTTGGCGGGCTGTCTGCAGCCAGCCGATCGAGGCTTCTACCAGCTTTAAACTCGCCGCTGCATAGGCACTTCTAAGCGCAATTTCTGCTTCTGGAGAATATTGAAACACAGAACCGGCTAGCTCCATCACCATCGAAAAATCCCCTGCTCAAACGCGATGCGATGAAGCAAGGCTAACGCATCGGGATCTAAACGGTCCTTTAGAGGAATCAAGATTTTGTAAGCTTCTTGAAGATGGCCTTGATCGTAGTGGAGGAATGCGGCGTATTGCGTCGCTGTTTCGTAGATGAGTCCTTCCTTAGATGCAGCACGGAGAGCCTCAAAAGCAGCAAGCGCTCTTTCTTTATTGCCTTGCCGGAGGTTCATCTCTGCTTCTAAAAAGATCTTCTTAAATTCATCGCGCTGGTCGCTCTCGCTCACAAACCGGCTTTTTCTAAAATTATCAAAGTTTTCAAAAGCAAACAGAAAGAAGATCGCACCTGCAAGAAAATTCTGTGTGAGAAAAAGCAGCAGGCAAAATCCAAGACTTAAAATCGAACTCCATAAAAAAGCATAGCGAAGACCCTGTAAGCAAAAAACTTCTCAAGTGTCAGACGAAGCAGCTGCCCGCCATCGAGAGGAAGGACAGGAAGCAGGTTCACAACCGTCCAGAAGATATTGACGAGGAGGATCTGCTCAAGAAACTGACCGGTATATCCTGAAGAAAGCGAAGGAATGTCCTTGAGGAGATAGACGACGATCACAATCATAAAACCAAAGACAGGACCATTGAGCGTGATGAAAAATTGCTTCCAAAACGGAAGCTTATCTCCATCGTGATAAGTCAGGCCTCCCATCGCAACGAGTTCAATGCGAGGATTGCGGCCAAAGAGAAGCGCTGTCAGTGCATGGCCAAATTCATGGAACAGCACGGAAACAAAAATCACAGGGATCCAGATAAGGATTTTAACAAAGTCACCCTGGCCGAGCAGGATGCCGATGACAGCTGCCATGATCCAAAATGAGTTATAAATAGCGATGGGGATTTTTCCTGGGATGCGGATCATTTTTTCATCGCCTCTAGCATAGTTTGTCCAAGAAGTGCAGGACTTTCAGTCGACATGAACGCCGGCTTTTTTAAGCGCCTCGATCTTATCTTTGGCTGCTCCTTTTCCACCAGAGAAATCGCTCCTGCATGACCCATCCGTCTTCCAGGAGGAGCTGTGCCCCGCAATGAAGCAGCGACAGGCTTTGAACAGTGGTGCTTGATCCATTCAGCGGCTTCTTCTTCGGCTTCTCCCCCGATTTCTCCGATCAGCAAGATCGCCTTCGTCTCGGATCTTTTTCAAAGAGCTTAGAACATCGATGAAGTTGGTTCCATTGAGAGGATCTCCTCCGATGCCTACACAAGTCGATTGGCCAAGCCCAAGATGCGAGGTCTGCCAGACAGCTTCATAGGTAAGTGTTCCGGATCGGGAGACAATGCCGATATTTCCTTTTTTGTGGATGTAGCCGGGCATAATGCCGATTTTGCATTCATCCGGGTGTGATGATCCCTGGGCAATTGGGTCCGATCAGGCGGCTTCTTTGGACTTTCGCATGACCCGGCTGACTTCGACCATGTCGCGGATCGGGATTCCTTCGGTGATGCAGATGATCAAATGGATGCCGGCATCTTCGGCCTCCAGGATCGCATCTGCCGCAAAGGGAGCAGGCACAAAGATCATCGTGGCATCGGATGTACGGCTTTTTTAGCTTCATAGACAGTGTCGAAAACAGGAAAGCCTAAAATCTCTTGTCCCCCTTTTCCTGGAGTGACTCCTCCCACAAATTTAGAGCCATAGAGGAGACATTGCTCGGTGTGGAAGCGACCAGCTTTGCCTGAGATCCCTTGTGTGATGACGCGGGTATTTTTATCGATTAGAATGGGCATAGTGGTTCGCCTCCTTGACAACGAGCTTTGCGGCATCAGTGAGATTATCTGCCGTAAGGATTTTCAAGCCCGATTTTTCGAGCATCTTTTTGCCTTGCTCGACATTGGTTCCTTCCATCCGGACAACCAGAGGAATTTTGATGGGATGTTCCTTGAGAGCTGCTAAGATCCCTTCGGCGATCGTGGCGCAGTTCATAATGCCGCCAAAAATATTGACAAGAATCGCTTTGACTTGCGGATCTGAGACGAAAATCTTAAATCCCTCGGTAATCTTTTCAGCTGTCGGCGCTTCCGCCCACATCGAGGAAGTTTGCAGGCTTTCCACCGGCGTGCTTGATAATATCCATGGTTGCCATCGCAAGGCCTGCGCCATTGACCATGCAGCCGATATTGCCCTCGAGGGCAATGTAGGCAGATCATGCTTCTTGGCTGCGACTTCGTTGTGGGGACTGCTGGCTGGGATCGTAATAGGCAATGATCTCAGGCTGGCGGAAAAGAGCGTTGTCATCGATGCTCAGCTTGGCATCGAGAGCCCAGAGTTTACCGTCTTTGGATTTGACGAGAGGATTGATTTCTAACATCGAGGCGTCTTTGTCAATGAAGAGTTTGCCCAGCGCCGCAGCGATTTGCATGCCTTGCTCGAGGGTATGTTTTTCCCAGCCCATGAATTTTCCAAGACGCAGCAAATGGTAAGGCTTGACAGTGCCATCCATCCCGATTGGGACGGTTAAAATTTTATCCGGATGTTTGGCTGCGATCTCTTCGATTTCCATCCCTCCTTCCGGAGATGCAATTAAAACAGCTTCAGCCCTGTTTCGATCAACAATGGCCCCCAAATAATACTCTTTTTCGATATCGATAGGAGGGGCAATCAGGACTTTATGTGCGATGACTCCTTCAGAACCGGTCTGATTGTTGACCATCTTCATGCCGATGAGATGCTGGGCAACGGTGAAATATCTCCTCGGGAGTCTTAGCGAACTTGACCCCGCCGGCCTTTCCCCTGCCGCCGGCATGGACTTGGATCTTAATGACGGCCTCTTTGAGATGGAGGTCCCTAATTATTTTTTCAATTTCTTGATGTTTGCCAGCGACCCCAAATGCAGGGACTGGAACGCCACAGGCTAATAGGAGTTCTTTGGCTTGATATTCATGTAAATTCACAAGGTGCTGCCTTTTTCTTCCTTATGTGATACAATGGATTTCAAATCAAAGGTTTGACATGTTCGGTATTTTTAAAAAGATTAAATCAGCCCTCACTAAGACCCGGTCTTTCCTGGGATCCAAGATCAAAGCCCTCTTCTCATCTTCTATCGATGCAGAGACGCTCGATCAGCTTGAAAATATCCTCTACCAAGCCGATATCGGAACACGGGTAACTGGAGAATTCGTTGCTGATCTCAAAGAGTTTCTGAAGAAAAATCCGAATCCTACTCCGGATGAAATTTTGGCCCGTATGCGGACGTATGCCATCGATCTGTTAGACACAGCTCCCAAAACAACACCTAAGACCGGAGAACCGCTGGTCTATCTCATCGTCGGGATCAACGGCAGCGGGAAAACGACCTCGGTTGCTAAACTTGCCCATCTATTGAAAAAAGAAGGTAAAAAAGTGCTCCTGGCTGCAGGAGATACTTTTAGAGCCGGAGCCATCGATCAGCTCTCTCTTTGGGCCGATAAGATCGGTGTCGAAATCGTCAAAGCCCAAAGCGGCAGCGATCCTTCCAGTGTTGCCTTTGATGCGCTGACTGCAGCGAAATCCCGCGGCATGGATGCTGTCATCATCGATACAGCCGGACGCCTGCAGAACAAAACTGACCTCATGCAAGAGCTCGATAAAATCCGGCGCGTGTGCAACAAAGTCGTTCCAGGATCTCCTCATGAGATCATTTTGGTCTTAGATGCCACGATCGGACAAAATGCCGTTGAACAAGCCCAAGTGTTCCATCAGTTCACACCGCTCACGGGAATTCTGATGGCCAAGCTCGATGGAAGCGCTAAAGGCGGAGTCATCTTGCCGATCTACCGCGAACTGGGAATTCCGATCCGCTGGGTGGGAGTTGGCGAGCAGATCGACGATCTAACGCCTTTTGATTCTAACGATTATGTTTCAGGATTATTTGAGTAATACTTGTTCATAATTCGTTAAAGATATATTTTCGATTTTAAATGATCGATCAACATCTGTTTTTTCATTCGCCTTTCTCACCTAACACTGTCGCCAAAGGCGAGGCGCCTGCATTGCTTCTTCAATTTATTATACGGGAACTTCTAAGATCGCCAGAGTATTTAACTGAAACCGCTCCTTTTCAAATGGCTCCCTTTGATTGGGCGTCAAAACAAGGTTCGGCAAATAAAATGCGAGAATTTGCCCAGCTTCTTCCCTTAGCCTTCCCAGAACTTGCTTCAGAGGCTGCTCACTTTGCAAACCATCTCCACTCTCCTTGTGTGGAACTTTTCGCTCTTTTAGACCCTTTCATCAGGGCCACTCAAAAGAGCGAAAATTTACTTTATTTTTTATTGAAGCATCAAAAGTCTCCAACCATTAAATTGATGCTGGATAAACTTTGCCCGGAAGGCCTTGATCAGCTTAAAGTGGATATTGTCCTTCAATACCAAAAACGCGGCTTTTATCCCTCAAAATGGATAGATTAATACACCAGGCCATCGCGCTTCTCAAAGAAGAGTCTCTCTCACAAGGCTCCATCTTGGCCACACCTGAAGAAGCCGCCTATTTTTCTCCCCAGAAAAAGCAACTTCCTCCCAAAGAGAAAAAGTCCATTGAGCTTGACACCGAGATGAAGCAGATGGTCACAAAGATCCTTCCCGAAGTCGCCCTCTCTTCTGGCATTCCCGATGACGCCGCCGCCAAAAAAATGGCGCATCTCTATAAAGAGCAGCATATGACAGCTAAAGTCCTTGTTCTCTCTTTTGGCGAAACAGGACCTGCGCTCAGCTTTCTGCAAAATGTCACAAAGGCCATTGACTCGCTGCTGGCACCTGCTAAACTCATCGAAATGAGAAAAATAGAAAGAGAAAATTCCTGGGAAATGACCTTAAGCTCTCCAACGCTGCAACTCATCCTAGCGCCCCCTTTTCAAGCTTGGAAAAGCATTTCTCTTGCCCGCTTTTACCGAGAAAACCCCTCATCCAAAAGCCATTTCTTAAAAGAAACTCCCTTAGCTCTGCTGCAGCCCCTTGATGCTTATCTTAAAAATCCCGACCTCAAACGTGAATTATGGAAAATGCTCTCTTCGCTGCTGTCTATGTCGACGTAGCGCTAGATAAACCCCTCGACTATGCGATCCCTGTGCACTTGATCAATCAGATCAGGCCGGGCGCCCGCGTGAAAGTCTCCCTTCAAAAAAGGAGCTGCACTGGGACTGTCATCGATTTGAAAAACCAGACAGCCTCGAAAAAAACTGTAGAGATCCAAGAACTTTTTCCCGATAGCATCCCTTCCGATCTACTTCAGCTTGGCATCTGGCTTGCTAAATATTACTGCGCCCCGTTCTTCAAGGTGCTCAAACTCCTCCTCCCTCCGCCTATCCGTAAGGGAATGGAAGAAAAGCGGCAGCTTTTCGTTCAATCGCTCCTCTCCGTCCGCAACTTGCAGAAGTTTGCGCTAAACACCGCGGAGCGCAGGCCAAAATTCTAGAAGTCCTTTTGAAATATCCTCAGGGTATCCTGCTCACCGAGCTGCTAGAAAAAGCAGAAACCTCCCGCAGCCCCGTTGCAACCCTTGCTGAGGCAAAAATTCTCTCTCTGGAGCCGATTGCGATCGACCGGAGCATCTTGGCAGACCACGATTTTTTTCAGACCAAACATAAGACTCTCAACCCCGAGCAGGAAGAATCTCTTGGTAAAATTCTCAAAACCATTAACGGTGGAACTTTTGAGACCCATCTCCTCTATGGAGTGACCGGCAGCGGAAAAACGGAAGTCTATCTTCAAGCCATTGATCGAACCTTGGAACTGGGGAAATCTGCGATTTTCCTCGTTCCTGAAATCGCTCTGACCTCTCAAACTGTTGAGAGACTTCGGAGCCGATTTCAGGAAAAAGTTGCCATCTTGCACCATCGCCTGAGCGATGGAGAGCGGCGCGACACCTGGCAAAAAATCCGAGAAGGAACCCTCTCTTTAGTCGTTGGTCCCCGCTCGGCTCTATTTAGCCCCGTAAAAAATCTCGGCCTCATCGTCGTCGATGAAGAGCACGACTCTGCCTACAAACAAACCGACGACACACCCTGCTACCACGCAAGAGATGCTGCTGTTGTACGCGGTAAATTTTCTAATGCCGCCGTTATATTAGGAAGCGCCACTCCCAGCATCGAAAGTTATGCCAATGCTCTTTCTGGCAAATATACCTTAAGCGAGCTCAACCTGCGGGCAGACCACGCCCATCTTCCGACGGTCAGGCTCATTGACATGCGTAGAGAGTTTGACAAAGCCAAAGGATTTACCCTTTTTTCCGATGCTCTTTTAGAAGCACTGAAAAAACGGATAGAGATTGGAGAACAGTCACTCGTCTTTCTCAACCGCCGAGGATTCCATACTTCCGCTGTCTGCGGCGTTTGCGCTCATGTTCTTAACTGCCCCCACTGCTCGATCAGCCTGACATTCCACAAAGGAAAAAACATCCTCTCGTGCCACCTTTGCAATTACGAGCTTTTCCCCATTCCCGCCCAGTGTCCAGGATGCCAAGCTGTCGATTGCTTCAAGTTTAAAGGAGCCGGCACTGAACAAGTTGAACGTGCTCTTCATGCGATATTCCCTCAAATCCGTACAATCCGCCTCGATGCCGATACGACAAAGCATAAAGGGAGCCATGACAAGCTTTTCAAGCAATTCCGCGCAGGAAAAGCCGATGTTCTCATTGGAACGCAGATGATTGCCAAAGGGCTTCACTTTCCCTCTGTCACCCTAGTCGGGGTACTCAATGCCGATGCAGCGCTCCAGATCCCTGATTTCCGCGCTGCTGAAAACGTCTTTCAGCTCATCACCCAAGTCTCAGGACGCTCCGGCAGAAGCAGTCTCAAAGGAGAAGTTCTCCTGCAAACGCAGCTCCCGGAGCATCCAACGATCCAACACGCAGCCCGTCTTGACTATCCAGCTTTTTTCCGCGAAGAGATTGAAATCCGCAAAATGTTCAACTTCCCTCCCTCATGCCATCTTGTCAAAATCACTTTCATGAGTAAGAGTGCAGAAGCTGCACTCAAATACGCATCTGAAATCCGGTCGCTGCTCATCGCACAGCTCCCTCCCCATTTTGAACTCAATCCTGTCATTCCTTGCGGCTACGCTAAAATCAAAGACCATTACCGCTTCCAATGCCTGATCAAAGGCGAAACAACCCGTCCAATCACGGAGATCTTAAAGCCCATCCCCAGAAATCCATACGTCCAGCTTCTTGTCGACGTCGATCCTTTATCAACTTTTTTTTAATTTCAAATAAGACTACCATTCTTCTGAAAAAATGGTAGATCCATGAAAAAAATCTTCCTAGCCTTGTGCTTCTGGTGCGTTTGCCTTCATGGGGTTGAGACAGATTTTGATTACATCGTTGTGGGCTCGAGTCCTTTTTCTCTTTTCGAGGCCATTTATAAAAGATGCCTGGGCCATCGAGTCCTCGTTGTCGAACAAAACGCCGAGTGCGGAGGCGCTTGGAAGAGCATTACCATCTGCGGAGTCCCGCATGTCGACTTGGGATGCCATGAATTCGGCCGCGATACTCGCCTGGTGAAGTTCTTAGAAGAGTATGCCGGGTGCAACATTGTCGACACCACGCCTGAGATGAAAAAACCTATTCCCAACGGAGAATTCTACCCTTCCGAAGGATGCTTCGAACTGACTCGCAATTTACAACTTCTGATGGACCATTTCGGAGTGGTTCTCCTCCTCAACAGCAAACTCGAAACCGTTTTCATCGATACCACGCGGGAAATCGCTGAAGTTAAAATCAACGGCATGCGTTATACGACGCTGAAGCTAATCATCACAAGCAACAGCGAAATCACCATTGAAAATCCAGAAGTGCAAAACAACCCGCACCGTCCTCACACCTACTATCATGTGGGGATGCTCATTGAAGATTGCACCCCTCCCCGTTTTACCTATAAAAATCTCAATGTGGGCGGCGCTTCCCGCTCAACCAATTACACCTGTTATTCCAAAGAGCTCAAAGGAACAGGAAAGCAACTCATCACAGTGCAGGTGCATGGAGAGCAGAACTTGGCCAATGCACCTAATTTTTTAGAGGAATTAAGGAAACAAGGGCTAATCGATCAAAATGCCAAGCTCTTGCAAACAGAGAACTACATTTACAAGCAAGTCGCTTTCAATCAAAGCGCGCTCAATAAGCTCACTCCGAAAACTCAAGCAATTTTCGAGATCATCACCACGAGTCACATCACAAATCTTGCCAACTCCATTGAAAAATGGAAAACAGCCCTGAAGCCTTGGAATGAAGTTATGATCCTTCAGCTCGCAAAGGCAGGCTAATTTCAGAGATGAATTCTTTCATCTTTTTAGACATCTTAGGATCGAGGCATTGGTTCACTAATGTTGCAAAAATAACATCATCAGAATAACCGACATAGCCTCTCACATGCGACATAAAGCCATCTTTGGCTTTAACGTGATCGGCGACTTGCACTAGTGACTGCATAAATAGTGGAAAAACCTCTGTTTTTTTGACCTGCGATAAAATCGAGACAAATTGTTTGGCTGTCATCAGATTTTTTCTCGAAAGCCCTGATCCATCAGCCATGTTAAAACCTTCCAAATCGATCTTCTTAGACCGCCAGAAATCGGTGACCGCTTTAATGCCGGCTTTCGTAGAGCCTTCTTTAAAAACAACCTCTCCCATTTTTTTCAGCAGATGTTCGGCATGGAGATTGATGCTCTTTTGATTGGTCCAATAGACGATCTCTTTAACCGTCGGAGAATATGTCGTATGAAAAACGGTCCTTTTTCCATCATCCTTTTTTTGATGCTCGATGATAATTTCTTTTGCTTCTAAAGCTTTTGACAGCAACTGCTGGCAAAACTTTGCAGGATCAGGAATCGCTCCTTTGATCGAAAACTCTTCGACGCCCGCAGGGACAGTCCCTCTGACATGCTGGACCATCGAATATTCTGATCCATAAATGCAGGCTTGATCGCCCGATCCCACAGGCCCAGTTGTCACTTCATTTTCTACTGTCAATCCTTCTATAAAAGGATCTATGCGTAAAACTGTTGTCTTTTCGCGTTCTTTGCCCGGCTTAAATGTCAGCGTATAGAGATTCTCATGGAAGGTTAAGGCACAGGCTCCTGCCCCGTAGTAATTTCCTAGATCTTCCCAGATCCAACTCGGTGCAGCGAGAGCTTTTTCCCAGCGCGTGCTATCTGCAATCACTTCACCTTCGATCTTCCTGACTCCTAGCTTTTGTACCGCATCGACCCACGCATCGATCTGCTCATTCCAAGAAAGGCAGCCCTCGATCCGATTAGAGCCCAGGCAAGGATCTCCTCCTCCATGAATATAGAGATTTCCGTGCAGTATCCCTGCACTATCAATCACCCCATCGTGCTCTAAATCAGTCTGGAACCGAGTCTCAGGCCCTAAGATCTGCAGAGCAGCAGCTGTTGTGATCGCCTTGACGCAAGACGCAGGCACCAAGCTTTTATCGCTGTTTTCATCCATGACAACTTCACCGGTCTTTGTATTGACGGCGTAAGCGCTGACAGATGCGTGATCCCACGAGGGATTTCCAAGAAGTAAAGTCGAACACAAGATGGTTAATATCATGTGTGGAAATATAGCCTAAGGAAGTTTTCTAGAACAGAAATTCCATAATGGACTAATAATGAATAAGTTAAAATTAAATCACTATGCTTGTCAAAAAAATCAAACCCGGATATAATGAAGTTTAATTTCTCGAAACAAGCATTTTAAATTCTCTATCTTGGAGCAAATATGGAAATCACAACGGTCACTTTAGAAAGAGCTCTGGAGGTCCTTGGACAGCTTTTAAAAGATCGCGGTCATCATTATGAAGTCGTTGCGATTGGAGGAGGCAGTCTTCTTCTTTTGGGCCAGATTACCCGACCAACAAAAGACCTAGATCTTGTTGCTCTAGTCAATGATGAAGAGTTCGTCACAGCTAACCCGCTCCCTCCAAAACTGGTTCAGGCTGCAGAAGAGGTTGGGAAAGCACTTGAACTGGGTGAAAATTGGTTAAATGCCGGACCATCTTCTTTGTTAGAAATGGGACTTCCCCCTGCTTTTAAAACACGCATGCAAACTCGTCATTACAAAGGTCTAACACTCCATCTGGCAGGTCGATTCGATCAAATCTGTTTCAAATTATATGCAGCTGTAGATCAAGGCCCTTATAGCAAACATTTTGCAGATCTTAAATTATTAGCACCAACTCGTGAAGAATTATTCATCGCAAAACAATGGTGCATCACCCACGATGTCTCTGAAGCTTTTGCTGACGAACTCAATGAAACTATCTCAGCATTAATTGAGGCCCATGAAAAATCTTAGTCAAAAGATCAATCAACTTCTACTCGATCTTGCATGGAGTCTTTGGACTGAATTAGGTGTAGCTGGTGTCAAAAGGCATCATCAAAACTATTTGATTCCTCCTGAGGAACTTATCTTATTAACATCTATTCTAGCAGAAATAGACCCCCGTCTTCGAGATGAGGCATTGGATTGGTGTAGTCGATATCATCGTTTTATTTCTGTTAGCAGACTTCGTACTCTTGCACACGATTTAGGATCTATCGTAACTGAACCTCTTTCAATTTTTTCAGCAACCTTAAACTCGGTTTCTCAAGCCCATTGGCCAGTTCTAACAAATGTAAAGCCCCTTAAATTTGTTCCCAGCTGTAAATCCAAACCCCCAAAGCTAGAATTGCCAGCCCTGCTTCCTCTTAGACTCCGATCTCTCTTTGGTGTCGGTGCCCGTGCTGATCTGATCAGTTTTTTTCTCATCCAAGAAAAAAACGATTTTGCAATCTCCGACACTACTCGGATTGGATACAGTAAACGAAATCTAGCAGAAGTTTTAGATGGATTTGCACAAAGCGGAATTTTATCTGCATTTCCCTTAAGAAATCAATTGCGTTACCAATTTACTAAACGGAATCAAATTCTTAATTTAAGTGGTAAGATTCCTGAACATATGCCAGATTGGCGAACTATTCTAGAAGTTGTTCTTTCTCTTCGAGATTCCATTGAACGAATCGAAACAAAATCTGAAAGCACAAAGATGGTTGAAATTCGAAATCTACTCATCAAACTAGAATCACCGCTGCGTCAATTAAATCTGTCCCCACCCTCAATTCTGGCCGACTTTGAAGCCTATTGGAAGGCTTTTGCAGAATGGATACTTCAATTTTTAGAACCTCTAGCACGTGGATTCTCAAACGAATAGTTTTTGACTGTTTCGAAATAATCTTTTAAAATCTCCGCAACTTCGGAGATTCCTATGTGTAAGAACTTAAAATCGATTTTCATTTTTGGGTTACTTTTTATTTCCCATCTAACCGCTTCAGGTGTTGCTACACCGTTCATGAACAAGACGGTCTTGACTTCTTCTAAGGATTATTTTGCCAAAGAAAGAGAACTCCTCACCCAAGAAGAAATTAACGATCTACTCGACCGCGGCCTCAAACTAGAATCACAAACGACCCTAACCAAAACTTTATCTGAAGGCGGGAGCGCACTTTTTCCTCATACGAGTATCCGCTCTTGCGGCGACCAAACTGCAGCAGTGGCCCATGCCTGTTTAGCAGCCTGTCAAAAAACCGGCAAAAACCAAATCCTGCTCATCGGGGTGCTTCATTCTCTGACAGACCCTCTGAGAAAAGGCCTCTATAAAGAAGTCGATAATGCCGACCTATCCGATGAGCCTTGCCGCGGAATTTTTGGGACGGGACTTCCCTATGAAGTAATCTATAGTGAAGAATTTTCTTTGGGCAACTTTCTTTTTCTCTTAGACCACGCTACCAAGAGAGCCGGCATTGAATCCCCCAAAGTCATCATCCGGTATGCCAATCTCGCTCAAGGACACCCTGAGACACTTCCCCGGATTGAAGAAATTACAAAAATCGCTAAGGACTCCATTGTCGTTGCGACTGCCGACCTCTGCCATCACGGCGTCTCCTATAGAGTCCCCGCAGAAGAGGCTCTTGCTATCTCCCCAGAAGCTTTAGACTTCGCAAGGGAAAAGATCGATATCGGACTAAAACTCTTATCCAAATGCACCCATCTGGAATATCGGGATTATGCCCTAAAAAGCCGCAGCGATTCTAAAGAGATCGGCCAGCTTTTAATGCATCTTTTAGGACCATTGGATAGCCAATTTAGGGACCTCCGTTTAGTGGATTCCTCCTTTATGTTTGAGGGATCTCCTCAACCGAATTGGGTCGCTGCATGCTTGGTAGAACTTATCCCAATTAGCTTAAAATAAAAATTGTCATTTGCGAAAAATTTGACTTTCTCCCTGCGGTAGCTTAGAATATCCCTATGAACCTATCCCGATATTCTAAAGTTTCGCTTTTCGCATCTTTTTCCGCATCTTCTGAAGCCGCTTCTTGGCCTACTTATTCAAGTATGCCCTACGAAGCGGCTTCAAAATCTGCGAAAAAATACAGCAAAAAATCAAAATTTTAGAATACCGAGATAGGTTCATGCAAACACCAGCGTACCATCAGCACGAAGAATTTCAAAACCGTTCAGCTAAACTTGCTGAGATCCGCGCTTTGGGGATCGATCCGTACCCGGCAAAGTTCACCCCAACGCAAACAGCCCACGCACTCCTGCATAAATACGAGTCCCGCGAGCTCGCAGGAAGCGAAGAAGCAGAAGCCGGTAAAACCGAGCATGTCACACTAGCCGGCCGCCTTGTTCTCTTCCGTGCAATGGGAAAAAATGCGTTTGCTCATCTCCAAGATCCGACAGGCCGCATCCAGCTAATGTTCAACCGCGACCAGACTAAAGTCGAAGGCCTCCCTGAATCTCCTGAACTGACCCCCATCAAATTTATCGAAAAAAAGATCGATCTTGGCGATATCATCGGCATCGAAGGACACATTTTCCGCACCCACACCGGTGAAATCACCGTCTATGTCAAAAAACTCACACTCCTCTGCAAAACTCTTCTTCCTCTTCCGGACAAACATGCCGGGTTAACCGACAAAGGCGTCCGCTACCGCAAACGCTGGCTCGATCTCATTACAAATCCTGAAGTCGCTACCACCTTCCGCCTCCGGAGCCGCATTCTGCATCTGATCCGGAGTTACTGCGAAAAATCAGATTTCATGGAAGTTGAAACACCGATTTTACAAAACATCTACGGCGGAGCAGCTGCGCGTCCCTTCACCACAGAGCTTCATGCGCAGCACCAGACCATGTTCTTAAGAATTTCTCTCGAGATCTCCCTGAAAAAACTCCTCGTTGGCGGCATGGAAAGGATCTATGAGATCTCTAAAGTCTTCCGCAATGAAGGCATCGACCGTACGCATAATCCAGAATTTACCATGCTCGAGGCCTATGCGGCCTACTGGGACTACAACGATATGATGGTCTTTACCGAAAAGCTCTTCGAATATCTCGCTCTAGAGCTTTTTGGCAAAACCAACATCACCATCCAGCGCGAAGGGACCGATTACAACATCGACTTGAAAGCTCCATGGAAACGGATGAGCATGAAAGAAGCTGTCCGGCACTACGGCAAAATCAACATCGATGCTTTGTCCGATGACCAAATGCGTAAAATTCTCTTAGAAAAAGAATTCGATCCAAAAGAAATCAACTCAGCTCCTCGGGGTATCCTGATTGCAAAACTGTTTGAAGAGTTTGCTGAAGAGCATCTCATTCAGCCGCACCACATCATCGACCATCCGATTGAAACGACACCGCTGTGCAAACTCCATCGGGATCCTAAACTGCGCAAAGAACAATTAGTCGAGCGGTTTGAAAGCTTTATTCTCGGCAGCGAGATGTGCAATGCCTACACCGAGCTCAATGATCCAGAACTCCAGCGCGCGCTCCTCGTTGATCAAAATGATAAAAAAGATGCTGGCGATGAAGAGGCCCATCCTCTCGATGAAGAGTTCGTTGAAGCCATCTGTCAAGGCATGCCGCCAGCTGGCGGTCTTGGGATCGGCATCGATAGGCTCGTGATGCTGCTCACTCAAGCTCCTTCCATCCGCGATGTTCTTTTCTTCCCAATCATGCGGGCTGATGAAGGCGGCGCAGTTGTCAAACGATCCACCCAAGGACTTTTCAGCATTGATCCCGCAATCACTGCCTCCTATCCTCATGCCAAAATGGGCGTCCTGATCTGCAAAGGGCTAAATAATGAAGGCCGTTATCCTGAAATCGAATCCCTGCTGCGTGCAACGGAAGAAGAAGTCCGTCAAAAATATACCGTTGAAGACCTAGCAACACTTCCTAAAATTGCCGATTGGAGAGAAGCGTATCGGAAATTTGGATTTTCTCCTTCAGCTCACCGCAGCTCAGTTGAAGCGCTGCTCCGCAGAGTCCTCCAAGGCAAGCAGCTCCCCTCGATCAGCCCGATCGTCGACCTCTACAACATTGTCTCTCTCAAGTATGTCCTCGCAGCTGGCGGAGACGACCTCGATAAAGTCGAAGGTGGAATTACCCTCACCGTTGCTGACGGCTCTGAGCTCTTCATCATGCTCGGCACAGACAAGCCAGAACCGATCAAAAAAGGCGAAGTGATCTACCGGGATGATAAAGAAGTCCTCTGCCGCTCTTGGAACTACAGAGAGTGCGAAAAAACTAAAATCACGCCGGCAACCCAAAACGTCTGCATCGTCCTAGAAGGATTAGAGCATACAAATACAGATGAACTCCACGCAGCCATTTCCAACTTAAAACAACTCCTCCAAAAATACTGCCAGGGGTCTTATCAAGAGTTCTTTTTAGATAAAAACCTCGTGGAAGCGCCTTTAAAATAAGCGCCAGTCCATAACCCCTATTTGAAAGATTTGATTTTTGGTTTTTTTTGCATGTTTGAAAGTCGCTTCGAAGGTCCAAGAAGCGCCTTTCAAAGATGCAAAAAGCATACTTTACAAATACAGGGATTGTCTCATATGTGTATTAATGTTTCAGGTTCATCATCTCCGGATACTCAACCGAATCTATTGCCCAGTGTTATGAAGGCAATATCACATAATCTGGACAAGGACCAGCCATCCAATGATCAAATTCCAACAGCATGCTTTGATCCTGAGATTCTTGCATTTTTTGGCGGACAAGAAGCCGTCGATAAATTTCCGAGGCTGCCAACTTCCAGTTATACAAATAGAGACGTACCTCATTTTCAGGTCAAAAAAGAGGCTATTAGAAAGACGAATTTCAATTCCCCAAGCCCGGCCATTGCCGTAGGAAGAGATGGCTGGAACTGTCCCTTTATCAGAATTAATTGTGCAAGGCGAAACACGCCTAAGGCTCCCATCTTATTCACGTTTATCTATGGCGCCAATGTAGATGGGAAGATCAAATGGTATCTCCAAAACGAAGAGTTTTCTGCTTTGCATCCGGACTACGAACTCCTAAAGCGCATCATTAATAATACAGATGCTGTCTACA
>CAWIQH010000003.1:0-61315 GCA_963838185.1 uncultured Chlamydiae bacterium
CACCGCCGCCGAACTCGAACGCGTCTTTACGCTCGCCGAGGAGATGCGCGGCGGCAGCTACCGCCGCACCCCGCTGCTTGGAAAAACGCTTGCGATGATATTCATGAAATCATCCACGCGTACTCGCGTCTCCTTCGAGGTGGGCACCTACCAGCTCGGCGGCCACGCCTTGTTCCTGTCGCCGCGCGATGTCCAGCTCGGGCGTGGTGAGCCCATTGCCGACACCGCGCGCGTCCTTTCCCGCTACGTCGACGGCATCATGATTCGTACCTTCGCCCACGCCGACATCGAAGAGCTGGCGAAATACGCATCCGTCCCGGTGATCAACGGACTCACCGACCTGCTCCACCCCTGCCAGATCCTCGCCGACATCCTCACCGTCCGACAGCACCTCGGCGGCATGGCCGGCAAGAAGATCGCCTGGGTGGCGATGGTAACAACATGGCCAACTCCTGGATCAACGCCGCCTTCCGCCTTGGTTTCGAGCTCACGCTCGCCTGTCCGGAGGGGTCCGATCCGGCCGCGGATCTCGTCGCTCGCGCCCAAACGACGGCAAAGGTCCGCGTTGTTCGTGATCCGAAGGAAGCCGTTGCCGGCGCCCACGTGGTCAACACCGACGTCTGGGCCTCGATCGGACAGGAGGAAGAGGAACAGAAGATTCGCGAGCGAGCGTTCAAGGACTTTACCGTCGACGCCAAGCTCATGAAGGGCGCCGATCCCAAAGCCATCTTCCTGCATTGTCTTCCCGCTCACCGCGGTGAAGAGGTCGCGGCCGAGGTGATCGACGGACCCCAGAGTCGCGTGTGGGACGAAGCCGAGAATCGCCTCCATGTGCAAAAGGCTATCATGGCCGTGCTGATGGGGGACGAGGTCCTGTGATTCGCGCTGGCGCCATCGCGCCCCAATTTTACGGCGCGCACCGACGCCGATCTGGAGATCAAGCTGTCGAGCCTCCGCGGTCAGGTCGTTGTCCTGTACTTCTACCCGAAGGACAACACGCCGGGCTGCACGATCGAGGCCTGTGCCTTTCGCGACAATTTTCCCCGCTTCGAAGACATGGGCGCCGTGGTGCTCGGGGTCAGCCCCGATTCCGTGCGCAAGCACGCGAACTTCAAGGCGAAGTATCGACTGCCGTTCACTCTGGTGGCGGACCCGGACCACGCCATCGCCGACGCCTACGGGGTTTGGGCGCAGAAGTCGATGTTTGGACGTAAGTACTGGGGCGTACTTCGCGCCACATTCGTGATCGACCCGAAAGGCAAAATTGCCCGCGTGTTCGAGAAGGTCGATCCGCTGAAGCACGCCGGCGAGGTCGCCGAGGCCGTGGATAGCGCCAGTTAGGGTCTGGGTGGCCGACGTCGCCACCCGGTGACGTTCAGGCGACGCAGGACGGAAGGCGGGTGACCGCCGGCTGACGACCGTGGCGTAGACTGGCGCCATCGACGCACCGTGGCGAGCGACGGAGACGCGCCGCCCAAACCAACAACTTCTTTGGCGACAACCTTTACCATCTCACACCGAAAGTCGGTCTGTATCACCACGACGATCTGAGCGTGGGTGCCGGGAGCCCGCTCGGATTCTTGGGCCAGGAGCACGGGAGCGCCGGAATCGCATACGTCGTTGCCACGGTGGGTGATCCAAACGGGAGCCTGACGTTCGGCTCGGGGTGGTTCTACCGCACGGCATCGAGCGTCGGATCAAAACCGGCATTGATGCTGGGTGGCACCAGGCGCCTCTCGCAGCACACGTCGTTGGTGACTGAAAACTATCTCTACACGGGCAACACCTCAGGAATCGGAGGATCGTACGGGGTCCGCTTCCTCGGCGAGAAACTGTCGGTGGATTGGCCTTCATCAACAGCATTGGCAGTGGCGGCGGTATCCCGGGACCTGGCGTGCCCTACGTGGCATTCTCGAAGCGGTTTTGACGTGGGCCGAACAGAGTCCGATCCACGTCAAAACCCTGGAATCCGCGCTTGGGCACTACGCCTTCGCGTCCGTCTTCGCGCCATCGGGACGATCCCCAGCAATCCGGTGCCGAGCAACATCAGGGATCCAGGCTCCGGCGTCGAACTCACCGCGTTGACCTCCGCGGCACCGAAAACGCCTTGGCCGGCGGGCGTGGAGAACACCTGATTCGTCACGCCGGCGACGGCGAACGCGGAGAGCACCGGATTCCCGTTGTCGGCGAAAATGGTGCTCACATCCGTGAAGAGCGCGGCCCCAATCGCGCCTTGAGTGGAAAAGCCGGCCGTGCTGATATTCCCGCTCAAGTTGTTGTACGGAGAGCCAAGCGCTAACCCAAAGCTATTGAGGAATGCGTTGTTGTACGCCGCCTCCGCGACGTCTCCGTCAATTCCGGTGCCTCCGATATCGAGCACGTTGCCGCCGCCGAACACGTACGATGCGAGGCTCGCGCCGGTGGTGGCCAACGCCTGTTCACCTTCCGTGAACACGGCGCTGTAGTCTGAGAAATCGGTGGCGGTCGAACTGGCGGTGACCGTCAGGCCCGCCGCCTGCAGGAAGTTGATGAACGGCGTGTTGTCGAGAAACCCGTCACTCGTGTAGAGCAGCACGCTGCTTCCCGAGCTGAGCCCGAACCAGGAGTCCAGGTTGGTTACGAACTGTTGCTCGTTGACGTTGAAGTATCCCGCGCTCGTGAACCACTCGTCATGTGAAACCACGACCTTTCCCTGCGCGTACGCCGGACTCGCACTCAAAGCGAGACCGGCAACGAGAACACCTGCCGCGACAACGTTGGACAGCCGCATTGGGGTACCCATGATTGGGGACGTAATGATGGTGCGAGGCGGCCGGACCTTGAGCAACTGGGACCAGCCTGCCTGGAAACGTCAAAAGTGATGCCAGACACAATTCGAGGGCGGCGCGTCGTAAGTTGTTTGAGCAGATGCAGATAGCGATTCGCCTCCTGCTCAGGCGACGGAGGATGCCAGCGACAGTCGTCGGATGCATGCGACAATGATCGATTGGCGATATCATCACAGGATGGCGACGATCCTCGATCCCCGGCTCATCCGGCACCGGGTCCGGTCACCAACCGGGCACGTCCGGCGTATACGCCCTCGATGACGCGACCGAGGCATTTGCCGCTCGCGCCCACCTCGCCGACGCCGCCACCCTGACCCTCGACACCCAGTATTACATCTGGCACAACGATATGTCGGGAACGCTTCTGTTCGATGCGCTCCGCCGCGCGGCGGACCGCGGCGTGCGCGTGCGTCTTCTGCTCGACGACAACAACACGGTGGGGCTCGATCCGGTCCTGGCTGAGCTCCACGCCCACGAGCACATCGAGGTGCGGCTGTTCAATCCGTTCCCGCTTCCGCCGCTGGCGGGCGCTCGGGTACCTGACCGATTTTGCCCGGCTCAACCGCCGGATGCACAACAAATCATTCACAGCCGATAACAAAGTCACCATCATCGGCGGCCGAAACGTCGGTGACGAATACTTTGGCGCCCACCACGATTGGCTGTTCGTCGACCTCGATATCCTGGCGGTCGGAGCCGTGGTCGAGGAGGTGTCGCGCGACTTCGATCGCTACTGGAACAGCGCCTCCTCCTGTCCCGTCGACCAGGTCCTGCCGGCCGCCAGCACCGATTCGATTCGCGGCGTTACCGCTGCCGCCTGGCGTGTCGAACACCAGCCGGCGACGCTCGCCTACCTCGAGGCCCTGTCGACGTCGCGCTGCGTGCCCGACCTGCTGGACGGCAGTCTCCCGCTCGAGTGGGCGATGACGACGATGGTCAGCGACGACCCGGCGAAGGGGCTAGGACGGGCCGCTCGTCGCGACCTGCTCTGGGCCCGGCTCGAGCGGAATCTCCAGGAGCCGACGCGCGAGCTCCAGTTGATCTCGCCCTACTTCGTCCCCACGGCCGCCGGCGTCGCCTTTTTCCGTCGGCTGGAGGCACAGGGCGTCCGCGTCAGCGTCTTGACCAATTCGCTCGAGGCCACCGATGTCCCCGCGGTCCACTCGGGGTACGCCAAACGCCGCAAGGCCCTCCTCGAGGCCGGTGTCGCGTTCGAAATCAAGGGCGCGCCCGTCGTCCGGCGAAGGCGACGACGTCGGCGAGGACGCGGGCTGGTGCGTGGCGCCATGGGGAGTTAGGCCTGCATTTTCAAAACGAGATAAAATCTCACCGATATGTTTATCAGCAACTGCATCGGGTTTAATGATAGATAATGTTTGTTCTGTGTTCATAATTTCCTCTTTAGTTCCGTCAATTGTAGCGTGTTTTTGACTTTCCGTCGAGGCGAAATATAGCCGCGATGGGCTATAATCGGATTTAAAAAATGGATATGCATCCACAACAAATCGGTATTGTTCGTCGCAATGGCCTAGGGGACCTCCTCTGCGTCATGCCTCTGGTCCACCTTTGCAAACAGCGGTTTCCTGGCTGCCAAGTGACTCTTTTTGTCGATGAAAGGGGCGCTCCTCTTCTGCCCTATTTGGAGGGTGTTGATCAAGCTGTGGTGCTTCCTTCCATGGCCAACAAGTATGCATCTCTCCTAAAAACAGCCTGGGCAAGTCGATATAAAAAATTTGATCTTCTGATTTCAGCTAAGCCTTCTCCCATGAAGCTGTTAAATTTATTTTTGTATCTATTGAGGGGAAAAAACCGGATCGCCTATGTCGATCAGGCCTGGCATTCCCAACTGATTAATCAGCCTAGAGCCTACGATCCGAAAGAAGAAAAGCACCAGATGGTCAAAAGCCTCGGCTTCTGGATCCGTCCTTTGAGACTGTGCCATCGAAATTAAGACCTCATCTCAATGTAAAACCATCGTTTAAGTTTGATCAGCGGGCGATTCTCATTTCTGTGACAAATAACCGTTTGGGCAGCACGCTGATAGCGACAAAACGCAGCGGATATTAAACCGCATAAAAAAACCATTTAAGGTCGTGATCAATTGCGAGCCTGCCGATTTTGATCGCGCTAAACTTCTTGCAAAAGGACTTCAGATGCCATCTGAAGTCATCCCGACGCCTTCATTTGATGCGTTCATTTCTCTGATTGCTTCCGTCGACGCTTTTTTTATTGGAGATGGAGGGATTATGCACCTGGCTGCAGCACTCGATAAACCTCAAGTTGTGTTATTTGGCGGGACTAAAATTTGGGAATGGGCCCCTCTTTCAGAAAAAGCAATCTGTCTTGCCGATCCTCATAATGTGAATTTCATTCCTGAAGAAACGATTTTTCAAGCATTGGAGAGCATTCTATGAAATACGGAAATTATCCCGATTTGACCGGTGTAAAAAAAATCCTCATCGTCAAACTCCGCCATCACGGCGATGTTCTTCTGACTTCTCCTGTCTTTTCGAATTTGCAAGCGGCTATTCCTCAAGCGGAAATCCATGCGATGGTCTACAAAGACACCGTTCCGATGTTAGAGGGACATCCGGCCATCCAAAAGTTTCTCTCCTATGACCGAGGTTGGAAGAAACTGAATTTCTTTGGAAAACTGATAAAAGAGGCGTCTCTCTTGAAAAAAGTACGCCAGGAAAAATACGACCTCGTGATCAATCTCACCGAAGGCGACAGAGGAGCAATCGCTGCTTTTGTCTCTGGTGCCAAAATCTGCGTGGGACTCGATCCGGAAGGGAAGGGATTTAAGGGCAAACGGAAGATCTACTCCCACATCGTGAAAAATTGTAAAACTCCACGCCATACAGTGGAAAAAAATCTCGATGCGCTTCGACGCATCGGCATTTTCCCGACACAAGAAGAACGAGATGTTCTTTTCGTTATCCCTGAAGAGAGTAAAAAAAGAGTTCAGGTGCTGCTTCAAGAGAGCGGACTTGCGCCGCAGGGGTATTTTCTCCTCCATCCGGTATCGAGATGGAAATTTAAATGCTGGCCGACCTCGCTCGTTGCAAAATTGATTACTGAGCTCCACAATCGAGGAGAAAAGATCGTCATCACCGCAAGCCCAGATGAACAAGAGCTTCAAATGGTCGAAGAGATTTTAAAACTAGCGCCTGAAGTGCCTGTTTTAAATCTCGGAGGAAAAACGTCTTTGAAGGATCTCGGAGCGCTCATAGAAATGAGCCGCTGCTTGGTCTGTGTCGATTCAGTTCCACTCCATATGTCGAGCGCTTTAAAAACTCCGACAGTGGTTCTTTTTGGTCCGACGTCTGAGATCAATTGGGGCCCTTGGCAGAATCAAAAAGCCCGCGTGGTTACACAAAATCTTCCATGCCGGCCTTGCTTCATGGATGGATGCGGCGGAAGCAAAATGAGCGACTGTTTATTCAGCCTTCCCGTCGGCAGGGTTATCGCCGCCATCGACAGCCTTTTCGTCAGCGCCGTCAACGCGTTTCTTGGGTGAAGATCCTGGCTTATTGAAAAAGCACTCAGCAATCCACTCAGCAGCAGAGTGACGTTTTGCCTCCCAGCTGCTAGCTTTTGGAGACTCTTGATGTTGATGCGTGAGATGTCTAGCGATAATAATGGAAGCGAGCATCGCTTCTCTGTTCGTTCCGAAGTTTCTGATCCCTTTATAATAGAGCCAAGTTCCTGTGCAAATGTCATTCATATTCGTGTTTAATTGATCGTCGACCCAGCAGCCAGCTGCCGTAAATCAAAGAAAAGGCCGCTGCTCCACCAGGAAGTCCCAAGTAAGTGCGTCCCCAAATGCCATCCTTTTTGGTAGAGGAAAAAATAAACCGAAAATTGCACAGCGAGTTCAACAGTTTTGATGAAAGCTGTGCATCTCTTTACAGCTTGATCATAACCTTGACAGCGAGTCATGGCAGAATGATAAAGGGGTTGGATAGAGTTATTGTAAAGAGTGGCATAAGGCTGGATTTGGCTCGTTGCCAAGTGGAACAAGAATATTGTTATAGACCGGTGCAAAAGGATTAATCATCTTTCAATGCTCTCCATTTTGGTCTCAAAGGATACCATCAACTCTAGAAATTCAACAACAAAACTAATCTGATTTGGGGTAGAGCCAGTTGGCAATAGAGTAAGACCACTTCATGTATTTTTTATCGAGAGCGCAATCATTAGAGATGTGATTAGTCAACTGAGCGATATAACAAAAAGCAATGGCGCGTACAAATCCTCCGGCATCAGTTCTTGTTAAGATAAGCTGCCGTTTCACGAAGATATCGACCACTTTCATCGCAAGAAGGTGTCCGCCATTGATACAGGCATTAAAGAGAGCAGCGGCATAAGGATGGATCAGAAATTGTGCTGTGAAAGCGAGGCTTCCGCTAAGATTGTCATGGTGTCCGAAGATGTAATTGAAGGGGATGATCATGAAAAAGAATCCTGCAACAGTGGCCGTTCTGAAAATAGCGAGCACCAATTTCTTGGTCTCTTCAAATCTATCACTGTCTCCACAAGCTAAATGATAAAGAGGACCTGTGATATTCGTGATCGGATCTGTGCATGCTTTAACTAAGTACGTCATGGGATTTTCCTTTGTTTAAAGCCGGAAGTCTTCACCGAAATAGGTCTTGCGGGCTTCAGCGTTTTGCAGAAGTTGCTGAACGGTGCCTGAGATGAGGATTTTTCCTTCGCGGATCAGATAGCTTCTGTCGACGATGGAGAAAATTTCTCTTGCGTTGTGGTCGGTGATCAAAATGCTGATCCCTTTATTTTTCAGATGGCGGATCATTTTTTTCACATCGGCAACAGCGAGAGGATCGATATTGGCAAACGGTTCATCAAGAAGAAGCAGGGAAGGTTCTGTCACAAGAGCGCGAGTGATCTCCAGGCGTCTTCTTTCTCCGCCGGATAAGCTGCCGGCTTTAGTCTTAGCAAGTTTATCGAGGTGGAGTTCGTGAAGAAGGTTGGCCAGCCTTTCTTTTTTCTGAGCAGAAGATAGGGGAAGGGTCTCTAAAACACAGAGGATATTTTCTTCGACAGTCAGTGAGCGGAAGACAGAAGGCTCCTGGGCGAGGTATCCCATGCCGAGCTGAGCACGTTTGTGGATAGGAATGGAAGTGGTGTCTTGGCCTTTGAAAAAGACTTTGCCGTCATCGGGATGGATCAGTCCAATGGCCATGTAAAAAGCTGTCGTTTTTCCTGCGCCGTTAGGGCCTAAAAGTCCGACGACTTCGCCGGGCTTGACATCAAACGAGAGTCCATCGACAACAACTTTTCCGCTGTACGATTTTTTAAGATTTTCAACTTTAAGGAGTGGGTGCGGGTGCATATTTACCAAAGTATTTGTTAAGGGAAAGTTGTTCTTCAGTTGAAAGAGCGAGCTTGACGTTGCCAAGACCTTTGACGGATTGTTTTTTCGTCGTCGGATCTTGGGTAATGTGGACTTCCTGAGCGCTGATCCGGATGTTTTCTTCGTTATTGACAAAGAGAACTTTTTTTCCAGGGTCTGCACCAAGAATAAAAGTTTTTGTGGTTGGGCTATAGGTGAGTCGGTCTGCGAAGCCATAACGACTCGGTTTATCTCCTGAGGCAGCAGACTTTGACTTGTCCTTTTAAGGAGACGGAGACGGGTTGGAAGCTTCCGTTTTCTTCGGTGTATTCAATATGGGCCTTATCAGCCAGGACCGACATTTCACCTTCTTTGTAAGAGAGTTGAAGCTCTTCTGGGACAGCGCCATTGACCATAGGACTTTCCACAGTGCCGAGCTTGCGCTCTCCGGTCAAAGCTTAAAGTTCCATGAGAGATCAGCTGATGATTGTTGAGATAGGTCAGTGTTGTGTTTCCTAAGCTTTTGAAGCCGACGAGACTTTTATCTTTTTGAAACAAGAAGATCTCTTTGTCGGAGACGATCGTTCCTAAGTTCGGTTCATTGCACAGTCGGATTGCCCTTAAGGACGAGAGTATTTTGATCATGGTTCCACAGCAGGCTTTCAGCATCTGAAGCGGACTTCTCCTTTCGCAATAGAGGGGAGGATGCCTTGAGGATTTGTCATGACTAAGCGAGTGTGGAGAATATCGAGATTAAAACTGTCGGCTTCAATGGTATCGGCTTGGTGGACGAGTTTGCACTTTTGCTTTCCTTGCAGAAGAGAGATGGCTTTGGAATTCATTGCTGGCTGGATTGATCAGTTCTTTTTTATAGAGGATGGCATCGGTAAAAAGAGTAAAACCATCGGCATAGGTAAGTTCGACATTATCTCGGGCTAAAACATCTTGAACATCATAGCTGACTTTAGGCTGGTCTGCTTTTTTGAGAAATTGGAGATCGATCGCTGAGCTGACCAGTTGAAAAGAAGGCGATTTGCCTTTCTTTCTTTTCAACGTATCAGTGTAAGTGACACGGCGGGAAGAGGTGAGAAAGCCTTTGAGAGTTCCAAAATCAAGGTCGGCTTTTTCACATTTGAGCTCGCCATTTTGATTGAGTTTGAGATGAACGTCTTTTTCAAGATGGATCAAAGAAAAAGGAAAATCTTTTCCGACTTCTTGTTTTTGCAAGATCGCTTCTTCAGCCTGCATTTTTCCCAGGCCGTGGTCGAGCAAGGACCTGGCCTTTCAAAATGAGGGCATTGCCGTCATAGGAGGCATTCGAAGATGAGATGGTTCCCGCATCGACAGCTTGGGTCACGGGGGCTTCCACCGGAGCATAACAGGGGCGTAACAGGAGCTGCAGCACAAAGCATGACAGAACTTAAAAGTTGAAAAATCATGTGTTTTTCCTCTTGTTGAGACCCTTTTGCTGAGACATCCAGGTGACATTAGGGTCGCTTTAAATTTCTGAGCTTGAAACTGAGTCGTTTTACCCGCAATGGAAAAAGAGACATCTTGCGCGATCCCGCGGAGAAAGCTTTTGAAGGATCGACAGATTGTAGGAAGTTGAATGCCCGGAATGCGGAAAAGGGAAAGGATGACGGAATTGGCAGCAAATCTCTGAGTCGAGTATTGGTAGATCCCTTGATCGGCTTCAAAAAACCTCATCTGCTGCATCACGACATCTCCTTGGGCATAGAGCTTATCTTGCATCCAGCACTTGATGTGTTGGAGATTTTCGATAATATCGACTTTGTCATCGATTGGCAATAAAGTTAAAACAGAACTTTTACTATCGATCCGATAATGGAGCCGTGAATGGTCTTGTTGCGAGAGCCAAAGATCTTTTCTGACGCCGCTCCGGGTTTGATGGGTCTGCTCGCTTTTGGTAGCTCTGGCAACGGCTCTTCCTGCTTCTAGCAATTTCTCATACTTCACACGATCCGACGGTGTAAGATAACAGAGTTTGACCAGCCACGCAGAACTCATGGCTGCCATACAAAGGGCTGTGATGAAAATCGCTCGTTTAAACATGAACTACATTGTAAATTTTTTTAAGCTCTTCCATTAAGGCTTTCAGCTGGTCAAAAGGATAAACCGAGTCTTTATCGCTTTTGGCTTCCGCAGGATTTGGATGGGATTCCAAGAAAATACAGTCGCATCCCGATGCAATCGCCGCTTTTGCGAGCGTGGGGATAAATTCCCTCTGTCCGCCCAGATGAAGTGCCATTGCCTCCCGGAATCTGAACCGAATGGGACGCATCAAAACAGACAGGATATCCCAATTTTTGCAAAATAGGGATAGTTCTCATATCGCTGACGAGATTGTTATAGCCAAAACTAGTTCCCCGATCGGTCAAAATAATCTGGTCGTTGCCGGTGGCGACGATTTTATCGACGACATTGGTCATATCCCACGGCGCCATGAACTGTCCCTTCTTGACATTGATGACAGCTCCGGTTTTTCCTGCAGCTGTCACGAGATCTGTCTGACGGCAAAGAAAAGCAGGGATTTGGAGGATATCGCAGACTTGCTCCCGCAGCTGTCGCTTCTTCAGGGAATGGACATCGGTGATCACAGGAAGATCGAGTTCTTTCCGGATCTTTTCCAGGATCTTCAATCCCTTCTCAAGCCCAGGCCCTCGGAAAGAATGGTAAGACGACCGGTTGGCCTTGTCATAGCTCGATTTATAGATCAGGTTCAGGCCGAGTGATCCATAGAGCTCTTTCAAAAACTCCGCGGTTTTCATGGCGTGCTCTTCGCTTTCGATCACGCAAGGTCCGCACATGACAGCCAAGGGCTGTCCTTTCCCGATGAGAAAATTTTTAACTTTAACGAGTTTCATCAGTGCACCTAAATAAATCCTTTACTGAGTAAAGACCCGGAGGTTTGGTTTTTAAAAATTTAGCGGCTATGAGGGCTCCGCGGGCAAAAACTTCGCGCGACTGTGCCTGGTGTTTGAGTTCGATTCTTTCCCCGGCCAGTACAAAGACGACAGTGTGGTCTCCAATGATATCCCCAGCCCGGATAGAATGGATAGGGATTTCTTTGTCGCTGACTGCTTGAGCTAATTTTAGAGCAGCTCCGCTCGGCTTATCTTTTTTGGTCTGATGGTGGGCTTCGATAATTTCAATTTGACAAAGGCCCTTCAATTGCTGAGCAATTTGTCTAGCTGCTTCGAGGGTGACAGCCATCCCTAAGCTGAAGTTGGGAGAGAAAAGAATAGGAATCTGTTTAGACATTTCTTGAAGGATCTGCATATTCTCAGGAGAATGTCCGGTCGTCCCAACGACGACGGTTTCTTAAGCTGGACGCATTTTTTCAATAAATCCGCTAAGGCGGCATGGGAAGAAAAATCGATAGCCACATCTGCGGTTTCTAAATTATTTTGTAACGACAGCGAGCTGTCGTTTTCCACAAGGGCTGTGATCGTCCGGCCCATTCGGCCTGCGACCCCATGTACATAGAGGGTTGTTTCCATGGCCCCAGCTTACCACAACCTAAGGCTGCTCGGCAATAAGAGGGTTAGAGCAAAGTTCATTTTCGTCGTTGAACGAATGATGACAAATCTTTGACATCTACGATTTAATATCTTAATCTTTAACGACCAAGAGTGTGAAAAATGGCTTCTTCTGCACAAAAATACTTGAATTTTGATTACATTTCCAAAACAGTCTCGAGTTACGCTCCAACGGTCCAAACGCAAAATGCCGTGAAGGCTTTTTTGTGGAACAATAAAGAGGTGATCATTGTCAGCGCATTCGCCGGATTGGTCATTTGGAAAATCGTTCATTACATCAGAAATCGACCCCAAATGCCTGATGTCGAATTCGACACCTCTGTTACCTTTGGGAGGGTGACGATTAAAATTCCTAAAAAAGAATTTAAACCTCCCGATATCACACTGACTTTTTGTGTCGATTTGAGTGATAGTATGGCCCCCTCGGATCGTTCAGGCGAGGTGAAAAGAGCATTGAAAATTCTTTTAAATAATGCCCAGCAGGCGATCACTAAGTCAGCAGAAGCTAAAATCAGCATTGCGATTACTGGATTTACTCACATTTCAAAAATCATTACTCATCCCACACCCCTCACTCATGAAAACAAGAAATACGAAAAAGTCATACAACAAGTAGATGCACTGGTGTTCCATGGAGGTACAAGGATTCTTGTGGGATTCGAAGGTGCGGCAATGGAAGCAGAAAAATTGGCAAAGGCAAATCCGCTGGCTTCTCATTACGTTGTCTTTTTAACAGATGGGGTATTAGAGGATCATGACAAGTGGGACAATGAAAAGCTTTCCTCCATCCAGAAAAGCCTTGCTGCAATATCAGCTAAAGTGTTTGCGGTTGGAATAGGTGAAGAGCATTCAAAAAAAGTTTTGAGAAAAATTGCAAAAGGTAATCGTTTTAACGGAACCTATATCGATACGACAAAGGGTAAAGATACCATTGCGAATACGATCGCCGCAATTTATAACCAAGCCATTTCCTCTTTTCAAGAACTGGAATTGTCCTCTTCTTTACCTGCTGACACATGGTCTGTTAATGGTATGCCTAGTAGAACAGAAAAGGAACAATCCAATTTTTCATTGGGAACGTTAGAAGAGGGCAAAACTCTAACAAGCTATATTGTGATTCATGGAAATCAGCTGAAAGATCCCTTAGATCTGTCTACAGTTTTCTTCAATTTGACTTTCAAAGATCCCAAAGGTAGAAAAGGCGAGCTCAAACTCGATTGGAATCCAACGACATTCGTGGATCCTGCTATTGCACAGGCATGCCACAGTTACCGATAGCAAGCCTTGCAGGCCTCAAAACGTATTTTACATTGATATTTCTTCCAAAGAGAGATAAGATTTTACGAACCTATGGACTGATAGCTCAGTGGATAGAGCACCCGCCTTCTAAGTGGGTGGTCGCAGGTTCGAATCCTGCTCAGTCCAATTTTTGCTCCGAAAAAAGCGGAATGAAGCAAGCCATCGTAGGGCTTGCGTGCAGGTTCGAAGTGAAGGTTGCTTGAAACCGAACCGGCTTGAAGGACAAGAGCGAAGCGATTGCCTGAAAGGAATCCTGCTCAGTCCGTTGTTTTTAATGTCGTCAATGGTGTAGTAGAGGGTTATGAAGCATCTAGGTGATTATGTCCTTTCAAAAGAATCTTTTCCTAAGTTAGACGCTATTTGGAAAGAATTCAAGAGTCCGGCTTTTCAAAAGTTGCCTGAGCAAGAAAAGTTTGGACGTGTCAATAAAACCCTTCTAAAACTCATCGAAGCAGCCCCGGAAGGATCGTTCTTATTGATTCCGGTTTTGGATTTTATCGAGAAGATCAATGCAGATGAAATTCTGGAGCATTTCCATTTCAATAATTTTGAGCTCTGGCTGAACCAATTTTCTCACTTGGATCCTCATGCAAATCGATATATCCGAGGAAAGATTGCAGGACGTTGGGTGCCTAGAGAAGCTTATCAAGGCCTATTTCCTGTAGGAATGGGAAAAGTCTATCCCGGCAGCCACTATGTGACAGCCCATGGATCTCCAGATTTAGATACGACGATTGCCTCGTTTTGGGGCTGGGTCGATGCGTTTGCAGCTCGGCTTTCTGAAGGACTCCATGTTTGGAATATTCCTGGGGGAGAGCCTCCAGCCCAAGCTGAAGTTCCCTTCCTTTTTTATAATGTCTTTGGAAAAGATGTTTTTTCTCATGTAGCCAAACACCGGACTTCTCTTTCCGTCTCGGGCCTTGATCTCGTGACTCAGCAGGGTGTGGAGAAAAAACAACTCAAAGATTCCATTTTTGATATCGATCACGAAAACGGATCTCATGCTGTTGTGCTTGTCGATCCTCAAGGGTTCTATTTAGGGGAGTGGCGCAGCACGGATGTCGATCGGGTTCAATCGGTGATCAATCTTTTAAATCAGTGCCTACGGTGGTATGAAAACTCGCTCCATGTGAAATTGATCTCGATCTTTGCAGTTGAGAAATTGACTCCAAAAGAGCTCGAGAAGTTCTTTGATGCGGTGCTCAAACTCAAAATTGAAGAGTGCGAGCCTGCCCAAGACTTCACTAAGAGACAAAGCGAGCTTGTCAATGACTACCTCCATAAAGTCCTCGGCGTCAAGCAAGGGCTTAAGTGCACGTTTGCAGAATTTGCCAAGGCAATGTCGCATCTGAAGATCTTCGATTTCGAAAAATTCATCTCGCTGATCAACAACGCCAAACTTTTTGATAAAAAGGGCAAACTCACAGAAAACAGAACGCATATTTTCAGCTACTTAGCCGAAGTGATCGGGGCTTTGGAGAATGCGATCTACAGCGTCCGGCAATATGTCGATAAGCTCGATGTGGCTCTGCAGGTTAAATCGAAAGTTTTAGGCCTTCAGCCCCATTATATCAACTACCGCGCCGATCTCGAAGAGATCAAGACAAAGATGAATGGGTTCCATTTTCTGACCGTGACCTCTTCTGATGAAGATGGGAAGATTTTTCCGATTGGTGTCATCCAAGCAATTGATATTTTCAAGACAACGCTTGGCACTGTTTCGCTCAGGGATTTTAGCAACCGTGAAGAGACCAAAATCCCTCCCTATCTAGATATCATCAGTGTCATTGACCATCATAAGACGCAGCTAATGACATCGCAGCCTCCTGTGGCGTGGATCTCTGATTCTCAATCATCGAATACGTTAGTGGCCCAGCTCAGCTTTAAAATCACCGACCTCTATAGCACCGGTGGAATGACAGTGTCTCAAATCGAGAGCCAGATCAAAGATGTCCAAAAAAATCTCAAGTCTGCCTCCAGCAAACGGATTTTGCAGCGGCTGCTGCAAAAATACCTGGTGGCTCAGAGAAAAGAGGCTCATTTTGTTTCTCCTCAAAGAGAGATTGTCGAATACTTCCACTTTCTCTATGCGATTTTAGACGATACCGATTTGCTAAGTAAAATTTCTGTCCGGGATATCGATTGCGTTGCATCATTGATCAACCGTTTGAAGACCCTGATGACGGGGAAAGAAGTTGAAGTTATCAATCTAGATGATATCCCTCACGATGAACATTTCAAAAAAACAGCCGCTAAGCGGATCTTGCAAAATGACGAGATGTATTCGCTTTACCGGAAGGTCTATCTTGCCAAAGAAAAAGCCATCGAAGTGAACCTAAAGCTCGCTGCGGAAGGAAAAGAATCTTCTATTTTTGATGATACGAAAGAACAAAACGTCTGCTGCCGTGTCGGTCAGACCAAGTTGTTTGGCAAGACCTATCCGACCTTTGCTAAATATGCAGATAAGATCCGCCATGCATGGCTCACCGAAGCAAAGAAAGCCCACGAAGAAAAATCAGACCTTGATTTCCACCTCCATATGATCAGCACGATTCCAGGAGCTGAAGATCTCTATGAAGGGAAATCAGAACATTTTGCACATCAAGACGAAATGTGGATCTGGATTCCTTCAACAGAAATTGCTGTCGAGCATTTGAAAGGCTTTCTCAGCAGTTTCCGCTCATGTCCTGCCGTCATCAACAATCCAATGGAAGTCGAATTCTTAGGAGATAATGCGAAAGAATTGAAGCAGATCTTCGAAGAGAGCTTCAAACCGATCCCGTCTAAGGTCGTGAAAGAAAAACTACCGATCGCGGTGGTGAGATTTAAAGCGGGTACGATTAATTCACGCAAGGCGCTCATCACGCCTTACCTTCCCCGCCTCGGATAATCTTCTAGACAGTTTGTTCAGGAACAGTAACAGGAGCAATAGCAATCGCAGGTTTTGGCTCTTCGATGATCTCCAATGAGACTCGAATGCCGTTGCGGCTTGCTACTGACATCAAGAGAGTCCGGATCGCATTGATCGTCTTCCCTTTTTTGCCAATAATCTTACCGATGTCTGACTTGTCAACTGCCAGCTCAATGATCAGCGTATGTGTTCCGCCAACTTCATTGATGCGTACTTGATCCGGGTTATCGACCAGATTCTTGACGATGTACTCGACGAATTCTTTCATAGTTCAGCCTCGTGTTAAAGAGTCGTGTAAAAAACATTTAAATCAAAGATACGCAGGGAGATATTATTAATCAAGATTGTCCATCAAGTTATTTTTTTTAAAGTCTTCTGTCAGGGGAGCTTTAAGATTGATTTTCATCCCGGTGATCGGGTGGCAGAAGCTTAAACGATACGCATGGAGCATTTGTCTTGGAGCATCATAGTGTTTATTCCATGAGGGAGATCCATAGACAGGATCTCCTAAAATCGGCGCTCCTTTATGTTTAAGGTGGACGCGGATTTGATGGGTTCTTCCTGTGATGAGCAGTACCTCGACTAAAGAGAGCTTTCCGTCGAAAGCTAAGACATTCGTAATCGACGTCGCGGCTTTTCCTGTCGGATCAACAGCCATTTCTTTTCTTTTTGTCGGATGACGTTTGATCGGAGCTTCGATCGTTCCATTTCCCGGAGTTCCCACACAAATGGCCAAATACGATTTCTCGAGTTTTCTTTGGCAAAACATCTCGACGAGTTTTTGATGGGCCTCAGATGTTTTAGCTGCGAGCAAGACGCCCGTTGTGTCTTTGTCTAATCGATGGACAATTCCAGGCCGGAGCGTATCTGCCATCGGAAGTGTTTTGCAATGGTAAAGCAGCGCGTGGACAAATGTCCCCGTATAATGTCCAGGAGCTGGATGCGTCACCATCCCTGCAGGTTTATTAATCGCCAACAGATGCTCGTCTTCATAAAGGATATCGAGGGGAATGTTTTCTGGTTCAAGAGAGATTTCAGGGGTGAGCTGAAAACAGATCTCGATCTCATCGCCGATTTTTGGTTTATCTTTTTTCTTGATCGGCAGCCCATTGACTAAAACAAAACCTTGTTCGATCAGGTATTGGAAATAAGTTCTGGAGTAGGTGGGAAATTGCTGACACAGAAGGCGGTCTAAACGGTCTCTGATCATCTCATCGGATACGATGATATTTTCTGTTGAGGTCTCCATAAAGGCTATGCATCGCCCTCAGCCACTTGCTGGTTATATACTTGGGCTGCAGCTTGTCTGGCGGTGACTTCACTGATTGTATTGTTGATCATCGACATCATATTTTGTTTAAGGCCGGTGATTACCTCTGGGGTAACGATCGTACCAGGAAACATCTGCTGCGCATATACATACCAAGGGTCGTCGGTGCTGACGGCCGGACCTGAATAAAAATTAGGAGGTAATTGGGGCAGACCATCGCTAGAACCAGATCCAGAGCCGGGGGGTACAGGTGTAGTCATGCTTGCCTCCAATCACAATTATATATTATAAAGTTCAACAATGATAGAGAAAGTTGTTTTACGATTATTAAGCCTTAAAAGCTATAGTACTTATGAGTTGAGAAAGAAACTAATTCGCAGGGGTTTTGAACCCCAAAACATTGAACCTGTCTTGGAAAAGTTTCAAAAAATGGGTTTCCTCAATGACCAAGAGCTCGCTGAGCGCCGTCTTGAGGGCTTCAAAAGGCGCGGCTATGGCCCCCATCGGGTCTCAGGAAAGTTTAAGCAGCAAGGACTTAAATCTTCTTCTTACACAGCTGAAGAGCAAAAAGAAATCATTGCACGCCTTCTAAAATCTCCTATATACCTCCGCAAAGACCGGAATAAGAAGATCGCTGCTCTCCAAAGACGCGGCTTCGACCTTGAAATAATCTTTGAGAGTGTCAAACAACAAGTTTGATTTGTAATTCCCCCGTCGGTTATAACAAAACATTTTATGCGAATCGGCGTTCTGGGAATTAATTACAAATCGGCACCTCTTGATTTGAGAGAGAAGATCGCTCAAGCCTGCCGCCATCTGTCTCCGAATAAAATTGTTCTTTCAACCTGCTACCGCACCGAGATTTACTTTAGCCAAGACGATCTTGCCGAAGCACAATCCGAGCTCTTCTATTATCTTAAAAAACGGGCTCCGCATTCTCAAGAGTACGGTTTCTATACATTCTTTGACGCAGAGTGCTTCTTTCATCTAGCCTGCGTGACCGCAGGACTCGACAGTGCGATGCTTGCAGAAAGCGATGTCCAAAGACAGGTCAAGCTCGCCTATGAGCACACACGCCTTCAACAAAGTTTATCGGCTCCTCTTCACTATCTTTTTCAGAAGGCCCTCAAACTGGGAAAAACTGTCCGTTCGACTTTTCCACTTTTTCAAAGTCCTCTCCATTTAGAAGGGATGATCTATCAACTGGTTGAGAAAATCCTAGGAACATCTGCGCCTCTTCTTTTCATTGGAAATTCCGACATTAACCGAAAGATGATCCATTATTTTCGTAGAAAAGGCAAACGGCAGATGACGCTTTGCACTAGAGATCTTGCCTCAGCTCAATCCTTTGCACTCGATTACCAACTCTCTTTAAAAGATCGGTCTGAAATCGAAAATTGGCACCAGTATGAAGGTGTGATCGCTGCGACGAATAGCGAAGAACATCTCATCACTTCCATGCCAGAACAAGCTAGAGTGCGTTTGATCCTTGACCTGAGTGTTCCTCGCAGTGTCGATCCGTCTTTCCAAAGAGATCCGGAAGTGACGCTTCTCAATATGGAGCAGATCGGTGCTTTTTTTGAGAGTTACCGCTCTCAACGTTTTTCTGAAGTCGAATCGATTAAGAGTTTCCTCCAGGCATCCGTAGAGAGATACACTGCACTCTACGAAAAAAAATCGCTCATCGCTGTTTCTCGTTAAAATTAAAAATCTTCCAACAAACTTTTACTTACTTTAAGATGTTTCCATTTTTACCAAGGAGACTTCTTATGACGGCAATTAATCACGAGGCATCCCGTTTCTTAACTCTGGTCTCGCAACAATTCGACCTTCGTAATTTTCCAGGAACTGAAACATTGCCAGTTTACAAGGAAGAGGGTGCTTTGTTTAGTCCGCCTTCTCCAATGGATCAACTTCCCACCTATGTGCAGGCGGAGGTGCAGGGTCATGCAAAAAACTTCGCTCATTGGCTTTCATTGACAAGATTTCTAGACGCTCCGGAAGAAAATGCCGCTAATGAAAGAGGACGAAAAGAGTCCATGGAAATGAGTGCAAAGAAGTTGCTGGTCAGACTGAATAAGCCCATCGGCCATTTCCAGTCCTATAGCGAACAGCTTCTTACGCAGGTATTTCAAGACGCATTTACTCGAGTAAATGACGACACCCGGCCTGATGATAGAGAGGAGATCATAAGCCTTGCGATCAGATTACAACCCACTCTTGATAATCTCCCATTCACATTTCGCCGTGCGAAATACAAAGTTGAATTTGTCGTTTCTGGGATCTTAAATCATCTAGGCACTAAGATCGTACTGACCTATGTATCATATAGAATCGCACAGTGGGCTCAGCCTCGGATTTACAGTTTACTTTCTCAGACGGTCGTTCCTCGCACGGTGCACTATCTGATGATTAACGCTAATATTTCTGTGATCCATGTCGTCAGCGGCGGCGTTGCGTTGGTCCAATTCGCTTACTTCCATTATTGGAAAGCATCTTTCACATTCTTTATTGCTAAATTTATCTCAGGAAGAATCCATCCGCTTGTACATCGAGTCGTGGTTGTTGTCGAGGGCTTTGCATTTTTCCCCGGCCGTGTGATCAGTTGGTTGGTGAAGGGTCCTTTCGATTTATTGACCACTTCTTGGTCAATGCATAATTCCCTGGCCAAGAGTTTAAACGCCACCAAAGAGACCAGTAGAATTCGGAATTTAGAAGAAGGCGGCATGAAGGCCCACAGAGCCTGGATGGAGCTGATGCAAGACGGCATGAGAGCTAAGTTAGTCCCTGCTCAGTCAGCACATAAGATAGCTCTCGCTTAAAAGATTAACTGCTCCTAAACGGAGCAGCTAATCTTTTGAAAATTTCAATTTAAAGACCAGAACGAGTAAAATGTTTTTTGCGAAAAAGGAAATTTCATGGCAGCAGTCCATAATCCAGCCCGCTTGTTTGTTAATACCATTGTCTCAGAATATGACACCCTATGTCATCCCGGAGATGCTAAAATTGCCGATGTTTTTGATCCTCCTCTGGAAAAGGGAATAAAAGAGTTTTTCTTGCAGAGCTTTTCAGATGAATTATCCACTGATGGCAAGGGGACTATTCAAGAGAAAACTAACAAAAAAGTCGCAGCTTGTAAGCAACAATCTCCGACCCTTTCACATCTATTTGCCATCACGGGCATATTAGATACTCATAGACAAAAAGGATCGTGGCAAAAGCTCAAGTATCGTATTTCCCCGATCCTTGGGTTAGGGAATTCTTCAAATGAGGATAAATTAGAAGAGGCCAAGGTACGCATTATCGAGGCTCTTATTCAGGACCATCTTCGAGTGAAAGATTATAAATTAGATCCGATGCCCTTAGTGGTATTTATCGGCAGCAAAAGTCATTTTTATGGCCAGATCTTCCTGGAAGTCTATAGCCGGTGTAGTGTAACGAGCAAAAGAAAGATCATTCGACAGCTTGAAACATTTCAGCCTCAATTAGAGTCCTATTCATTTCGATTTCAGCGAGTGGTATTTAAGATCGAAGGAGCATTCAACAGAATCATCGCCAATAGAAATGTAAAACTTGGGCTTTTCTTAGCGCTTAACATCGGTGCTTTTTATGTGGATTATAAGGTGATTACACTCGCAGGTGCATTTTTTAATTCCGCTGCCTTCGCAGGAATGAGTTCTGGTGCGGCCAGATATATGCCTGCTTTGATCGTACAAATTTCTAGCAGAGCCTATAATAGACTTGTCGGGATAGTTGTTTACGTGGCCAGTACCCGTTTATATCCATATCTATACTTGGGGAAATTGGTGCCTTTTGTGATTACCAAGCGATTCACGGAGACGAAGTGGGTCTTTTATCCTGTTGCAACAGTTGCGGCTACTTGCTACCAATGGTCGTTCGGACCTAGCGCGCAGGTGCAGGAAGCCATCGCTAAGAGTTTAAAGGACTGCTCGGAGAAACGAAAACAGGAGCTCCTAGAGGGAGGCATGAAGGCGTATCAAATCTGGATGTATCTGGTCGAGCAAGGGCCCCAGAAAGGGCTTTTTAAGGCCGCTCGTACTCATTAGGCATGTTTGGGGGTAAAGACAGCCTTTAATGCGTTCCAGAGTAAAGAACCAATCTTAAAAATAATGAGCGCAGGAATCGAAAGCACAAAGAGCGTGAAGCTCCTATTGTGGTAGACGCGTGAGTTCATGGCGAGCGCCCAAATCGACATCGGAAGAATAATCGCAATAAAGAAGACTTTGATTGGCGATGCAGGTTTGAAGGGCTCTGGGGGAAGTGCGCGTGGAGGTGGTAATTGCTCTGCGACTTTGAACACGTCGCGGACAGAAATATCTAAGATAACACTCTTGTTAGCGACTGTTTCTCCCAAACAGTCTTTATGCATGAAACGTCCGACTCTAGTTTGATCTTCATCCTCGATGATAAAATACATCTGGAATGGATCACTACAGATTGAACATTGATCCTCTTCAGACCCTTTCGGATCGGCATTTTTGTTAGCTGCTTTTAATGGTTCACAGCTATAGAGCTTCATGGTTTTTTCAGCTGTTAACTTCTCCTTCAAGGAGGAGAGATCATTTTTGATATAGTAGGTGAATCTTTCTAGATATAATTTAAAACTGCTGTATTCCATCACATTGAGATTTTCCCCATCGATCTTTGGATCTTCCTCCTTTTGCTTGACGTTATCATTTGTGATGGGAGAGAGAACTCCATTATCCAGAGGGCAGATGCATTTTGTATTTGTATGGAACCAATCTTCGAGGCAAGCTTTGCAAAAGATATGATTGCATTTGGTAACAATCAGATCTCGGAAATAGGGTTTATTTCCGCACTCAGCAAAACATGCCGCATAGTCAGGCGCTAGAGCAGCGGCTAGAGCTCGCATTACCATGAATACTCCTAAAAGTCAGCGTGTCCAGGATAGCGTGGGAATGGAATCACATCACGGATGTTTTCCATGCCGGTGGCAAAAAGAACAAGCCTTTCAAAGCCGGCTCCAAATCCCGCATGGGGGACGCTTCCGTATTGACGGAGCTGCAGATACCACCAGTAGTCGTCAACGTTGAGGCCGTAGTCGACAATCTTTTGTTTCAAAAGGTCGTGTCTTTCTTCACGCTGGCTGCCGCCGATGATCTCGCCGATCTTAGGAACGAGAACGTCCATCGCAGAGACGGTTTTTCCATCCGGATTCATGCGCATGTAGAACGCTTTGATCTTTGCAGGGTAGTCGGTGAGGATGACCGGTTTTTTGCAGTATTCTTCAGCGAGGTACCTTTCGTGTTCGGATTGAAGATCTGCGCCCCATTCCACAGGATATTCAAACGATTTGCCTGATTTTTTCAAGATGTCGATCGCTTGAGTATAGGTCAGATGTGCAAAAGGTGTCGAGGCGACGTGTTTAAGCCTTTCGATGAGTCCTTTTTCGATGAACGCATCGAAAAATTCTAAATCTTGAGGGCATCTTTCTAAGACGGCATTGATGATGAATTTCAGATAGCTTTCTGCCACTTCCATGTCTTTTTTTAGATCGGCAAATGCCATCTCAGGTTCGATCATCCAAAACTCAGCCAAATGGCGCGAGGTGTTGGAGTTTTCTGCCCGGAATGTCGGACCAAAAGTATAAATATCGGAAAGAGCACATGCCATTGCTTCTCCACCGAGCTGTCCGGAAACGGTGAGGTAAGTCTGGCGTGCAAAGAAATCTTGAGAGAAGTCGACTTTGCCATCGGCGAGCTTGGGGAGCTGGTTGAGATTGAATCCGGAGACGGTAAATTGCTGGCCTCCGCCTTCGCAGTCAGAGCCGGTGATGATCGGAGTTTGAACGTAGAGGAATCCTTCTTTTTGGAAAAACTCATGTGTTGCAAAGCCCAAAACGTTTCTAACGCGAGTGACTGCGCCTTGGGTATTTGTCCGGGGTCTTAAGTGGGCGATGGTGCGGAGGAATTCAAACGAGTGCCGTTTTTTCTGGAGAGGATAGTCTTCAGCAGAACAAAGGCCTAGAATTTCTAAAGAGGCGGCTTTGACTTCCCATTTTTGTTTGGCTCCGGGGCTTTCAACGAGATTTCCTTGGACTGCAACGGAAGCTCCCGTTGTGAGATTTTTCATCATCTCTTCATAGCCGGGAAGAGTATTGTCAGCGACGATTTGGATGCCTGCGAGCGTCGAGCCGTCATTGACTTCGATGAAGGCAAAGTTTTTTTGGTCGCGCACCGTGCGGACCCAGCCGCAGATGGTGATCGGTTTTCCAAGTAACGAGGTCGTGATGTCTTTTATTTTTGTCCGTTACATTTTGCAAATTCTCTCAGCATTTTAATTTCTTCTTTCCAGAGGGGAGGTCCCTCCGGCGTTTCTAAATATTTCGGGAGCTCTCTTAGTTCTGGCAGCTCCATCATGACTTTAAAGCATTCGATGCCGATGAGTCCTTTTCCTAAAGGAGCATGCCGGTCGACTTCAGAGCCTAGAGGTTTTAAGGAGTCGTTCACATGAAGGGCGTAGAGGTGTTTGAGTCCGACTTGGCTGTCGAATTCTTTGAGGGTTTTTTCCCATCCGGCTCTTGTGGAAATATCATAGCCGGCGGCAAATAAGTGGCAGGTGTCAAGGCAGACACCGATCGGGATTTTTTTCTGGACCATATCGACGATGTAGCCGAGGTGCTCAAAGCGGTTGCCGACGGAGGAGCCTTGTCCTGCAGTCGATTCTAAGAGGAGGCGTGTATGGCCCTTTGCTGCGAAATCTTCGAGCTCAAGGAGGCTTTCGACGATGGTTCGGAGGCAGTCGTCCTCAGAGCCAGCAAGAGCAGCTCCCGGGTGGAAATTTAAAAAAGTGACTTTGAGCAGGTGGCATCTTTCAAGTTCTTCTTTGAAGGCATTGCGGCTTTTTTGAGTCCTTCTTTGTCAGGGGAGCCGAGGTTGATGAGGTAGCTGTCGTGGCTCATGACGTCTTTGATGCCGGTCGATTTCGGGCATCTTCCCAGAGCTCGAGGGCTTCTGGGTTAGCTTTTTTGCCATGCCAGGTCTTTTGGTTTGCGGTGAAAAATTGGATGGTCGTCGCACCAATCTCTTGGCCTTCGAGAAGGGCATATGGGGCCCTCCTTGAGCAGAAGTATGGGCGCCGATCAAGTAATTTATCTGCAGGTGTATTTGACACAAAAGTCCCCTTAAAAAAAGAGAGTATAAATCATCTCGAACATCTAGACAAGCCTGCTCAGTTTTGGCTAATAATTATTTTAAAAGGGGTATAGAAAGATATATTTGGCAAATAAATGTAAGCGAGTTACAATTTATGTTCATGTAAGACATAAGGATTATGGAAAAAAAACGGGTAAAAAAGTTCAGGTATAAAGGGCTGGGTTTCTCCATTGTTTTGTTCGATGTCCCAATGGTCAAAGTAAGAGATATCTGGACTCCAGCGATCGATTACAATGAACTCCAAAAAGCTGTTCTTTGGAGTTATGCGACATGTCCTTTCCTCTTTCTGGTAACCAAGTGCATTTCATCCGAACCTATTTTGAGATGACTTTGGATGCTTTTGGAAAGCATTTCGGAGTGACTCATGCTGGCGTGATAAACTGGGAGAAGACCAAAATAGAGCAGCCAAAATTAATCCTTCTCTAGAGCTCATGATTCGTCTTTTTATTCTAGAGAAACTGAAAATCAACAATCAGATTTTCCGTGATGTTTTCAGGGATTTTAACATGCAGCAGATCATGAAAGCACGTAAGACGACTTTCGAGCACAAACCTTTGCAACTCCATAATCTACATTTGAATAAGGAAAACTTTTCTTAATGCTTCCTAGCTAAGCCTGTTTTCTTCTTTTGTAGAGATAAAAGAGCAAGACGGGAGAAAGCGTGACGAGGTTACCATGACAGATCATCGACAAGTAACGCGACGAGCTGCCGATGTCGACATTGCCTGGTGGAAAAAAGCTGACGATAATCGTGGTCGTGCAGCCAAAAAGTCCTAAGAAGAGCGGTGATCCACATGCCCCAATGTTTGCCGGGGATTTTGAAGGTTTTGGGCCGGTTGGAGTAGGAATAATGGAGTTTAACGGCCGAGCAGAACATCAAGATGTACATGATCATGTAGAGCTCGGTGCTAAGAGCGGTCAAAAACCAGTAGAAAGCGTTCACACTGGGCACTAAGAGGAAGATCAGGCAGAAAAGGCTGACAAGGATTGCTTGAGCTAAAAGATGTGAGAAGCAACGCCGGCTTTATTTTTGTGGGTGAAAAACGGTGGTAAAAATCCAAACTCAGCTGCATGAAGCAGGCCTTTCGCAGGAGAGATCAGCCAGTTGGTGATGGAGCCGATCGATCCGATGACAATCATTAAAGTGAGAACGGGCGGTTAGGGCGCGGATGCCGAAGACTTCGAAGAAGTTGCTGAAGACTTGCATGACGCCGGAAACCAGGTTGATGTTCTTTTCAGGCAGGACAAACGCAATCGCTAGTGATCCTAAGACCATCGTTGCAAAAATAAAGAAGCTGGCGAGAAAGACGGCTCGCGGGAAGTTTTTCTGAGGATTTTTGATGTCATTGACATGGACGCCGGAGAGTTCCATACCGAGGAACGAGGCCATGATAGCAATCAGCGAAATCCAATTGGTCGACTGAGACAACGAAGGAATCAAACTACTAGAGTCGAGTTAATTTGAAGCGGTTGGCCTTTACAGACCCAAATAATATCCGAGAGTGATCAAGAAGATCATCGGAATGATCGTTCCGATCATCGCGCAGATGTTGTTGATCAGAGCAGAGATGTGGAGGCCTTTGAGGTTGATCAGTGTTAGTCCCCAGAAAACAATCAGGATAAAACTCACAAGATAGGCTTTGTTCTGGGCAAGCTCGGGATTGATTAAGTAGGCAGCAGTTCCGGCGATGAAGGAAAGGATGGTCGGATACCAGGCCATGGTGTTGATCCACTGAAGCCAGATGGCAAGCATGGCCCATTTTTCACCAAAGGCTGTTCGAACCCAGTGGTAGACTCCGCCTTTTTCCGGAAAGGTTGCAGAAAGTTCAGCGGCAATAAAAGCCGTGGGGATCAAAAAAACCAGTGCAGAGAAGACGAAGAAGAAAATCATCGAGCTGCCGAATAACGCAGCAGCCGGCAAGTTCCGGATGCTGTCGATCGCAGCGATGATCAAAATAACGAGAGAATAAAATGAGATCTTCTTAGTCATCCCATAGATTTTACAGAAAGGAGTGAAAATATCCAGAATAGAAAGAAGTGAACTTACAAAAGATTAAGGAAGTCGCGTTTTTAAGAATTTTTTATATCATGACGATAATTATCGTCAACACGGTGTTGACGACAATTCTCGTCAACACGATGTAAGATGCTCAGGCTTATTACAGATTAATTATTAGAGCATTGAAGTTTTAGGAACATCCCAAGAAAAGAATATAAATTTCGATCTTTTTGCTGTTATACAGTATATGGATAGAAAATGAGGTTAGGCATGGGCGATCCATTCAAGACATTAAAATCTTTAGGTCAGGGAAAATTCTATTATTCTCTTCCTGCCTTAGAAGAGCAGAGCGTTGGCAAGATCAGCCGGCTGCCGGTCTCGATCCGGATCATGCTCGAGTCGCTGCTTAGAAACCACGACGGCATGAAGGTCAAAGACGACGATATCAAGGAGCTTGCTAAGTGGAACTCTCAAAAACCGTCGGATCGAGATGTTCCATTTGTTGTTGCACGGGTGCTTTTGCAGGATTTTACCGGGGTGCCTCTCTTAGTCGATTTAGCAGCGATGCGCGATGCAGTCGCTGTACAGGGCTTTAAAGCAGGGCTGATTGAACCTCAGGTTCCGGTAGATTTGGTTGTAGACCATTCCGTGCAGGTCGACCGTTCGGGAACCTCTGACGCTTTCATGTTCAATTTACAGATTGAATTTGACAGGAACCGCGAGAGATATGAATTTTTGAAATGGGGCCAAGAGGCTTTTAAAACATTCAAAGTCGTGCCGCCAGGGATCGGGATCTGCCATCAGGTTAATTTAGAAAATATCGCTTCGGTTGTGATCAGTGAAAAAAAGGCGATATGACAGTTCTTTATCCCGATACGTTAGTCGGGACGGATTCCCATACGACGATGATCAATGGCCTGGGAGTTGTCGGATGGGGCGTCGGAGGCATCGAAGCCGAAGCTGCAATGCTCGGCCAGCCTGTTTCGATCCAAACTCCTGAAGTGATCGGGGTCCATCTTATAGGAAAATTGAAGGAAGGTGTGACAGCGACCGATTTGACCTTGAGGATCACGGAGCTTCTACGGAAAGAAAAAGTCGTCGGTAAGTTCGTTGAGTTTTTTGGCGAGGGGACTGCCTCTTTGTCGGTTGCCGATAGAGCCACAATTGGAAATATGTCTCCGGAGTACGGCGCGACCATGGGCTTTTTCCCATGCGATGAAAAGACGCTTGATTATCTCCGTATGACAGGACGGGATGAAAAGCATGTGGCAGAAGTCAAAGCCTATTTGGAAGCCCAAAAATTATTTGGCATCCCTAAGAAGGGTGAGATCGATTACACGAAAGTCGTCGAGCTCGATCTGAAAACAGTGGCTTCGTGTGTTGCTGGCCCCAAACGGCCGCAAGACCGGATCAATCTCGATACATTAAAAGAAAAGTTTCATAACTTGATGACGGCGCCGATTCCAGAAGGCGGCTACGGCAAAGATAAAGTAGAGCATGCAAGACGTGTTTCATCCATGTCCGGCGGAGTCTATTCTCCTTCGCATGACAGCGGAGGAACTCATAACATCGGTAATGGTCAAAAAACTCAAGGACGGAATGAAGAGGAGATGGTCGCGAACAGGCCTTTCACTGAGCCTGTGGCAAGTCCTGGGTATGATGATGAGTCAAAAGCTGAAATGGTCATGAGCCATGGGTCGGTAGTGATCGCAGCGATCACCAGCTGCACAAACACCAGCAACCCGAGCGTGATGATCGGCGCTGGCCTCTTGGCTAAAAAAGCTGTAGAAAAAGGACTGACCGTCAATCCCTTAGTGAAAACAAGCTTGGCGCCGGGATCCCGCGTGGTGACTGATTATCTTGATAAGAGCGGACTGCAACCTATCTGAATCAGCTGGGATTTCAGCTGGTGGCTTATGGCTGCACGACCTGCATTGGAAATAGCGGACCATTAGAAGAGAGCATTGAAAAAGCGATCCAGCAATACGATATGGTCGCTGCGAGCGTGCTGAGCGGCAATCGAAATTTTGAAGCGAGGATCCATGGAGCGGTCAAAGCAAACTTTTTGATGTCGCCTCCGCTGGTGGTGGCGTTTGCCCTGGCGGGCCGGATCGATATCGATATGGAGAAAGAGCCGCTCGGGACATGACAAGAAGGGAAAACCTGTTTTCTTGAGAGACATCTGGCCGACCTCGCATGAGATCCAGGACGAGATTAAAAAATTTCTGCAGCCGTCGATGTTCAAAGAAAGATATGCGCATATCATGCAGGACAATCCTGTCTGGCAAGAGATCGAAATGAAAAAAACAGCTCAGTATGGATGGGATCCTAAGAGCACCTATATCCAAAAGCCTCCCTATTTTGAAAAATTTGGTTTGGATCTGCCGCCCCAAAAAGAATTCAAAAAGATGCGGGCCTTAGCTCTTTTTGGAGATTCTGTCACAACAGACCATATTTCACCAGCTGGAGCATTTTCAGAAAAGACGCCAGCAGGAAAATATCTTTTGTCGCTTGGCGTTAAAGAACAAGATTTCAACAGCTATGGAAGCCGCAGGGGCAATCACAATGTGATGATGCGGGGTACATTTGCCAACGTTAGGATTCTAAATAAAATGGCCGATGGAAAAGAAGGCGGTTACACCAAGCTGATGCCCGAAGGGACGCTTCTTCCGATTTATGATGCTGCAATGAAATATCAAGAGAAGAATATTCCATTAATATTTTTGCAGGAAAAGATTACGGGATGGGAAGTTCTAGAGACTGGGCGGCTAAAGGTTCGGCACTGCTGGGTGTTAGAGTTGTTGTGGCCAGAAGTTTTGAAAGAATCCATCGAAGCAATTTAATCGGAATGGGCGTGCTGCCGCTTGAGTTTAAAAATGATGAGAGCTTTGAATCTTTAGGGATTAAAGGCGATGAAGTCTTTTCGATAGAACTTACAGAGATAAAGCCGCATCAAGATGTAACATTGGATATTGTGAAAGATGGGAAGAAGAAACAAGTTAAATTAAAGGTCAGAATAGATACCCCCATCGAAGTAGAATACTACCGCCATGGGGGCATCATGCCTTATGTGCTAAGGCAGCTTTTGAAAGCTTAGAAGTTATATCCTAACTCAAGACGTGCGCCGAGAATTGTTTCTTGGCTGTTTGTGTTGAGTTTGAGGAGATAAGGCTTCACTTGAACATCAAAAGCTTTCTCTGTTCCGAGTTTCCATTCAAATGGGACTCCAACTTCATAACCCCAGAACTGTTTTTTTCCTAAGGTTGTAGGAAGTGCCATGTTGTATTTATCTTGGGTGCCGAAAGCATACATCACTTTCACGTCAGCTCCGACATGGAAACTATCAGTAAACTGTTGCATAGCTTTCATACCAGTTGCAGCATAGTACCAATAAGCGTGTTTTCCATTAACGTGTTCGTAGTGGAAACCAGGAGCTCCGTAAACAGAGACTGTGCAGCTAGGAGCAAGCGAGCTAGCAAAGGTATAACCGAGGCGTTGCTCTGCGTTAGTCCAAAGATGTCCGCGCTCGCCTTTGAATGTCTCGCGAGTTCGCTCCCAAAGTTTTGTCTTCTCGCCGTTGTTTTGTGCGGTCGAGTGTGTTGTTCCCATCAGAGCAACGATGTCTGTGTTAGAGTAGAAAGCGTCTGGCTTTAAATACTCATGACCGAATCTCAAACCGCCATAATAGACGTTTTGATTCAAGCTGAAATCGAAAGAATCGGTTTCAACTGGACCGTGGAAATGAGACCACATAAACTCTGGAGCAACATAAACACGGCTATCATTAGCAGTTTCACATTTTTTCATTTCTACTTCACATTCTGGAGCAGCATCAGCTGACACAAAAGATGTAAGAGAGAGCATTGCTGTTGTTAACAATGTCAATGATGTTGTTTTCATTTTAATTTCCTTTTGGGTTACACGTTTAATAATTAACACGCGCTCATATTATCTTAACGAGATCTTTAAATCCATCACGCAAAAAATTGTTGATACAAGGAATTTCTTGTTTTGATATTCTCTATGAAAATGAAAGTTGAAGAAAGCGGTGTAACCGATAAAGAAAAAGGACAATTTCCTCCTGAGAAAGAGGAGCGCCTGTGGAATGCGCACAAGGTCTCTTCTTTTCAAAAGACAAAAGAAAAAGAGCTATTCAGACTTAAAATCGAAAGACCTTCTAAAACAATAAATCCCCAGGATTACTTTAATTATCGCGCTAGAGAAGAGCAAATTAAATACGGTTTAGATATAAGACAATATTTTTTAAGTTTATTAAGTGGAAGTATTGTTGAGGCACTTGTTCATTATGGACATGCTTTGAATCATCTTAAAAGACGGGATGAGTATGAAAAGAAAACTTATGCCGTCTGGCTGCAACGGCTCAAGGCTCAAGAAAATCCTCCGATGCCGGATATTGTCTTTATTAATCGGGGAATTCGTTCTGATCGTTTGATCTAGAAATGAAAAGACCTCCCAAAAAGGAGGTCTTTTCATCAAGAATTTATTTTTAGTCTTAGTTCGTGTGGGCGATATGCTCGCAAACCATCGCGATATTGACTGGCATTGGGAAAGGGATCTGATCGAGATGAGGCTCGCTCAAGAGTTTTCCGCTAAATGCTGCCAGCATCGAGCTCGAGATATTCTGGAATATCGCGTGAAGTATTAGCAACTGAGTCTTTAATGAGGCCCATTGCTTGAGACTTAGCTTTGACTGAGATAGCCATTCCAGCTTTGACTTCGAATGAACGTCGGTCGACTTTTTTGCCGTTGATGTAGACGTGTCCATGAGAAACGAGCTGTTGGGCTGCGAAAATCGTTGGTGCAAACTTAAGTCGATAAACAATGTTATCAAGACGGCACTCAAGACGGCGGAGGAAGAGGTGAGAAGTCACGCCTTTCTTCTGGAGAGCTTCTTTGTAGTAGCGGACGAGTTGTTTTTGAGTGATCATGCCGTAGATGGCTTTCAGCTTTTGTTTTTCATCTAGCTGAGTGCCATAGTCAGATTTCTTTTTTCGTTTAGCCCCGTGTTGTGCCTGGAGGGCTCTGCTTTATGAAGAAGAGGGTTGCGAGCGCGTCCGAAGATATTGACGCCAAAACGTCTTGCAATACGATTTTTAGGGCCAGTATAACGTACCATTGTTCGCTCCAAGTAATAACAATATTAAGGGAATAATGGTAGTTCAGGATCAAATTTTTAACAAGGGTAAATGATTGCTTAGAGGCTCTTCAGGATTCAGAATTTCTAGTATAATAATCGGCATGACATCTTATGCGGTCCTTGCATATTATTATTTTACAGCGCTCGAAAACCCTGCTCTTGAGGTGCTTCGTCATAAAGATTTTTTTTCAACCCGCGATATTAAAGGAAGAATTTACATCTCCCACGATGGAATCAACGGTCAGATGAGTGCAAGTCCCTCCGCTGCTGAGGAATATATGGCCTGGCTTTCTTCGGATCCTCGCTTCAAAGACATCGAATTCAAGATCCATGCTTATCCTGAACACTGTTTCCCAAGAGCCACCGTCAAGACCCGCCCTCAGCTCGTTGCCATGGACGTCTCTGTTGATATGAGCAAAACAGGGGTCCATTTGAATGCTCAAGAATGGCAGGAGATGCTCGAAAAAAAGGACGATCAGACCTGTCTTCTCGATGTCAGAAACGATTACGAAGGGAAGCTCGGTCATTTTGAAGGAGCTGAACTTCCCACATTGGAGCAATTTAGAGAATTTCCCAAATATGCCAAAAAGCTCAAAGAAAAGTGCGACCCTCAAAAGACCAAAGTGATGATGTATTGCACGGGAGGCATCCGGTGTGAAGTCTATTCCGCTCTTTTAAAAGAAGAGGGATTCAACAATGTCTATCAGCTTCAAGGGAGGCATTATTAAATACGGCCTGAAGGCCGGCTCCAAGCATTGGAAAGGAAAGCTCTTTGTTTTTGACGATCGATTGGCGGTGCCGATTAGTGAAAAAGAACCCTCAGAAGTCATTAGCAGCTGCATCCATTGTGCAGCAAAATCAGATCTCTACTTCAATTGCGCCAATATGGACTGCAATCAGCTTTATCTCTCGTGTCTTCCCTGTGCAGAAAAGACCAAAGGGTGCTGCTGCTCTGCTTGTGAAGCGGCTCCGCGTGTACGTCCCTTTAAATTAGCTGATCGGCCTAAACCTTTCAGAAGACTCTCACACTTGTTTAATGAAGCGAATTAATTCTAAGATTTTGGCTTGAGTTTCATCTCGAACCACTGTCAGTCCCCGGTTTAATGCCGATTTCAGAGAGTTCAAAGGCCTTCATCGTATTGCAAATCCGTCCATCGAGACGGACGCCAAGACCTCGGATATTCAGCATATTTCCCCAGTCCCCAAACATCTCCAAAGTCAGCTCGCAAGCTGTGATCAGAAAGACCATTTCACTTGCTTTATAGGTCTCTAGAAGCTTAAAAAACTGCTCGCCGATGTAGTGGACCGTTGGGATGAAAAAGACTTTGGTATTCTCAGTTGGAAGAGCATGGACCGATTTTCCAATGAAACACTGGCCGCAGACGGGATGGTTCTCATCATGGATGTACTATCGGTAAAGTGTCCGCAGGGACACTCTAGAGGTTTATGGCAATACGAATAGCCGACAACGACTAGCGGAGCAGTAAGAGATTTTTGAAATTCTTCGATGGAATCAAAGTTATAGAGAAAAAATTCCCCCCTCTCGCTTGAACGGCTTTTTCTGTGCATACGATTTAAGGATATTCCACGTATACTGGAGAGGATGTTTCCAAAAGTACCGTTTAAAAATATGATTCGTATCATGGCGCAGCAGATAGACCAGGCTTTTCCAACGCAAGAACTTAGAAGTTTCTTTAGTAATGCCTGGAATCTCTGGAAGATGCTGCAGGATTTTAAGCGGATGGGTTTTGGAGAGCTGCTCAGCCCGCATATCCCATAACTTTAATTTATTGCTCCATGAAGACAGATTGTACCGAAGAAGAGATTTTCCGCAGCAGCTCTAAAGAAGAATTGAAAAGGCTGGCTGTAGGGGGCCAGCTTGCCTGGAAAGGCAAGAAGGTCGTTTTGGACCCTTTTACCGGGTTGGAGTTTTTCTACCTCATCGAAGCTTCCAGCGAGAATTTTTCTGTCACAGCTAAGATCAAAACAGTTTCTCGAGAAGAAGATCTTTCAACTTGCGAGGCTGTTTTTGCCAAGGGCGCTCTGCAGCATCAGATTTTCCGTTTTTGGAAAGAAGAGATCGACCCTAGCTGGCTCAAATCGCAGACACTTTCACTTTTAGAGCTCAAAACACTGGTTGAAGATCCGGATGTTCCTCCTCTTGTCTGGAAATGTCCTATTCCAAGATGGAAACCAGAGCCGATGCCAATCTTAAAACTCAAAGACCGTACAGGAGCATTTGCCGACCTCTGGATGGACTATGGTCCTTTTGGCAAAACAGAAACAGGAAGTGCTCCTGAAGAGCTCTTTTGGGAAAAAGATCTTCTAGAAACCGACTTTATGAAAAAAGGTCGAAGGGTCTCACTACTATTGCCCGATGGACAAAGTCGTTAAGAGCTTGATTTTTCTTCTGGATATCGGCTGGACGATTATCGATGCGCAGGGAAAAAAAGTGGTGCGGCAAGGAGCTGCTGTCTTGGATACGATTTCTCAGGCAGACCATATTTTGGTGAAAGGGAAAGTCGCTTATGGCCAGCACGAAACAGATATTAAAAATGTGATGGGAGCATTCACTCGTCGAGACCGCTTTGTGAATTTGAGCAGCACCGAGATTGGTCTTTTAGAATTTCCTCAAGAATGGACAGCGCTTGCAGATGAAGAGATTGTTGCAGAGGGGATCTCTGTCAAACGGCACCATGTCGGTTTGTTAGAGAGTATTGTGCCGATTCCTCCTGAATATCAGTCCGCGGCTTGGGAAGAGATTTCTCCAGATGAAGATTTTCAAGGCAAGCTCTTTGATTATCAAAATAGCGGTCTTCAGTGGCTTGCGTATCTTTATCGTTCGAGATTTTCTGGTCTTCTTAGCTGATGAGATGGGTCTTGGCAAGACCATTCAGGTGATGGCATTTTTATCGACGCTGGAGCTTGAGCAGCCTGTACTCATCGTCATGCCGGTTTCTCTTTTGTTCCACTGGAAAAGAGAATTTGAAAAGTTCGTGCCGTCGATGAGTGTTTACCTGCATCGAGGAGAAGATCGCTTTCAAAATGTCGAAGAGCTCAAAAAACAGAAAGTGATTTTAACTTCCTATGCTCAGTTGAGAATTGATCGGATGCTATGGGAGTCTCTTGATTTTGAAGCGATCATTCTGGATGAGGCGCAAGCGATCAAAAATCCAGATTCGTTAACAGCGCAGATATGCTCTCGTTTGCGGAGCAAATTTAAACTCGCAATGACAGGAACACCCATTGAAAACCGGTATGAAGATCTATGGTCATTATTTAGATTTTTGATGCCTGAGCTTTTAGGAGAGAGAAAAGAGTCTCCGGTATTTGAAAGAGTTAGAAAAAAGATCCGACCATTTACGTTAAGAAGAACCAAGCAGGAAGTCGCTCTGCAGCTTCCAGAAAAACAAGAGCAAATCGTTTGGGTCAACTGGGAAGAAGAGCAAAGAGCTTTCTACGACCACTATCTCAAAGAAAAACGATCTGCTTTGGTCCAAAAAGGTCACAGAGCAGGGTCTTTCTTCTCAGAAGATGGAAATATTAGAGCTGATCTTAAGACTTAGGCAAATCTGCTGCCATCCACAGCTTGTCGGCAATGCAGGAGAGAGTGCAAAATTTCAAACGGTCTGCAACGACCTGGAAGAAGCCATTTCTACAGGCCATAAGGTTTTACTCTATAGTCAATTTACATCGGTTTTGAGGCTGTTTAAAGCATGGATGGAAGAAAAGGGATATCCTTTTGCCTATCTTGATGGACAGACAAAAAATAGAGAAGAAGCTGTGAACGCATTTCAAACGGATCCAAAAATTCAGGTTTTTTTAATGAGCCTAAAAGCCGGAGGAGTGGGTTTAAATCTTCAAGCAGCGGATTATGTCTTCCTCTATGATCCGTGGTGGAATGAAGCCGTCGAAAGGCAGGCCATTGACAGGGCGCATCGCATGGGTCAGAAAAATACGGTGATTGCTCGGAAGTACTTGGTTGCAGAGAGTATTGAGGAGAAAATTCTGAAATTGCAGGGACAGAAAACATCGCTTTCGCAGAATTTACTCGAATTTGAGGGTGAAATACAGCCGATCAGTCTAGAAGAGCTTTATGCTCTGCTTACTTAGGAAGATTGCATTCGATGATGTCAACGAAGTCTTGTGCAGGCACAGGTCCCTGTTGAGGGATTTTAAGGTATTTAATTTGCATAATGACTTCGTTGCCTTGACCTTGAAAAATACCTAGTAATTCAGCTGAGCTCCAGCTCCAATTAAGTTTGAGGCATCCAGGTTCGAAGGTGAGTTTTCCTTCTTTGATATTGAATTGTCCTTTGACTTGCTTTGCAATGCTGAGAGTAGATCCATGAAGAATTTTTAATGCCGCTAACTGCTCAGGGGATTTGCCTTCAGGGAGTTTAGCTAAACGAATATCTTTTTTTTGTGAAAAATTCAGAGTAAATTTATGCGTGGCTAAATCGAAATGGCAGGAATCTATTTTCCCAAAGACTCTATGCATCAGATAATCGCCAAAGAACTCGCCCTCGCTTTCTGCTGAACGTTGGATTTTAGTATCAGGAAATTGACCCTCCATTAGTGCAGCAATTATTACCGGCATTTGCTCTTCCAATGTAAGTTCTTCTCTAGGGGGAGTAGCAGAGGCCGCTGCGGGAACAGGAAGTACAACAATCCGCTTAGCGACGGCGGCTGGAACGAGCTCTAGAGGCTGTTGTGCTTTGGGATTCTTTTCATCGAGTAAATCCTGATGTAATTTTTTTGCTCTATTTTGAGCTTCAGCGGGGGCGTCTTTTAATATGGGAGTTTGGAGAGCGGGGATCGATTTGAAGAATAAGGCTGTAGTTTGTGCAGAGAGTTTGTTTAGATGGATTTCAACCTTTCCCGACTCAATTTTTAATCTTGGCTGGTCACCAGTGCTAAAAGTGACAGAAAAAGCGGTTAAGCCCCGGATGGTTTCCCCAAACTTAGAGGTATCTTTTTCAATCAGCCGCTTAAAAACATCCGATACGGCATAGGAAATTGCGTCACGGCTTACAGCTATGGGAGTAGTGCCTTGCAGAGCCTCTAAAAAACGCAGGTCCAATGAGCCAGTATCTTTTTTGAAAATAAACGTAATGTCATTTGATGTCATAATAGTATATATAGTTAATAAATTTATAACTATTATAACATAAATATTAAAATGTTACTATACGTAGTAATATTTTTAATTACGCTCTTTCTTCTTTCTGGTTCTCTTCTTCTATAAGCTCTTGAGCTGCAGCCTTTAAGGTAATCAGGCCTTGTTCAAAGCCGATCTGCTTTAGAAGCTGATCTAGGTAGTTAAGCTCTGTAAGTAATTGATCGTTAATGGTTTCTAGCTCTGAAATCCTTTTTAACATCTTTTCTTTTTCCATAATTGCCTCCTTGCTATAAAGTCACAATTTGAGATATGCAAGAATCATGCCAAGAAAAAAGGAGGAAAATATGAAACGAGTATATGCAGTGTTAGGATTAGCTCTATTAATGGGTTGTGGAAACACAAATAACAGTGATTGTCCACGTAAGGATAAAAGCTGCGGTAAGAGTCTCACAAGTGCTGAGGCTTCTGTCGTTGAGCAAAAAGAAGTAGCTCAAGAAGATGCTTCTGTTTTAGAAAACGTAACTCCTTCAAACTGAAGAAGTTGTCTTTTGAGAGATGGGTCGGGAGTGTAACGGCCTATCTCTCCATCTGATCTAATCACACGATGGCATGGAATAAGAAGTGGGAACAGATTGCCTCGGCAGATATTGCCGACGGCTCTTGCAGCCCGAGGGCTGCCGACAGCTTTTGCCACATCCTTATAGGAACAAACAGATCCCCACGGGATCGTCTGTAAAAATCTAAGCACATCGCCTTGGAAAGTATCACCCGGTAGCGGCAAAGGAAAGGGGATGAATTGTCCCTGGGAGTAAGCTTTCAGCCAGGTCCTAAAAGGGTCTATTTGGGCAGAAGGGCACTCTAGGGAAAATTTTGGGGATGAAAAAAGGCTGATTCTCTCAAGAGAACCAGCCTTATAATGAACCTGGACTCGGATGCTCGGCCCGGAGCCAATTACTTCCATGCGACGGAGGGGCTGATTCGGTTGATCATATCATCGAGTTGATTGAGCTCTTTCCATTTTGCTTCTGAAACGAGATCTCCATCATAGTAGTACTCGACTTGAGCAATTCCTTCGACATAGTACTTAGAAGGTCCGTGTTTATGGTCATTTTCCCAGACAATCTCTTGGGAAACAACAGTGCCATCGATGTAGTGAATTTCAAGGCCGTTTTTGAGGCCGTCTAAATAATGGACATCAACATAGCGGGCGCCATTTTTAAAGAAGGTCGTTTTGCCGTGGAGTTTTCCAGCGATATATTCCCTAACTGCAAGCGGCTCGCCGTTTTCAGTGAAGCTTTTCTTTTCTCCATGGAGGACGCCGCGGGCAAAGAAAGCGATGCTTTCGGGAGATCCATTCGAGTAGAAGGTCTCACTTTTTGCGACATAGCCTTCTTCGACAGCATCTTTAGAGACTAAAATTCCTTGGATAGTGCGGACAACGCGAGTTCCCTTGCCTTTTTGAACTTGAGCTTCGACTTCATTCTGAAGATTGAAATATTGCGCTTCTACGAGTTCTTTGCCTGCAAACTCTTCAATTGAAAGAGGTGTTCCAGCGGTATACCATTTTGTAGAAGAAGAGCGGGTTGGAGAGAGAACCACTTCTTCACGGAGCGGCAATCCAGTCACGTCATAGACGTTGACTTTGACAAGAGAGCCCTGATTGTATAAGTGGTCGGTCTCTATCGTCTGGCTGTGAGGGAAGGTGTGTCGGCTGAGTCCATGCAAGACGCCATTTTCATAAGTGGATGTAATCGTGACGCCATTTTTGAGGGCAGTGACGACTTGGCCAGGATATTTTCTTTCTTCGAATTCATCTTTTGAAACGGCATAGCCATATTTATGGATATAGCGCGTCGAAACGACGTCGCATTCTTGCTTGTTTTTGCAGCATCCAGCAAGAAAAAGACCGAAGAAGCCCAGTAAATAGAGATAGCGGCTCATGAGAAACCTTCCTTTAGAGTATGTTTACGAAATCAGAAATTTTTATAAAATAGAAATGTCTAAGTTTGTGAACACGCTCTTTTTAGAACCTGTCTTGAAACCTCCTTTTTCGATTTTGGAGGTTTTTTTGCAGCTTTAACAATTTCTCGTTAGCCCATGTTCTATGAACATTGTGCTAACTCGAAATTCTCAAATCTGTCAAAAAACTCTCTAAAAATCCAGAAAAGGCCGTTTCAAGACAGGTTCTTTCCTCATAATAAGCAATCCCGCAACTTTTCCGCTACAGAATGTGTGAGTTTTTGATGTTCTTGCTCGACAACTTCGAATGCCATGGTCTTGGAGGGATCCCGATAGCTCAATCTAAAAGTCGCATTTTTGCGGTCTTTCCCGAGTTGATCGCTCGTATAAAGATCCAAAAGATAAAAATGTTCTAAGTAGGGCGACTTTGTTCTTTCGATGGTCTGTGCGATCGTTGCAATCGGGACATTTTCTTTAAATGTCACTGTCCAATCCCGTTCGGATGAAGGGAAGGCCGCTAGCTCAGAAAAGTTTTTGCCCTTTTTCTTAAGAGCCAGAATGTCATTTAAATTCAGTTCTGCAAAAAAGACTCTTTGGTGGATATCGAGCTTTAAAAGAAGCTGGGGATGAACTTCGCCCAAAACTCCAATAGTGGCTTCTCCGCTTTTGATCTTCGCTTGCCGCCAAGGATGAAGCGTATGCAGATGTGAAGGCTCGAAAGTATATCTGGCAATGCGCAAAGCCTCGCAAAGATTTTCAGCCATGCCTTTCATGTCAAAAAAATCAAACTCTTGAGGTTTGCGGTCGAAATGGTGCTGACGGCTTTTGCCTGTCAGCAAAATTCCTGCGCATGAAGCTTCCTGGAGTTCATTCAGGAGTTCATTTTTTTCTCGGAAGTGGATTCTTCCGACTTCAAAGGCATTGAGAGTTTCGACTTGATGATTGATGTTGTGCTTGACCGTTTGAAGCAGACCACCCATGAGAGAGGTGCGCAGCACGGATTGATCAATCGATCGGGGATGGAGGACATGAATCGTGCTGTTTTCAGGGATGCCCTTTTCCATTGTCAGCTCTGACAGAGCGGGGCTAATGAGATCGCAGGTGATGCACTCTTGCAGTCCCTGTTCTAGCAAAAGAGTTCTCATCTCTTTTTCCAATCGATAAAGAGGAGCGTCGGCAAGGGCCGATCCTGTATAAACAGGAGACTTGCGAGGAATGTTATTATAGCCGTAGAGGCGCGCGGCCTCTTCGATCAAGTCAACTTCAATTTGAAGATCGTTTCTATAGGTTGGAACAACGACCTCTAAAATATCTTGGGAGGTTTTGACTTGCATCTCGAGTCTTTCAAAGAGAGATGCCGCTTCACTTAAACTTAAAGAAAACCCGAGCATTTGCTGCAGTCTTGACAGTCTGCAGGGGATCATGCGGCGTGTAAAAGCATGTGCTTTGACATCGACAAGAGAATGGACCTCTCCGCCTGCAATTTCTTGAATCAAGGCAGCTGCGCGGTCCAAAGCATGGACGGCATTTGCACCGTCGATTCCACGATCAAAACGGTAAGAGGCGTCTGTTTTAAGATCCAGGAGACGGCTTGATCTGCGGATCGATCCTGCATCAAAAACTGCAGACTCGATCAAAATGTTGGTTGTTTTTTCAGTTGCTGACGATGACAATCCTCCCATGATGCCTGCAATGGCGAGTGGTTTTTCACCATCTTGGATCATGAGCGTTTGCGGGGGGATTTCCCGTTTTTTTTCATCGAGAGTTTCCAAAGATGTCGGGGACTGTGCCGGTCCGACGATAATTTTTTCTTCGACTTTGTCTAGATCAAAGATATGGAGCGGCTGCCCACACTCCCACATGACATAGTTGCCGGCATCGACGATATTATTAATGGGGCGAAGGCCGCAGGCTTGGAGCCGTTTTTGGAGCCATTCAGGAGAAGGTCCGACTTTAATTTGGGTCATGATCCTGCAGGCGTAACGAGGACAGAGTTTAGAATCTGTCACTTCAACGGCGATTTTTTTATGACCGGTCTCTTTCAGGTCAGCGACAGGACGTTTAGCGACTGTTTTGTAATACGCAGCAAGTTCGCGTGCAACTCCTAAAACGCTTAGCACATGGCCGAGGTTTGGAGTCAGAGAAATATCCAAAACCGGATCGGTAACGTAACTGGAAAAATCGGATCCTAAAATTGCATCAGAGGGCAGTTCGATGATCCCGTCGGCCTCTTCAGAAAGATTGAGATCTTTTCCGGAACACAGCATGCCGGATGATTCGACATCGCGCAGTTTGCTTTTTTTGATCTTCCATTTTTTTCCTTCGGCATCTGTCAGCTCAGCTCCGATGCGGGCCAAAGGTGTTAAAATTCCGGCGCGGCAGTTAGGCGCTCCGCAGACGATTTGAAATTCTTCGGTTCCGTCAGTGACTGTCGCAACGCGGAGGCGGTCGGCGTTGGGATGCTGATCAGCTTTGAGGACTTTTCCGACAACAACGCCTGTAAATGTCGAGGTCAGGCCAATAATTTTTTCAACTTCGATGCCCAAAGAGGTCAATGTATCAGAAATCTCTTGAGCAGTTGCAGTCAGTGGCAAAAACTCTTTCAACCATGAGAGTGGGACTTTCATTTAAACATTCCTACAGCTAAATTGATATGAAAAGTGAGGATACCACATTTGAATACTCCTCTGCAAGAACAGTGGGCAAAAAAAGGCCGTTTTTTGACCCAAGCTCTGATTTTTAGCGGCGCTTTGAACATCGGTCTTCTCACATCCTTTTTTTACTTTGTTGCCCGTGATAAAAAGGAAGCGGTGGCTTTTGAGCTTCAGCCGACTTCTAAAGCTCCGAATCAACTGACGAATGCTGAAACAATTGCTCATTTCGCCACAATGTCCTATGCAGAACTTGTCGATATGCTGGGGAGTCAAGACCCGATTGAAGAAGGGTATAATAAAAGAGATTTGGCACTAGCCAGCTTAGCGGCCTTCCACTTTATCAACTTGGAAAAGGCTCTTCAGGGTTCTCCACTGCAAAAAAGAATGCTTACCTATCAGCGGAAAGACGGTCCAGAACAAGTCGATATTACGGTCTATCCAGGACTAACGGAAGATCAGTTCCAGGGGATTGTACAATTTATTAAGACTGAAAAATTTCCTTTGACGACCAAGGGGCTTTTTTTTGAGCTCAAGCAGTCGAAAATGCCGCGGGAGTCTTCTCTTCTTGAAGCGTTTTATCTCACGCCTGAGTTCACAACCCTGATGACTCTTTTTAATCGGGCGGGAGTGCCTCTTCCATCCGAATATGTCATTGAGGTGATCGCGCAAGGCGATTGGAAGCTAGTCGAGCAGTTCACCCAAGAGCAGAAACTCTCTCAGGATCTCTCCCCCCTTCGTTTAAAAAATCTTCTTTCTAGCTATGTCCGCTGCAGATCTGTTTTGGCTGCCAAGATTCTTTTGGAATGGGACCGAGATTTTATTCTCAAAAAACTCGATGATCCTGATTTGATGATGTTCCTCGATCTTTTTTCGACTAAAACAGGCGCTTTAGATACTTTTCTAAAGGAGATCATCACCAGTCCGCGTTCCGATGCCATTTGGAAAAAAGCTGCAGAAAAGCTGTATGCCTTTTCCGATCTTCCCTGTCCTGAACCTTACGACCATCTCGTAACATTGCAAACATTTGCAAAAGACCGGCTGCCAGCTTTATCAAAACCCGCTGTGCAAGAACAGGTAGCTGCAGTCACTGTGAAAGGAAAAAGAACGCATGTTGTGCAGACAGGGGAAAATCTTTGGAAAATCGCACGGAAATATAAAGTCTCAATAGACGCGCTCAAAAAAGCTAATCACCTTGATACGGATAAGCTGCGTCCCGGCAAAGAGCTTTTCATCCCTTGAACTACTAACAGATAACAGTCTTCTCATGAACAGCTTTCTTGAACTTTCTTCCCAAGTAAATCGCGACAACAAACCATAATCCTAGCAGCGGGAAGCAAATCGCTCCGCTGAGCATCATGTAGTGAGCCTTGCCAACGAGCTGGCCAAATCCCTTCTGCAGCGGCGCGAGCGACATGTTGAAAACAGATCCGGCTTGTTTAGAAGAACGGGATCCGAATGTCTCGATCCAAGCCTGAGCTTTGAACTTAACATCGGGCGTGGTTGGAATGTAGAGCTGTTTCAAAGCAGGGCCGTTCAAGGCGTAGTTGATCGCTTTAGAGCCGACCATGAGCATAAAGAGGAACCCTAGAGTATCCATGCTTAAAAAGCCGACGAGAGCACCTGCGACAATGATAGGCATAGCGGCTAGGGCAACTCCGACACCTAAGAAGCGTGTGACGTTACTGATACCGAGCAAGAGGCAGCCTAGTGAGACGACGTTGACACTAGAGCCATACAAGCTTAAATAGTGGCTCAAGGCGACACCTGTATACTGGGAACTTGCAGCGACTTTGAAGTTGAAGTCAAAGATCGTCACGACGACTTCATAAATGAAGTTGGCAGCAAAAATTCCCAAGAGATACTTGTGTTTTAACAAAAGCTTGAGTCCTTCTAAAAAGCCGGGTTCTTGTTTCTTTTCCACAGCATTTTCATTCTTTCCTTCGTACGAGGCCATCAGATGGGATGGCGTTGCTTTGAGAAAATACTTCAGCAGGGGAAGAATCAGCAAAATAAGCCCGCCCAGGATAACCATTGAGAGCGTATCAGTAGACAGCCCTAGACGATGAGGCATTCCTCCGATCCCATAAGGGAAAAGAATTCCACCGATTTGTCCAATCGCAACGACTAGTGGAAACCCTCGTTTAGCGGAAATTGGATCTGTCGTATCGGTGGCAAAGGCCCAAAAGAGTGCAATGACCAGAGATCCAAAACTCTCCACAAAGACATACCAGACATATCCCAAACCTGTTGTCGCCCATGAAAGAAGAGTTGTCCGCTGAGCAATCTCTTCGGAAGATCCTTGGGCAAAAAACATGCAACCGGCAAAGAAAAGCACCGCAAAGCCGTAAAAAGTCGGGAGGATTCTTAGCATCCTTTCGCGGGATGTTTTTTCTAAAAGTTTTGTATAGAACATCACCAGCGGCAAGAGGGCGATGACCGAGACTGTTTTTGCGTAGGGGAGCTGGAGCTTGCCTGCCAAGTGAATAAAGAGGGCGTCTTTTAAAGGTCTGAGCGTCCAGTATACCCCAATGATCAGGGCAAAGATGAGGCCCATTCTAAGGAACTTTTTGAATTCCTCTCTTTCGAAATTGCCGAAGTTAAACCGGCAGATCTTTTGGAAAAAACTCAAAATCCCGCTTTCCTTATGCATTCAATTACCCCTTAAAAATCTCACAATACCAATTTGCTATTTATTTGTATTTTCGATATATTTGATGTTCATTATCGATAAAACAGATATGAAACTTCGTTCTGAAAAAATAGAAAGCACTTTAAAGAGTTTGAGAATTGCCGATGTCGAGCTTTTTATCGGGGCAGCCCTCATGAAAAGCCTCGGTAAATCTGCTATCTACCATCACCTAAGCCAGAGCGCTGCTAGCGCAGCCGTTCGCCGTGTCGAGACTGCTTTCGGGCTTCCCCTCTGCACTCACGAAAAACGGCAATTTTGCCTGACTCCTGAAGGCCAGCTCCTGCTTCCCCGGATAGAAGATTGGATCAAGCAGCTCAGAAGTTTAGTCATTTCACAAGAGCTAGCACCTCTTCGTCTTGTCACAACTCATGCCATCGCACAGATTGCTGTCCCTGCGCTTCTTTCCGTCGAAAAAATCGACTTTAAGCACTTAAGACCCGATCGTGCCTATGCAGCCATTTTGCGCAACGAGGCAGATATCGCATTAGTTTTGGACAATGCACCATGGAAAGGAGTGATTGCAACAGAAATTGGAAAAGGCTCCTTCCAACTCTACTCCAAGAAAAAAAAGGCCTCCCTACAGCCGGTCCTTTTGCCTGAAGATCAAATGGAAGTTCTATCGCTCCAGCAAGCCTGGACTCAAAAGTACGGCTCTGACATTCCTGTAAAGTCCCGGATCCCCAGCTGGTCGTTAATCGCCAATATCTGTGCCAGCTCATCTGAAGTGGGATTTTTACCTGATTTTCTCGCCGCTAAATTTCATCTTCACCCGGTCAAGTGGCAACCTAAGGTCTCTCCGTATAGAGTTTTGGCAATATATCGGAGCAACGGCTCTCATCAAGAACGGTTTGAAAAACTATTGGAAGAGCTTCGTGCAGTCTTTAGGGGAAAATCGATGCCGCCGGGATTCCACGGATGGCAGCGGCAGAGTCGCCGCACGGTGAGCCAGAGTCCTTTAAAAACACCATGTTTTTGCAGGGCTTCTTTGGAATAATTCGAGCAGCTGGGATAAAACCGGCAGCGGTTTCCGATCACGGGACCGATCGTCCACTGATAGAGCCAGATAAGTCCTAGTAAAACAGATTTCATATAATATGGAAAAGGTCTCGCATGACCACGATCATGATCTCGATGAAGATCAAGATAATGATGGTCCACTCAAGACGGGATGAGTGTTGGTGGTTCAGCTCGTTGCTTAAGATCTCAAACAGCTCATGCACCACTCCGAGTCTCTTATTAAGGACTTCAACTCTTTTGGCCACATCGAGATAATGAGAAGTCCTTCGGTAGAAAGGCTCAAGTTCAGGATAGTTCCAGAAAAACTCCGGCGTATCCAAGATTTCAGAATGGAGGCTGATGAAGTTTCTTTCGATGAACAGCTCGCCCATTTTACGAGAGATTTCTTTCCTTGATAGGACGATTTTCCCCTTCGTTGCTAAGTCTTCAGGAAGGTATTTCGTATTATCAATGGTCTTTTGGATCGTCTCTTCGAACGTCGTCAATTTCACAGACTGAGCTAGACCGTAAGAAATGGCTAATTTGGTCAGGGTATTTTTCGTTTGAAGGATGATCTCATCTTCTTCGATTCGCATATTATCGCCATAGCCGAAGGTGAACTCGTCCATTTCAGCTTTGGGAATAGAATGTTTTTCGAATTCTTTGAGAGATCCTAAAATGGCAATCTCTTCTTCATCCGTAAATCCCCATAATACGACGCAGCCATAAGAGAAATAAAAGATATCGCCTTTAGGCTTGCGGTCTTCCTTGATCAGAATGTGCGCGCAATCGCGGAACATCTGAGCCGAGCCGAATTTCTGTAAGGACTGGAAAAGCCGGGGGATATCATAAGCCGCGGCTGTGCAGTAAGTGGTACATCGCATCTTAAGCGTGACTATAGCCTAGAGGCCGTTTAAAAGGAAGGAGCCGAGTGACAAGGGAATGTTTCATCGACTTGGTACAGTTTAACAAAAATTTTGACGTTTGGGCTGTGTCAAAGCCTTTGCCATTACCCGATTTTTAAAAATTAATTTTAGTATGTAATCTAGCCTCTCCTACAGTAAACGACTCTTAAATCTATTAGGCATAAATTATTTAATATAATTTTATTTAATTACGAAATTAAACAAAAGTGAACGTTTATTATTTTTTTTAAATAGTTGAAATAAAACACAAGTGTCAATTAAAATAGTTGTGTTTTTAACAACAAAAGTAACAACAAAAGGATGTTTTATTATGGCAGCAATTAATGGAAACCTGGGTGTAGACTTACGTTTTGATCCTTCACCAGAATTTTCTTTTTCCCTGAAGAGCTCTGAATATGTTTCTCCTGAGGCTGGAATACAAAATAGTGATTGGGATTGGATGAAATTTTATCCATTTAGTTTCTCATGCAGAAATGATTATGATTCATTTAAGGAACAATTTAAGAGTTATTTGGAGAAAGCCTCGACAATTGTTGAAACTGGCGAGATAAGTGCAAGAATACAGGTTGTACCCAAAGCGCTTCTGGGTAAAGCAGAAGTCAGCTGGCTACGCCTCATAAATGGAACACATCGACTTATTTTAAACCAAATTTCCACTTTGAATAGCATCGTCAAATTAAACATCACTGGAGCTGGTCTGATTGCTGGTAGTGCTATCGGGCTTTACTACACTAAACCTGAGTATAAAAAAACTCGCATGGGTTTGCAGGGGCTCTTAATCGCTGGTCTAGCATCAGTAGTGTTTGCCACTTTTAAAGCTAATTCGTCTATCAATATGCTTCGAGAACTCTATCTTCAAAAAAACTAAGCTATTGTTCATTGGATTTTTCTAAAATCTCAGTGAAAGACAAGATCCCTCCCTATAAGAAAGATGGGGAGGGATTTTTTTTATACAATTCAACAGATGCAAAATTTTTTCAGCCCAAATGGGATGTTTTGTTAAACTGCACTTGAGTTCTACTATTGATTTCTTTTTTCCGACCCATTAAGATCTAGTCCTCATTTTGCGGGAGTGGTGGAATTGGCAGACACGCTACCTTGAGGTGGTAGTGAGGAAACTCATTGTGGGTTCGAGTCCCACCTTTCGCAAGTCTTATACGATATCTTTGAAATTTTTTTCGAGTTGTTGCAAGAGAGAGGTTAACCCCTTTCTCTTGTACAACCTTTTAAACGACCTACTTTGGGCCAGCTCCATCATAATATCCCAATCTTCCAAAGAAAGGGGAATAGGAAAAACAGCCCTGTCATCCAAAGACAAGATCCCTTCATGGGTCAGAAGTTTCAAATAAAAAAGTAATAATAAAGGCGCTGGTTCCTCAAACTGAGGCAGCTGCTTAAGACATGCCAAAAATAAAGCATACAGCAAAGGAGCAGGCTTGCCCGGCATCTGAGAATGCAGGATCATCTGGCCCATTTTCCCTGCTGTTTCTAAATACTCCCATTTTTCTCTTAAAAATAAATTATCAGCGATTAACGAGCCGTCCTTCAAAAGGTATAGATCAGAGAGCTTTTTTCGAAAAAAGACTTCAATTTGAGAAAAAGGACTCAAAAGAACCATCCTTTCCGGAGTTTTCACCCCTTTGACCATCAAGCTGATGAGCCCCGCCTCAGAGGTAAACAGCGTGATGATCCGATGATTCTCTTTGTAGATCGTGCTTCTGAGGACGATGCCCTCGACTCTTTCTTCCGTCATAACCCTTAGAATAATGCTCCCCTTTCTTTTAAGCACCTGTTTTGCTAATATCTGTCACCTTTGCACCGATAGCTCAATCGGATAGAGTACCCGGCTTCGAACCGGGTGGTTACAGGTTCAAGTCCTGTTCGGTGCAATGCTTTCTCAAACACAATCAGAGTTCGTTCAGTTCGTTTATGGCCGCTTAGGAAAAGGCAAGCGGCATGCCGCATTGCTATATTCGGACTGGTTCAAAACAGGCCGGATGGATCCTTCCAGATGGGCAGAGCCGCAGGCTCTTGCCCTTATCCAGGAGATGCTCCAGCTTGTCGATCAAACCCTGCCTCCGATCGTCTCAGAGCAGCATGATGGAGACACCACTAAGTTTTTATTAAAGTTGTCCGACGGCCTTGAAACGGAATCTGTTTTAATTCCGATGCAAGCAGGTGTCACGCTGTGCATTTCTTCTCAGGTCGGCTGCAAAATGGGATGCACCTTTTGCGAGACGGGAAGAATGGGGCTTTTAAGATCGCTGACGGTCAGCGAAATTGTTGCACAGGTTTTTACTGCTCGGTTCGTTTTGAACTCTCCCGTCCGCAATATTGTTTTCATGGGGATGGGCGAGCCTTTTGACAACTATGACAATGTCATGCAAGCAATCCGGGTGCTGACAGATCCCGCAGGTCTTGGATTTGGGCCCAGCAGGATCACCGTTTCGACCAGCGGATGCCTCGATGAGATTTACCGGTTTATCGAGGATGCCGATCCGGCATTGAACCTAGCGGTCTCCATCAATGCTCCAACTGATGAAATTAGAGACCGTGTGATGCCGGTCAACCATAAATGGAATCTAGAAGCCCTGAAAAAAGCATTGGTTGAGTATTGCAAACACCCGCGAAGAGAGATTTTGATCGAGTATGTTCTACTCAAGGACCTGAATGACTCTTTGGAGTGCGCTGACCAGCTTGCCGCCTATTTAGAGGGCCTCAAAGTCAAAGTGAATTTGATTCCGTATAACTCTCAAAGAAAAAGCCGTTTCCAGCCCCCGGAAGAAGAAGTCCAAGAGGCCTTTGCCAAAAGGATTTTTGACAAAGGCTATCAAGTGCTGCTCCGCCGTCATAAAGGACGCGGCATAATGGCTGCTTGCGGTCAACTGGGGAATAAAGATATACGGAAGAGATGGATAGAAAAGGCTGGATCTTCATCGCTCTTGCGCTCTTCAGTGTAATTTTTGTTCTTTCTTGTTCTCCAATTTACGATCCTTCGGATGTCAATGCCTATGCGGATGAACGGTCATTTTTGGGGATTCCGAATTTTTTCTTAGTTGCGCCAGACGTTCTATTTTTAGTTTTTGGCCTGATGGGACTTTGGAAGTTAGGTCATCAAAGAACGACATTCTTAAGAAGCATCTGGACAGTGTTCTTCATCGCGAGTATCGGTATCGGATTGGGTTCAGGTTATTACCACTTAGATCCCTCCGATCCAAGACTATTTTGGGACCGGATTTCCATTTCAACGGCACTCATGGCCCTTGTAGCCGGTGTCATTTCTGAAAGGATCTCTTTGAACAGGGCCAAGATCATCGCTCCTCTTTTGATCTTAGCCGGGATGGGAAGTATCTTTTACTGGGCCTGGTCCGGAGACATACGATTTTATTTGCTGGTACAGTATTTTTCGATCATCGCACTTCCCTTGCTCTGTCTTTGTTTCCCTATGAAAGGCGACAAATACATCTATGGCGCAGTCATCTTTTATGTCTTAGCCAAGCTTGTTGAAATAGTTGATGGGCAAATTTTTAGTTTGACCCATCAGATGATCAGCGGATTGACTTTGAAGCAGCTGTTAGCCGCTGGCGGCGTCTATTTTGTCTACCGAAAATCGACAATGGCATATAATGGGCAAAAAAAGTAAAAAATTACTATTTTCTACACAAGGAAAGCCGTTATGGTTGACAAAGCAAAATTCGATGCACAAGAAGAAGCGCTAGGAAATCGCATCACGATTAATGGACGAGGTGTTTTTGTCACTGAGCCCATGAAAAATCATGCGATCGACAAACTCTCCAAGCTCGATCATTTCCATAATCATATCACCGAACTTCACGTCACCCTCGATATTCAAAAGCTCGAGCATACGTGCATCATCATCATGAAGTTCGATCATTTCAAAGTCAAAGTCGCTTGCAGCAGCAGCGATATGTATGCTTCAATCGATAAAGCGGTCGATAAACTCAAATCCAAAATTACTCGCTGGAAAAGCCGTATCCAAGACCATCACAAAAAAGGCTTAAAAGTCGTCGACATGGAAGTTAATGTCCTCGGACGGCCTTTTGGGACCATCGAAGAGTTCAACGAAGAAATTGAGAGCGAAAATAAGCAAGAAATCATCGACGAGTACCGTCCTCCTAAAATCATCGGCAATGATAAACGTCCTTTGAAGTTCCTCACTGCAGAAGAAGCGATCATGAAGATGGAACTCTCCGACGATCCTTTCATGCTTTTCCGAGGAGAAGAAGACCACAAGCTGAAAGTCATCTACAGAAGAAATGATGGCAACTACGGTCTGATCTTGCCAGAATGAAGCAAGTCTATGACAATATCCGTCAGCAGTGGGTCGCTGCAACGCCTGAAGAAATCGTAAGGCAGCGGTGGATCCAGAAGATGGTGCGCGAGCTGGGATTTCCTAAAGAACTTCTCGTGATAGAAAGAGAACTCAAAATGCTTCCACATTTAAAGCAACATCCCTACCCGCTCCCAACTAGACGTGTCGATGTTTTGAGCTTTGGGAAGGGCGCTGCCGATATCTTTCCTTTACTTTTGATCGAATGCAAAGATGAACCTCTTTCTCAGCAAGCTTTAGATCAGGCTTTGGCTTATAACACCTTCGTGCAAGCTTATTACGTGGCGATCGTCAATCAAGATCAAATCCGTCTTAAATATAATTTGGCCTGTAAGAAGTGTGAAATCGAACATCTTCCGAGTTTTAAAGACCTAATGGAGGCTGTCAGTGGGTGAAGTCCATTGCTTTTACAAATGGGATGAGAAAAAAGCCAAGCAGTACGAGTCTTGGGTCAAATCCAACGATCAACGATTTGTGCTGTTTTTAGAAGACGATCCTAAGTCTGTGATTTTACAAACCCCTCACCCCAGAATCCGATGTGTCTCCTTACCGGAGAGCCACTCGCATGAGGCCTTGGAAAAATTAGCCTGGGAATTTCTCTATCTGCCGTTTTCTTATGAACCCCACGCTCAGCCTATTTTGCAGAAAATGGCCAGTGTCCATTCAGAAATCGGCTTCCGGGCCTTTGATTATGCCGATCAAGGTCTGCAGCTTTTAGAGAACTTCAAAAGCAATCTGTCGTCCCCGACATGCTTAGCTAAAGACCTCTACGGAAAATTTAAAAATATCCCCGCAATTGTCTGCGGCGGAGGGCCTTCGCTCGCCTCATGCCACTCGGAGCTCAAACGGCTGCAAGATACCGCTCTGATCATCGGTTGCGGAGCGGGCGTTGAAGCGCTTCTTAAAATGGGAATTAAGCCTCATTTTGCAGCCCATGTCGATCCTGCGCCGCTCCATCGATTCACTTCAGCTGAAATTCCCATTTTTTATCAACTCCGCACGGCATCTGATGTCGTAAAAAAATATAAAGGCCGCCACCTTTTAGTCTCCGGAACCGGAAACTTTCCTCTAGAGACCTGGGTGCAGAAACAATGGGGCTTAGAGCCTATTTTTGACGGAGGCTGGACAGTTGGAACTTTTGGTGCAGCGCTAGCCCTTCATTTAGGATGCAGTTCGATCACGTTAGCTGGAATCGATCTTGCCACTTCTAAAGGCCAGCTTTATGCGCCGGGTGTCAAAACGACTTCAACTGCCGATCAGTTTCTTCAGATGAAAAATCGAGATGGGGAATCAGTCCTCAGCCGTGCCGACTGGGTCTTAGCAGCCGAGTGGCTGGACCACTATGCCAAGCAACATGCCGAGTGCCGCTTTGGAACAATCTCCCGCAAAGGATTAGAGATCCCTTCTATCCCGCTCACAACTTTAGAAGAAATTGCGGCAGATTCTGGAATTTCATCTCTTGTTGAGCAGTCGCTTCAACTCAACTCAATAGATGGGCAAGCCGTTTGGAAAGAGATCGAATCGAGTTTCCATCACTGCTTAGAGATTTGCACCAAAATCCTCCAAGGCATGGAAAAGATCTTCCCCCAAAATCCTGCAGAGAATGCCGACTGCACGCTGCTGGAACATGATCTAACACAAGAATTGGCCTTCCAGCAGGTTTTGGATCCGCTTTGGACCTATTGGCGGCATGTGATCAGCCGCCATAATACTTCAGGAGAATGGGGCCTTTATTTAAACCGCATCCTCTTTTTCCAATCTCTTTGCGAGAAAGTCCATGCCCTTTAGTACACGGTATCCCGAGCTCTTCCTTCATCTGCAATTTACTCCGTTTGAGAAGAAAAGCGGTGCTGGAGATATGCAAGAAGCACTCCAGTGGAAATCGAATCTCGCCCTAGATCAAATCCAAGCCCTCTATGTCTACGGGATTGGTCTGGGACATTATGCCGCGGTTTTGCTTGATTGGCTAAAAGCAGATGTCAGCCGCCACGTGATTTTTTTAGAAGACGATTTAGCGGCTTTAGAAGCGTTTTCTCAAGAGCCTCAGGCTAAAGAAATCCTCGATCATCCTCAAATCCATCTTCGCTTTGCCGCAACTTCTCAAGCGTGGGACATGCTTTTGGAAGAGTGCGCTGCTGAATTTTCCTTCGATAAGATCGAAGTGTCTGCTTTAAAAGCGTATGAAAAGCTTGCCCGCTTCAAGAAAATCAAGTTAAGCCTGCTGAGAAAAACAGTCCTTTGGAGTGCACTCACAACAGAGACAATTTTAAGCCACTTGCTCCATGATAATATCATTCCCAACCTGCGGCGCATTCCTGAATGTTCTTACATCAACCATTGGAAAGATGCTTTGAAGGGTGTCCCAATTATCATTTGCGGGGCCGGGCCTTCTTTGAAAGCTGTCGCTGAAGATTTACGGAGTGTGAGAGACCGCGCTCTGATTATCGCTTGCGGTTCAGCGCTTTCAGCGCTTTCTCATTTGAAGATCCGGCCGCATTTAGGGATTGCGATCGATCCCAACGAACGTGAGCTTCACTGCCTCAGCGGCTGCGCCTACCGCGATCTGCCGCTTCTTTTTGGAAGCCGGCTCTATCCGAGGGTTTTTGAACTGTTCGACGGGCCTTACGGCTATATCCGTTCAGGAACCGGCGGACCTCTAGAGAGCCATGTTGAACAAGAGCTAGGCCTCAATGATCCTTTTTTGGGTCATGATCTAGGAAGAGAAGCCCTTTCAGTCACGACGCTAGCCCTTTCTCTTGCCCATTTTTGGGGCTGCAACCAGATTGTTTTTGCAGGCGTCGACATGGCATATGCGCGAGAAAAACACTATGCTGACGGCGTTCCGGTTAAAGCTCAGCTCAATACCCAAGAAAAGCGCGCCGGCGATCAGATGATTAGGCGTAAGGGGGCAGAGGGGCATATGGTCCCGACGCTCATCAAGTGGATCATGGAACGGGATACGATCGACAGATATGCTAAAAATCATCCAGAGACAACATTTCTCAATGCAAGCCCCGGAGGGCTTGGATTCAAGCATATTCCTCACAAGCCGCTTTTGGAGATTATTCCACAGGCTTCTTCCGATTATGATGAAAAAATCCGTCAGCTTTTCCAAAAGACGAAAATCAAAAAGTCCTCAGCTGAAATCGAGCAGATCTTAGCTTCTCTTTCTCAAAGCTTAGAAAGATGTCTGGAGCTATTTATACTATTGCAGCAAGAAGAGCCCAGCAGTGGGAAATCAGTCCTCTATCAAACCGATCTGGAGATGGAGATTGCCTATCAGCTCGTCCTAGGTTCATCCAAACGTGCCTTGGACCGCATGGGGCAGAAAAAAGACCCTCTTGTCATGGAAAAAGAGAAATGGAAGTTTCTTGAAGAGGCGGCTGGTTCTTATTTAAATGCCCTAAGAAGGTGTAGTAAAAAATAACTTATTTTTGCATAACGACTTAACATAGTTTTTGCCATGGAAAGATAAATCATGGCTTTGCTCGTTTTTGTTTTATCTGTCATATCATCTGGATTCGGTTTTCACAAAAAATTGAAAAACAACTAATATGCAGTAAGTTCAAATTTTACTACACCCCTCTAAGATCAGGGCTGCTTCATCAAATTTTAATGTGAAAAATCTGTTGACCACATAAACTACTTTTTTTAGTAAAAATCATGTTAAGAGGGATCTCCATGAAAACAAAGGCACCGTTTTTTGCAGCTTCTTACGATACGATTAAAAAATCTCTGTATCGATTTTTGATTCTGTCATTATTCTGCTTCAGCTGGATCCAAAGTTATGCAGCCAATACCAACAACTACCATGTCCTGCACAATTTCGCTGGCCCAACAGCAGACGGCGCTCTTCCGTTTGACTCGCTCATCCTGGGTAGGGGGGTCCTCTATGGGATGACAGAGGTGGGAGGTGGTGCGAGTAATTTTGGGACTATATTCTCCTGTAATCCAGATGGCTCAAACTACCAAATCCTGCATGATTTCGCTGGCCCAGCAGCAGAAGGCGCTAATCCCTTTGGCTCGCTTATCTTGGATAGCGGGATCCTCTATGGGATGACAGAGCTGGGAGGTATGTCTGGGAATGGGACTGTATTCTCCTATAACATAAGTACCACCATATTGACGGTCCTGCACGATTTCGCTGGCGGAGCAACAGACGGTGCTTTTCCCTTTGGCTCGCTTATCCTGGATAGCGGGGTCCTCTATGGGATGACAAATTTTGGAGGTACGCCTGGGGCTGGGATTGTATTCTCCTGTAATACAGATGGCTCAAACTTCCGGGACCTGCACGTTTTCGCTGGCGGAGCAACAGACGGCGCTTTTCCCCGGGGCTCGCTTATCCTGGATAACGGGGTCCTCTATGGGATGACAGAGTTTGGAGGTGCGTTTGGAGGTCCGTCTGGGAATGGGATTATATTCTCCTGCAATACAGATGGCTCAAACTACCAAATCCTGCACGATTTCGCTGGCGGAGCAACAGACGGCGCTAATCCCGAGGGCTCGCTTATCCTGGATAACGGGATCCTCTATGGGATGACAAATGCGGGGGGTGCGCATAATCTTGGGATTATATTCTCCTGTAATACAGATGGCTCAAATTTCCGGGACCTGCACGATTTCGCTGGCGGAGCAACAGACGGCGCTAATCCCCGTGGCTCGCTTATCCTGGATAGCGGGGTTCTCTATGGGATGACACTTAAGGGAGGTATAGGTGGGCCTGGTGGGGATGGGATTATATTCTCCTGTAATACAGATGGCTCAAACTTCCAAGACCTGCATGATTTCACTGGACAACCAACAGACGGCGCTTTTCCCCACGGCCTGCTTACCCTAGATAGCGGGGTCCTCTATGGAATGACAACGGCGGGAGGTATAGGTCCGTTTGGTGGGAATGGGATTATATTCTATCTCCTTGGCCCTGTCAGCACCCTCACCGGTCATCAACTGAAGAACGATTTTGGCATCGCATTCGAACGGTTCAATAAATTAACCTGGCCATATCCTTCTCCAGCATCCGTAGTGCAAGGTTACTATGTTTATCGCAATGGCGTCAGGGTCGCTGCCTTAAACAATGCTACATTTACATTTGAAGATCATAACATTAAAAAAGGAGTGACAACTTCTTATAGCGTCACCTCTTTTGATGTTTTTGGAAATCAAAGCGTGCCAGTAACAATCACAATTAAATAGGAAATTTATGCGAATTCAAAAATGCAAATATCTAAGTACACCGGCTTTTCTCGCTCTTGTTTTCACGACTTGCTTTAGCCAAGGATTTGGCGACACGGAGTCTCCTCAAGATTATATAGTAGCGAAAATTCAATTGTTGGCGCTTGTAAGAGTAAAAAAAACCTCAGCCGCCCCAGTGTCAAAGCGATGAAATACAGCCAACGATCGAGTTCAAAACAGGCTACTTCTTTTTTTCTGACCACAGAATGCGCAAAGTCTATGACAAAGGTGGATTAGATCTTCAGATTGCCGGATCGTATCCCATCTGGAAATGGCTGCAAATCTACGGTAGTGTTGAATTTATAGAAAGACATGGCCAGTCGTTGAATGATCACCAAAAGACTAGGATCTGGGAATACCCTATAAGCCTAGGGCTGAAATCAGTAGCTACGATCACCAAAAATATACAGTATTATTTCACTATTGCCCCGCGTTATTTCTTTGTGCATGCGCACAACAACTCCCCTTTTATGGATAGAAAAATGAATCAAAATGGAATCGGCGGCTTTGTAGGAACGGGGTTTAATTTTCTGCCTACCTCTCACCTGCTGATCGATGTTTTTGGTGAATACTCCTATTGCAAGCTGCATTTTCATACGCATAAGAAAAACACCACTGGCCGATCAGTTCAAGTGGGAGGGTTTGCTTTTGGCGTAGGTCTTGGATACGCCTTTTAAGGCTGCGTCCCGACTTTGATAGTCTAACCAGGGTCTATAAAGCCCGATAGGGCTTTGTAGACACCTCTTAAAAAAGGGCAAAGGAAATATCCTTTGCCCCCTAAAGGCATTAATGAGAAATTAAGAAGAAGCTTTCTTTGTGACGCTGATAGCTTCTAAGAAACGGTGAGTATCTCTGATTTGAGATTCTTCATCCGTTCCCCAAATCACGATGATGAGTGTATAATTATCAGAGAAAAGAACGCCTGTTGTGCCGCTGATCGGCGTAGCGCCCTCTGCAGCCAGGGTGCCCGACCCTATTGCGAAATTGCCTTTTATCGAATCAGCTTCGATTTTTCCGGTGATCGTCACCTTAGTAGGATCTCCCTTTTCATTGGGGATGCTGCCTTCAATAGTCCCTTTGAGGTTAATTTTTGCAGTCTCTGCTTTGAAGTCTGCAGCAAGGCTTCCATCAACTGTGACCTTTGATAGCGTTGATCCTGGGAATGCCAGTTCTTGTACTTCTGCAAGCGTTTGGAGGAAAGTAGCGTTATCATCACGATCTTTATCGTTTTTCAAAGACCAAGCGTCTTCAGTAAAAAAAATGGTGCAACCGTGCAGCTCTGTGTCATTTTTAAATTGGAGGCCGCGGAAGGTTTGATCCTTTGATATAAATGTTTCTGGGATAGACTCGCTGAAGTCTTTTGTTTCGTTCCAGCCTTCTGGAGTTTTGATTTGGACGTCAAATTTTGCACCTTCTATGCGAGAAGTGACAGGTTGGGTGTCGTTTTCCGCAAGAGTTGGAATTGTCATTAAAGACATCAGTGTAATGCTGAGAATCGCAATTTTATTTCGTAGGGACATAGAATCTCCTTTGTTTAGGATCAGGACATTCTATGAGAACAATTTATTTGATCCAAAGAGATTTTTGAATTTGTTTGCAGCGGTTACGATGCAGTATTGAAATAAAGCCGTAATTTATTTCGAAGTGTGCGCACGCTAATGCCAAGCGACTTTGCTGCACGTGTGCGGTTATGGCTGCACGCTGCAAGCGTTTCCAAAATATGGTGCTTTTCTAGATCAGCAAGAGTGATCTCTTTTGCAATAGGAACAGATAAAAGCGCTGGAGAAGAAGGATCGAGCCTTAAGTGATCTGCTTCGACAACATCTCCTGAGTTCATGACGACAGCTCTTTCAATCGTATTGGCAAGCTCTCGGATATTTCCAGGCCAAGGATATTCGAGCAGACATTTCTGTGCGGAAAGCGAAAGCTGTTTTTGCTTCTTGTGGTTTTCTTCAGAGAACCGATCGAGGAAATACTCTGCAAGGGCTAGGATATCTTCTTTTCTCTCTCTAAGCGGCGGTAGTTGAATCGGAACGACATTGAGCCTGAAATAGAGATCTTCCCGGAACATTTTCTGCTCAATCATCTCTTTCATATTCCGGTTCGAGGTCGAGATCAGCCTGACATCGACTTTGATCGGCCTGACTCCTCCGACCCTTTCAAATTCCTGCTCTTGAACCACGCGCAGAAGTTTGGCTTGAACAGCAAGTGGAATTTCCGAGATCTCATCGAGAAGAAGCGTTCCCTTATGAGCCTGCTCGAACCTTCCGAGCCTTTTTTCCACAGCCCCGGTAAAAGAGCCCTTTTCATGCCCGAAGAACTCCGATTCGATCAGAGTCTCAGGAATTGCTGCGCAGTTGACTTTGATAAACGGCTGGCTCAAACGTGAGGATTGGTAGTGGATCGCATGGGCGATCACTTCTTTGCCCGTTCCTGACTCTCCAATAATAAAAACTGCCGCGTTGCTCTGAGCGACTTTCGTGATGTCAGCTAGGACCTGCCGCATGACTAGGCTATCAGCTAGGATCTCTTCTCTTTTACCCCTAAAGGTAGAGACGATCGGAGCTGCAGATTTTGTATTTTGGGCTTTGGCAACCAGTTTATCGACCATTTCCGCTGTCAGAGGCTTAACGACATAATCTAGGGCCCCTAGCTTCACAGCTTCGACCGCTTGTTCGATGGAAGAGATCGGAGAGGCACATACGATAGCTGCCTTAGGATAAAGGGCCTTGACCTGTTTTAATGTCTCTAGGTCCTCAAGAATGATGAGATCAAAAGCCGATTCCGCTAGAATCTGCAATACCTCAGGGCTATTTCGAGCTGTTGTCGTAACGCCCTCCGGATAGAAAAAGTCGCTGTCGTTTTGTAGGAGTATCTTCACTATGTTACCTTGGGTCTCTAAACCGCACTCTAAAAAAATCTTTATTATCCTGCAAACAGGAATCCTCTTTTTTTTAACAGGATGCTCAGGATTAGAGAAATCTGAGCAGGATAAGCTCCGGGACAGCAATGCTAAAGGGGAGTACGTCTACCGTCACCATGACGAGGTCGCTTACCCCGTCCAGGCCCCCCGTCCCCGCGAGCGGGAAGCCTATCCTTGGGAAAAACCCGATCAAAAGTAACTTTTTACAAGACGTTAATTACCATTTCTTTGATAATTTCTTCCCTAAGCCGATGTGGCGAAATGGCAGACGCGGTAGACTCAAAATCTACTCCTAGCAATAGGGTTCAGGTTCGAGTCCTGTCATCGGCAATCTTTATGCAGTGGATTGAACAATTTGATCTATTTCTCTTTGACTTCGATGGACTCCTCGTTAATACCGAGGAGCTCCACTCTGCGGCTTATCGTCAGATATGCCAGCGTAGGGGCTACAACCTGGACTGGAGTCTTTTCGAGTTTTTTGAGGCTGCGCATTTTAGTTCGACAGGCTTAAGAGATGCGATCTACCGGAAATTCCCTGAGCTTCAAAAAGAGGAGCCTCTTTGGGAAGTTCTCTATGCTGAGAAAAAACAGTGTTATCAGGAGCTTTTAGAAAAGGGCGACCTGTCTTTGATGCCAGGAGTCGCTGAAGTCTTAACCGCGTTAGAAAAAGCAGACAAACGCAGATGCGTCGTAACTAACTCCACTAAGCTTCAAGTCGACCTGATCAAAGAAAAGATCCCACTTTTAAAGACAATTCCCGTTTGGTTTACACGAGAAAATTATCGGGAGCCAAAGCCTCATCCCGAATGTTATTTAACGGCGATTGGGCAGCTAGGGAAACCTGGCGATCGGATGATTGGATTTGAAGACTCTATACGGGGTTTTCAAGCTTTAAAAGATGCCGGTGTTCCGACGCCTCTTTTAATCGGTCCTGCAGATCATCCTCAGATGAAAGATTTCAAGGGAACTTACTTTCCTTCTTTTAGTTCAATAATTGACCTTCACTAGAAAAAGTCCACGGGATGGAGCAGCTGGCGGCGCCAGACTCCTGTCTTTGGCTTCAAAAAGCTGAGGGATTGATGAGGTAGTGATCTTGCCTCTTGCAACGTCGAGAAGCGTCCCTGTGATATTGCGGACCATCTTATAGAGAAAACCGTCTCCTTCAAATTCAAGCCGGATACCGCCGGGCTCATGGCAGATATCTAATCGGGTGATCGTACGGACAGGGTTTTTTGCTGCGCTCCCTTTAGAGGCTTCATTGGCAAAGGTGGTGAAGTCATGTGTTCCGATGAAATACTTGGCCGCTTCTTTCATCTTTTCTAGATCAAGGGGAGAGTAATCATGATAGGCATAGAGTCTCTTAAATGGGTCGGTTGTCCGTTCGAGATGAAGATGGTAGTGGTATTCCTTGGAAACCGCGCTATAGCGGGCGTGGAAGTCGGGAGAAGCCTCTTCAACGGAGAGGATGCGAATATCGTCGGGCAAGATGCCGTTGAGGGAGAGATGCAGCCGTTTAAGATCGGGAGCTATTTCAGAGGTGAAGTGGGCGACTTGCGCCTTGGCATGGACCCCGGCATCGGTTCGACCAGAGGCAAAGACTGGTGTGGGAGCGCGTAGGGCCGTTGCGAGGGCTGCTTCCAGGAGAGACTGGATAGAGACGGCATTGTTCTGGATTTGCCAGCCGCTATAGGCGGTCCCATCGTAGGCGATCGTTAACTTATATTTATTCATGGGGACAGTATAGCAGAAAGAGAGTGGTTTTGCAGGATAAAAATAATTTGAAAAAAGGACAAGAAAAAGGCGGAACCCAAAAAAAGTGTTCCGCCTAAAAGAAAACTATGACAGGTGCTTGTTAACGAGCTTTGTCATTTCGAACATGTTAACTTTTGCTTTATTGTTGAAAACAGCTTTCAATGAGCTGTCAGCAAGAATATCGCGCTTGTTTTTTGGATCTTGGAGCTTATTCTTCTTGATGTAAGCCCACAATTTTTTTGTAACTTCTGTACGAGGCATTGGGCCTTTTCCTACGACAGCAGCGAGTTCTTCGCTGAGACGCATTGGTTGCATGAATTTTGATTGTTTTTTTGCCATGTCGACTTCTCCTTTAGTTTATTTGCTACCTGTTTGTCCGATTTGTATCGGCCGGTAGGTTATCTTGAGGTAGTTCTTCATTATCCTCAGAATGACTTTGTATCTCTCTTGGGATATTATAGTCAAAAAAAATCAGCTAAAAGTGCGATTTTTTTTAATTTTGCCTTCCCCGAGACCTCCCATGCGCTTGTGTTATTCTTGCCTTTTTCCCTATGATCAGTTATCTCTGAAGGGCATGATGCAATCATTAGCTGATCAGTTAGCCCACTGCACCTCAGTCAAAGAAAAACTCGAAGTGCTCTCGAACTTCTCTCCTGTGAAAAGTTATTTAGAGGAAAATTCTTCTCTATCAACCTTTCTCGGAAAAGCACATCCCGAACAAGAACTTGTGATCAAGGCGATTGTTGCTGCAGGACAAGGTGAAAAACTCTTTAAAGCTTTCTCAGAAGAAAAAATTTCTCTCCTATTACAGCAGCTCTCTCCGGTAGAAAAATTTTATACGTCGATCGGCGGCATCGTTGGATACCAGGCCCGTATGCTTGAATTGCTGGCAGCTAAAGCTGCTTCTAAGGGCCCTAAATCGACGTATCATGCGCCAGAAGGCATCGACATCTCTAAAGAGAATGCACACGTCAGAAAAGCCATTATCGATGGAATTGCAACACTGTCTTTACTTGCAGAAATTTATCCGCTTGGAGGCGCTGCCGACCGGTTACGCCTTTACGATGAAAAAACAGGACTTCCTCTTCCCGCTGCAAGACTTCCCTTTTTAGGCAAATCGCTTTTAGAAGGGCT
>CAWIQH010000004.1:0-58951 GCA_963838185.1 uncultured Chlamydiae bacterium
GGCCGCTGACCTGCTCTTTACATCTGTTTCCAATTTGGAGCGTGCGCCCGCCATCGTCAAAAGCGTGCAAGACTTTGGCGGCCCGCTGTGGTCGCAAGCTGGCGGTCTTTACCACCTGTCACATCGTCTGCCGCCCTACGCGCAAGGAAGCCGAGGAGTTCTATTATTATTTCGCTGAAGAAATGGCTGACCGCGGCTCCCTTTCCTACATCGTGCAGCAGAAGGAAGCGACAGCCGGCAGAGATGTCTCCAGATCGGAGCGTCCAGACACAAATCCGCAAGCCAACACCCGCAAGCGCGGCAAGGAACTGGTATCCGGGAACTTTTCCGGCTGTTACACCATAGTCGGAACGCCGGACGATGTCGCCGAAGAAATGATAGAAATGAGCGAGGCAGGAGTCTCGCCGGCGCCTCGATTTGTTTTCTCGATTATCTCGCTGCGATGCCGTACTTCATCGAGGAGGTGTTACCGCGGCTGAACGCGCCGGCTTGCAAAGCAGCACTGTTAGTGCGGGCGCTCCACGCTGGGGTAAGCGGTGGCAGACCTCGTGCCGCCATGAGAGCGCCGCCGCCTGCCTGATCTGTGCGGCAGGTCGCAGCGTCTTGACACATCCGCTCGGTGCTCCCTACGGTGAGATGTCGGAATATCGGGGCTCGTTTAATGGCACGCGATCCGCAGGTGGATCTCGTGCTTTGCACACATGACGCCACGTTATCTGGCGACCGGAGTGGATGCCAAACGATCTCAGACGCATGGAGCCCGGATCGAGCATTGGGATGACTGGTGTCGCGTCTGGTCGGGAAGCGAGCTTCACGAGATCTGGCCTGGAAGCCGGCGCGAACGCCACCAGATAACCGCATCCGATCCAATCTGCGCGCTGAATTTATTATCATTATGCAAAGCATCTTTTCGCGCACGATCCGGACCAGTACCTCGCCGCCCATCGGCGTATGCTGGCCTGCTATCAGGCCGCCGCTCCGCAACTCCGATCCACCAGTTGAGCGGCTAACTATTCCTTTTCGAGAACACGGCAATGATGGGTAATCTGCGCCGGCCAAGCTGATGTGGCACGACCCGCGGTCGCAATCGTTTTGCCCGGGTCTCGATGCCTGCAAAGAGGAGCTGCATGCGTGGTGTGATGCGTTTGTGCGCCGTGGAGTGGCGGCTTTAGCGATCGAGGACCCGGCCAAGGCGAGACCGCTTTCGGGCTCCCGATCACGGCCAGATGGGGAAAGGTGATCGGCGCCGTCATCGATTGCTGGAAATGCGAAACGACATCGACGGTCACAACGTCGCCGTCGTCGGTGGACAAAGTCTGCGGCGCGCTCTATGCGCCGTTGGCGGCCGCGTTCGAACCACGCATTAAGAGCCTGCGTGTCGAACTGCGGGACCGTTTGATTTCGGCGCTGTGCTGCCGACCATGCCCGTCGGCGTCCCAGGAAACATTCCGCGTTAGGAGTCACGCTCAGACTTGGCCGAGGCCCAGAAATCGCGCGCAGCTTGACGCTTGAAGGTCGGCGCAACGAATAAAGTGCCCGCTGCTGGTCATCTACGGGGCCGGCGACAAGATGATTCCGGTAGCCGAAGGCGAGCGGCCTGGCGCGCGCGGCCTCGGGCCCGACCGATTTCGTCGTGTTCGAGGAGGGCAACCACGTCTGCTTCAACATCAGCTACAAGTTTCGCCCCCTGACCGCTGACTGGACGCCGAACATCTCGGCGGGACTCCGCACTGACGGCGCCCGACTCAGCGCACAACAAGGTCGAAAGAGGAGAATGCGATGCCACCCGGCTCTTACACAATCCCAAATCCTCACGAGCGTCGGCTCCACGGATTATCAGGAGGGCATCAATTCGAACGCATGCGGGCGGAGCGTTTGGCAAGGCCAAGGCGGCACTCAAGCGCCACAACATGGCGGCGGCCTTGTTCGTTCGCCATGAAAATTCCGTATACCATCGCCGTGAAGGGACATGCGTTCTGTCCGCAGCTCAGCTACGCGCTCGTTTTCGCCGAGCGCGATCCCATCTTTACGAGCTCGGCGACATGGTCGAACATCAGAAACTATATGTCCATGGCTTAGGAAGGAGAAATTCGTTTTCCTATTGCTGGCTCGAATTCCATCTGCGGTCCGGAGGGGGCCAGGCAGGAGGCAAAGCACTTTGCCGAGGAATATTGTCGCCGACCTCAAGGCGAACGGATCATTCGGCGAACGGATTGGCGTCGACGCGCTGGACGAGGCGGGCCGTGCGGCCTTGCGCGCCGAAGGGGTCGAGTGGTCGACGTAAAGCCGGCAATCATGGAGGCGCGGCGATGCAAAACGCCGGATGAGCTGGCGTGCATCGAGACGGCGATCGCCGTATCCAACAACGGCTATAAGAGTTTCATGGATTTCAAGCCGGGAATGCGCGGAACTGACGGCGGCGCCGCCATGCACGAGGCCATCATTCGGGCAGGAGCCGAATTTGCTTCCGGCGGCGTACGGTCGAAATTGAACACCTATGATGTCTATCACCATGGCAATACCGATCGGATCGTCGATTCCGGCGATCTCGTCGTCGTAAACACCTGCGGCACGACCTTCGCGGGCTATCGATAGGGTTTCTTCAGGTAGAACTCTTTTGCGGTGGTTTTCTTCCCAAGCAGCCCTTTCAGCAGCAAGAACGCGATTTGTTGCATCATCTCCTAAAACAGCGCGCAAGATCGGAGTTGTCGCATAGGTATACTGTATCGGGGCTTTATCGGTTTTTTCTATTTTGAAGTATTCTCCCAGCGGTGGGTAGCCGGTATTGGTTCCCTTGAGCATTTTGTAATACATTTCAGAGGACAGCTTTTTAGGAAATAGCTGGGAGAGGTCTTCGCCTTTTTGGGAAATCATTTCCTCTAGGATCTTTCCTGCAAGACCGGGGTCTTTGGGCTCTTTGTAAAAATCGGCATCTTGATAGAGGATTTGGATCAGCCGGACCGCACTCTTTTTAAGCACTATATGTTTATTCATATCTTGGTTGTTTAACAGAGGCCAGAGATTGAACTTGGAAGACTCCAGGCCGCACCGTTTATCCCGTTTATCTTTGTAGACAGGGACTTTCCCATTTTTTTCTTTGGATTCTTTAGGATCGTTTTTCCCTTTCTCAGGTTTTCTGCCTTGGCTTATTTTGTAGGCAGTCACAGCTTGTTTGCTGATGAGGCCCAGTTTGGCTCTATTTTGTGCTAAGATCACGGTCTTTTCCAGGGAAGTGCTGCGGAAAGACGTGAATAGAAAAGAACTACCGATAACCATGAGCAGCAGAAATGAGAGAACAAATGGTAGAAAGCTCATAGGAAAAAGGGGTAGGTAGTTTGGTCGATGGTCATTTTTATCATCAGCGGTTTTTGTTCAGGATATGTTGCGGTCCATGTTCCTTTTTTGGCATCGAAAAAGTTAAAAGAAAAAGATTTTGCAGATTCACAGAGAATTTCCTTTCGCGCTTTTCCTTGCTCTGCCCAGGTCACAAGGGCTAGACGGCCCCTATCTACAAGGAGCATCGCTTCTAGCTCCCCGCGAAATTCTTTCTCGAGATCGATTCCATTGTCATAGGAAAGATGGCAAGCGTTCTCTTCTATTTTCAGGGTCTTGAGGCTGGAAAAGATCTGTCCTAATCGAAGTTGAAGTTTCTGACGGTCTAAAATGAGTTCTTTATCTTTGCGAAGAGTTATCTTAGCGAGTGAAAACTCCCGGTAAGAAGAAAAGAGGATCCCGATGATAGCCCCAAAAAGGACCAACGAGATCACAAGCTCCATGAGTAAGATGGGACGTTTTCGCATCTCTTCTATTGTCTAGGAGTGCTTGGTTTTGATCAAGGCTCGTGGAAGGCGGAGGGTAACCCAGCCTGCAACACCCAAAAGGGCGACGACGACTCCTGTGCAAGCATCTCCAGCAATGAGTCCTGACGATGTCAAAACATCCCGCTGGAAAACTTCTTTGTCTTTTGTCCTGCATTTAATTAACATGGAGACAATTCTCATACCACTTTTTTTTAGCCAGCAGTAGTCAGCAATTCTGAGATATGGGAATTGTAAGTTGCTTAGGATCAGGCAACTATCTCAAATGGATGGATAAATCTGTCCTAAATCACAAAAAGTCGTTCACTTTTCTGTAAATTTTTACACTTTTTCGAAGGACTTTTTTAAGGAGAGGAGCTAAAGTAGGATTATGAAAAGAGATTTTTATAAAAAGCTGCTGATGTGGAAAGCCTCTGATGCGCGGAAACCTTTAGTTTTAAGGGGTGCCAGGCAGGTGGGGAAGACCTATCTTTTAACCGAATTCACCAAAGAATATGACAATCATGTCTATGTCAACTTTGATGAAGAGCCTCATTTTGCCAGTTTTTTTACTGAAAATCTAAATCCTGAGAGAATCATTAAAGAATTAGAGATCTACTTTAAGAAGTCAATTTCTCCAGGGAAAACCTTAATCATCTTCGACGAGATTCAAGAATGTCCCGAAGCTTTAAATAGCTTAAAATATTTTTGTGAAAAAAAGAACGAGTACCATATCGCTACTGCCGGCTCTTTGTTAGGGGTTAAATTAAGTAAAGGTTTTCCGGTAGGAAAAGTGAATTTTCTGGATTTAGCTCCGCTTAGTTTTTTTGAATTTCTGGATGCCCTTGGGGAGAGTTCTTTGAAAAAAATGATCGAAGAGCTGAAAGAGCCGAAGGCGATATCTGAAATTTTCCACGAAAAACTCATTAAATTATTAAAATACTATTTTATTATTGGGGGCATGCCAGAGGCTGTAGCAACCTATCTCAAGAATGAAAACTTATACGATGTTAGAGTAGTTCAGAAAGAGATTTTAGACGCTTATACGCTGGATTTTGCCAAACACGCTCCCGAAGAAGAGGTAATGAAAATCATGGCTGTTTGGGAGGCGATCCCGAGGCAGCTAGCCAAAGAAAATAAGAAATTTATTTTTTCAGCCATTCGAGAAAGCGCAAGAGCTAAAAATTATGAGACTGCGATCCAATGGCTTAAAGATGCCGGTCTCCTTCTTAAGGCAAATCTAATATCAACGCCGAAACTTCCCCTGGATGCCTATGCCGATAAACGGGCCTTTAAAGTTTTCATGTTGGATGTTGGTCTTCTAGGCGCGATGAGTAAATTGGATCCACGCGTGCTTCTGGACGGAAATCAATTATTTCAGGAGTTTAAGGGCGCTCTTACAGAAAATTATGTTGCTACAGAATTGCATGATAAACATTTCGATGACCTCTACTATTGGTCGAGTGAAGGAATTGCTGAGATCGATTTTGTCGTTTCAACTCAGCAGCTTATTTTCCCTTTAGAGGTTAAGGCAGGCATTTCAAAACAAAAGAAAAGTCTACTCGTCTATGAGCAAAAATTTTCTCATGATGAATATCCTCCTCCCGTCTTATCCAGGGCCTCTCTGCGCAATTTTGCACATGAAGCAGCTATCATTAATTATCCTCTTTATGCGATAAGCTTGTTTCCTCGTTTCAAATGATTTTTATATACCTTCACGTTTCTGTTAGCGACAAATCCAACTATTTTGTGAGCCATTTTGCTTAGAACATATAATAAATAATTTTAATAAGCTCATTGGCCATTGAGAGAATCAATTTTAAAAGGTATAATTTTACCCATGAGCATGCAGTCGGATTATAAATACGGTTTTGTCACGGATATCGAAGCGGAGACCATTCCTAAGGGTCTAACCGAAGAGACTGTCCGTTTGATTTCGTCTAAAAAAAACGAGCCTGCGTTTCTCTTAGAATTTCGATTAAAGGCCTTCCGCAAATGGCAAGAGATGGAAGAGCCGACATGGTCGCATGTCAAATATCCTCCGATCGATTATCAAGATATTTGTTATTACTCAGCGCCAAAAACAAAACAAAAACTCAGCAGTTTAGATGAAGTCGATCCAGAACTATTGCGTACATTTGAAAAATTAGGCGTTCCACTCGATGAACAAAAACGGCTGACGAATGTCGCTGTCGATGTTGTTTTTGATTCGGTCTCTCTTGGGACGACATTTCAAAATGAACTCAAAAAAGCCGGCGTTGTTCTGTGTCCAATCTCTGAAGCTGTCCATCTTTACCCAGAGTTGATTGAAAAATATCTCGGAAGCGTTGTTCCGATCGGCGATAACTATTTTGCCGCACTCAATTCCGCTGTCTTTTCTGACGGCTCTTTTGTTTATATTCCAAAAGGCGTCCGTTCTCCAATGGAGCTTTCGACCTATTTTAGGATCAACGATAAAGAAAGCGGCCAGTTCGAAAGGACCCTGATCATTGCAGAAGAAGGCTCGTACGTCAGCTATCTCGAAGGCTGTACAGCTCCTGCATTCGACAAAAATCAGCTCCATGCGGCCGTCGTTGAACTGATTGCGATGGACAATGCCGAAATCAAATATTCGACTGTGCAAAATTGGTATGCCGGAGATCCCAAAACTGGAGCTGGCGGGATCTTTAACTTCGTGACAAAGCGAGGCCGCTGCGCTGGTTTTCGTTCGAAAATTTCATGGACGCAGGTCGAAGCGGGCGCTGCAATTACGTGGAAATATCCGAGCTGCATTCTGCAAGGCGATGAATCAGTCGGCGAATTTTATTCTGTTGCTTTGACCAACGGGAAAATGCAGGCCGATACTGGTACGAAGATGATCCATCTCGGAAAAAAGACCCGTTCGACCATCATCTCAAAAGGGATCTCAGCCGATCAGTCGCACAACTCCTATCGCGGTCTTGTCAAAATCGCTCCAAGGGCTAAAGATGCCAGAAATTACACCCAATGCGACTCGATGCTTGTGGGAAATCAATGTTCTGCCAATACATTCCCTTACATCGAAGTCGCCAATCGTACCTCTCAGGTCGAACACGAAGCTTCAACTTCGAAGATGAACGAAGAACAGCTTTTTTATCTGCAGTCTCGCGGCATTAAACGTGAAGATGCAATCAGTCTTGTCGTGAGCGGATTTTGCAAAGACGTCATCAAAGAGCTTCCACTTGAATTTGCTGTCGAAGCTCAGAAACTGCTCACATTAAAATTAGAAAACTCCGTGGGATAACATGTTAGACATTCAGGATTTATACGTTTCTATTGATGGAAAAGAGATTTTAAAGGGGTTTAGCCTAAAAGTCGGCCCTGGAGAAGTTCATGCCCTCATGGGACCCAACGGTGCAGGGAAATCGACGCTTGCTAAAGTTCTCGCCGGTCATCCTGCGTATGAGATCACGAGCGGCATCATTTTCTTTGAAGGTCAAAATATCAATGAGCTTGATCCGGAAGAAAGAGCCAAGCTCGGGCTTTTCATGAGCTTCCAGTATCCGTTAGAGATTCCCGGAGTCACAAATTTCCAATTTCTTCACGCTGCCTATAGTGCATGCAAAGGGACGATCACTGAAGCTGAATTCGAAAAGATCCTGCAGCAGAAAATGACCCTGATGAACATGAAAGCAGAGTTCAAAGACCGCAGCCTTAATGAAGGTTTTTCCGGCGGAGAAAAAAAGCGGAATGAAATTCTGCAAATGGCCGTTTTAGAGCCGAAGATGGCGATTTTAGATGAGACCGATTCAGGTCTTGATATCGATGCGATGAAGATCGTTGCCGACGGCGTGAAACAGCTGCAGAACTCCGAGCGGGGACTTTTACTGATTACCCACTATCAAAGACTTTTAGACTATATTAAGCCTGATTTCGTCCACGTTGTGATCGATGGGAAAATCGTCGAGACGGGCACATCGGAGCTGGCACTAAAACTCGAAAAACAGGGCTATAATGTCTATTGAGACGAGCCGCGACACCTTCCAGTTGAATTTGCAGCGGTATTTTGAAGAGATGCGCAGGCAAGATCTTTTAAAGGGAATGCGTGAAAAAGCCTGGGATCATTTCCTGGAGCTCGGCCTTCCAGAGAAATCCGATGAGGCGTTCCGCTATGTTCCTTTGAGACGTCTTTACGAGCAAAGTTTTAAAGAAGCCTCCCCTGCTCCTTCCAAAGAAGAAATCCTTTCTTATATCTACCCAGAATGCCGCGGCAGCTACCTCGTTTTCTTCAATGGCTCCTATCTTCCGGAGATCTCCGATCTCTCGGGATTATCCAAAAAGATTGTTGCTCAGCCCATTGCTGATGCAATGCGCTCTTACGGTCCCTTTTTACAAAGCCGCTGGAGCAAAGCCCTCAAAGAAGAGCCCGATCCTTTCGCTGTTTTAAACCTTGCTGTCCATCCGCAAGGCCTTTTTTTCTATGTTCCGCCTAAAGTTGTTGTTGAAAAGCCGATCCAAACGCTTTTTTTAAGCAGCCCGGGAAGTTTTGCTCCTGCCAGATTACAACTCTTTTTAGCGTCTCAAACAGAGGTCCAGTGGATCTCAACGATTGCCGGAGAAGGCATCCACAATACTTTCCTCGATGTAGCTTTGGAAGATGGCGCCTCTTTTCAACAGACTGAAGTGCCCGCAAATGGAAAAGGCTGGCATCTGAATCACTTCCGAGCAACATTAAAACGCGATAGCCGTTTGAAATACTTTGCGTTGACTAATGGCCCTAGAATCACACGACATAGCCTTAGAGCACAAATTCAAGGCGAGAATGCCGATGTGCTGCTCCAAGGGCTCTGGGATTTATCTGAGAGTGCGCAGGCTCATACGCATGTGTTTGTCGAGCACGTCGCTCCACATTCAAGGTCTTTACAGAAGTTCAAAGGCGTTTTGAAAGACACCGCACAGTCGAGTTTTGAAGGGAAAATCTTTGTCCGTCCCGAGGCTCAGAAAACCGAGGCGTATCAGCTCAATCACAATTTACTCCTGAGCGAAGGAGCAATTGCCTATGCAAAACCTAACCTGGAAATTTTTGCCGATGATGTTAAAGCTTCCCATGGAGCGACCTTTGCCCAAGTCGATGATGAGCAGCTCTTCTACCTGAAGAGCCGAGGAATTGGGGCAGAGGTAGCCAGCCAGCTATTGATCCGCGGATTTATGCAAGAGATGATCGATCAGATTCCACATGAATTTGTCCGCAAGGAAGTGGTTAAAAATGTCTTTTAACCGTCAAGATTTCCCTATGCTCAAGAGGACGGTGCACGGCAAACCTCTTGTCTATTTAGATTCTGCGGCGACCACTCTAAAGCCTAAATCGGTTATCGATGCGATCTCAAATTTTTATTCCGATCACTATGGCACAGTCCACCGTGCAGTCTATGAACTGGCCGGAGAGTCAACAGCAAACTATAATGCTGTTAGAACCAAGGTGCAGCATTTTCTCCACGCAAAATCGTCTGAGGAGATTGTTTTTACTAAAGGCACGACAGAAGCGATTAATCTGGTGGCTTTTTCTTTTGGAGAGGCTTTTATTCAGCCCGGCGATGAGATTTTGATCTCTGCAATGGAGCACCACTCCAATATCGTTCCTTGGCAGCTTCTCTGTGATAGAAAAAAAGCCCATCTTAAAATCATTCCGCTGCTCCCTAATGGCGAGCTGGATTTAGCAGCCTATGAAAAATTGTTGTCTTCCCGCACGAAGCTGGTGAGCATTGCACACATTTCAAATGTCCTCGGGATTATCAATCCGCTAAAGACGCTCATCAAAGCTGCTCATCAAAAGGGAGCTAAAGTTTTTGTCGATGGGGCCCAGAGCACACCGCATCTAAAAATTGATGTTCAAGATCTCGATTGTGATTTCTTTGCCTTTTCAGGGCATAAAATCTATGGACCGACGGGAATTGGCATTCTCTATGGAAAAAAAGAGCTTTTAGAGCAGATGCCTCCTTATCAAGGCGGCGGGGATATGATCCAGACGGTGACCTTTGAAAAGACGACGTTTCAGCCTTCTCCCTTACGTTTTGAAGCGGGCACGCCGATGATTGCTGAGGTGATTGGGCTTGGCGCTGCGATAGACTACATCGAGTCGTACGGCTTGGATAAAATCCATGCCTACGAAACGGATTTAATGAAGCATGCTCTAGAGCAGCTTGGTAAAATAGAGGGAATCCGCATTCTAGGTCCTGTGGAGAATAGAACTTCTTTGATCACCTTCAACATCGAGGGTGTGCATCCCCTGGATGCCGCAACTTTGCTTGATCTGCAAGGGATTGCTGTTCGTTCGGGCCATCTTTGCGCTCAGCCGCTGCTTCAGCATTTTGGCTGCAGCAGCGCTTTGAGACTTTCTCTAGCTTCTTACAACACGATCGAAGAGATCGATTTCTTTTGTCAGTCCCTGGAAAGTGCAGTATATACTCTTACACCCACTGTGTCATAGCAAAGTAAGGATCTGTCTCTGCGCTAGGTGAAAACAACAGGCCGCTGTTTTCCAAAAGCTTTCTGATCACTTCATAATCTAGAGAATCGACTTCCGTGACTTTCCCAATTAAGCTATCAGCCTCAGACTCTTGGATTGGCATGAGGATCCAGGTGTATTTTGAAGTTTCAAGAACCACAACATCTCTTTGACCGAAGATACGCGGTGCAAATTTCAAGTTATGACGATCCAAGACTTCTTCAACAGTCGGAAGAGCTCTAGAGTTCACGGAGGTGACTCTTTGGCTGAGATTTGAGTGGATGCCTTGGGAATCAACTGGGATTTTGCGAGCAAGCCATGAGCCTTGTTCTGTACGGAGAACTTGCACGCCTTTTCCATTCCACTGTGTTGTCAAATTGGTGAAATCTGCAGGCGGGATATTTGCCTTTTCAAGGGTTTCTGAAATACCTTCGAGTGACATAGGGTCTCCTAGTGATTTTTATTAGTGGGCTGTCTTGGGATGAGCAGCTACGCTTGCACGAATATCGTAAAATAGAAAAATTTTTGCAAGGTTTTTTGAAAAATTCTTTTTGCCTAGGAAAAGAAAAACCCAGGTCAAAAGACCTGGGTCATAAATTCACAAGCTGTGCTTCATGAATTAGAAGTCGAAACGAGCTTGGAAAGAAACACCGCTCACAGCGAGGTCGCCTGAGTTATAGGCGAATTTGCCTGGGAGTGTTCCATTCACAAAGTTCATGTCTTTTTCAAATCCAAGCAGCGAAATCTGTTCCCAACCTACTTGGAGGCGGATGCGGTAAGCATCGTCGCAGCCAAAGAGGTGATCCCAACGGAGACCAAGCGCTAGGTCTATCATAGAACGTACAGCTGACCAAGAGTTATGCATGTGCTGAACACGTGGTCCAGAAGAAATATCTTGGTGAGAATGCAGTTTTTGTTGTCCATAGAGGATTGAGAGTGCTAGATCGCCAAAGAAGCTCCAGCCGCTGCCGAGGCCCCATTGTGTATCGAGACCGCCGCGGAGGCCGCCAGCACGGAAACGATTGTGATCATGGCCGCTCAATTTTGTTGCACCGCTATAGGAGAATTTGAAGCCGCGATTGAACCACGCACCACGAGTGCCCACGAAAGGACGGAGTGTCAGCCACTTGCTGACGAAGAACTCACGGCCTAATTCTAGGTCGAGGAGGTCCATATTGAGAGATGCTTTTCCTTTTGCTGATGGGAATGCAATTGGAACTCCCTCTTGAGTGGCAGCTAATGTCGCGAGGACAGTTTCAGGTGCAGAAGGTTTTGAGTTCTTTTTTTCATGAGCTTGGAACCATGTCCAATTGAGGAGGATATCCCAGCCGTCGTGAGGAAGGTTGTATCCAACGCCTAAGCGGAAACCCCCATTCCAAGCGTAGTTGACATTTTTGACTCGTCCATCAACAACAGTAGCTCCTGCAACAGCAGCAGTTTCGTTTTTGATTCCGAAAGCGAGGCAATCTTCTGTTGCGTGCATGACGAGAGCTTCAGCTTGGACCCAAAGATCAACACCGTCGCGTACAACAGGGCGTGCTGGAGGATTAATCATTCCGTTTGAACCACGGCGTTGCTCGAGGGCGTTGACGCGGTTTTCTAGATTGCGCATTTGCATTTCGTCTGCAGAGCAGAGAACACTAGAGAGTGTTGTGACTGCTGCCAACACGGGCAACATTTTATTCAGTCCGTATTTCATATTGATCCCCCTGGGTTTGGATCGGTTGTTCACTTTAAAAGTAAGCATTCTCCTAGTCTCTTACTAGGCGAAGAGAAATCTCTTCAATGGAAACAGGAGAACGCTCACGTAGTTCTTTTCACAATGTCTACGAAAGACATCATTTAATGGAATTTAATCTACGAAGAAAATGCATTTCGCGTCAATTGAAATCTATTTAGGAATCGAGAAGATGAGTTGGTTGAGAGTTTGCAGCCACATGATCGATTGTTTTCCAATTTGCTGAAGAATGAAATACCACGCAGCCCAGAGAAGCGCTAATCCGACAAATGATTTCAGCGCCATGCCTAAGAACGCAATTTGGACTTGAGGTGCAAGTCGGTTAGCGATTCCTAAGAACATCTCGGCCATCAAAATAGCGACAAGGGAAGGAGCCGCTAATTGTAAAGACAGTGATAAGAATTTCGTCAAAATCCCCAACATGAATTGCCAAAATGGCAGTTGCAAGTTGAAAAACGCAGCAGGGATAAAACTGTCAACAGGAATTATCGAATATGAATTTAGGACGCCTTCAAAGAAAATAAAAGGACCGCCAATGTCGTAAAAAAGTACGATAAAGACGTAGTTGTAAAGCTGGCCGATCGAAGAGCTTTGGCTTTGCATGACTGGATCTTGAATTTGCAGGGCAGAAGATCCGCGTAAGAAATCGATAAGCACGCCTGAAGATTGCACAATATAAAAAGGAACTCCCACAAGAAATGCGATGACCGTCCCAATAAAGAGCTCTTTTACGCAGTAGCAGGCAAAAAGGGCGTCATAGGTGACAATGGGTGTTTTAGCATGAGAAATAAGATAAGGGAGAATAACTGTAGTGATGGCAATCGCAGTTCCGATTTTGACGCCGCCGGGGAGCTTAGCGCCTAGAAAAGGAGCTAGCGCTACAATCGGCGCTATTCTCATCAGCCCCAGGAAAAAAAGAGTCAATACCGATAACGGCGGAATGTTGGGGAAGCTCAGGACAAAACTGACGTAATCGGAAGTATCAACCGCGGCTAAGAGCATATTTAATGATCAACTTCCTTCGGACCCTTCTAGGGATTCCATTTATAGAAGTTTTGGAAAATGGTATTCGTAAACTGTACAATTTGTCCGCCGAGCCAGCCTCCCATCAAGAGAAGTGTAAAAATAACGGCGATCAACTTGACGGTGAAGGAAAGCGTTTGCTCCTGGATCTGCGTCGCAGCCTGTAAAATCGCAACGAATAGCCCGACGGCCATACTGATCAAGATCGGCGGTCCTGAAAGTATCAAGATCATCAAAAGAGCTTGATAGGAAAGTTGATAGAGTTCTGTTGTAAACATCGACTACCTAAAGGTTAATACCAATCCTTGAATCAAAATTGTCCAGCCATCGACCATGACAAGCAGCAGTAGCTTTAAAGGCAAAGCAATCGTCAGAGGCGAAAGCATCATCATACCCATGGCAAGCAAAATGTTGGATGTCACAAGGTCGATGACGAAGAACGGAAGATAGATGACCACGCCGATCTCAAAGGCAGCTTTTAGCTGAGAGGTGATGAAAGCCGGGATGATCACAAGAAAATCGGTCTGTTTTAGAGAAGCTTTGAATTCATCGGGATAAGATCTGTAGGCAAGCTGATAAAAACTTGTGATGTGCTTACCGATGGTATTGCGTTGTAAAAAATCTCTAAGGGGTTCCTTTCCTGCATCAATGACATCAATTAAATAAGAGGCTGTAGCTCCTGTAAAGAGCTCTTTCGGCTGGTTCTTATTAATCGCATCCGAGGCCGCCGTATACATCGCTAGGCCTGTCGGAAACATCACATAGATGGTCATGAGGAGGGCAACGCCGTTGAGGACTTGGTTAGGAGGCGATTGTTGAACACCCAGCGCGTTACGAAGAAGAGAAAGGACAACCACAATTTTGACATACGATGTCAGGAGCATAATTGCAAAAGGCAAAATGGAAAGGCCTGTCAAAACGGCTAGCTGCGACATCAGGCCAGGAGGAGTGCCGACTTCGCCCTGCTGAACGGCCGTTGGAAGGTCCTGGGCAAACAGCGAGACACACCCGCAGATCAAAAATAAAAATAGGAAAACTTTTAAATATTTCATTGTTCATCAACGCTGGTCAAAAACAGCATTGCTCCGTAGCTAACTAGAAAGCAAACCGTAAATGGAGAAAAACTGCAAGAGAGTTTTTCTTAAAAATTTAAGACTTGAGGTACTTATCGAAGGCAGATTCAATCGCACGCCATTGATTATCGATGCTGGCGTTGATGATGCCTGACTCGGTTTCGATGATGCATCCGCCTTGGGCGACATCATCTCTTTCTTTGATAGAAAGACTTTCGACTTGTTCGAGTTTTTCCTTAATGCGTGTTTTTTCTGTTTCTAAGATTTCTTTGTCAGTTTTGTTGACCCAGATGGTGATGTGGTGGTTTTGTAGAACAGGAGATAAGGCCTGTAGAACGATGTCGACAATGGTCTCAGGTTTTAGCTCAAGTTCCTTGGCAACGATCTTTTTAGCGGCTTTGAGGGCAAGCGGAAGGATAAGTTTGTTCATCTCATGGTGGACCCGTTTTTTTTCTTGGTCAAGACCGATGATGTTCGCGTTGAGCTGCTCGAGTCCTTCTTGATACCCTTCTTTTTTTGCAGATTCGCGCAGTTCAATACATTCTTCTTCTGTTGCAGCGCGATAGGCTTCTGCGTCCAGGCGTGCTTTCTCAAGGAGCTCATTAGCCTCCATGAGTGTGCTGAAATCTTCCAAAGGGATCACTTTTTTGTTAGAGGCAGGATGAACTTCTCCGTCTTGGATCAAGGAAAATAATTTACTCATTGTGCTGCCTTATGTAAGTGATATATTCCAGTATCTGTGCGATTAAGATTTGGACGGCACGGCTGTTGTCCATTGGGGACATCAGTTTTTTCACAAGAAGAGCGCGTTCAAAATCTAATTTATGCAAGACGTACCAAATCAAGCTGGGATCTTGCCCGTAAAGAGCTTTGGCCATCCGGTTTCCGCCTCTTTGACGGATGAGCATTTTCAATTTTTCTGGATCTTCATTCCAATTTGCCAGGCCCATCTTTGCAAAAGCGACAGGTTCTGGGCTTTGGAGGAGGATTTTGAGATAATTGAGCTGATGTGTTGTCAGAGCTTCGTTGATTTTTTGAAGTTTAGTTTTTTCAATGATCTGTTTGACTTCCACGCAAAGGTCGTGAAGACCGAGAAAATCTAGAGACAGGTTCAAGAGGTCATTTTTCAGATCAAGGAGGGCGTTAAGAGGAGATTCAGGCAGCGAAGAGAGGGGAAGAAGATCTTCGACTTCGGCAGTCAGATATCCCAGCAGTGTTTTTTGGAGGTATTCCTTGCCCAGGTGGGAAACAGTCGGGATTTTCCCGGCATAGAGGAGATCTTTTCCAACGGAACTAGAGAGAGGGGTCCCTAAAGCTGCGAGGAAAAATCCAATATCTTTTTCTGACAAGGTGCGTAAGAATGGAGAGAGCCAAGAAGGATGGATTTGTCGGAGGAGCTGTTCTGGGGTTTCGCTGTCCCTTAAGGGATTGCCATATGTTTTGGGCAGTTTGTCTAAAACTTGTTTTTCAACTGGCGCCAAATAATTTACGAGCGAGGATCGCTCTGCTGGAGAGCAATGTTCAAGAAAAGATTTAAGAACAACCCGGCTGGACGATCTCATTCTTCTTTAGGAGGTTCTTCCTGTTTTTGCATGGGAGCTGGATTGAGCAGCTGTCTAAATCCTCCATGCTCGCGCAGGATTGGATAAACTTTCCATACCATCCAAAGAGCGAAGACAAGGAATGCAATATTGCTGAAGATGAGCATGAAAAAGAGGAGGCGGAACTTAGGAAGAGATTGTTTTGCTATGACGATCGACCAAATGCTGGTGTAATCTCGGGGCTGGTTGTTGGCTCCTTCTAAAGCGCTTCCCAGCGAAACGTCCGTAAATCGAGACCTATCGGAGATCACAGTGACGTCGTTAATATCAAGACCGTTGACGCTGCCTGCGACTAGACGCTTAATTTTTGAAACGAGGTGGCTATTAGGATCGTCGACAATCCCTTGATGTTTGACATAGACAGCTGCTGTGACGCGCAGAGCGGGAGCTGTGGGTGTCGGACCGGCGGTTGTTGCAGTGGAGGTGTCTGGGAAGGCCAGCTGGACAACGGCATCGATCACACCATCGATTTTTAGAATCGTATTGGCAATTTGCTGTTCTAAACCTGCGTTATACCGGATGCTTTCTTCTTTATCCGTGGTCATCAATCCCTGCTTAGCAAACAGCTCTAGAAGATTAGTCCCCTGTTTGCGAGGAAGGCCGTTTTGATTGAGGATGGACATCGCTTCGTTCATGTCTTTTTCACTGACGGCAAGGCTATACTTCGGAGCGCCGGCTTGTGCAGCAACGCCGACAGCGGTAGGAGCTGCTACTTTTTGAACATTAATGCCCTTGCTGGCTAGAAAGACGATAATCTCATTGGCTTCACGTTCATCGACATTGTTGACGATGACGCGATTGGTTTCGCATCCCGAGAGCAAAAGAATAAGAGGAAGCAGCCATAGAAAAGCTTTGCGCATATGAAATCCTTAATAAGGGTATTTAACGATGAGCTTCTTACGTCACAAAGAAGATAATTGTTAACCACCCTCTTCTACAGATTTATCACGTATGGAATTTTTCCGCTATGATTCAAATTATTATTCCCTTTTAAAGAGCCAAGACGGCCCGCTGCCAAAAGAGGCCTTGCGAAAGTCTCGGTAACCTTCGAGCGCGGCTTTGTATTGCAAGAGCTTACCCTTTTTCTGAGAAAGATTTTTTCTTTGAACGAGTTTGTTCAGGAAAAATTGAACAGTTTTAATGAGACGAAGTTTAAAAATATGACGAAGTTCTGGTAGTAGAACCGTCTGGTAAAGACGCTCCTTTTCTTCTTTTGAGCAGTTCCTTTCCATCCATAGACAGCGGCCGCGCCACCAAAAATAAGTTTTGTGAGGAGTGCCTCCCACGAATGAAGCAGAGACTTTGTGGAGCAGTTGAGCCTCATAGCAGATCTCAATGCCAAAACCTGCTTTTTTTGCCCGCACACAGAAATCGGCCTCTTCCCAAAACAGAAAGAAGGTAGGCTCCAAGAGCCCGATCTTTTTAAAAACTTGGCTTCGGATCAAAATGGAGCATCCGCAGACGTAATCTAGCGACTGATCGGTTTTAAAACCTCTCAATGCACCTAGTCCGATCAGATCAAATGTTGCTGTAGTGGAGTTCCATCTGCCGCCCAAATGGTCGATTTTTTCCGGATCGGTCATCCGGATCGGATAGGCGCCGAAAATGCCTACATTTGGATGGTCTTGGGAAGAGTTGAGGAGGGCTTTAATAAAATGCCGGTCGACAACGGTGTCGTTATTAAGGAGCAAAACAAGATCTGCTCCGTGTTTTAAGGCGTATTCGATGCCGACATTATTGCCGCCGGCATAGCCTAAATTTTTACCAGTTTCCAAGCAGAGTAACTTCGGGAAATCTTTTGGTGATTTCTACGACCGAATCATCCGTCGATCCATTATCGACGATGATCGTATCAAAAGCAGGAGCTTCGATATTCTGTAGAGATGTCAGACAAGCAAGAGTATCGTTTTTTCCGTTCCAATTGAGGATGACAACAAAGAGTTTCATGCTTTTTCCTCTAGAAGTTGAAGAGCTTCCTGCAAGACCTCGTCAGTCGAAATCTGCAGCATGCAAAAAGGTTCATGGCATTTTTTCTTAAGGCAAGGGAAGCAAGTCGGTTTTTTTTGCAGAACAGAGACATGGGGAGCAAAATAAGGTCCGCATAGAACAGGATCGGTCGGAGTAAACAGAGCAATGGTCGGAGTCTTCGTTGCACAGGCTATGTGGAGGGGACCGGTGTCATTGGTGATATATAGGGAGAGCTTGTCAAGCAGGGCTGCCAGCGTTGGAATCGTGATGCCTTCATAAATTCCGATGGCGCCTTCAATTGACCCGGCGATGCTCTCGACTAAAGATTTTTCTGCTGGCGTTCCTGTCACGACAATTTGGCAGCCGAGTTTTTCTTTGAGAAGCCGGCCAAGTTGAATGAAATGCGAAGGAGGCCATTGTTTAAAACGGTCTTTAGCGCCTGGGTGAAGACCCACAACTAATCCTGTGGGAAGCAAATCGTTTGCTTTTCGATGATCATCCTCTGAGGGAAAAAATTCCATGTGCTTGGATGAGACTTTAGCGCCGGCTGCTTGGACGACTTCGAGGCGTCTTTCGATCTCGTGGATTCTTTTGGTCTCTAGTTTGTCCGTGAGCAGAAAGTCGAGGCCTTTGTTGATTTTTTCTGTTCCGATGATCCGTCCGGCGCCGAGCAAAGCACAAAACGGAAGAAGAGGCCGTTGAGAGATGTGGAAGACTAAAACTTTGGAGATCTTTCTCTGGATCAGTAGTGGAAATAGTTTAAACAATGAAAAGAGAGGCGGCTCTTTGACGACGAAGATCTCATTGATGTGAGGACTGCTTTCTAAGACTTGCTTGCCAAGAGCGGTCGTGATGACGGCGATGTAGGCGTCGGGATATGTTTCTCGAAGAGCTCGGATTGCAGGTGTGCCCCACAGCGTATCGCCAAGACCTGTCGTCGAAACAATGAGGAACCGATCACCCGTATTCGTACGGATGAAAGGTTTGGCAAAGGTAATAAAAAATTTAATAAAGAAGTTTTTAAAGCTCATCTCTTACCATTTTACTTTTTTCGATCCTTTCAGGATATTCCTGATTTCTGTTAAAGATAATTTTATACTCCGGGGCATTGAAATTTTGTGTTTTGAATTGCGTCAAAGCCTCGGGGGTCAACAATTTTAAATGGGTCAATATTATCCAATATTAACTCATTTAAAATTGTTGAACCGCGAGGCTTTCACGCAGCTCAAAACGCAAAATTTCAATGCCTCCGGAGTATTGATGGATCAAGACATTCTCAACATGCAAGCCGAGAGGCTGGCCAGCAAAATCAAACACTATCTGATCACCATGATGGGGATCACGGTGGACGAAGCCCATGAAGAGGAGATTTACCGTGCCCTTGCCATGACACTCCGAGAGGAGATCATGATCAACTGGACCGCGACATTCCATACGATCCGCAATTCTCAAGCCCGCATCCTCTATTACCTTTGCATGGAATATATGCCGGGCAAAATGCTGGGTAATAACATCACAAATATGCATGCGACGGATCTGGTCAAAACCGCTTTGAAGAGGCTGGGAAGAGATTTGGGACAGCTGGTGAAGCAGGAAAGAGATCCCGCGCTTGGCAACGGCGGCTTAGGAAGGCTGGCCTCATGCCTTCTTGATTCGCTGGCCACTCAGCAGTATCCGGCAGTTGCTTACGGCCTGAGATATCAATACGGAATATTTGAGCAGGAGATTTGGGACGGGATTCAAGTCGAGCGTCCAGAAGCTTGGCTCTTTCATGAAAATCCTTGGGAATTTAGACGGGATCATCACGCCGAAGCTGTTAAGTTTGCAGGACGTCCTGTCCAGGTTGTGAATAAGAAGGGCGTTGAGATGGTCGATATCCTCGATTACGAGGAGGTCCGCGCAATCGGCTATGACTTCCCTATCATCGGCTATAGCGCAGGAGATGACTTCAATGTCTGCACCTTGCGGGTCTGGACGACCAAAGAATCTCCACGAAACTTTGCCCTGCAAAGATTTAATGCAGGACTTTTAGACCAAGCGTCAGAAAACACATTGCTTACGGATGTTCTTTATCCCAATGACAATAATGAAGTCGGAAAAAGAATTAGGCTCAAGCAAGAGTTTCTGCTGGCGTCTGCTTCAATCCAAGATATTATCCATCGGCATTTGGCGCATAATCCAGATCTATCTTCTTTTGCAGACAGAGTGCGGATCCAGATCAATGACACGCATCCTGCTTTAGTCATCTCTGAACTGATGCGCATTTTGTTGGGGGATTATCATTATCCTTGGGGAGAAGCTTGGGAGATTGTCAAAACATGCTGCAGCTATACAAATCACACGGTCTTAAAAGAGTCGCTCGAAGAGTGGAATGAAGGGAGGATGCAATATCTTCTTCCTCGGCAATATCACATCATCGAAAGACTGAATTTGGACCTTTGCAACTCCGTGCGGCAAAAATTTCCGGGGGATGAAGGGCGGGTCCAGAGGATGTCGATCATCCAAGACGGCCAAGTCCGGATGGCCCATCTTGCGATTTATGGATCGCACAAAGTCAATGGAGTCTCAGCGCTGCATACCGAGATCTTGAAAAAGGTCGTCTTCAAAGATTTTTACGAAATGGACAATGAAAAATTCGTCAATGTCACCAATGGAGTGACGCAGAGAAGATTTCTTCTCCACTCCAATCCACGGCTTGCAGAGTTTATCACCAAGAGAATCGGTCCAAAATGGATCACCGATTTTACCGAGATCCAGCAGCTAGCTAAATATGCCACGGATGCACAGTCGCAAAAAGAGTTTTTAGAGATCAAAAAGCAAAACAAGAAAGATCTCATCAACTACTTGATGGAGAAAAATCCGATCTGTGATTTCCAAGGAAAAGTCGTCGGACATTTTGCACCTCTGGACGAAGAGGCGCTTTTTGACGTCCAGATCAAACGGATCCACGAATATAAACGTCAGCTCATGAATGTGCTTCACTTGATTATCCTCTATCATGAGCTGAAAGCCAATCCAAGCAGCCGAAAAATTAAACGGATGGCGATTTTTTCTGGTAAAGCAGCGCCTGGCTATGACATGGCCAAGAAAATCATCAATCTAATTTTTGCTGTCGCTAAAAAAATCAATACCGATCCTGTTGTGAATAAAATGCTCCGGGTTGCTTTCGTTGAAAACTACAATGTGAGCCGTGCTGAAATTATTATCCCGGCATCAGATCTATCCCAGCAGATTTCTACTGCGGGAACTGAAGCTTCCGGAACAGGAAATATAAAGTTGGCCATGAACGGTGCGCTTACCATCGGTACGCAAGATGGCGCGACCATTGAAATGCGGCAAGCAGTTGGAGATGCGTGGTGGCCGTTTTCATTTGGAAAAACTGCAGATGAAATTGCAGCCACGATGCCGAGTTATAATCCGTGGGACATCTATATGCATCAGCTGCCAATTCGGCAAGCTGTGGATGCCTTGCGAGACCATTCGCTTGCTGAAAACGATCAGCAGCACCAAGCTTTTTCCAGTATTTACCATGCCCTGCTAGAGCGTCAAAATTCCGATCCTGTTGATAAATATTTTGTTCTCGGCGATCTCCAAAGCTATTATGACGCGCAGAAAAAAGTTGAAGAACTCTACGCCCAACCAGCAAAGTGGGCAGAATACGCGCTTCATAACATTGCGGGGATGGGACGGTTTTCTTCAGATGAATCGGTCCATAACTATGCCAAGCTAATCTGGAATATCAAGCAATGTCCTGTCGATCCAAAAGAGCTTTCTCGTGTCCGTGCAGAATATAGCGAACACGATAAGTGCCGCATCCTGAATAAATGATTATTTGCTGACCGGTTCTGCTAATCTCCACTTCTTAGCTAACTCGGCATATTTTCCATTGGATTTTATCCGAGCGAGTCCTCTGTCGAATATTTTGATCAGTTGGGGTTTATGATTTTTCATCGCCAAGATGCGGACGCCCTCTTGGGTAAGAGGAGGAGTTGCTACCTTGAGCTGACCTTGGAACAGATCTTGAGTGAATGCTTCTGCAGAGAGGATATCGACAATAGCACCATCGATTTCACCCTTTGTCGTATCGATGAGGGCTTGTTGGACCGATTCGTATGTGCGTTGGATAATGCCAGGATATTTTTCCAAAATGATTGCCCCATTGGAATCTCTTTGGATGCCCAATGATGTCGCCGCCCAGTTTGTCTAAGGCTTTTGTTGGCGCTTTAGCGAGGGTGACTAAGACAGGTCCTGTCATCAAATATAAATTAGAAAAATTATAAAGCTTCTCATAGAAAATATAAGGCTGCATTGTCGAGCAGATGGCATCGCACTGCGCTTCTTGCAGAGCGTACATTAAATTGCTCCAGCTCCGCTGATAAACGCCGATTTTGATTCCTTCGAGTTTGCCGATCTCTAAGATTAATTCAGTGGTAAAGGCCGTCAAATCAGCTTCTCTACCAGGCGCTTGCAATGTATACCAAGCCGGATCTAAAGCAATCGTAAAGTCATAGTCAGGTTTTTTCCCGGTGCAGCTTAAAAAAAAGATGCAACTGGCTATGACAATGACAAATCTGCAGGCTCGAAAAAGAACACCCATAATTTTTACGATGCTGATAAGATACTAATTATGTCAAGTATCATACTTGTGAATTTCGGCGGTCCCCGTTCCATGGAAGAGATTCCCTCTTTTCTGACAGCACTACTCACCGATGGCGATGTGATCCGAACTTCGTTCCCACGTTTTTTTGAGAAATGGTTTTTCAACAGGGTAGCAAGGCAAAGAGCGGGGATCATTGCCCATGATTACAAATTGATCGGCGGAAAGTCTCCGATTTTTGATGATACCGAATCTATCGCTCGCGAAATCCGATCCCGCTTAAATCTGCCGGTGATTACGTTCCATCGGTACCTAACAGAAACACATGCGGAAACGTTTCGGAAAATCCAAGAAAGCTCTACAGACGAGTTCATTGTTTTTCCTCTTTTCCCTCAATTTAGTTTTGCGACTACAGGAAGTATTGCTCGCTTTTTTGAAGAGAGTCTTGATGACAATATTCTTTCACACATGCGGTGGATCCGCTCGTACCCCATCCACACACGTTATGTATCAGCGATGCAAACAGTGATCGCAGATTTTCTAAAAAAAGAAGGGTTAGAAGAAAAAGATATCGTTCTTTTTTTCTCCGCTCATGGGCTTCCCCAGGAATTTGTCGATGAAGGAGATCCCTATGAAAGGGAATGCCATCAGACGTTCGATGCGATCCGGCAAGGCTTTCCAAGCGCGCATTCTTTAATTGCCTTTCAATCTAAATTCGGTCCAGGCGAGTGGCTCAGACCCTACACCAGCGAACTGTGCGAAATACCCCAGACATGGAATCATGGAAGACGCAACGTCGTCTTCATTCCACTCTCATTTACTTCTGATCATATTGAGACGCTGTTTGAAATCGAATATCAATACCTTCCTGCGATCCGGGCTCATGGTCTGGAAGCTTTCCGCTGTCCTGCCATGAACCTAAGACAAGATTGGCTCGATGCCATCATTGAGATATTAAAAGAGCCGTTCTATACCAGAAATGAGCATCTAGTCAGGACTTAACCGTTACACTCACCCTTAGAGGAAAATCGCTTTCAAAATATAGAAGCAGAGGATGCTCATGCCTGCGCTAGCGGGAATTGTGACAACCCAGGAAAGAACAATCTCGCGGAGCATGCCAAGGTTTAGGGCAGAAAGGCCGCGGGCAAGCCCCACCCCTAACACAGCGCCAACAAGGCAATGTGTCGTTGAAATCGGAAGGCCTAGTTTGGAAGCAACTAATATGGTGGTCGCGGCGCCAAATTCTGCACAAAATCCTCTTGTCGGGGTTAGTTCGGTGATTTTTTTGCCGATGGTTTCCATCACGCGCCATCCCCACGTAGCAAGACCGATGACGATTCCAATGCCGCCCAGCGCCAAGAGCCAAGAAGGTACAATGGATGTCTCAGTCAGATATCCATTTTTTAAGATCCCAAGCACAGCCGCTACGGGGCCGATTGCATTAGCAACGTCGTTAGCGCCATGAGCAAATGCCACATAACAGGCGCTGATAATTTGAAGATAGACGAACACTTTTTCGACAAAGTGATACTCAGATGCCCGCTCTCCAAAATGGGTTTCTTCTCTAATTTTTTTTGAGAAGGGATTTAACATCGTGCAGGATCTCAGAGATTTTCTCATGGGTTTCATCTAGAGAAGAAACACGTACTCTTTGCAGATGTTTGATCGCTTTATCTAAACTGATGACAGTTTGAGGGGAATGCCGGCCTACAGGTTGAATGTAGCTAGCTGGGACGGCGATCTTTTGAACCACGAAATATGAAATGACAGCAGCGAGGCTTCCGACCAAGAAAGAAATGCCCAACGCCCCGGCAAACGAAATCTGCAGGTGAAGATTCTGCAATCCATTGGTCAGTAAGCTTAAGGAGAATGTCAGAAATACGATGAAGAAGAAAAATGGGAGCGCTCTTCTTGTTGCTTCAATTGGATCCATGGCATAGAGAATCTTTTTTTGCAAAACTGAGAAAATCGTATATGAAATAATAGCGCTGATCACAGGAGAGATCACCCAGCTGACCGCAATGGAGCTGACTTCTTTCCAGAGGATCGCGTCCAAGCCGCCGGCTACAATCCCAAAACCTATGATAGCTCCGACAATCGCATGGGTTGTCGAGACAGGCCATCTAAGATAAGAGGCTAGCTGAAGCCAAAAACTGGTTCCTAAAAGAGCCCCGCACATGCCGAGCACCAAAATCAAGGGCTGAGATGTAAAGATCTCGGGGTTGACCAGCCCGCGCTCCATCGTTTCGGAAACGTTGGCTCCTACAAAATAAGCGCCGCAGAATTCTAAAATCCCCGCTAAAATGACTGCGCGTCTTAAAGTCAATGCTCCGGAACCTACGGAAGTTCCCATGGCATTAGAGACGTCATTGGCCCCAATGTTCCAGGCCATATAGAAGCCGATGACGAGAATAAGAACTGTTAATATCGAAATAGTATCCATCTTACTTTAATTCCAAGACCATTCGGATGCGATTTGCAAGTCTTTCAGAGATGACTGAAATATTGCTCACATTTTCGATCAGTTTCATCCAGAGATAAAAGTCCGGAGCTGATAATTTGTCTCCCTCTGCAAATAACTTAGTCGTCAAACTGCGTTGAAATTTTTGAGTCTCGAACTCTTTATGAGCTGTTTGCTCGACCATTGATTTTACCTTTTCTGCTTCGATGCCTCCAAAGGAAGATTCCAAGAGTTCATTGATCTCGCCGATGATCTGTCTTGCGGAAGAAAAAGCGTCATAGGCCTTCTGAAAAAGCAGCTTAAGGTCAGGGGTGAATGCAGGATCTAAAGGACGGAGCTTTAAAGAAAGGCCGATCTCTTCGGCCAGATCAGCAATGCTGTCTTGAATCGAGAGAATATCCAAAAAGTGGCTTCTGTCCATCGGAAGGAAGATGCTTTTGGGAAGATTATTGCGGATGTCATTTTTAGTTAGATCAGCTTCATGTTCTAACTTGCACAGCTCGTCGACCAGTCTGTCGACAGGCGGCAGATGCGACATGATCTCTGCCAACTTTTCCAGGCAGTTGCTGACGCGGGTCATGTGTGTCTGTAAGAGGGCAAAGGGAGATTTGCCAAAAAGGCGGGCAATTGTCAGCATAAGAAAGACTCAAAATAATTTTGAGTCTTATATAGCCGATTCAGGATTGAGGAGCAACTTTTTTTCTTTCTCGGTCAAGGGCCGGAATTCTCCGACTTCGAGATTTCCAAGGACGAGAGGTCCAATGCGGATGCGGTGCAACGAGACGATATCAAGACCAGCTTTTTGAGCCAATAGACGGACTTCTCGTTTTTTACCCTCGCGGACCACGATTTTTACGGTTCCTTTGCGCATTTTAGCAACGCGGACAGGTTTAACACGTGTTCCTTCGATGATGCCGCCACGGGCAATAGAAGTAATGTGTTCGTGGGTGATTTCTTGAGTAGCTTTGACAAGATATTCTTTGGTTAGGCCTTTGGAGGGATGGATCACTTGTTGGGCGAAATGGCCGTCATTGGTGACCAAAAGAAGGCCTGTCGTGTCTCTATCCAGACGTCCCACAGAGAATAAACGGTAAGGAAGATCTTGAAAAATGTCGATAACCAGCTTTTTTGAGCCAATCCGTGCGTTTGTGCAAATATATCCTTTAGGTTTATTCAAAATAAAATAAACTCTTTCCTGTTCTTTGTTGAGAGGAACTTCGTCGACACAGATGTCGTCGTTCTCCCATGAGACCAAGGTTTGAGGTATAGTGACGATTTTACCGTTGACGGTGACTTTCCCGTCAAAAATTAATTCCTCACAGGCCCTTCTAGAGGCAACTCCGGCAGCGGCTAATGCTTTACTCAAGCGTTTCATAATGCTAAAATGGTATCATTAATTAGAAGGAAAGACAATGGATAAAACGAAAGCTAAGCTTATTCTGTTACGCCACGGTGCGTCCCTCTGGAATGAAAAGAATATCTTTACAGGCTGGGTCGATATCCCTCTCAGTTCTAAGGGGATCGAAGAATCGTTCCAAGCTGGTAAAAAAATTGCTACTACTCCTGTCGATGTGATTTTTACCTCCACCCTCATCCGGGCTCAGATGACAGCGATGCTAGCCATGAGCGTCCATGCAGGCGACAAGGTCCCTTGCATACTCCACACCGAAGGCAAGCTCAAAGAGTGGGCAGAAATCTACAGTGAAGAGACCAAAAAAGACTGCATCCCCGTTCACGTCGCTTGGCAGCTCAATGAACGGATGTATGGAGAGCTCCAAGGCATGAACAAAGATGAAATGCGAGAAAAATTTGGCGCTGACCAAGTCCAGATCTGGAGAAGAAGTTTTGATGTGCCTCCTCCTGAAGGAGAAAGCCTTGAGATGACTGCAGCAAGATCCATTCCATATTTCCAAGAGAAGATCTTGCCGCTGCTGAAAAAAGGAAAAAATGTTCTCATTTCAGCCCATGGAAACTCACTCCGCTCGATTGTGATGTATCTTGATAAGCTGACCAAGGAACAAGTCGTCAATCTCGAAATGGCCACCGGCGCTCCCGTCATCTACACCTTTGAAGCAGGACACTGGCACAAAGATGCGTAAAGAAATCTATCTCGATCACCACACCATTTCTCGTCCATCTTCTGCCGTGGTCGAACGGATGAACCACTATTTTCTCAACAAGTGGGGGACGCTTTCTGCTCCCCACCAAAAAGGGCAAGAGCTCTACGAAGATGTCGATGCAGCGCTCAAAAAACTCTATAGCCTGCTGGGAGCTTCCGAGCGGAGCCACTTTGTTCTAACAACCGGTGGCACTGAAGCGATCTTCCAACTGCTCATCAATTTTTATCTCGATGAAATCCGAGAATCTGGACGTAACTATCTTTTGACAACCTCGATCGAAGAAGCTCCGATTCTTCTTTCGATGAGCCGCCTAGAGCAGCTCGGATGCGTCACCCGTCTTCTTCCAGTTGATGAAAAAGGCCTCATAAAACTCTCTGCTTTAGAAGAAGCGCTCAAACCGAAAACAGCGCTTCTTTCCATTTCGTGGGCAAATGCGCTCACGGGTGTGATCCAGCCTATCTCGGAGATTGTCCAGATCTGCCATGCCAAAGGCGTGAAAGTTCATCTCAATGCCAGTGCAATGGTTGGCAAGCTCCCGATCTCTTTTGAAGAGCTCGGTGTCGATTTCCTCACCTTTGATGGAGATAAAATCCATACGCCTCAAGGGATCGGCGGACTGTTTCAAAAGACAAAACCTCATGAATCAAGCCACCATGTCGCAGCGCTTTCCGCTCTTTCTCTAGCTGTCGATGAAGAACTTCAAAGACTCGAACAATTTGCAATGGAAACTGCGCGTCTGCGCGATACTTTTGAATCGGAACTTAAACATGCGCTTCCCGATAGCGTGATCTTATTTCAAGACGCTGACAGGCTCCCGCATATTTCCTGCGTTGCTTTTCCAGGCGTGATGGCAGAAGCTTTTCTTTTCAACCTGCACCGCCGGCAAGTTTATGCAAGTTTAGGCGGGGGACAATATCAAAAGCTCTCTTCTCAATTGAAAAATTGCTCAGTTTCTGAAGAACTTGCTCAATCAGCACTTAGCTTTGCGATCTCGCATGAAACCACCGAAGACGATCTTGCAGATGCTTTAGATATTATTGTCTCATCGGTCCGCAAACTTTCCACTTTAAGTGCGGCTCTATGAATAAAGACATCTTTTATCTCCCATATCCATGGACTCACTACAGCAAAAAATTAGCGCAGAAAATTGAACATCCTCAATATGCAGGTTTTTTTGTTCCTGAAGACGTCATGGGACGGGGCTTGAGACTTGTGATCGCTCGAGAAGGATCCATTGCTGCAGGCAATGCACTCACGCTTTATTGGCTCGTCGATGAATCCGATGGGATCATCTCCGATATCCGTTACCAAGTTTTTGGAGCTTCTGCTCTCATCGGGGCTTTAGAAGCTGCCTGCCAACTCTTACTACGGAAGAATTACGAACAGGCCAAACGCGTCAGTGCTGATCTGATTGACCGCGAGGTGCGCGATAAAAATGACAAAGAGGCTTTTCCTCCCGAAGTCTTTGGCCATCTCAATTTAGTCCTTAGCGCCATAGAAACAGCAGCTGAGCAATGCACCGACATCCCTTACGATGAAGTTTATATCGATTCGCCGATCCATCCTGATATCTCCGGCGGTCTATATCCGAACTGGGAAATTCTACCCAAACCAGAAAAAATCCGCGTGATCGAAGAGATTATCCAAAAAGAGATCCGGCCCTATATTGAGCTCGATGCCGGCGGCATTCAGATCATCGATCTCTCCGATCAGCATGAGCTGACCATTGCTTATCAAGGCTCATGTACATCATGTCACTCAGCGACGGGCTCGACTCTTAATGCAATCCAGCAGATTCTACATGCTCGGGTCCATCCCGATATCGTGGTGACCCCCGATCTCTCGTTCTTAAAACAGTAATAGCTTTACTGGAATTTTTCGGAACAGATACACTCAATTTTATCTTTGGAGAAAAATGATGAAATCTTTCTTATTCTTGATTTGCTTGCTGCCTTTTGCTACTCATGCGCTTGAGATTAAAATTTTGAATGAAAATGAGCATACTCGTGTCTCAAAAATCAAGCTCATGCCGGGAGAAGAAGTGGGATTGCACCGAGAAGATTTTCCTCGGACAGTTATCGGATTGAAAGGAGGCACCATTAAACGAATAGAAGAAGATGGTTCTACTAAAGAGATCGTCTTCCCAACGGGCGAGGCCGTTTTTCTTGAAGCCGATCCTATTGGAGAGCAGCACAAAGGTGTCAATATCTCAGCCGAACCTCTTGAGATTATTGTCATTCAGTATAAAAAAGCTTAGGCTTATTCAGGCGTAGCTATAAAAATAGTCATTTGATTATACACCGGATCAGGATCTACTTTGATTAGTAGATTGTGGGTATATGATTCTACCTTTATTAGTAGCTTTTTTAGCAGTGGGCAGTCTAGAAGTCGACCGCAGTATAACTTTTCCTGAAGAAGAGAAAACTCTGTCCATTTTTCATCAACTTTCTGAGAACACTTTTTATTATTATGTAGGAACGGCATTTGAAACAGGCTCTCTTTTAGCTCGGTTTGGATGGGGTCTTTCTCATCTTACTCCCTGGGCCACGACAGTGAGAAAAGAATGTCTTTTTTTAAGCGAGCTATGTGATAGCATCGGGAAACGCATTCTTGGGCAAATTGCCAACAGAGCTTCTTCTTTTGGGAAGATTCCTCGTTCACAAACATCATGGCAACTGAACAAAGAACAGCTTTCTCAAATTCCAGCTTTTTCCAAAGAAGACAAGCAGTTGCTAAATTTCTTAGAGAGAAGATGGCTTGCTAAGACGACAGGTTTTTTCTCTTCAATGGTCGATTTAGCTTGTCCTTGTTTTGGAATTACGGTTCAAGTGCATCCGGATACAACAAGTGGATCATATGCGAGAAGTCCTTCAGTTAAACTCTCGCAAACCTATCTCAAGAGAGTGGATGATTGGAAACAGCATCTTCCTCATCCTCAAGAGTATCCCTTGATCTTGACACGCCCCTACGATATTCAAGAATATCTCCCTTCATGCCTTGAAGTATCTGCTGACGAAAAGGTGGGAACAACCGTTCAAAGGGTGGCTTTGAATCTCTCGGGCGGCTCAAAGGTGATTGTGGATTTATCACAGGTCATCGCAGAAAAAAATAAGCAAAAATGGCTTGAGAGTTGGACAGCCTACCGCCACCAATTTGCTCAAGCTTGTAGAGATCAAAATTTAAATCCTAATTTGGTCATTTGTATTCAAAGGGTCAGCCAAGAGTTCATCGGAGGCATACGTTTGCTTCCCTTATTGGAAGAGAGTGAACTTCACGATCATTTTCTTTTGGGATGGATCTCCAATTTTGGACTTTCAGCCAATCTTATCGAATTAGATCGATGGGCTTGCCCCGAAACCCTATCTTTGCAGGAGCATGTGACTCCACTATCGATTGATCCTCAGATCAAAGAAGAATTTATTTCCTGTCTTAATGCGTTTGATGGGAAGACAACCCATCCAGAGAAGAATTTGATGGTGGAAGGAACCTTACGAGTTCTCAAAGGACTTTTGGATCATGTCTCTGAAGAAAAATGGAATACGATCTTGAGCTGTCCGACTAGATCTTCTGTCGTACAGATGTCTTTTTCAAAAATTCAGCAGCGGCTTGAACTTCTGGCACAAAAAAAAAGAAGAGATGATGTTTTCTGACACGGCAAACCATCTTGAACAGATCCATGCTAATCTTTCCTCCCTCCTCGAAATATTTACTCCCTATGTCTCTGCAGATTTTCCTGCTATTTATCTAAATCTTTTAACCTCTATTCCGACGAATCTTAAATCACTGACCTCTTGCGCTGTCCATGCATCAGGAATGACAAGTGTGACTGGCATTTTTAAAGCCCTTGAAAAAAATTTAGGCAGAGCCCCCCGTGTTCTATATGGGGAAAACACCTATTTTGAATGTATTCAACACGCTGAACTAGTTTCAAAAGCCTCTCCTGCAAATGAAGCAAGTAGAACCGATTTGCAAGAGGTCGATCTCATCTTGGCCCAGTTTAATCCTGTTTTGAAGAGAATCGACTATCAAGTGACTGAATATAAGACTGAAAATGTTGCTGAGATTTTGCAAAAATCTCTAAAAGTCCGAGAAGGGAAACCGTTAACGGTGGCTTTAGATTGCACCTTGGATTATATCAACTCTCCTAAAGTCGCTAGCTTGTTAAATGAATTTCAAGATGAGATCGCAAGCGGCATTCTCAACGTTATTTGCTATCGCAGCGGGATCAAATTCGATCTTTTTGGAATGGATAATTACTGCGGCGCTCCTTTCTACATGATCCATACTCAAAGTCCTACATGGACTGGATTTGATGCTCTTTTGACCGATCCTGCACTCCAAACAGATCGACTGAGTTTCAATTGGTTCTGCCTGGCTTATCAAAATGCTGCGCCACAATTAGATCTTTATCGTAAGCAAGTTTTTGATAACACGCGGGCTTTTCTCAATAAAGTTCCCGCAGGGCTTTTCAGCAATAACGCTAGTTATCGGATCATTCCAGTTAAAGAGGGAGCTGATCCTGCTTTTGTCGACATCAAGATTTCAGGGCTCTTGCATCAAATGAAGGGTCCTGCACTGATTGCAGGATGCCTTTCCTTAAAATGTATGGAAGGCGGCCAACCGATCTTTTACCGTCCAAGCTTAGGGTTATATCATACCAACTTTACCATGCTTTTTAGTGAAGAGTGCACGACGATGCGATTGACCTTGGGACTAGATCCAGCCCAAGTGGACGTGCTTGTTGACTGCTTTGAAACGATAGATGCTCTTAACAACTCTCCCTAGTTCAAAAATAGTGTTGTCTAAAGACTTCATTCACCACATGCGAGCAGTCATAATTTTCTACGTAAGAATGCTTTTGATTGTTAAAATCGCCTTTTTTTAGGTGTAAAATGAAGTTGTTTGTCGCATTCATATTTTTAATTTCCAGCATCAGTGCATCGGAAGTCACTTATCGCGGTCAACATGGCCAAGATCAGTTTGTGCATGAAAATTTCTTCCCAGAGAAAAAAGAGGGGGTCTTTGTCGAGATTGGCGCTTATGACGGAACAACTTTTAGCAATACCTACTTTTTTGAAAAAAAACTAGGATGGAAGGGGCTTTGCATCGAGCCAAATCCCCAAGCATTTAATCGGCTTAAGAGTGCAAGAGATGCTATCTGTGTTCAGGGATGCATTTCAGAAAAGCCAGGGACTGTGAAATTTCTTCAAATATCTGGATATAGTGAAATGCTCAGCGGCATCCAAAATAAGTACGATCCAGAACATGTCAAAAGGATTGAATCGGAACTAGCTGCCTATGGCGGGAGAAAAACAGAAATCGAAGTTCCTGCTTTTACTCTTAGTTCATTGGTTCTGAAACATGGAATCGGACGGATAGATTATCTGAGTGTCGATACGGAAGGTGGAGAATGGGATATCTTGAACTCCATTGATTTCAATGCATTGGATATCGATGTCATTTCCGTGGAGAACAACTATGGCGATCAGAAGATAAAACAATTCCTTCTCTCAAAAGGGTATGCCTTCATCGAAAAACTTGACTGTGATGAAATTTACAAAAAAAAGCGTTTCGAAACTCTTGCAACCAGGCAACGTCCTTCTCTAGCCTTCATTCAACAATTTCTACCAGAAAACCCCGTGATTGTTGAAGCGGGAGCCCATATTGGATCGGATACAGCTGTGATGAGCAAAAGATGGGGAAAAGGTTCGATCTATGCCTTCGAGCCCAGCCCGGATGTCTATAAACAGCTCAAGAAAAAATGCCGCAAGAGAAAAAATGTGAAAACGTTTCAGCTGGCACTTGGAAAAGAACAGGGTGTGGCAAAATTTTATCCCAGCAAAGCAGCATCCAATGAAGTAAACGGACCTCACGATGCTCAGGGCTCTTTGCTACCTCCTTCTAAAAAGGAATGGGCGTGGCCCTCGATTGGTTTTGGAAATTCAATCACAGTTAAACAAACCACTCTTGATGCCTGGGCTAAAAAAGAAGGAATCACGAAAGATCGATTTTCTCTGGCTCGATATGCAAGGAAGCGAACTTTCCATGTTGAAGGCCTCTCCTGAAATCCTCAAGACCGTTCAAGTGATTCAGACAGAAGTTTCAAAACGACCCTTTTACGAGGGGAGCGCTATTGCTCTGGAGATGCAGGAGTGGTTAGTGAGTCAAGGCTTTACTCTGATTTACATGACGCCAGATGAGCATGGAGATGCTCTTTTTGTCAGACGGTCATAATTGAAGTTCACCAGATGTCAGCAGTTTGATTTCTCCTGAAGGCATTAGAAGCTGAAGGCGTCCGTCTTGGGTGATCGAATGGCAGATGCCTTTGATGGTTTGTGTGCCATCGCGGCAGGTGATTTCTTGTCCTTTATAGGCCAGCATCTTTTCAAACGGAGCCTGAAATGGTGCAAAGCCTGATTTCTTCAGTAGCTCTAGATCTTGTATGAAATGGTCCATGACAAGTTCTGTCACTTTTTGAAGATCCCATTTCTTTTGAGACAATTGCAAAAGAGATGTCGCAGGGATTCCGATCGCTTCTAAAGAGGCAGTCGGCATATTCACATTGATGCCGATCCCAATGATCACACCGATCTCTTGATCTTTCGTAGTTGTTTCAGTGAGGACTCCGGCAATTTTTCTTCCTTGGATCAGAATGTCATTGGGCCATTTGAGTTCGGCTTCGAATCCAATGCCTCGTAACACTTTAGCGCAGGCATACGCCATGATCTGTCCAAGATTTGCCAGGTATCCAGAGCCTAGCGGCACAATTAAATAGAGTGTCGCATAGATGTTTTCTCCACGGGGAGAGACCCAGTGTCGTTTAAATCTTCCGCGTCCTGCGGTTTGCTCCTCTGCAGTCACGCAAGTCAAAGAGGAGAGTTCTGCAATGTGGGATTTAACCCAGTTGTTCGTGGAATCGACGGTGTCAAGATGGACATACTTAATTTTCATATTCTCCAATTATAGGCTCAATCGGCTATCCTTCAATAAATATGTGGGACTATAGATACTTAAGCCGGATCGACTACCGCACAGTGCCTTTGATTCTGGCGCTGATGTGGATCAGCATGATGGTCATCTCTTCGATGACCGGCACTGCAGATACCGATGCTTTTCTCACGAAGTCTGTCAAAACCCAAATTCAATGGTTCATGATTGGCTGGGTGGTTTATTTCTTTTGTGTCGGCATGGATTACCGAAAGCTCAGGTCGTGGTCGTGGGTTTTTTATGGAGTCATTCTACTACTACTCGTGGGATTATTTTTTACGGCGCCCATTCAAAATGTCCATCGGTGGTACAGGATTCCATTTCTGGGAAGGGAGTTTCAGCCGTCTGAATATGCTAAACTCATTGTCGTCATTGCCTTAAGTTGTTTTCTAGAAAGTAAGGGACGGCAGGTTTCGAGTTGGAGTACGGCTTTTCAAGCGCTAGCCATTGTCTTTGTTCCCTTCTTTCTTATCCTGAAACAGCCTGATTTGGGAACTGCTCTAGTGCTCTTTCCAATAGCCCTTGTGATGTTTTACATTGGCGGAATCAATAAAAAAGTTGTCGCTGCTATGAGTGTTTTTGGTGTAGCAGCCCTTCTGTTTGTGGGGATGATGTTCACGGGGGTGTTATCCCATGAGGGACTCAGGCCTGTTGCAACAAAATTTATCAAAGAATATCAGTATGAACGGCTCAATCCCCATACTTACCATCAAAAGGCGGCCCAGAATGCGATAGGGTTAGGGGGTGTCACGGGTACGGGATGGCATAAGAGCGAGTTCTCAGGCCGGGAATGGCTGCCGGCAGCCCATACCGACTCAGTCTTTGCGGCTTACGCTGAGGAATTCGGGCTTGTAGGGGTTTTTTTAATGCTGCTTGTCTTTTTCGGTTTGATTTATTTTAGTTTTCAAGTTACAGCTGGAGCTAAGGACACGTTTGGCCGGCTTTTGTCGGCCGGGATAACAGTTTATTTAGCGGTGCATATCATCTTTAGTATTGGTATGATGTGTGGATTCTTGCCTATCACGGGGGTGCCTTTGATCCTTGTGACGTTTGGGGGATCCTCTGTTGTATCGGCGATGATGGCGCTGGGGATTTTGCAAAGCATTTATAGCCGAAGGTTTATGTTTTAATGGAAAAACAACATCATTTTATTTTAAGTCCCAGCACCTGGCTTGGAGAAGGCAAAATCCTGCTCAATATGGTCGAGGAAGAACTCGCCTATTACACCAAGTGGAATGTCGCGCAAAAAGACAATTCTGGAAAAATCGAATGCATCCAAGAGATCCAAGTGAAGGGTCTTTCCGATGTGATGCATAACCAGTTCATGTTTTTTGATATGGCTCCGGGAAATTTTTCGATCGAACTCGACAACCCAGCGCTCGGAAAAATCATAGGGAAAGGCCTCATCACAGATAAGGTGATCGCGTGGGAATTCCGTTCTCCTCAAATCGGTTTTGAAGGATTTGAAATGTATGAAAAAGAAGCCGACGATGTATACTTAATGCATGCAGAATATGCTACAACTGATCAACTCCGCACCGTGATACGAGGAAAAGTATGGAAAGATCTCTCTTCCAAAAAGTCGCCTTAACTTCAGCGCTTCTCCTATTAGCTGCTTGCGCTACCGGTGCTATCATGACCCGCAGCGATTTCGATAACATTCAGATGGGAACTCCCGTTTCAGAAGTCGTTCAAAAATACGGCGATCCTGTGAAACTCAAAGATAACAAGAACGGCACTGAGTCGTACGAGTATATCGAAAGGCTCCCGATCGGTGAGCAGACCGTCCAAGAAAACAACTATTACCTCATCGTTAGAGACGGCAAAGTCGTTGGCAAACGCTACAACGAAGAGCTCCCACAAGAGTTCGACGAAATCTACGAAGAAGATCCAAACGCCGTGATCAACTAAGATCACTCTTTTGCTCCTTAAATCGCTTATTCTCAGAAGGGCGCATTCAACTGCGTCTTCAAGCTTGTATTCTATTTATTTAAGTGAAAAAAAATATAGAAACTTGTAACTAGAACATATACCCAAGTGAACCCACCGGCCAGCCAAATTTTGAGTTCACTTGGGTATAAGCTCACAAGTGAGGAGAGCACATGAAAAAAATAGAAGTTCTTGCAGCCATTTTTTTAATTCTCGGTGGGCTCAACTTGGGCATCATCGGTGTCGCTGATTTTAATTTGGTCGCAACCGTTTTGGGACAAGTAGAATTCCTGATCAGAGTCTTTTATATCCTTGTCGGATTAGCCGCAGTCTATCAGATTTTCCAATGGAGAAAGATCCAAAAACGCAGGCACTAATCAACCTGTAAGGGTCTGAAATCGATTGTTAAGAATTGAGAGATAGGTTCCTGCACTCTAAAAAGCAAGAGTGTTTGCTTAAGGCAAACACTCCTTTAGAATTTAGGCTTTGATTTTGATGTCAACGCCAGCAGCGACAGGAAGAACTTTGAGCTTGTCGATCGTGTCAGGGGTAGGATTGACGAGATCGATCACGCGGCTGTAGGTGTACATTTCAAACTGCTCACGTGCTTTTTTGTCGACGTGGGGAGAGCTGAGAACCGTAAATCTCTCTTTTTTTCTTGGGAGAGGGATAGGGCCTGCAATACGAGCTCCCGTACGCTTAGCTGTCTCAACGATGTCGGCGACAGCGCGGTCAAGCACGCGTTGATCGTATCCTTTAAGACGGATACGGATCTTTTGCCGAACTTGAGGCTTCGGCTGCGGCTTTGGTTGAGCTTTTGGTTGGGTTTTTGCCATATTTTTTCCTTACTTTTTTGTAATCTCTTCTTGAATTTTAGCTGGAACCCTTTCGAAGTGGCTAGGTTCCATTGTATAGTTTCCACGACCAGAGGTAATGGAGCGCAGTTGTGTTGAATATCCGAACATTTCACCGAGAGGAATCTCAGATTCAACTTCGACAATTCCTTTGGTAGATGTCTGGTTCATGATACGGCCGCGACGGCGGTTGATGTCGCCGATCACATCGCCCATCGAAATTTCAGGCGTTGTGACGACCACTTTCATGATCGGTTCTAGGAGGATAGCACCCGCTTTGCGGCAGCCGTCTTTCACAGCCATCGATCCGCAAAGCTTAAAGGCCATCTCGTTAGAGTCGACTTCGTGGTATGAACCATAAACAATCGCAACTTTGACGTCGACGAGAGGATAACCGGCAAGCACGCCAGTTGTAAGCCCTTCTTCGACCCCTTTGATAACCGCAGGGATGTATTCTTTCGGGATGACACCGCCAACGACTTCGCTGACGACTTCATTTCCTTTACCTTTTTCATTCGGTTCAATTTCGAGGCAAACGTGCGCGTATTGACCGCGGCCGCCCGATTGCTTGACGTATTTCATTTCGACTTTCGAAGGCGCTGTAATTGTCTCTTTGTAGGCGACTTCAGGTTTACCGACGTTAGCTTGTACAGCAAATTCTCGGAACATACGGTCCCGGAGAATTTCCAAGTGGAGCTCGCCCATTCCTGAAATGATCGTCTGTCCAGTCTCTTCGTTGGTATTAACGCGGAAGGTTGGATCTTCTTCAGATAGTGAAGAAAGCGCCTGTGAGAGTTTATCACGGTCGGCTTTCGATTTAGGCTCGATCGCCATGGAAATAACTGGATCTGGGAAGACCATCTTTTCGAGCAAGAGCTCGTTGTCTTCAGCACAGAGAGTATCGCCTGTTGAGGTGTATTTCAAGCCGATGATAGCAGCGATGTCGCCCGTGAAGAAGTCGTCACGGTCTTTTCGGGTGTTAGCATGCATTTCGATGAGGCGGGAGACGCGTTCACGTTTGTCTTTTGTCGTATTAATTAAGTTAGTGCCCCGCGTGAGCGTTCCAGCGTAGATACGCACGAACGTCAGACGGCCGACATAAGGATCGGTCATGATTTTAAAGGCCAAAGCAGCGAGTGGACTATTATCACTTGGACTTAGCTCTAAAGGCTCTCCGGTTTTGATATTAATTCCTTTGATCGTACCGCGGTCAAGAGGAGATGGCATCCAACGGACGACTGCATCGAGAAGAGGTTGAATCCCTTTGTTTTTGAACGCTGTTCCGCAAAGAACAGGGTTTATTTTGTTGGAAATCACTCCTCTGCGGATCGCAGCATGGATTTCATCTTCAGTCAAAGAAGCAGGATTCTCAAGAACCTTCATCATGAAGGAATCATCGGAATCGACCGTTGCGATCTCTTCTAACATTTTTTGACGCATCTCTTTGCACTTATCAAGGAGGTCAGCTGGGACGTCGGCATCTTCGTATTTAGCGCCGAGGGTCTCGTCGAGGAAGAGATAAGCTCTCATGCTCACGAGGTCGACCATGCCTTTGAATTCGCCTTCTGATCCGATAGGGCAGTGGACCATAACGGCATTGGCTCCGAGCTTCTCAATCATGGAAGCAACAGCCATGAAGTAGTCAGCGCCTACGCGGTCCATTTTGTTGATAAAAGCAATACGAGGAACGCCATAGCGGGTCGCTTGGCGCCATACGGTTTCAGACTGAGGTTGAACACCAGCAACAGCATCAAAGACAGCAACAGCGCCATCGAGAACACGGAGCGATCGTTCAACTTCAATGGTGAAGTCGACGTGGCCAGGGGTATCGATGATGTTGATCTTGCTTCCTTTCCAATAGACAGTTGTTGAAGCAGAAGTGATCGTGATACCACGTTCTTTCTCTTGCTCCATCCAGTCCATTGTCGCAGCGCCTTCGTGCACTTCACCCATGCGGTGGAGGCGTCCAGAATAATAGAGGATACGCTCTGTAGTCGTGGTTTTGCCCGCATCGATGTGGGCCATGATGCCGATGTTACGGACATCTTTTAAGGTGTCTGTTTCAGGCCGTGTATGCTGTTCGCTCATTTGCTGTTACTCCCTACCATTTGTAATGGGCAAAAGCTTTATTGGCTTCAGCCATTTTGTGAACGTCGTCTTTTTTCTTGATAGAGGAGCCTTGATTGTTGAAGCAATCAGCGAGCTCTTGTGCAAGTCCTTCTTCCATTGAACGGCCGACTTTTTCTTGGGCGTATTGGATGATCCATTTCATAGCCATCGAAGTACGTCTGTCAGCTGGAATTTCAACTGGAACTTGGTAAGTTGCTCCACCGATACGGCGGGATTTAACTTCTAAAGTTGGTTTTGCGTTTTCGAGCGCTTGTTCAAAAGCAGCGAGTGGGTCTTCTGTTTTGATTTTTTTCGCGAATTTGTCGATAGCATTATAGATAATTTTACGGGCAGTCGATTTTTTGCCATCGATCATGAGCTTATTGATAAATTTAGCCAAAACAAGGCTGTTAAAAATCGGATCCGGATCAATTTGCCGCTTTACAGCGCGACGTCTACGTGACATAAATTTTTTCCTTATAATTTTAAAAATTCTTCACTGTGCTCTTTTAGAGCCGACTCAGGATTACTCCCTTGCCAGGATGACTTTTAGAAGTCATCCTCAATTACTTAAGACCTTGCCTCTCCTATTAAGGAGAAGGCAAAAGGTCTTTTACTTAGGCTGTTTAGCCCCGTATTTGGATCTGCTTTGTTTGCGGTCTTTGACAGCAGCGCAGTCCAACGATCCTCGAACGATGTGATATCTCACACCAGGAAGATCTTTTACACGGCCCCCGCGGACGAGGACAATGCTGTGTTCCTGAAGATTATGTCCCTCTCCGCCAATATAGGCGATGACTTCTTGTCCATTTGAGAGACGAACCCAGGCCACTTTTCTTAGAGCAGAGTTCGGTTTTTTCGGAGTCTTCGTCTTAACTTGCAGGCAAACACCTCGTTTTTGAGGGCATTGCTGCAAAGCAGGTGACTTACGACGTCTCGATTTTCTTCCACGACCGAATCTGACCAATTGGTTAATTGTCGGCATCAGTTCTCCTATTTTCACTGAGAATAGCTAAAGACTATAGCCAAGAGCTCTATTATTTGCAAAAAAATTGAAAGTTTCAGCTATGTAAATGTCAGTTGAAAATAAGAATATGTAAAATAAAAAATCTATTTACTAGATCTATAGGAAAAAATTGAGAAGGTTGGGCAAAAGGCCATTTTGCTCTGAAATTCAGAAACGGTGATGAGATATTGCAAGATTCTGTATTATAGCGCGATGTGTCAAGCATTAGATCAATAAGTCGTATTTTTTCTCCAAGAGATCAGGACCATATAAGGTGATCTGAAAAATTAGAGATGAATTTTAATGCTCGATGGGTATTTTAATAAGAAAGGATAATAGGTCATGCTGCGATCACGTTTGCTGGGTTTACTTTGCTTAATTTCTTCGTTTTGCTGCGCTGGGGAAAGGTATCATCTTAAAATTGCCGATGTGCGCAATTCTATGGAGGAAATGTTCAGCTATCACGTGGAGACTAAGGAGATGACGCCGTCTCTGGTTAAGAGATCATTTAAGATCTATCTCGACCAGTTTGATCCTCAAAGAGTCTACATGACCCAAGCAGAGGCAAAGCCGTTCTTAGACCTCAATTCGACTCAGATCGAGAGCATCATCAACCACTATTACGCCGATGACTATCCGGAATTTGCCACATTGAATAAAACAATCTCCCAATCTATTCAACGGGCGAAAAAGTGGCGGGAAGAGCTTTATAATGACTTTATCGCTCAGGGAGAGGATGTTAAGGTCGCTTCATCAGAAGGTTCTAACCAGTATGCAACAAGCCAGACCAGCTCAAAAAAGGCTCCGTGCTCAGCTCATTCAGCTTTTCAAAATGGAAAATAAGCTGAAGGACACAAATTCTGGACAACGGAGAGAAAGAAAAAAGTTTGCGCTCTTTACGAAAAACGGTTTGCCCATTACGAGGAAGCCTATTTGCCTTCCAAAGAGAAAGCCGAACACTATTTCTCCATGCATATCCTAAAGGCCTTAGCTAGAGGCCTCGATGCCCATACATCGTTCTTTAGCCCTGAAGAAGCCTTCGAAATGCGATCTTCTCTGGAAAAACAATTTGAAGGGGTTGGCGTCGTTCTTCGTGAAGGATTAGACGGGATCGAAATCGCTGATCTGATCCAAGGCGGCCCTGCTGCCCGCAGCGGCAAGATCGTCGTCGGAGATATTCTCATGGAAGTCGATGGAAAACCGGTCGTCAATGCCCTGTATTATGAAGTCTTGAGCCAGCTCAAGGGCGATGGAAGAAAAGACGTCATGCTAGGATTTAAACGGCAGGAGAGAGATGGGAATGACAGTTTTGTCAAAGTCGGGCTAAAACGTGAAAAGATCATCATGGAAAACGAAAGGCTGGTGTTTACAGCTGAGCCTTTTGCAGACGGAATGATCGGAAAACTAACACTGCCATCTTTCTATGAAAGCTCTGATAGCACAAGCTGCGAGGCCGATATCCGGAAAGCTCTGACCGAGATCAGGAAAAAAGGGAAAGTTCTAGGACTTGTCTTGGACATGCGCAATAACCTCGGCGGGTTTTTAAGCCAAGCGGTCAAAGTCTCCGGCCTCTTCATGACCAGCGGCGTGGTCGTCATTTCTAAATACGCAGAAGGGGAAGTCCAATACCTCAGAAATCTAGATCCGCGGATCCATTATGCCGGACCTCTGGTCATTTTGACTTCTAAATTATCCGCATCTGCTGCCGAAATCGTTGCGCAAGCCCTCCAAGATTATGGAGTCGGCATTGTCGTTGGCGATGAAAGAACCTATGGAAAAGGCACGATCCAATATCAAACGGTCACCGATACGCTGCTTCGTCATTTTTCAAAGTCACCGTCGGAAGATACTATACAGTTTCGGGAAGATCGACTCAGATCGAAGGCGTTAAAGCCGATATCGTGGTCCCAACCGCTTATTCTATTTACAATATCGGAGAGCGGTATCTGGAATACGCTCTTAAAAACGATCAAGTGTCTCCTGCGTATGCCGATTCGTTGGCAGATGTTCCTGCCCATACTCAACAGTGGTTCCAGAAAAATTACCTGCCTTATCTTCAAAAGAAAGAGTCGGCTTGGGTCCAAATGGTTCCCAAGTTAAAGAGCAACAGCACTTACCGTCTTAAACATGATGATGACTTCAAGATTTTCCTGAAGAAATTGGAAAAGCAAGAGGTCGAAGCCGATATCGGTGAAAACGATCTTCAAATGGGTGAAGCGGTCAGTATCGTCAAAGATATGATCAATCTCAAAGCGTCATGAAAGAAGAAGTGATCATTCTCGGGGTCGATCCGGGCACGTTAGTGACCGGGTATGGCGTCATTCGTCAAACTGATCGCGATTGGGAGCCGCTTGACTTCGGCTGTATTTGTCCTCCTCGCAAGTTGAAAACCCATGAAAGATATCTCATCATTTTTGAAGGCATCGATCTTTTAATCGAAAAATATAAACCCCAAGCTCTCTCTGTCGAAACACAATTCGTCTACAAAAATGTCCAAAGTGCGTTAAAGTTGGGGATGGCCCGCGGTGCTGTCATGATCGCAGCCGCAAGACGCGGCGTTGAGGTCTTCGAGTATGCTCCGACAAAAGCCAAGCAGGCAGTTGTGGGCAACGGATCCGCCAGTAAGTTTCAGGTCCAAAGAATGGTCCAAATGCAATTAAAACTCTCAAGTGTGCCAGAGCCTGAAGATGCTGCCGATGCGCTAGCGCTGGCCCTTTGCCATGCACACACAAGAAAGGCAAAATCGTATGTATGAATTTATCCGCGGAAAAATAGTCCAATCTATTCCTTCCAAAGCTGTCGTTGATGTGGGCGGTGTCGGCTATGGCCTGGTGATATCCCTAAAAACCTTCCAAAAGCTTCCTAATATCGGCACCGAAGTTTTTTTCTATGTTTCACATATCGTGAGAGAAGACGGCCATTATCTCTATGGTTTTCTTTCACTCGATGATAAAAAACTGTTCGAACAGCTCATCTCGATTAGCGGGGTAGGACCTAAGACCGCGATTGGAATCTTAGGGCATATCGACATCGGTGATTTCCAAATGGCCGTCGTGCAAGGCAATGCAGCTCTTCTCTCTAAAGTCCCCGGCATCGGCAAGAAAACCTCCGAAAGGCTGATTATAGAGCTTAAAGATAAATTTAATAACGCCTTCCACTCGGGTACGAGTGGGCCTTCAGGAACGCAGGGAAACAGCGTAGCTAGCGATGCGATTTCGGCTCTTATCAACTTGGGCTACCACCCTTTAGATGCTCAAAAGGCAATCAAAAAAGTCTTATCACTCCATGAGAAGGAGCCGTCCTTAAGTGAGCTCATCTCTGGAGCATTGAGATCGATCTAAGTTTTTGATATAATCTTCCCACTATGCATTTTGTCCACAGGCCTTATCAGAAAGGAGAAACCATCGCTGCTGTCGCCACACCTCCGGGTGAAGGCGGGGTTGCGATCGTCCGTATTTCCGGTGGCCGCGCAATAGATGTCGCAGAAAAGGTCTATTCCGGAAAGATCCGCTCGTATCAAAGTCATACTGTCCATTTTGGCCGCATCATCAAACAAGACGAAGTGATCGATGAAGTTTTGCTCGTCGTTATGAAAAATCCCCGCTCCTATACCGGAGAAGACACTGTTGAGATCCATTGCCATGGCGGAAGTTTAATCACCAAGCGTGTGCTCCAAACCATTTTGGAGGCAGGAGCCCGTGCCGCGCTTCCTGGAGAGTTTACGTTTAAAGCCTACATGAATGGAAAGCTCGATCTGGCTCAAGCTGAAGCTGTGCAAGAGCTTATCGCAGCTAAAAATGACCTAGCGCTGCATGCTGCTGAAAGTCAGCTGAGCGGGGCGCTTTCCAAGAAAATCGAAAGTTTTCAAAAAGAGCTCGTTGATATCGCTGCTATTTTAGAAGCGTGGGTCGATTTTCCAGAAGAAGGCCTTGAGTTTGCTTCATTTGAAGAGGTGATTGGTTCTTTGGAATCGACAAGGATGAAAATGCAGCATTTGAGCCAAACCTTCCACGATGGAAAAATTGTCCATGAAGGACTGACGATGTGTCTTTCCGGCGCGCCGAATGTCGGTAAATCTTCCCTGATGAATGCTCTTCTTGGGAAAGAGCGGGCAATCGTCACCGACGTCCCAGGCACAACGCGAGACCTTTTAGAAGCCGATCTCCGCATTGGAGGGCTCCACTTCCGTTTAGTCGATACCGCCGGCATCCGAGCTACCGATGAAATCGTTGAGCAAGAAGGGATCCGCCGCTCGCATCAAGCTCTGCAAGAAGCCGACTTAATTTTACTCGTCCTCGATGCAACGCGCGGCGTGCAAGAGACCGATCAAGAGCTTTTAAAAATTGCACCTCCGCACAAAACAGTCGTCATTTGGAATAAAGTCGATCTGCCCACATCGCATCCAAAACTAGAAAACTCGCTAGAGGTTTCTGCCAAGCAAGGATTAGGATTAGATCACTTGCTGAAGGCGATCGATCAGAAAATCTGGCGCTCAGGTCCTCCATCGAAGGAAGAAGTCGTGATCACCAATCAACGGCACCACCAAGCCCTTAATCAAGCAATTGCACTCGATTCAATTGGTCATCGATGGACTTAAAAATAGAGTCTCGGCAGAATTTGTTGCAGCGGACATCCGAAGAGCTTTGCTGGAGCTCGGAACCATTATCGGAACCGATATCACCGAAGACATTTTAAGTGCGATTTTTTCAAAATTCTGTGTAGGAAAATGACCAAACAAGAAAGAGCCAAGCTCATCCAGAAGATTTTGCAAGACCATTTTCCTCATCCAGCGATTCCTTTAAGCCATACCGATCCTTATACACTTCTCATTGCAGTCGTGCTCTCTGCTCGCAATACCGATGCGAAGGTCAATCAAATCACTCCGCATCTTTTTAAGCTGGCTTCGACACCTCAAGAGATGATCAAGCTAACGATTCCGGAAATCCAAAAGATCATCAAGCCATGCGGACTGTCTCCTACTAAGGCGAAAAATATCTGGCATCTTTCGAAGATACTCATCGAGAAATATAAGGGAAAAGTTCCGAAGAGTTTTGAAGAGTTGGAAGAATTGCCAGGCGTCGGACATAAGACTGCGTCTGTTGTCATGGCTCAGGCTTTTCATGTGCCGGCGTTTCCCGTTGATACGCACATCTATCGCTGCGCACGAAGATGGGGACTGAGCAGCGGAAAAACAGTTGAAAAGGTCGAAGCGGATATGAAAAAACTATTTCCGCGCAAAGACTGGATCAAAGTTCATCTGCAGATCATTTACTTTGCTCGCAAATATTGTCCTGCAAGAGGAAAACACATCCATTGTCCAATTTGTAAATTATTAATTGAATAGAGTTCATCCAATCATCTCTGTTAACATCTTTGCAAAAAAAAATTGTGAGGATCGTTATATGGCAAGTCCACTCAAACAAGCTCTGACAACCTTTGGACCCCGGCTGCAACAGCATTGTTGCTACGTGCGGTCCTAGGTTCTGGACCTATGCTCAGCATAATTTTTTTCAAGGACACACCACTTCTGAGAACACGGGAAACTGGACGGAGATGGCAAGAAAAGGCGAGTTTCGGCGCGCTCATGGCCGAGAGTCGTTATTGCAAAATCTCCGTACAGCCGTTGTTAATCACTCGATTGTGGTGCTCGTAGGACCATCTGGTTCCGGCAAGACCGCTCTTGTTGAAGAGCTGACGTACAAATTGTTAGAGGAGAGGGAAGACTCTAAAATGTTCGGCGTTGAAGTTCTTTCCTTAGATCAAAGAAAAGTAGAGGGAGAACCTGGCTCAGGGGAGCTTTTACAAATATTCTGGACGGAGGTTCCGAGAAAAGAGTTCAGCAAATCATAGAGTACTTATAGAAGCTAACCAATGACGGCACGAAAAGAATCTTATTCATCGATGAATTTCAAGATTTGCTCCGGAATAATTTTGGCCGTCTTCAATCAATTTAAAACTCTCCTTGCCCGCAAGGGGATACACATCATCGGGACAACGACCGATATGGATCTGATTAAAGCGTGGCTCAGCCAAGACAAGGATGGAGTAGGCCTAGCACGTCGAGTAGAGATCATCGAAGTGCCGGCAATGAAAAAAAAGGAAACAAGGGAGGTCCTTAAAACAGATTTCGAACGGATTCAGAGCGAGCATGCAAAAATAAAATTCGTTTTTTCATCGGAGCTTGCCAATGTCGTTGTAGAACTTTCTGCATTGCTTAAACCTAAAGTTGTTCTCCCTGATCGAGCCATTAGTTTATTAGACGATGTATGCGTGTCATGTTCGGCAGTCAGCTGAATCTGACACGGTCAACATAGGTCGCGAGGAAGTGGAAGCCTATATTGCAAGCAGAAAGTTAATTCGGGTTGGTGTTGTGCATGAAAAATTTGAGTCCATCGAAAAAGAAAAACGATTTCGTAAAACGTTTGTCAAAACGTATTTTCCCGCGATGAAAAACCGCAAGTTCGCGAAGATGTACATCAAGTCGCTTCGCCTATCCAGATAGAAGCCGAGCGTTTGGGATTATTTTTTGACCATTCTTCTTCTGGTCGATCTCTTGTCTTGCAAGGGTGCCTCTCAAAGCTTCTTAAACGACATTGTTTTTCTTTGGAGCTCTAAACAAATTCGACATCTATCGATGTGATGTTGCCAAGCTGGTCCGAGAAATCAGTACTCAAGAAGGAAGAATTCGGTTGTTAAAAACATTCGAGAAGGTGTTCCGGCAAAATAAAAAAGCGTTTTTAGTCTGGAAAACTGCGACCCAGACTGGCTAGGCACTGTGCCGCAGCCTGAACCTCGGCCTGTACCGCAGAATCGTGAAATCATCAATAGAAGCGGTTTAATGAAGGTGCTCCAGCCGTTTCAAAAAACATTAGATGCTTATAGGATTGAGTCCTCTTGAAGAGCTATTAAAAGAAGAAACTCGCGTACTGAAACCGTCCCGGTAACACGGAGGACGGTAGCCGCTACCCCTGCTATTGTCGGCGATCTATTGGCACACATAGAACGAGTAGGATTGCCTTCCATTACAGTGCTGGGCCAAGAATCGCACGTGAAACTAAGAGTGAAAGAAAATCGATTGAAGTTCGACCACTAAATTTGCAAGAAATTCTCAGCTGGCTCAAGGAACGGTTTGGATTGAAAAAAGAACTACAAGCAGATACAGAAGAGAGCATACAGGAAATGGTCCTCGCGCTCTATTGCCTTAAAGATGCCAGCGTATCGCTTTCGGTATTAGAGTTAGCTGCACAAGCAGTGGATAACCTGGCTCTTGGCAAGGCTCCTGTCGATGCTATTTTATCAGTGTTCAAAGGATCTAAATCGCGGAATGAAGTAGACGAAGCCTTGGCTGAAGGTGAAAAGTTTTTGAAAGAGGAACCCTTTAGGGTCGTTACAAGAGAGCCTCCTGCCGTAGAGGATGCTCAATTGGTTGAAACTCTCTTTGATTTTCTCGCGTCGCATAAATCCGGCGTTTTAACTATCGTAGAAAAAACCAAAGCGCGCCAACAGTGTTATATTGAACAAATCGCTGCGCTTTTGGGTGAAGGAAAAACATGTGTCTGGTTTGATCGTCGTCTGGCGATGAGCAAGATTCCCTCAGGGATCAAGAGTTTTGTCGTGCAGAAGTATCTTGAAAATCTGCAAAAAGCAGATGTTTTAATGACGGATGAAGAAGGATTAAAACACGATACATTTAAGGAAATTATCTCAACATTAAAAGAGCCTAAAAAGATTATCGTGTTCAAGAATCCCTCACCTGCAACGTCTGGAAAAAATGGCGATAACATCGTGAATAAGCTTGTAGAAGTCGGCACAAGATTAATCACGGATCAACCGCTCCCTCAGCTGCAGCAATCAGAGCCGATTTCAGATCCTTTCTTCCGTGAATTTGAGAAAATGGAATTTGTTTCTTCTGAATTGCTTCCTAAGAACTGAGACAGCTTTTTAATAAACAGCTCGAGACTAAAGAGTTGAAGGAAGACTTAGTATCGGTCATCGGTTCTCTCTATTTATTGCTTGTCAAGCAGGGACAAGGCATGGATTATGTCCTGGAAAGATTGAAGCATGATGTCGGTCAGCTCGAATCTTGTGATAGCACCACTGTATTCGATGAATTTACAAAACTCCATGGGCCGGCATTGAAAATGACATTGATAGATGTAAAGTACGAAGTCGATCCTTCTTTGACATCGTTTCGCTATCGACTCATGCGGACACTAAAAGACGCCGGAAAAAGGGCAGTACAAGTCATGACATTCGCTTCAAATACGTTGTCTCACCCTTTACAGCAATTAGCATTGTTTCTACAGGCGGCAGCTGGCTGATGTCTCGGTTCCTGTGGCGACGCGCCTCATAATTGAAGGCTGCGGCCGAGCGATTGGCCCATCTGGCCGAGGACTTCGATGCGGCGATCGGAAGCATCGACCAGGTCTTGATCGAATTTGATCTTTGATGGTTCAAAGAGAAGAACGAGGCTAGAGCCTCCAAAAGAAAAGTATCCTTTTTCATCGCCTTTAAGATGCGGCTCATGCGGATCAAAGGTTTGATGAATCGAGCCGACATAAGTCGCTCCGACTTCAATAAACAGCACAGTGCCGAAGTTTTTCGTCTTTAGAGGTGTAATGACCCGTTTATTTTCTGCGAGGATCTCAACGTGTTTTTTCAAAGCAGCGGGATTGACGGAAAAAAGAGGTCCGCAGATCGGTTGAGGCTCTTCTGGAAGGCAATTCACGGGGAAATGGAAGCGGTGGTAGTCGACGGGAGCCAGGCGGGCAATCACCATCGATCCTTGAGCGTATTTTTTAGCAAGCTCAGGGCTTCTGAGGAGATCTTTGAGGGAAAATTTCTTGTTCTTAACGAAAAAGCCGTCGGTTTTTTCGATATTTTCATACACCAGATAGCGGCCGTCAGCAGGAAGAATCGCGATATCTGCTCCGGCGTGATAGGACGGAACTCGGGTTTTAGCTTCCGGATGAAAAAGTCATTAAATGAGTGATACGAGTTGACGGGATCGAGAAATTCAGAGGTATCGACGTGAGAATTTTCGATAAAAGGAGGACTTTTTTTTTTGCTGAAGCGACTTTTTTGGATCGCCCCATAGAGACGGGAAAAGAAATTGAAGTGGGCAAAAAAGGGAGACAGGAAAAGGAAAATAGGGAAAGCCACTTTTCCATAGAGCAAATCGATATAGAACGTTCCCATAGACTTTCTCAGTCATTTCTTGAGTGGGTCTTTCGATCGATGTATCGTAGTGCTGTCATGGAATGTATAGGGGCAGGTTTTTTCTTATAATATTGAGCAAACAAGCTTGAGTTCTTCGACAAAAATGAAGGAAACAGATGGAGATAGTGGTTGTCTTCAGAGGTTTTTAAGATGTTTGCAGCGGTAGTGACCATTTTAGAGGCGAGTTCCTTGGCTTTCTGGTCATTGTCAGATCCTTGATAGAAAAGGTCTTGCTGGGTGTGAAATTGGATGATCTGATCTCTGAGTTCTTTTTGAAGGGCGATCTGTCTTTCGGAAGTCGCAATCAAGTCATCTAAAATTTTTAATTCCTCTCCCTCTCGAGAAAAACTCAAAAGTGACAAGGAAATAGTTGAAACGAGGGCGATTTCCAAGAAAAATTTAGGCAAATATCTCTTCATAAGTAGGAAGTTATAGTTGGAAATTTAATTAATTTCAACAAGCTGCTATAATCTAAAGCGAATATACAAGAGGCTTTACATGTTCGATCTTTTAAAGCAGATTTTTGGCACCCAGCAGTCTCGCCTTCTAAAAAAATATCAAAAACTCGTTCGTCAGGTCAATCTAGAGGAGCAAAAACTCGCTTTCTTTGACCGATGAGGAGTTAAAGGCAAAAACTCAGGAATTTCGAGAAGGATCGCCAAGGGAGAATCTTTAGATCAGCTCCTGCCGGAAGCCTATGCCGTTGTGAAAGCTGCTTGCCGCCGGATGTGCGGGACGGATGTTCATGTCTCTGGATATAATCAAAAATGGGACATGATTCCCTATGATGTCCAAATTTTAGGCGCGATTGCGATCCACTATGGATCGATTGCCGAGATGATGACAGGGGAAGGAAAGACACTACGGCTTCGATGCCGCTTTATCTCAATGCTCTGACAGGAAAACCTGTTCATCTGGTCACCGTCAACGATTACCTAGCTCAAACGGGACTGCGAGTGGATCGGATCGATTTTCCGTTGGCTCGGGCTTCCGTTGAAGCTCTCACAAATGCAACTCCTCATCACAAGCGTAAGAGAAGTCTATTCAGCCGATATCGTCTATGGAACAGCCTCAGAATTTGGTTTTGATTATCTTCCGTGATAACTCGATGGCGCAATCGGCAGAAGACATGCCAACGCGGCCATTATTTTGCGATTATCGATGAAGTCGATTCGATCTTGATCGATGAAGCGCGAACTCCGTTGATTATTTCAGGCCCTTCTTCGTGGCTCAAGACAGATGTATGATCCGCTCAAAGAGCCTGTCGCACAATGGTCCGTTTCCAACGCGATCTTTGCAACAAACAGCCACCGAAGCGCGTAAAAGTGCTTAGAAAATTTAGGCCGCTTGCACGAAGGCGAACTCCGTAAACTCTCAAAAGAGCAAGAGACGGAAGAAAAGGAAGCCTTCCGAAAACTCTGGCTCGTCGCAAAGGCACTGCCTCACAAAAAGTTCTTAAAACGCATAAAGGAAGACCCTGATCTCCGCGCGAGATCGACAAATGGGATCGTTTATTACTATGCCGAAACAAATAAAGAAGAACGAACAAGGCGCTATCAGAACTCTATATCATCGTCGATGAACGGGCCAACGAATACGAACTGACCGATAAAGGGATCAGCTCTGGGGCGAAACGGGCGATGATACCGACGATTTCGTCATGTTCGATCTCGGGCATGAATACGCCAAATCGATCAAATGAAGATTTCGATGAAGCTAGCAAAAATGCAGAAAAAAGTTGCTACTGCGTGAAGCAGATGCCAAGGAAAAGAACGTGCGCACAACTTACGCCAACTCCTCCGCGCGCATCTTCTCATGGAACACGACGTCGATTACATTATAGCTGAAGAAAAAATCGTCATCATCGATGAGAATACAGGCCGTCCTCAGCCAGGCCGCCGCTTCTCCGATGGCCTCCACCAGGCGATCGAAGCTAAAGAAGGCGTTGCGATCCAGGCGAGACGCAAACATATGCGACGATCACGCTGCAAAACTACTTCCGCCTGTACGAAAAATCGCAGGCATGACTGGAACGGCCATGACTGAGGCGAATGAATTTAGAGAAATTTACAAGCTCGAAGTCCTCGCGATCCCGACTCACAGAAAAAACCAGCGTAAAGATTCCGATGATGAAATCTATATGACAGAGCGGGAAAAATATAATGCGATCTTAAAAGAGGTCCAAGACGATCCATAAGCAAGGCCGTCCGATCCTGATCGGCACAGAATCTGTCGAGATTTCTGAAAAATTATCCCGTATCCTCAAGCAAAACAAACTAGAGCACACCGTCCTCAATGCGAAAAACCATGATAAAGAAGCTGAGATCATCGCCGATGCCGGCAGCACGAGGCGCGATCACCGTGGCGACCAACATGGCGGGCCGTGGAACAGATATTAAACTCGAAGCAGGTGTCGCAGATATCGGTGGACTCGATGTCATCGGAACCACGCGCCACCAATCCCGCCGTATTGACCGACAGCTCCGAGGCCGTTGCGCTCGCCAAGGCGATCCTGGCACCTCTAAGTTCTATGTCTCGTTTGAAGATTCGCTCCTCCGGCTTTTCACATCTCCGCGAATCACGTCGTTTTTACAGAGATTCCGTCCTCCCGAAAAGGAACCCATCTCTGCAAAAGTTCTGAATAAATCGATTGAGACAGCGCAAAAACGGGTCGAGCAACGCAACTATCAGATGCGCAAGCACACGCTGGAATATGACGATGTCATGAACAAACAGCGAGCTGAGATCTATGCATTCCGCAATGAAGTTCTCAGAAGTGCCACTCCGCTCAAAGTAGCCGAGGAAGTTCTTGAAAGCCTTTGTTTACAAATGGCTCAGACATTTTTTGTGAATCGTTCCGCAGAAGGCGGATGGAATCCTGAAGGCTACCGTCAGTGGCTGATGCTCCATTTCCCTGTCACTTTTGAATCCCAGGAATTCGATAACGATTATCTCCAACTGGCGGATATTGAAAATGCAGCGATGGAAAAAGTCGTGACTTCTTTCCGTCATAAGATCGCTCATGAAAATGAAGTGATTGAAGCTGTCCAAAGAGGAGCTCCTGCGAATACCGAGCCTCTCGATGCTGAAGGGATTCTCACAGAAGTTGTCCGCAGCGTCTTGATCCGCAGCATTGACCGTCTCTGGCAAGAGCACCTGCTCAATATCGATCACCTAAGAACAGAAGTTCATTTAAGAGTTGTGGGTCAGAAAGATCCTCTCTAGAATTTAAACATGAAGCATTCCTGCTTTTTGATGCGTTCAGTGCAAATCTCAAAACGGAGATTGCGCACGCGCTCTTTAAATTTAAGATGATGGTGCCGGATGAAACTCCTCCGACAGATGAAAAGCCTAGGGAAATTACGTTAGAACATGAAGCAGACTTCCGCACGAATCTTTCACTCATGCCGGAGTTAGAGTTTACTCAAGAAGGTTAGGGAACTCTTTTCAAGAAGACTAAGTAGGCTTGGGTTTCAACATTTTCAAGCTGATCTAATCGATCTACGTAGAGGTCGTTTGCTATGAACCAAGCGTCGTTTTTTCTCACATAAGAATAATAGTGTCCGCTTTTTGGTGTCGATCCACAGTGCATAACGAGAGTTTGAATTTCATAATCTACGTCTTTCTCATCAACAACGAGTCTAATCTTATTGGTTTTTGGCAAGGCAATCGCTGATTTATTTTTAGATATCTTCCCAAACTGATCAACATCAAATCTCTTGAGCTGGAGAGTGACATATTTTGGGGCATTGTTGTTTAGTGATTCAATGGCAAGTCTTTTCTGAGTGACATCATAATCGCCTTTGACACCATCTGCTTCATACACTGAGGTATTATCTGGCTCTACAGGTTTTTGCATTGTTAATTGTTCAGTCACTAAATCTTGCAGTGATATAGGCGCATTAGGTATTGCAAAAGGAAGAACTGAGTAAGCGCCCATTTCTTTTCTGAGGCCGCCGGGAGGTAATTGAGAGACGTTATCTTGAGCTTCAAGTTCGTTGTTTCTTGTTACTTCTGCATCGCCTTCCCGAACCACACGCACTAATTGCTTTTCTTCTCCGAATTTGGGAATAAATCTACCCAGTGAATCGCGCAAAGCAAGATTGATGTTTGCAGGAATGATCGACATACCAAGCTGACCTTGTGCGTCTAGACCATTTCTGAGAGGCTCTAGCAAAGGATCAAAAATCTTTTCAAGAAGTTCGCTCGCATCTTCTTGGCTCTCTCCACCGAAGGTTGGATCAAATCCGCGAAGAGGATTCAGCCAGATAGGTTTTTTAGTTCCATCAATATAGGTTTTAAGGGCTTGGTTGAGGGTAATAGAGGCTTCTTTTGATGTTTCCAATTTTCTCAATTGGACTCTGTTGGGTGAGCTTGACCAATGGAAGAAGTAAGGTAAGAAGTTAGTGCTTTCTTCAAGTGCGATCGCCACTTCTAAGTCTTCAATTGCTTTCGTTTCTTTTTCGATTTTGTCTTCATGAGCTTCGATTAAAGTTGTGATCATATCTGGCATGTTCATCAGAGCTTGGAAGACAGCGTTGATAAAGCAGATATTTCTTGCGTTTACTAGAGGGCGGATACCTGATTTTACAACTTGATCAGCCTTTGCTTGATCTGTAGAAGCAGATGTCAAGTCACTAGTGCCTTCGCCTCCTTTTCGAACGAGAGGTGTATAGACATTGGCTTTGCTCTTTGGCTTTTCTGAAGTATCCGAATTATGCGTTGGAGGAATATTTTTGGCTGTGACCTGACGTGCTTGCTTAGGCATTCCGTTCACAGGCGGGCGCAGTAGCGGGTCTTGCTTGGCGCTTGCTGGTAGATAAGGAGATTTAGGGGGCGTTGTTACCCTGACAACTTTATTTAGGGTCGCTTTGAGTGATTTACTGGTCTCGTCAGAGAGAGGGAAGTCGATTTCAACTTTAGTTCCATTGACGCGTACTCTGAATTCTTTCCCGTCCTCTGGCAACTCGAAAGACGCTGTAAATTGCATGCTTTCTGTCAGTCTGGTGTAATAGTCTGGATTTTTAGCATGTAATTTGGTGAGCAATCGTTTGACGATATCTGTCATAACGGTTGCAGCATCCTGGGCAGTCGCATTGTCTACCGGTTTAGGGCCCATGGTGAGTTGGGAGACCTTCATCACCGGAGTCTGAGTAAATGTAAAAGTAACTGTTTTATTTGTCATAGTATTAGTTTTGTTTATTAATATTATAACATATTAATAAAATTAATAGTATGAATTAATTAAAAATAATTAGAATTCTAAGTCATTCTGCTTGAGAGGGTTGCAGCTTACTCTTGAGAGGAGCTTTTAAACCCGAAGTAGAATAGGGGTAGGGAAGCCAAAAGCATTAAGAACCAATAACTTCCGTTGATCTCTAAACGGACGATGCCATGGTCGGAGAAGAAGAATTGGAGGATTCCCAGGGTTAAAAGGTTGCCCGCTAGGATAAGGGAGAGAAGCGGCCAAAAGCTCTTAGTCTCAGAGACTTCCGTTCTATCGATCACAGCGCTGCCGTCTTTTTCGGCGTAGATAGAGGTTGTCTTAGGAGCTGCTCTAGACTCTAATGACTCTGAGGAGGGCCTAGAGGAGTAGGGAGGGGTATAAAGGCCTGAGAAGGTATCCTGAGAGGCCTGGGGGGTTGGGGGGGTGAAAATCTTCGGAGCCGAATTATCCACCTGCAGAGTTGCAAAGCAATAGGTGCATTGGGTGGCATCGTAGTCAACTCTTCCATCACAATTAGGGCAAATTTTTTGACGATCTACAGGCTTCATATGTTTTCCAACCTCGTATTTTTATCGTACAACTTTCGATGTTTTTTTACCTCATTCTTTGCTAGAATCGACCAAAAGAACCTATTCCCAGCAATAAGGTTCAGTCGATTTTCGAGTTCTGTTCGAGCCGATTTTCGATTTAAAGTACAGGGGTCATATCAACTTACGTATATGACCCCTGCACTTTAAATCGAAAATCGGCCAAAATAATCCCGAAAATCGACGAAAATTATTACTGGGATAGGTTCAAAGGATGAATATGGCCGAAAAACAATATTATGATTTGATTGTCATCGGAGCTGGGACGGGCGGCTATGTTGCTGCAATAAAAGCAGCGCAATTAGGGAAAAAAGTAGCCCTAGTTGAAAAAGGCGATCTTGGCGGTACATGTCTAAACGTCGGTTGTATTCCTACAAAAACAATGATTGCAAACGCGCATGTTTTGGAAAAAATTAAACATGCTGCTGATTTTGGCATTTCCATTGGATCAATTTCGATTGACTACGCCAAGATGAAAGAGCGGAAAGATGGCGTGATTTCCAAGATTCGGAAGGGTTTAGAGGGATTGATTAAGTCGAATGGGATCACGATTATTCGAGGAGCTGCTGAATTTACTGGTCCTAAAGAGATCAAGGTCAAAGGCCAGGACAATGTCATGCTCCAGGGAGAAAATATCATCATCGCATCGGGATCTGAACCGATGGATGTCAAAGCATTTCCATGCGATCCTAGGGGGGAGAATCAGAAGATCTACAATTCAACGACGATTCTTGAGATGACGCAGTTGCCGAAAACGTTAGCGATTATCGGAGGCGGCTACATCGGATGCGAGTTCGCTTCTCTTTATGCAGAACTTGGTGTGAAGGTCATTTTATTAGAAGCATTGCCGATGATTGTGTCTCTGCAAGGCAAAGCGATTTCAGATACGCTGACAGCGGCCTTCAAGAAAAAAGGGATAGATGTTCAAACGAGTGTGATGGTCGAAGGAATTGATAAAACAGCCAATGGCGTATCGATACGAGTCAAAGACAAGAGCCCGATCGAGGCCGATGCTGTCCTTGTGTCCATTGGACGAAAAGTCGTCTCTCAAGGCCTGGGATTGCAAAATGCTGGCGTGCTAGTCACAGATCGAGGCGTCATTACAGTGAATGACAAAATGGAAACGAATGTTCCGGGAATCTATGCCGTGGGCGATGTCACTGGTAAATTGATGCTCGCGCACGTCGCTTCCCACCAGGGGATTACCGCAGCGATCAACGCCACAGGCGGGGAAGCTGTGATGCATTATAATGCAGTGCCGGCTGTTATTTTCACCTCTCCGGAAATTGCCATGGTCGGACTGACGCAAGAAGAAGCAATTGAAAAAGGGTATACGGTTGGAACTGGAAAATTTCCGTTCCAGGTTCTCGGAAAATCGATTGCGACCATGGACACCGATGGTTTTGCTCAAGTGGTCATCGATAAGAAAACAGGGCAGATTCTAGGGGCGCAAGTTGTCGGTTACGAAGCTGCTTCTTTGATTGCAGAGATAACGCTAGCGATTGCCAATGAGCTGACGATTGATTGCCTGGCTGATACTATCCATGCTCATCCGACGCTTCCTGAAGCGCTGCATGAGGCAGGACTGATGGCGATGGACATCCCGCTGCATATGCCACCAAGGATTAAGAAATGATCGATGAGGATGTTTTCGATTCACGGCCTGCTGTGAAGTTGAAAGTTCTTAACAAATTGCCTGACAATCCCGAAGAAGGGCATGGAAGGTTTCCTTCATGGCTGCACAGACAGATTCCTCGTGGAGGCAGTCTTTTTAAAACCGATGCGATTGTAAAAAAATATCGCTTGAATACGGTCTGTGAAGAGGCTAAGTGTCCTAATAGGCTTCATTGTTATTCCCATAAGACAGCGACTTTTTTAGCGCTTGGCAGCGCCTGCACACGCAACTGCGGATTTTGCGATATCGATTTTACAAAGCAGCCGCTGGCTCCCGAGCAAGATGAGCCGGAGAGAATCGCTCTGTCTGTTCAAGAGCTAGGATTGAAGCATGTGGTGATTACCATGGTTGCAAGAGATGATCTTGCAGATGGCGGAGCTGCCCATATGGCCGAGATCATCCGGTCTGTCAGGGAAAAAAATGAAGGCTGTACGATCGAAGTATTGACGTCTGATTTCAATGGAAATTTTCCTGCAATGGATTTAGTTCTGAATGAAAAGCCCGAAGTCTTTAATCACAACGTCGAGACAGTCAGAGCCATGACGCCAAGAGTCCGCCATAAGGCAACTTATGACCGGACGCTTTCTGTTTTGAAATATGCCAAAGAGTCCGGTAAGTCGTCGTTTGTCAAATCCGGCTTGATGGTAGGGCTCGGCGAGACAGAGGAGCAGGTTTTGGAGACGCTCAGAGATCTCAAAGCCGCCGGATGCGATATTGTGACTATTGGTCACTATCTGCAGGCAGATCGCCGGAAATTGATGGTCAAATCGTTTGTCACGCCTGAACAATTTAAACGGTATGAAGAATATGGATACAGCTTGGGAATCCAGCAGATGTATTCAGGTCCTTTTGTCCGTTCTTCTTTCAATGCAGGCGAAGTCGCGCAGCTTGCAGCAAGCAAGAACTCCTAGAGGTGTTCCTCAACAGAGGCCCAGCGGAAATCTAATTTGGTATAAATGGTTCACGCTGACTCCTTTGACGTACGGCTGCTCGAGATAGAGACCTGTCGTTTCCATCAGCGGGATGGAAGGGAGTTCATCGAAGAAAATCTTTTCAGCAGCTTCCACGTGCTCCCATCGTTCTTTTTCAGAACTTGAAAAGATCGCTTCGGCATGGCGGATATATTCAGGATTTTCCCAGCCGGTAAAATTTGGCTGGATATTTTTATATTTAAAAATGTCGAGCAAATTGACGAGATCGTCGTACTGCATCAGCCATCCCATGCGGGCGATTTCAAATTCCTGATTTGCAAGCTTAGCTAAAAAAATCGCGGCATCAGTTGCCTTCATTTTTGACTTTGATGCCCAAATTTTCGATCCACATTTGTTGAATGGCCTGAAGGACTTTTGACCAGAGGGCATTTGTCGCAAAATTGATGGTGATAGTTGGAAACTCTTGAGCTGTGATACCCATCTCTTTCAGCCCTTTGGCAAAAGACTCTTTTGCATGGATGACATCGTTATCTTGGAACCACGGGTGCCACTTTTCTTTTTTTAAAATTTTAGGGATCAGCCCAAGAGGAAGGACGGGATGGTCATAATTCATGACATCGACCAGGATTTTCTGCCGGTCGATCGCTAAAGATAAGGCTTTTCGAATATTGGCATTGTTATAGGGGAATTTCTTTGTATTGAAAAAGAGCCAGTGTGTTCCCGCTCCATGCACGTAATGGAGTAGGCCTTTTGCTCGAAGGTCGGGAATTGCATCTGAGGAGATTTTGATCAGAGGTTCGCCGAGCCATTCGATTTCTTTTTTCTCAAACATGAGAAGAGCTGTGGCCTGGTCTTTGATAATAAAATAATCGATCTCGTCCAATTGAATTTTATCGGCATCCCAATAATGGGGGTTTTTGTTGAGGATGATCTGATTTTGAAGAATGTATTTTTTCAGTGTGAAAGGGCCTGAGGTAACGAGATGCTTAAAATCGATACGGTTGTACCGCATGCTTGTATGAACAGGCGAAAAAGCGGAGTTGATCAGGATGCTTAAGAAATGCTGGTTAGGCTTTTCCAGCTCAATGACAAGGGTTTTATCATCCAACGCTTTCACTCCGACCTGATCGATAGAGACTGTTCCTAGGTAGGCCTTTTTAGCATTTTTAATGAAGTGAAAGAGATTGGTGTTAAGCGAAGAATACGCAGGCGTGAGGGCAGTCTTCCACGTTTCTACGAAATCCTGGGCTGTAATTATCGATCCATCCGACCAATGGCTGTCCTTCAGGAAGAAGACGTACGTTTTAAAATCATCTGAAACGCGATAAGAGCTCGCCAGGTCTAATTGGGGAACAAGGTTCTGGTCCAGATAGACAAGCCCTGCAAATAGCATCCTGAGGACACCTTGGGTTGCCATATCGGCACCCTTTCTAGGGTCGAACGAGCAGATATCAGAGGAGATGCAAGTGCGGAGTTTTTGTTGTTTAGAAGGATGAGAGCTTTTTTGACAAGAGGAGAAAAGTACTAAGAATAACAGTAGCGTTTTTACGCCTATCCTTCTGAAAAATTCCAGTCGTTTTATGAG
>CAWIQH010000005.1:0-23202 GCA_963838185.1 uncultured Chlamydiae bacterium
GTAAAGCGGATTGACATCGATCGCCATGCCAAAGCTGTGCTTAGATAAGATGCCCGGTTTAGCCACAGCAAATCGATAGCAAAAAGCGGAAGAGTTATTATCTTCCATCGAAGCCGTGTCATCAGCGCCATAATTTTCAATTAGCCGCATCTTTTCAATCGGAAATCGAGCTTCAAAAATTTCGAGAAAGATCTCTTGATCTTCTTCTTGAGCAATGCTCCGATGGAACTGATTAACTCGTCCAAGATGTTCCTCGCCATCAAACCCAAAGAGCGGTACTTGAAGATATCTTAAATCATCTGGAGTGATTTTGGGATTGAGATCAGCCAGATGGACGAAATGAAAAACACGCTGAGTTAATTCTGGAAGTAAGCTGTCGGGGTGCCATCGTCGAATATAAAGAGTTTCTTGATCCGTTCCTTAAGTCGCTCTAAAATTTCTGCATAACGCTGCTGAAAAGGAGAGACTATGACACCGTAGCCGACACGACTTTCAATAAGAGTTGTCAATGATCGGACCATAACGACATGCCCTTTCCAGGCGAGAAGATCAAGGGGTTTGATTTGCTCAAGGGGGACCTCTCTTCCAAAACGAATCAGATCAGAGGTGTTGCGTGGAGTGTAGCCATCGGTTGCCTGATACAAAAGGCCGGAACAGTCCAAGCCTCGGCATATCGCATCCTCGCGATCTTCTGGAGGAGCATCTTTGAGAAAAGGATAAAAGTCTAAAACCTCTGGAATGCCAGATGCCCAATTGCCTCCCCAAAAATAACGAAGTCCTACACGCTCTTCCATCCAATTTAGGATCTGGTCGATAGAAGGGAGGATTTTCATTCTCTCAGGAGTGGCCTCTGGAGTTTCTTGTAAAAATCTGCTGTCAACGTAAAGGGAAGCTGTAGAGGGATAATCTGCAGTCTCAACTTGAAAAATATTGTCTGAGATTTTGCTTAAGATTTTAAATTTTGTACCTGGAAATGCAATCGTCTCCACTTCCATTAAGCGGCCCTGGCTATCTTTCTTCAAGGGAAGATAATTAAAAGGGATATCAGGTGTATTGAAGATAGGTGTTGGGATTCTTGCTACGAATGACATAAGTACCATTGTAATGATGTTAATAATAAAACGGGTAGCCTCCTCGAAGGAAGACTACCCAAGCGACAGTTAAACTTTTAGAGGAGGATTTTCATATTTAACTTTATAAATCCCACGAACTTGGCCCCAGCTATTAGGATTTTCACCAATTTTTACCATTCCTGCTTTTTCCTGAACGCGGATAGAACGGTCGTTGTCCAATCGAGTTGTTGCGAACATTTCAGTCACTGGATCGCCTGTTTTTATTGTGTTAGCCTTGTTATCAACAAGCAGTGGCTTCCCATAGATTTTGTAATGATTAGCGATTAATGCGGGGATGTATTCCTGAACAATTGCATGAACAGCTTGCGATCCAAATCCTTTACCTTGTTCATCGGCTTTAATAGCAAAAGCTGTTTCCAAGTCCCCTGTATTGTCTCCAAAGCCCGGTACAATAAATCCAATAGGACGGGGATCATTTTTTGTGCTGATCAGAAATCCACTGAAAGGAATTCTATCGATGTCTTGTTCACCTATTCAACAAAGTATTAACACGTCCATTGGCAGCTTTCATTTGCTCTTTTTTCCAAGCCTCTGCGCCTTTATTTTCAAAACGTTTCTCGTTATCAACAAACAATTTCATTGTAACTGGGTCAGTGTACAAATTCTGCATGAAGCCCAAATCACTTTCTTGGATGGGGCGCAGAAGGAGATCTTTCGTTTCAATGGTGATCGGAGTTCCATTTTGGAAAAAATTGGAAACAGTGGTGTTGATATCTACGGGAGCAAAGGTTGACATGGTGAGCCCTTCGGTTGAAATTTAAGAAAAACGGGGGGATTTTAATCTTAGGGATTTTTGTAGATCAAGGGAAAATGAACAAGAAGGTTCGAGATTGCATTTACGCCTTGTTCTTCATAAAGTTTCCCTCAAAAGAGGAAGTTCTAATGAAAACACTGAGTAAATTTTTCCAAGTATTTGCGTTGCTTGCTTTATTGGTCGGATGCACTGCCAAGAAAGAAAATGTTGTGAGAGTTAACCTGGGAGCAGAGCCGAACGACGCTCGATCCGCGAAAAGCCCGGGATCTTCCATCGATGACGCTGGCGCGGATGTTTTTTGAAGGGCTAACTCGGGTCAATCGAGAAGACAAGGCCGAACTTGCTTTAGCCGAAAAAGTCGACATATCTGCCGATGGAAAAACATATACGTTTCTTCGAGCCTCCAAATGGACAAATGGCGAGCCTGTGACAGCCCAAGATTTTGTTTACGCATGGACAAAAGTCTAGAGCCTCATTTCCCAGCGGATCAAGCCTTCCAACTTTATGTAATTAAAAATGCCAAGGCTGCGAAAGAGGGTAAAGTTGCACTTGATCAAATGGGTGTGAAAGCATTGGATGAAAAAACTCTTCAAGTCCAGCTGCAAAATCCGACTCCTTATTTTTTAGAACTAGCTTCCCTTCCAATCTATTTCCTTTTCCACCAAAAGAGGATAAAAATAACGACATTAAGAAAATCGTGGGTAATGGTCCTTTTCCTCTGAAAGACTGGAGGCATAATGATCTTTTACGGGTGGTAAAAAATCCAACGTATTGGGATGCATCTAAGGTAAAATTAAAAGAAATTAACCTGGTCATGGTTCAGGAAGATACAGAATTAAAGATGTTTGAAAAAGGTGAACTCGACTGGGCAGGATCGCCTCTTTCTACGCTTCCTGTCGGAGCTTTAGCGGGATTAAAAAAAACCGGTCATCTCCATGTAAGGCCGTTTCTTGCGACCTATTTTTTCAGACCAACGTCGAGTCAGAGCTGTTCGAGCATCCTTTAGTGAGCAAAGCTTTTGCCGAAGCGATAAAGCGATCAGAGTTGTCGAACATGTTAACAAGGTGGACAGCTGCCTGCAACAGGGCTTCTTCCTCCTTCACTCAGGGGTCCGGAAAACGGATGTTTTGCGATGGTGATGTGAAACAAGCTCGCGCAGATTTTGATCACGCACTGGAAGCTTTAGGAATAACAAGACAAGAGCTGCCTCCTCTCCCTGATGTATGTGACTGGAGAGCGAAGCCATTTGATTGCTCAAGCTGTTCAAGAACAGTGGAGAAAAGCCCTCGATGTTAAAGTCGAGCTCCAGGCTGTGGAACGAAAAACCTTCTTGATCGTCTTTCTAAGAGAAATTTCCAGCTAGCTTCTGCAGGCTGGACAGCCGATTATAATGACGGCATGAACTTTTTAGAGATCTTCAAGTTTAAAGCTGGCGGATCGAATAACACTGCTTGGGAAAATCTCCAATACCGGGAACTCTTAGATCGCGCCGCAGAGACTGTGGATGCGGAAAAAGAACGGTATTTTTCAAGAATGTGAAAACATTCTCATGAAAGAAATGCCGATCATTCCGATTTTCCACTACACGATGCTGTATGTTTCTAATCCTAAAGTCAAAGGTGTTGTCCTTTCTAGCTTAGGAAGTATTGACTTCAAATGGGCATCTGTTGATCAATAGAGGTATGAAATATTCTTTAGGCTTGGGGCTTTCTTACTGCTTTGTTCATCGGCTTTTGCCGGATTGACGCTGGTGAATGATAGTACCTATAAATTAACGGCGCAGATCCGAGCGGCCGATGGAACCGATCTGGGAACTTTGGAAATCATGCCTAAGCATACGATGGCTGGAACACATTTTCAGGCACAACTGGCAACCTCCAATATTACAATTCTTCGCAAACGCCCTATACGGTGATTTGGTTCTGCAATAATGGAAGCACAAGTTCTCCCTATTCGATTTGGACGGGAGTCTCTTCAGGGGCTGTCTGTACAGCTAATGGTGGAGATGGACTTCGATCGTGCCAAGCGCCTAAAAAGCAGAAACACAACACCTCCTCCTCAGGCCTACCCTCAGGGGAACAAAATATCCAGAAGCAGACAGAACAATCGGCTGGCCCTCCAGAAGGTTTGCTACAGTGATTCCTGCTCAGGAGTGCCTTTTTCGTAGAGTGATCTTTTTAATCAATTTTCCGTCTTTATCTGAAAGCGTCGCAAGTCCTTTGCCGTTTTCTATTTTTGAAAGCGGTCTTTTGCTATCTTTTTTGAAATACGAGCCTTTGGTCAGCAGATCGTTTTCATACTCTTCTATGAGCATCAGACTGCCGTCTTTGAACCACGCGTAAGAAGGGCCATGTTTTTTATTGTCGTGCATTTCGCGCTGGCTTTCTAACACATTATTTTCGTACCAGGTTTTGACAGTGCCTTGAAGAGTGTCTTCTTTCCATGGATGCAAAGTTTAGGGGAGGGTTTTGCGTCATTGGAAGGATAGTATTCCCATTCTTCGCCTTCTTTCATGCCGTCTTTAAGGTGATAAAGTGAAACGAGCTGTCCTTTGGGATTAAAGTTTTTTACTTCCCCTTCGACGATCCCTTTTTGGTATTCGACCAGAGAGAAAGTGTTTGATTCTCAAACACAGCTTGGAATCCTGTGCTGTTTTCGACGCGGGAGATCTCTTTTCCATCAGCACTATAGTAGGTTCCGTTTAGCAGCATACCTTTTTCCCATTCTTCGGTGTATTTGATCTGAGTGTTGTCCAATGAGCAACAGCAAAGCCATCTTTGACACCTTCGGTGTGGTTGATTTTTTCGATGCAATTGCCTTGCTCATCAAAAATTTGTACGAGGCCATCGATGCCATCCTTGTGGTACGGGGATCTCTTTAGATAAAGCGCCATTAGGATGGTAGTAAAGGGAGGTTCCTTCCAGAAGTCCTTTTTCATATAAGATTTTAGTGTTAGGTGAGCCTGTTCATCGTAAACCAAGGAAATTCCTTCAAAGAACCACGTTAACTGGGCCACTTCACTAATGTCAGGGGTTCCTTCGACGACATAGCTTCGATTTTGAGCTGACCGTTGGGATGCCACTCGAGGAACTTTCCGTGAGCTCTTCCGTTTTCGACTTCCAGGTATTGCCAGGGTTGTCCGTTCGAATGGTAGGTTGTGACTTTAGAGCTGGTTTTACCTTGGCTTGATTTCCCGTAGACCCGGACGACTTTTTGGTAAGGCTGAGAAGTCAAGAAATCGGTTTTTTCATATTTGCCGAGACGCTCTTTTGCGCTGACGGTTTCTGAGAAACCATTCCGGTCTAAGGTTTGAATGGTCACTAGGTCGGAATTCTGCGCTGTTTTAGACACGCATCCGGTGAGGATTAAAATAAGAAATAAAGCGGTTATTTTTTTCATGGCGCTCGTTTGATTAACTCTGCTTGGACATTGTAGACGGTTTCATCGGCTTTTTCTTTGAGCTTTTTCAATTCGAATTCTTTGATAATAAGAAGCGGACGGTCTTTTGAATCTGCTTCTATGGCAGTGAGAAATTTGATTAAATCATTTTCGTTCATTTGAACGCTGTTTTGCATTTTATGTTCTGTCTCTTGAAAGAAAGAGCCTGAACGTTCGGCTTGTTGTGTAAAACGGATCCTGTTTTTATCTCCCTGCAGAAAGGAAAGTCTTTCTTGAAGCGCAGAATTGCTGGGATATTGTTTAGCTAAGGCTTGAACACGGCTGAGCTCAGGCGTTAAGAGAGGAAGTGTTTCAACCGACTTGAGAAAGGTACTGCGGATTGCTTTGCTTAACCGACTGCCAGAGGGTATCTTGAGCAGATTTGGAGTTTTCGAAGAGATAGCTCTTTCTTCTAAATCTGAAATTTTTCTTGTCCAAGCTTGTATCTGCATGTTTTTTTGCTCCAGTCGAAAAACCACGAGGCATAGCGGGATCATTCCCAGCGCAAGTACAAGCAGGGGATTGCTTTTTTTTAGGTCTTGCGCAAGACGAACGAAAGTTTGTAAGAGTCTTGATTTGAGGTCCATGCAACCTTTTGTTTTTTGTCGACTAGCGTCGGAGCTTTTTCCAGCGCTTCTTGAAAGCGATGGGCTACAGCTGGGCTCTCTGCTGTAAATTCTAATTCAACTTTCACTTGATAAGGCTGAGTTTTATCTCCAGCTCTGGGGTATTGTACCAATCCATAGTGGAAATGAACAACTTCAATAGGTTCTTGAAGAGTTCCGAGCCAGGCCATCACATCACGCACTGTTGGGACATCCGGGAGCAGAGGGAATTCTTGCCCATCTTGATAAAGTTTTTTTTGCCATGCGAGGAGTTGTTCTTCTAAAGATCCTGCTCCTGAAAAATGAGCAGCGATCCTTTTTTTCAAAACTGTTTCTTTCCGGTGGACCATCCATTCACCTGCAATGAGAGTCATCAGAGTGACGCCAAAACACGAGGCCCAGGTTCCTATTTCAATAAATGGTCTCTTTTCAACTTTTTTGAAGAGGTGAAATCGTTTTGCCGAAATTGGCAGGGAGTCTCATGCAGACCATCTAAGGCAAGACCGATAGGGACAGCAAAAGCCATCAGCTGCGCAGAAGAATAGTCATGAAATGTCGGCAGCTCGGATGGAATTGAAAAATGGTGGCCGTATTTACTCTTAAGATAGCTATCTAAACGGCCTTTGTCTTCAAAGCATTGAGAAAAAACGATTTTTTCTCCTTCCAATGCAAGGGCTGTGCTTTGATGGACCCAGCTGATCGATTGTTCAAGAAACAAAAGTCTTGCAAAGCGGGCAAGAGCGATCGGTACGGAAGAAACTTGATCAGGATCAACCTTCTTTTCTTGAAAACCTAGTTAGATGTTTTTTTAAAGCCAGCCGAGTAGTGGCAAAAATCACGACATCAGTTTTTTCTTTGGAAGGATAGAAAAACGGATGGACAATGGTCTCTTCTAATGAAAACGGAAGGAAGCTTTCTAGCTGGAAAGGGAGGGCTTTCAGGACAGTAGAGTGCCTGCTGAGTTTAAGTGTAACTTCCCTTCTGACAACATCTTCTGACGCAAGGGCTGTGACAAGGTGTAAATTCTTTTCTTGGAGCAGTTCATAAGGAATGTCGTCAAACTCTCCGATCCTTTCTAAGGTCAACTGATTTTTGACTTTAGAAACGATAGCAATTTTTACACTTTTTCCTTCTAAAAATAAGCCGATTGAGCGCATGGGTTGGGATTTTATCCAAACTATGCTATAATCTCTATATGCTTTACTTCATCCACTACGTTTTTTTCGGCTATACGATCTTGATTGCGGTCAGATTGATCTCCTCTTGGTTTCCTGCTTTCCAAGGCCAGCCTTGGCTTCGATTGCTGGCACGCTTAACCGATCCATTTCTCAATTTGTTCCGCCGCATCATTCCTCCTATCGGTGGAAGACTGGATTTAAGTCCGATGCTGGCGTTTCTCACGCTGAAAATGATGGAAAACTGTGTTTTCATGCTTGGAAACTTTTTTAGCCGTTTACTCAGATAATGTTAAAAAGACCATTTAAACTCGGCAATCTCGAGCTTCCTTCCAATATTTTTTGCGCACCTCTAGCTGGCTGTTCCGATCTACCGTTTCGCCGGATGACCACAAAGTTTCAGCCGGGCCTGGTCTATTGCGAAATGGTCAAAATGGATGCTTTAGTCCGTCATGATCCTCATACGTACCGCCTTTTAGACTATGAAGCATCGATGCATCCGATCGGCGCTCAGCTATGTGGAAGCAAACCTCACCTCGCTGGTAAATCCGCAAAAATTTTAGAAGATTTAGGGTTTGACGTGATCGATCTCAATTGCGGATGCCCTGTCGATAAAGTCACCAAAGATGGCAGCGGCTCTGGAATGCTGAAAAATTTAAATCTCGTCGGAGATGTGCTCTCCAATATCATTGCAGCTGTTAAAATTCCTGTGACGATCAAGATCCGAGCTGGATGGGACGAAGAGTCGTTAGTCGGCCCGGAAATTGTCCAAATTGCTGAAAAAGCAGGAGCCAAAGCGATCTGCATCCATGGGAGAACACGCGAGCAAGCCTATAAAGGAAGAGCTAACTGGGAATGGATCCGCGAGTGTAAACAAGCCGCAAAAAACATCCTGGTTATCGGAAATGGCGATCTTTTTGATGCTCCAAGCGTCGAAAAGATGTTTTTGCAGACCGGCTGCGACGCGGTTCTTTTATCCCGTGGGACTTTTGGGACGCCTTGGATCATTGAAGATGTCTATAACCACCTCTCCGGCGCTCCACTTACACCTCGGACAGCGTTTGATTATCGAGACGCTCTTTTACAGCATCTTGAGTTTGTCAGCCTCTACCATGCTCCACGTAAAGCCGCGATGGATTTAAGAAGAATCGGCTGTTGGTATCTGAAAAAAGGACAGGGGACGCGGAAGCTACGAGAATCGTTGAATAAGTCGAGAACCTTAGATGAGATCCGTACTCTGATTAAGGAATATCCGTGGCATGAGACGGATTTTTCTACCCCAGAACTAGTGACCGAAGAAGCAGAGTGATAAACCAAGGAAATATGAATAATAATGAGAAAGATGAACTATAAAGACATTCTTCGTGCAGAGATACTAACTGCTGAAAGGACCAGAAATGAAATGGGAAAATGGTTTGTAAAGTTTGAGCAGTTGATGGATATATTGATAAAGTTGAATTATTATTATTCTGATACAGAATCTGCCACAGATGAAACTCCCGAAAATTGTTTTTTTGCCTTTGCTAATGGAAAATATCTTGAAGCTCCTCATTCTATTCATGTTTGTCATTCTTTGATGGAAAAAGGGCATTATTTAAATGCCATGATTCAGCTCAGATCCGTCCTCGATTACTTCGTTTCATGCCGTTATTTTCATAATAATCTTCAACATATTACCCCTTACAGAAAAGAAGAGAGGTGTCTAATAGGAGGAAAAAAAAAGTGGTTGGGAACTAGCGAGATCTATGGATTTTTTTCTAAAGATTTTTATGATCGTTACTATGGAAATATGCTCTCCAAACTGAGCCACGGAAAAACAGGAACAGCTATTTATCGGATCGATCTAAGCAATTCTCAAGAACCGCGTATTATTATGGTGCCCGAGTTCAATTTGAACCACGTAGCTTTGATTATTAACCATATTGTCCCAGTCATCTATGGATACCTTAGTCATTGGGAAGTTTTGTTTGAAGAGAGGAGAAAACAGTTACCTTCTGAACTTGAAGAGGAGCGTATAGAAGCAATGGGATGGTTAAAAAGTCACTTTCAGAAGCAAAAAGACACATATCCCGAAAGTGTTGAATGGGCAGAAGGAATGAGTAAGATCCTTGGGATTCCTCTGGATGTCTTAGTTCAAGAGAAATAGAAAACAGCCAAAATCTTGTTCGTTATGACTTCTTGATTTCTCAGGTCACTCGGTAATTATTAATGAACTGTTCCATCATTTTTAACGCTTCGATCAGGGGAGCGGGATCGGCCCGATTTAAGTAGGGCTCTAGATCGGTCATATACCGTTTAAATTCCGATAACACCTTATCTGTGAGCTTTTTACCTTCATCTTTATGATGGATAGCGGTGTTCTTGGTATGCCAGTGCATCTGTTTGCTTTCGCCGATGAACTTTTCCATTTGCTGATTGAGTTCAGTGATGTTCTTCGAGGCTTTGAGCATTTTTCTAAATTCGATGCAGGTATTGCGAAAAGCTCGGTGAGGCTCTTCTCCAGGCGGGCTTTCAAAACTAGCAGGCAGTTCCATAGTTATCCATAAGATATAGGAGTGGATGAGGGAAAAATCAAGACTATTCTTCGTTGAGCCTGTCTTCAAAGATTTTGAGAAGACGCTTGAGTTCTGTACTCGATTCTTGGAATACTTTTTCGGTCGCGGCTTTCTTTTTTTGCTTTTTTTTGACGAGCCTGGCAAGGAACTCTTCGATGGTCAGGACATTAGCGCCTCTTTGCTTGGCTTTACCCAGGAGCTCATAGTCGGAAGAAACGACTGTTTCTTTAGCCGGATTTGCGCTGTCTGCAAGCGCTTCTAAGATATAATCATCGGCTGTTTGGTTATGGGGTGTATAGATAAGGGCAAGGGCATCAAAATTGCGGCGGAGAGCTTCCGGGGGATCTTTTTCCCGGCCGTCGAAGACGACGGTGGCGTTGTATTTCAGAAGAATGATCGATTGATTGAGGGCGGCGAGCAGTTTTCGTTCATTTTGCTTCATCTCACGATAGTTCTTCGTGATCCGGAAGAGGAGATTGTACCCATCGATCCAATAGTGCATCTATGGGGTATCAGCCAAAGATTCTAAGAGAAGATGGAGTTTATCTAGAGCTTTGCGGCGGTGGGAGATGCGGTTTTTGACGTTCTCTTCGAGTTCAGAGAATGTTTTTCCGTATTCGTATTTGACGAACAGGCTGTCGTATCCAAAGCCTTTTCCGCCTTTTTCTTCAGTGAGGATGGTTCCTTCGCAAACACCGCGGACGCATTTTTTAATCCTTGCGGAGCAGCGATCGCTAGCCAACATTCAAAGTAGCCTTGGCGATGGGGATCTTGGATGTCTTTGCATTTCAGTCAGGAGTTTTTTTCGGTTCTCAGGATCGGTGGCATTTTCGCCGGCATAGCGGGCAGAAAAAACGCCGGGAGCTCCTTGCAAAGCTGGAACAACAAGCCCTGTATCATCGGCAAGGGTCCATCGATTAAGTGTTTTTGCAGCATGAAGAGCTTTTAATGTTGCATTTTCTTCAAGTGTTTTGCCGGTTTCAGGAAGAGGAGAGTAGTGAGGGAAATCTAAAAGAGAGAGAACATCCAGGAACTTATAGACCTTCAGCATGGTCCGCAGTTCACGGATTTTATGAACATTACCACTGGCGATGACTAACTGCACAGGAATTCTCCCTTTTACTTATCAAGATAGCTGCGAATGGTGGTAATTGTAAACTCTTCTCCTTGAAATTTGAACTTATCTCCGACAGAGAGCCCTTTCATCTCTTGAGCAAGCTTGGATTGGAACGACAAGATTCCGAGATTTGGATCGGCATCCCAAGGTCCGAGCAATGTGTAAATGAGTGTTTTGCCGTCTTTGTTTTTAAATTCAACAACACAGCCAACGCCGACTTCATCGGTCACAATATCGGCTTTAGTCATGACGCGGGCGCGGTTGACTTGGTCAGAAAGACCTTTCAGTTCGGATTGGAGGCGGTCTCTTTTTTCCAATGCTGATTTAAACTCAGCATTTTCTCGAAGGTCTCCGTGCGAGCGTGCAATTTCGATTTCTTTAGCATTTTGCACGGTTTCAACCGTTGCGATCTGCTGCATGCGGTCTTTGACTTTTTTGAAACCTTCTTCTGTCGTCCAAATCACATTGCTTTCAGAGAGTTGTCTTGTTTTTTGCGTGTTCCGGCCATTGAGGGCTGAACAACTTCCGCTAAAGAATGGAGAATTTTTTGGTCGTGGTCTGACAGCGAGTGGCACTTAGAGGCCAAAAGTAAAAACTCTTGCAGCGTTTCGACATTGGCGCCTTGCATAATTTCGCGGACGATCGCAAAACGGCCCTGTGTCAAGATGGTGTTGATCTTTTTCACGAGCTCTCGGTGTTCGGTTGATTGCTCAACAAAGTTGAGCAACACAAACAACGCTTCAAAGAATCGATTTTTCCCTTCTTTATCCGAATAAGGCAGATCGCTTTGTGTCATGACTTTTTGGAAATACCAAACAAAAACATCCGGATAACGAGAAGGATGGACCCAGAGGTCTTCGAGTTTTCGTTTCAGATCTTTTTCTGTTTCAGGATGTGAGAGTTCTCCAAAGATATAATCCCTGAGAGGGTTTTGATCGATTGTCAAAAGCAGGTTCAAGAAGAGTTCTTTCCAATCTGAACGGACTTTTCTCGCAACAATCAAGGCGCGTTTTTTGTAAGCCAGAGATATCAATCGATTGAACGAGTGCTTCAATCGTTTTAGAGTTTTTGACGATCTCTTGGGCTTGAGGATATTTTTTTTCATCCGATAAATCTTCTAAGAAGAAATGGAGCTGAAGGAGTTGCCCATCGGTAAGATCTGGATAAATCAAAGCCTCTTGAAGCTTGCTTTGCAAAAACGCTTTAAAGTCTTGGTTTTTCAAAGTTTCTGGGAAGTCCCGCATGAAAGAATAGATGAGTTGGATGAAATGTCCGATTTCTGGTTTTCCTTCTAAAGTCTTACGGAGGCGCTCTTCGTGTGAAACTTCAGAAAGACGCAGCATAAACGGCTGACGGAGATCTTCTGGAGCTTCGATCATCGTGTCTTTTTTAATTTTTGTACGGGTGTTTTGCCACCACTTTGCCCAATCTTCTTCAGGGATCACGAGTTCGCAGAGCTCATCTTTAATTTCTGCAGCCGTTTTTGGTCCGAGATCTCGCAGAAGCACCCGGATGATTTCGACTGGATTTTCTTTCGCATTTTTTTCCAACAGATCGGGATTTCCAAAACGGAGCGCGAGAAAATGGTCGTCAGGAATCGGAATCAATGTGTTGAAGGCATTGGCAAAGGAAATATCTTTTTTTCCAGGGACATATTCGAATTCAACGCTGAGCTGTTCGCGGATCATGGAAACATCCATGATTTCTCCGACGCCCCAGCCGCCTGTATGAAATACGAACTTGCCTTTCGCCATGTGGTTAAGAAGTTCAAAATTGCTGACAGCGCCTTGGAAGCTATCTTTTCCTCGAAGACCGATGAGACGGATTTTTTCTGCAAAACCTTTGTCATTGCCGTACCTGTTTTGGAGGTAGTTCATGACCATTTGATGGAGCTGTTCCTGATTGGTCGTCTGGATATCAATGATTATTCTAAATATTTCATGTTTTTGAGGACTTTCTGGGAGCATTTCCCAAAGAGGAAGGATCTTTTCTACATATTTGCCAAACGGCTCTCCAAATTCAGAGGCCTTGACATTGACAAGGATTGTTTTCAATTCGAGGGGATCTACTTCGTCGCTGACGCAGTATTCCTCCCATAAACGCATATAGGCCGGATAGTTATGATTGGAAATTTGCGTCTGGAAATCCTTTAAATAGCTCATCTGAAGTCCTTCTATAGGCATACACACCTAGTTAAATAGCTGGGAGTATAGGGTTCTTTACATTTCTCTTCAATAGAACTAGTGCTCTCTCAACAAAAACGTTGTTGACGAGCACAAGAACCAGGGTTGAAATAAATGTTAAGACAGCCCTAAGCTCTGGGGCTACTTATGTTTTTACTCCTGGTTTTTCTCTCAATCGCGACTGTTTTAAGCGCTGAGCAAGATAGCTCCACGCTCTTTCGCGACCTTGCTTTGGTTGAGGAAATTGACAAAAACAGAGCAGATGAGCTTCCTTTTTTCTACAACTCATCGATGATGGGCGGATATTTCAATATGCCGTCTGGAAGGACTCCTCATGAAGGGGTCGTAGGTCTTGGCGCCGCACGGGTCCACCCCTATAACATCTATGGGTTGAACTTCCAATATTTCGACAGGATCGAGCTCGCCCTCAATTACCGGGTTTACACAGGGATATTGGATCCAGTTTTCGGCCATTTAGGCTTTGGAGATGAAGCCGAACGGATCGCAAATATCAAGTTTGTTTTCAATCTTCCCAGCGACGGACTGGCCGATTTTCCGACCTTTGCCATTGGAGCTGAGGACTTTATCGGAACTCAGAGGTTCAATTCCGAGTACATCGTCATGACGAAGGACTGGATCGATTACAATATCGAAGCGACGCTGGGTTGGGGCCGCAAAAGGATCAAAGGATTTTTTGGAGGCGTTGCCTGGACGCCCTGGCGTAAAACCAACGTTCCGGTCTTAAAAAATCTCTCCTTTTTGGCCGAATATGATGCTTCTGATTATGAGAATCATATCCATGAACATCCAAGAGGCCGGAAAGTCAGCAGCCATATCAATGCCGGGGTGAACTACGTTTTGGGAGACACCTTGCAACTTAGCTTAAGCTCTCTTAGAGGAAGAGCGCTTTCTGCGATGGGATCGATCCGATATCCTCTAGGATCGAGCAAAGGATTTATCGCTAAAACGCGTGAGCCGACCTTATACCGCTCCCCTGTCGATACCGAACCGCTTGGTGTTGTCAGGCCTGACCGAGATTTCATCAATGAGCTAGGGTTTACATTGGGACAGCAAGGCCTTGATCTCTATCGGGTTTATCTTTCTCCGGAAGGCGAGCTCTGGATCAAAATCATCAACAATATGTACCGGGAAGAGCATATCGTTAGGCAGCGTCTGCAAAGAGTCTTAGCTGCGATTACTCCGTCCAATATTAAAAAAGTGATCGTGGTTATTGAAGCTGACGGGGTGCTCAGCCAAGGTTATACTTTCAGAACTGAGGATCTTTATCGTTACCGGCAAAATCAAGTCACGGGATTCGAGCTGGAGACTCTTTCTCCCATGACGAATCCCCCGCCCCGTCCTGAAGACAGCACAAGACTTTTCCGCCGAAAAAAAGAAGTTTGGCTTTTTACTCTGTCCCCGCGCTTACAAAGTTTTTTTGGCAGCTCGACGGGAAAATACAAATACAACTTAAGCTTGGTGGCAACTCCCGAAGGATATCTATTCGATGATATCTATTATGAAACACAGCTCAGCTATGCGATTTCTTCCAGTTTTCAAAAGTTAAGCTCGACCGATCGGCTCAATCCTTCCCAGCTTCCCAACGTCCGGACCGACACGATCAAATATTACCAGACCAACACGGTCTCATTTGAAATGGCTTACTTACAGAAAAGCTGGAACCTCAACAACTCAGGCTGTTTTTTTCGATTAGCGGGAGGTTATTTTGAGCCCGCTTACGGCGGAGGAGCCGCAGAGCTTCTCTACTTCCCTGCCGGATCGAATTGGGCGGTTGGCGCTGAAGAGGCCACCGTTTGGAAACGGCACTATCAAGGCTTGCGTTTTACAAACAAGATCCGCCGTTTGCATGGATACCATGCGTTCTATGAACCTTTTCTCGGTGTTCAATACTTTGCGAATGTTTATTACACTTTGAAGCCTTGGAATCTCGACTTCAAGGTGAAAGTCGGCCAATTTTTAGCTAAAGATAAAGGTGTCCGTTTTGAAATGAGCCGCTGGTTTTCCAGCGGACTCAAGGTGTCTCTTTGGTACACTATTACCAATGGCCACGACCATGTCAACCGTAAGACGTATTACGATAAAGGATTTGCTTTCATCCTTCCGCTCGATTTCTTCCTTCCCCGCAGCAGCCGCACGTATATCGGCTATGCGATGTCGGCTTGGCTGCGAGATGTCGGAGCTTCTGCGGATAACGGCAAAGGTCTTTATCAAACAATCCGTTTAGAACGGCTTCAGCTCGAGAAAAGGTAGTACTTGTGGAACAGCGTAGGAGAAAATAAAATCTGCACCTGCACGCTTGATGCTAAGAAGAGCTTCATGGAAAACTTTTGGACCGTCGAGCCATCCATTTGCATGTGCGGCCATGACCATCGCATATTCTCCGCTGACATGATATGCGCTGAGCGGAAGGTGAACTTTTTCTTTGATCTTCGCAATAATATCCAAATAATAAAGCGCAGGTTTGACCATAAGAATGTCAGCCCCTTGTTCGGCGTCGAGCACAGCTTGCCGGATTGCTTCCCGAGAATTCGCAGGGTTCATCTGGTATGTTTTTTTATCTCCAAACTTCAACGTCGATCCGACAGCTTCTCTAAATGGTCCATAGAGGCTGGAAGCGTACTTAGCTGTGTAGGAAAGAATCCCCACCTCCTGTTGGCCCGTGACATCGAGCTGCCTGCGAATCGCTCCGATCCTTCCGTCCATCATGTCGCTCGGTGCAACAATATCGGCTCCTGCCTGTCCAAAGAGACACGCCATCTGACACAAGATCTCCACTGTCGGATCGTTCATGACATATCCTCTGTCGTCGAGAACGCCATCATGGCCATGTGAAGTGAACGGGTCGAGCGCAATATCAGTGATCAAGCAAAGAGAAGGGATTTCTCGTTTCAAAGTTTTTAAAACCCTGACAATCAAGCCATCTTCGTGTAAAGCGGCTGTACCTTTCTCATCTTTGTACTTCGGATCGATGACAGGAAAAATACCAATCGAAGGAATTCCTTGTCGGTGCAGCTTTTCGGCCTCTTTCAAAACCAGATCGAGAGATAAGCGAGAAACTCCGGGAAGGCCTTTGATCTCTTCCTGCTTATTTTCTCCTTCGATCACAAAAAAAGGCATCACAAGATCTGTGGCTCTGAGCGTATTTTCTTCGACGAGGTTGCGTATGGCGGATGATCTTCTGTTTCTTCTAGGTCTTGCAAGCAGCATAGAAACTCCTTATTTTAGAAAACATATTGTAATTTTCAAACATTGAGTACAAGTTTCTCATCTTTTTTGCTTGAATGGCCCTGGTCGAATATGACACTCTATTCCTTATCGCAAAGGAAAATTCGATGATTGAAAATTATGAAGAATTTACAGAGAGCCAGTTTAAAATCTTAAATCGGTATGTCACGCATACGACATGCAACATGTTCGCGCTCCGTAATCTGCCAGAAGTTATCAAAGGCGCCCTATTTTCTAGGTACTCACGCTCGATCTTGGGACTTCGCACCTTGCTTCTCAAAGAATTTATTCTCAATGAAGAGACAGCCTTTGCCAACATAGCCGGCCACTCAACCGAAGAAGCGGAAGAAACGCATGAAATCGAAACCCAAATCGTCGCGATTCGTAAAGCTCAAAATTTCTACGACAGGATCTTAGATGGATACGGCGACGATTCGATTGGCGAGCTGGGCGGAGCGCATCTTGCTCTTGAAAATATCTCCATGCTGGCAGCTAAGGTGATCGAAGATTGCCGCATCGGAGGATCTCCGTTGGAAAAATCGACACGGTACATGTATTTTGATCAAAAGTTCCAAGACGAATATCTCTTTTACCGCGAACCTGTCTTGATGACTTCTGCTTATCGCGATCTTTACGTTTCTACGTGCAATTCTCTTTTTGATACGTATTCTCGTTTGATTCCGGGAGTCACTGAAGTCATCGAAAAAAAATTCCCAAGAGATCCTGCGATCTCCACTATCGCCTACACCGCAGCTCTCCGAGCTAAAGTGCTCGATTGCCTCCGAGGCCTCTTACCTGCGAGTACGTTGACCAACATGGGTGTCTATGGCAACGGCGGTTTTTTGAGACGATGATTCAAAAACTCAACTGCGGAAACAATGCCGAAATCCAAGACATCGGTAAAAAAGCGTACCAAGAGCTCAATAAAGTTGTTCCTTCTTTCATCCGCCGCGCTGAAAGCGCTCACAAACACCAAAAAACATTTTGCCTTTTTACAGAACAAATGGAAGCGGATCTCAAAACACTATCGCAACAGCACGATTCTTTCTTGGATAAAATGGATGTCCCTGGCATCAAGTTGATCTGCTACGATCCTGACAGCCCTTATCGCGTTGCTGCAGCTTTGCTATTCCATCAAACCGATGTCGGACTTTTAGAACTCCAAGAATACTGCAGAAAACTTCCCGATGATGAATTAGCGAGAATTCTCGAAGCCGCTTCGCAATGCCGGAAAACCGCCGTCATAAATCTCCTCGCGCTCTCGAACATGCGACATTTACATTCGAAATGCTGGCTGATTTTGGCATCTACAGAGATCTTCAGCGTCACCGCATGCTCACACAAGAGCGGCAGTCTTTGACCTGCAATTTTGGATATTATGTTCCTGAAGAAATCCAAAATACACCGATGGAAGCAGAATACATCGCTGCGATGGACCAAGCTAAAAAAGCCTACGATATTATCGCTAAAGAACTTCCTGAAGAAGCGCAGTATATCGTTCCGATGGCCTACAACATCCATTGGTATTTCCATGTCAACCTCCGCTCGCTCCAGTGGCTCTGCGAGCTCCGCTCTTCTCCTGCAGGACATCCCGGATACCGGCATGTCGCGCAAGAAATGGCCAAACAAGTTTCTTCAGTTCTTCCTCTCTTCGAAAGATATTTTAAATTTGTCGACTATGAAGGATATTTACTCGGAAGACTCGGACAAGAGATCCGTTCCGATCAGAAAAAAATGCAACTGAGTTCAGAAAATTGATGAAATCGACAGGCACTTTTATCGGAGGCATCTTGCTGATTGCCGGCAGCTGTATCGGCGCTGGCATGCTTGCTCTTCCGATCATGACAGGGTTTTCAGGATTCTTCCCATCCCTGATCATGTTTTTAATTGCCTGGGGATTTATGAGCGTTACCGGCCTTCTCATGGTCGAGGTCAACAGCTCGTTTGCTGAAAGAGTCAATATTGGTTCGATGGCAGAGAGAGCGTTTGGAAAAATCGGCCGCTATGCCAGCTGGATCCTCTGATCTTTTTCTTTTTTACTCCCTCTTGGTGGCTTATATTTCCGGCAGCGGATCGCTGAGTTCAACCTATTTTCTTACCGTCTTCTCCTGGCATGTTCCTAAATGGGTCGGAGCGTTTTTTTTCACAGCTATCTTTGGCATCTTGGCCTACCAAGGCACACGCACGGTCGATCATTGGAACCGGTTTTTCATGTTCGGAAAGATCCTCACCTATCTTGGCATGATCTTCCTAGGCATGAAGTACATCAAACCCGAACTGCTTCTCCGTTCAGAACCATCTCTCGCATTTTACTCTCTTCCGGTACTCGTCATTGCATTTGGATATCACAATATGATCCCCACCCTCATGAATTACATGAACAACGATGCGAAAAAAGTCCGCCAGATCATCCTCGGCGGCAGTCTTTTTGCTCTCATCGTCTACATCATTTGGGAAATCGTTGTACTTGGAATTGTTCCCGCTGACGGCGAATGGGGCATTATTGAACAGCATGAAGCAAGGCCGCCAAGCCTCCGATGCCGTCGCCGGCATCTTAGGAATCTCCTGGGTCAGTAATTTTGCAGAAGGTCTCGCGTTTTTTGCACTTCTCAGTTCATTTCTTGCTCAAACGCTTGCCCTTACCCACTTCCTTGCCGATGCCTTCAAAGTCAAAGGTGAAAAACACGAAAGCGTTCCGATGTGCCTCCTTGCGCTTGTTCCACCTCTGATCTTTGCTTTCATTTATCCCAACCTTTTCCTCAACGCTCTGAACTTTGCCGGCGGTATTTGCGCCGTCATTCTTTTTGGAATCTTCCCAGCTTCGATGGCCTGGAAAAACCGCTACATCCAAAATCACCAGCCGTCTTATCAAGTGTTCGGAGGAAAAAGGCTTTTAATGACCATCATCGCAATCGGACTTTGCATCGTTCTTTTCCAAGCCGCTAACATGATGCATCTAATTCCCCATGTTTAAACTCACACGACATTTACTCCCAAAGGCGATCAGCCCCAAGCGATCCAAAAACTTGTTGAAGGCCTCAATCGGACGCAAGTCGCAGGTCCTGCTGGGCATTACAGGTTCGGGCAAAACGTTCACGATGGCCAACGTCATCGCTAAGGTCCAACGCCCTACCCTCGTTTTTGCCCATAATAAAACACTCGCTGCTCAGCTTTACCAAGAATTCAAAGCCTTTTTCCCCGAAAATGCAGTTGAATATTTCGTTTCTTATTACGACTACTATCAGCCCGAAGCTTACATTGCCCGTACCGATACTTACATCGAAAAAGATATGGCGATCAACGACCAAATCGATCGGATGCGGCTTATCCGCTACACGTTCGCTTATCGAACGACGAGATGTGATCATCGTTGCTTCTGTCTCTTGCATCTACGGCCTGGGATTCCAGAGTATTACAGCCAGATGCAGCTGAGTCGAAAACTAGGGCAAAAAAGACGCCGCGATGAAGTCTGCTTCATCTTGTTCAAATGCATTACAACCGCAATGATTATGAACTTGTCCGTAACACCTTTCGCGTCCGTGGCGATGTCTTAGAGATCATGCCCGCTTATGAAGAAGATCTCGCCTATCGCATCGAATTTTTTGGCGATGAGATTGAGCGCATCAGCGAAATTGATCCGTTAACCGGCCAAGGTCAAAGACCGGAAAGAACAGATCTCGATCTTTCCAGGATCGCACCACGTCACCCCAGAGATGTCCGTTGGAAAGCGCATCGACACTCATCACGAGAAGAGCTCAAAGAAAGAGCTGACTATTTTGAAAAAGAAAAAAAATAATCGAACACCAACGGATCAACAACGAACAAAATAAGATCTAGAAATGATCCGAGAGATCGGTTTTTGCAAAGGGATCGAAAACTATTCGCGCCATTTTTCGCGGACGGAAACCGGAGATCCCCTCCTTGCCTTCTCGATTATTTTCCCAAAGACTTCTTCTCTTTATCGATGAGTCTCACCAAACTCTGCCTCAAGTGCACGCCATGTATAATGGAGATCAGGTCCCGCAAAAATGCCCTCGTTGATTTGGATTCCGTCTTCCATCTGCCTACGACAACCGCCCTCTCAAGTTTGAAGAAGTCTATGAGCGAATGCACCAAGTGATCTACGTCTCTGCAACGCCCGGACCTTGGGAAGTGCAAGAAGCCGGCGGAGAAATCGTTCAACAGATCATTCGCCCTACAGGACTTCTCGATCCTCACATCGAAGTCAGGCCCGCTGCTAATCAAGTCGATGATGTCTTAGAAGAAATCCGCAAAGCCACTGAAAAAGGCGGACGTGTCCTCGTCACCACACTTACAAAAAAACTCTCCGAAGATCTCACCAAATATCTCACCGACATCGGCATCAAGGCCACGTTATCTTGCATTCCGATATCGAAACCCTCGAACGGGTCCAGATCATCAACGAACTCCGCCGCGGCGTTGTCGATGTCCTCGTCGGCATCAACCTTCTCCGCGAAGGTCTCGATATTCCTGAAGTCACACTTGTCACCATTCTCGATGCCGACAAAGAAGGCTTCTCCGCAGCGAAACCGCCCTCATCCAAACCTGCGGCAGAGCTTCCCGCAATGTCGAAGGCCGCGTCGTGATGTATGCCGACAGAATCACAAAGTCGATTGAGAAAACGCTCCTCATCACACGCGAGCGTCGTGCTGTCCAAGAGGCTTACAACACAGAACATGGCATCATTCCTCACACCGTCAAACGGCAAGTCATTGAAGATTTAGCTCAGACCTTCGGAGAAGTCGTTCAGACACTCAAAGAAGAAGGCGACAATGTTTCTTCTCATCTAACACGTGAAGAGGTCACCGAAAAAATCGAAGAATACGAAAAAGAAATGAAGCTTGCTGCGAAAGAACTCCGTTTCGAAGATGCCACCCATTTCCGTGATCTGCTCCGCCATTACCAAGAATTGCTCCTGATCGATTAAGTCTTTTCAGACACTTCATGAAAATGACATTTGTCATTTTTACGCTGTGAGAATTTTTAATGTCCTCATAATCAGAAAGATAAAAAAAACCTTTTTGCTAGAAAATGTCATTCTAAATAAAACTTGTCATGCTTTTTAACATATAAAAATACCTAAAGTTCGATGGAAATGCATATCTTCTACCGGAAGCAGTAACATTCTGTTCGTGCTTGACACCCATGAATAACTTCGGTAATTTGAAAATTTACTTAAAGTTTTCATATGAAAATAAAAACTCTCTTTTCCGCCGCAGTTCTCCACACCGCATTTTTATTTCCAACTTCCTACACTTGGAATACAGCGACAACACCTGCGAATTGGTCAACTCCAGCGAATTGGACTCCAGCAGGTCCTCCAACTTTAGCCGGAGATATCGCAAACTTTAACACGGTTATTACAGCCACTTCCACTGTCAACGTCGACATGCCTACTTTCATCGTCGGGACGCTTTCATTCTCCAATACTGTAAATGCCTACATTCTTGCGGCGTTATCAACAAATACTCTTAATTTAACAGGCAGCGCAGGAACAGCCAATATTACATCGTTAATCTAACCGATCAAGCTCATACGATTTCTTGTCCTTTAGTTCTCACCAACCCCCTCACCGTTACCCAAAATTCAACAAGCAACCCCCTTACGATCAGTGGAGTCATGAGCGGGCCAGGCTCTCTCACCACAGCAGGCGCAGGAATAACCATCATCTCTGGTGCTAATACCTACAGCGGTGGAACAACAGTCCCAGTCGGGCAGTTAAATTGTAACGGCCCCTCAACTATTCCTGGTACAGGGACATTGACTATCTCCGGTGGAACTGTTCTATGCGGTGTCGTCAATGCTCTTAACGCTGCAGGCGCTGTCAACATTACCAGCGGAACGCTCAATCTCAATAACTCGAGCCAGGCGATTGGACAACTATCAGGAACCTCCCCTGGAACGATTACTTTAGGAACAGGCACCTTGACATCGAACGCTTCCACAGCAACGACATATAGCGGAACCATGACGAGTGTGACCGGTGGGGGATTTACTCTGTCCGGATCCGGAGGAATGCTCACCCTCGCAACCAGTCCAGCATATAATGGAACAACAACTGTTTCGGGCAGTACCCTGTTCTTAAATCCCGGTATTACGCTTCCCTCAGGAGGAAACTTAACTGTCAATGGTCCTGGAGTATTAAATCTCAATAATAACACTCAAATTGTTGGAGTGCTTTCAGGAACAGGAGCCGGAAGCATCATTTTGGGTTCTGCCGCTCTGTCGACAAATGCCACTACTCCCTCAACTTTTGCAGGAGTCATCAGCGGAATTGGAACATTTACTCAAGCTGGAACATCAACGCTGACATTCACGGGCAACAATACCTACACTGGCGGGACAACAATCAATACTGGTGCGACTTTGCAGCTGGGCATTAACAATGCCCTTGCACCGACTGGCCCTGTGACGATCGCTGGGCGGAACTCTCGATATGACTCCCGCTGCCTCAACACGACAAACTATCGGACCTCTGACATCCGCGAATCCCGCCAGCGCCATCAATCTGGGTGCGACTCAGCTCATCATCAATGCAAACCTCTAGTACGGGTTTTACCGGAGGCATCAACGGGACAGGATCACTTGTGATGGCAGGGCCTCAGACCTTAACGATGAATACCGGCGGTACAACACACCTACACCGGAGGAACTATCGTCACAGGAGGAATTCTGCAGCTCGGCGCTACGGGAGCTCTTCCCTTAGCAGGAAATTTAACTATTAATTCTCCCGGCACATTTAACATGAACAGTTTCTCCAAACAGTAGGACTCCTCTCAGGAAATGGCAATATCACCACAGGACGCAGCGGGGGTTTTAACAGTTTTAGTCCCTGCAGGATGTCCTCAACATACTCTGGAGTGATGAGCCGAAGCGGATCGCTCGTTGTTGGAAATGGCGGAAGCTTCGGAACCCTCATTTTAACCGGTCCTAATACCTATAGCGGCGGAACAACTGTCTTTGCAAATGCTACCC
>CAWIQH010000006.1:0-21790 GCA_963838185.1 uncultured Chlamydiae bacterium
TGCTGTCCATGCGGCATTTCCAGGCATTGGCGATGCCATTGTCAAAGAATTCAAGGACCAACGATCCCATTTCAAGCTGATCGCCTCTGAAAATTTTTCTTCACTGCCTGTCCAACTGGCGATGGGCAACCTTCTGACGGATAAATATTCTGAAGGCTACCCGTTCCACCGGTTCTATGCCGGCTGCGATAACGTCGATTTTGTGGAAGCGGCAGCTGTCGAAGAGCTTAAGAAAATTTTTAATTGCGATCATGCCTATGTTCAGCCGCATTCCGGGGCTGATGCTAATATGGTGGCGTTTTGGTCGATCTTGGTCTACCGGGTCCAAAGCAAGGAAGTCGAAAGACTCGGTAAAAAAACGATAGATGAGCTGACGCCTGACGAATACGAACAAGATGCGCAAGCTGCTGATGAACCAAAAAGTGATGGGGAATCGTCTATTCGGGCGGCCACCTGACGCACGGCTACCGGCATAACATTTCTTCTAAAATGATGCAGGCGGTGGTCTATGATGTCGACCCGCAGACAGGATATCTCGATTACAAAGCGCTGGAGACCCAAGTCAAAAAAGAAAAACCTGCGATTTTAATCGCCGGATATTCTGCTTATCCAAGACTCATTGATTTTGCCAAGATGAGAGAGATTGCCGATACCGTCGGTGCGACATTCATGGTCGACATGGCCCACTTTGCGGGTCTTGTCGCTGGAAAAGTCATGCAAGGCAATTACGATCCTGTTCCTTTTGCGAATATCGTGACCTCAACTACGCATAAAACTTTAAGAGGTCCGCGCGGCGGTCTTGTTCTTTGTAAAAATGAATACAAAGAAGTGATCGATAAAGGATGCCCGTTAGTTTTGGAGGCCCGCTTCCGCATGTGATGGCTGCTAAAGCCGTCGCCTTCAAAGAAGCCAATACACCAGAATTTCGCACCTACGCACATCAGATTGTGAAAAATTGCCACGCTCTCGCAGAAGAATTAATGCATCAGGGAGTTCATTTAACAACAGGCGGCACTGACAACCATCTCCTCGTCGCTAACGTCTTTGATAAGTTTGGACTGACAGGCCGCCAAGCAGAAACGGCGCTGCGCGAAGCTCGGTTCACTGTGAACCGCAATGCCATTCCGTTGGATAAGAATGGTCCTTGGTATACATCCGGAGTCCGCATGGGCCCAGCTGCACTCACAACACTCGGTATGAAAGAAGCAGAGATGAAGCAGATCGCGAAATGGATCGTCAGTCTTTTTAAATCGACAAAGCCGCTCACTGATGAAAAGACCGGCGGCCCTAGCCGTGCAAAAATTCACATTGAACCATCAGTTCTAGCGACTGTTCAGAGACATGTCGGAGAACTTTTACACCAATTTCCGCTGTATCCAGAACTCATCATTGACTAAGGCCGCTTTCTTAGATTCATCAGGTTTTCGGCTGGCTGCGGCTTTCCAGGATTGATCCTTCTCCTCATCCATAGCCTCTGGCTATGGATTATGTCGTTCGGATCCATCCTGCTTCGCCTCGCTCTTCCGAAAAACTGTGATGAATTTAAGAAAGCGGCCTTGATTGAAATAGGGACAAACAGAATAATCAGACGAAGACGAAGGGGTAATATGACAAGGCTCAGTAACGAAGAAGGACACGGATCAAATGCATATCCGGATGATCGATAATAAGATCGATGAAGCCCTGCTCAAAGCAAGACGCATCTTTTTCTGTGATGCTGTCGACATGGCGACTGCTAAAGATGCGATCCGTAAAATGTGGTACTTAGAGCTGATCGATCCAGGAAAACCGATCCTCATTGTCATTAACTCACCCGGAGGATCTGTCGATGCCGGCATGGCGCTTTGGGACCAAGTGAAGATGATCACTTCTCCGGTGACAACACTAGTCACTGGCCTTGCAGCTTCAATGGGATCGATCATGAGCCTCTGTGCAGCTCCGAAAAAACGTTTTGCAACGCCGAATTCCCGTATCATGATCCATCAACCGTCTATCAATGGAATGATCCAAGGTCAAGCAACTGACCTGGCAATCCAAGCGGAAGAGATAATCAAGACACGGACAGCATTAGTAGAGATTTATATCAAAGCGACCGGCAAAGATGCCAAGACAATTGAAAAAGCTCTGGACCGGGACCGTTGGTTCTCGGCTAAAGAAGCTCTCGATTTTGGTCTTCTAGACGGGATCATCTCTACCTACAAAGAACTCAAGATGTAGAGACTGTTTTAGACGGCTCTCCTTCATTCGATAAGGGAAGGTACTGCTTGCATAGCCGGAGAAAGATGCCATTTCTCAAATGGCCATTTTCAATTAATCCCTTTAAGGAAGACTGCAAATTCTCTTTAAATGGGCGTGAGTCCTTCAAAAAGTCGGAGTTCTCAAAAGTCAATTACAGCGGTTTGAACACAGGCTTTTAATGCTGCTAGCCTCATCGTTTCTGGAAAGAGTGGGAGCGATTCATCCTGTGGAACGGTTTTGATCAGCCGGAGAAGCTCTTGACCTAGAACGGATTGTTGTTCTCGAGGAAGTTTTCGAAAGCAGTAATAAAAGCTTCCCAATGACTATAGCCGGCTCCTTGATAAGAAGGGATTGTTTCAAAAATTATGAGTATCTGATTCAGAAGGACTGCTTTGACAGTCATCAGGTAATGCGTCGCGTTCAGCTGTTGAGAAAGATGATGATATGCGGCGCAATTGAGGGCCAAGAGCAAGTTGATTCTCAACGGAGAGTTGCTGAAACTGATGAATCGCTTTGGGCCAACTGACGTCATAAGTCGGGTTATCAAAATAGCTTTGAAGGATTGAGAACTTAGTTCTTCAGGCTGGAATTGGCGCACAGCAAAATTATTTGCAGAAAAGAATCTTGCAAGCTCGAGCTGCGGGAGCAAAGCAGAGAGATAAAAGAAGAATTGTTTCCTATAAGAAGACAAGATGTCTTGTTTAATGTTCGCAGGATAGTTTGTCACATAATCTTCCATTTCGACCCATCTGTGCCGGCTGGCAAGAGTTTTTAGCGCTAGCATAATAAGGCATTACTAAGCTTGCGACCGAAGCCAGAACAAGATGACGCCCTTGGCGACATGTCCGATGAAGGGAGAAGGTATGAAAGCGGACTCGCGACTTTTAACAGCTGACCAAACACAAGGCAAAGATTTTAACATGAAGACAGATCCAATGCTTGACATCACCAGGCAGGCAATGATTGCCCAGGCATGGATCTGCTGATGCTTAGAATTGTCAGCTGTATGGACGAGTTGATTGAAGCCGTAGACCTGATAAGCGAAGATTCCGATTGCCGTAGCGAGAAAAGTTTTAGGAGCGTAGTAAGCAAGTGAGCCAAGAGCAACGAAGAAGCTAGCCAGAGCAAAGTACGGGTTTGCTGTCGGTGTGATTATTCTCAACTTTGATTGGTGCTGGAAGATAGGTGATTGTTGCCATAAAGTTATTCCTTGGAAAGGTTTTGTCAGGAATTCTAATCCCAGCTCTGTCTAATTCGCAATAGATTAATAACATTTGAGATTGTTACGATAGGTTCATGCAGCTGAACTTTGCCAAATACCACGGCGCGGGAAATGATTTTGTCATCTTTGACGACAGGATGATGAGGTTTCCTGTGCAGGATGAAAAATTTATTCAACATCTGTGCGAGCACCGTTTAGGGGTGGGAGCAGATGGCGTTGTATTATTGCAGCTTTCAGAAAAAGCTGATTTTAGAATGCGTATTTTTAATGCGGATGGAAAAGAAGCTGCTCAGTGCGGCAATGGCCTGAGATGTTTGGTGGATTTTATCCGGCAGATGGGACATCCCTCTTCTAGTCTCACAATAGAAACGCATGAAAGGATTGTGCAGTGTTCCTGGGAAGGCGATCAGATCACGGTGGATCTGGGAGCCTATATCTGGGCCCATGATAATTTCCCGATCGATTCTTTTTCTCTTCAATTGGTCCATACAGGTGTTCCGCATGCAGTGGCCTTTGTGAAGGATCTGGCGATCCCAGATTTCCAATCGGTGGCTTCCAAGTTGAGATTTCACCAGGCGTTTGCTCCTCAAGGCGCGAATGTGAACTTCGCTCAAATGAAAGGGGATAAGATCTACACGAGAACCTATGAGCGTGGAGTCGAAGAAGAGACGCTCGCTTGTGGAACGGGAGCTGCAGCGGTCGCTGTGGCTGCGATGAAAAAATATCAGCTGAAGAATCCGATCTGCATTGTATGCCGGCCTCTGGTGAAGAACTCTTTGTCGACGTCACGTCTAAGACGTGAATTAAGAGGACGGGCGACGTTTGTCTTTCACGGATCAATCTCCTATTAAAAAATTATTGACTTTCGATTTTTTTCAGATTACGAGAAAGGGATATGTTCATTGGTATCCCAAAAGAGATCAAAGACAAAGAATTTCGAGTCGGGGCAACGCCCGACATGGTGCATGCGCTTTCTCAGGCGGGCCATCAAGTTTAGGTGGAAACCAAAGCCGGAGAAGCGATTGGCTTTTCCGATGGAGATGTATGTTCGCAGCTGGTGCTAAGATTGTTAAAGGTCCTGCGGAAGTTTATAAGGCTGAGATGATCATCAAGGTCAAAGAGCCGCAAGGATCAGAATTTCCTCTTTTGCATGAAGGGCAGATCCTTTTCTGTTATTTCCATTTAGCTCCCGATCCTGTCCAAACGAAAAATCTGTTAGAGCGCAAAGTGATTGCGGTTGCTTATGAGACGGTGACAGATAGACAAGGCCGTCTTCCTCTTTTAGTTCCGATGAGCGAGATCGCAGGACGGATCGCGATCCAAGCTGGAGCGACAGCTCTGCAGATGGCGTATGGCGGACGAGGTGTTCTATTAGGTGGAGTTCCGGGTGTTCCTCAGGGAAAAGTGGTGGTGATCGGAGGAGGCGTGGTGGGGACGCAAGCGGCAAGAATGGCGCTTGGTCTTGGCGCTGATGTGACGATATTGGATAATAATCTGACACGGCTGCGGGAACTCGATGCGCTGTATGGTCCAAGACTCAAGACGCTCTTTGCCTCGCCAGCGAATATCGAAAAAAAAGTCATCCATGCCGATCTGGTGATAGGAGCGGTACTTGTTCCAGGAAAATTAGCTCCACGGTTGATCACCAAGCATATGGTGTCGAAGATGATGAAAATGATGAAAGGATCGGTGATTGTCGATGTGGCGATCGATCAAGGCGGATGCTGCGGAGACGTCTAAACCGACGACGCATTCTAATCCGATCTATCTAGTTGATGGCGTGGTCCATTATTGCGTGGCCAACATGCCAGGGGCTTGCGCAAGGTCTGCGACGATGGCGCTGACGAATGCGACGATGACTTATGCGCTGAAGCTCGCAAATAAAGGGTATAAAGTAGCTTTGAAAGAAGATCCTGGTTTTATGGAGGGACTGAATCTCTATAAAGGAAAGGTTACCAATCTTTCAGTCGCTCAAGATCTTGGGTATGACTTTGTCTCTCCTGAAAAGGTAATTTAAATTTTTATTTCCCTCTAAAGAGCCTCTTGCAATCTTCATGGAGGTACGGCATCCTCTATACCAAAGGTCTATAACATGCCGCATACAACTTTTTCACCTGAAGATCTTCAAGCAGGGCAAAAGCTTGCAGACCAGGGTAAAGTCGAAGACATCTTTTTTCAGAAGGTACCTATCAGGTCTCCGTCAAGGGAACCGGAAAGGAACTCTTTTGGCCTTTTTTACAGATCACCGATGAAGGGACGTTAAAAGATCATTTCTGCACGTGCGCGCAAGCAGAAGAAGGCGGATCGTGCCCGCATCAAGCAGCGGCATGGATCAAGATTTTCAGCGGCCATGAAGAGCCTTGCATGTCCGTTTCCGGGATTCGTTGTGGACGCATCTTTGTCAGATGGCAGCAAGGCGGCATGGATATGAAACCAACTGTCTGAAGGGAAGTGTTGCAAACCCAGTTCCAAGCGTTTTCAACAACCAAGAAGAAGTTATTTTCTTTAAAAGCTTTGACTGCCAAGGGAAAAGAAAAACTCAAAGAGATCATCGTCGATCGGAAGATGGAGACGGAAGAGACGTCGTTGAAATTCTCCAATATTTCTCCAGAAGAGCTCACGATGTGGAAAGAGGGAAGGCCCAGCCACCTGCTGAGCTATGAACTCTCATTTTGGTCAGATCTTGCGAAGTGGTGGATGATCCAGCAAGATGCGGGAAAAAAATATAAGATCGCTTTCAATTACGACAAAGAAGCCGCTCCCAAAAGAAATCACCGTCCATTTCGATGACATGGACTGCAGTTTTTACATTGCAGAGGCCAATTGGCCGCAGATCATTCCTGCACTAGCGCATGTCGATGCGCCGCTCAAGACGTTCGAATTTTCCAATGAACAGATCCGGAGGATTTTTTACGATCCTTTGAGGAAGGTTTTCAATCTCGATATCATCGAAACTGCAAAAGAAGAAAAACCGGTCAAGGTCTATCCCGATTGGCGAGTGGAGCTTTGTTCCGGATAAAGGATTTTATCCTTCGAAGCTCGATCCCTTGTTAAATGAGAAGGTGATCCATTCTTCACAGATCGGAGAATTCTTACACCGCCATCAACATTTGGTCGAGACGCATCTTGTCGGATCAAAACTCCATTTGAATCCTATCCGTGCCAAGTACAATCTCTTTTTTGATGCAATCAAGCGCTCCATTTGGTCTGTTATGCATTTGACAAGGGAGATCTGCAACGGCCTAGCTCAGCAAGATACGGCTCGTGGGTTTATCTGTCCGATAAAGGATTTTTTCTTTTGGAAGATGTGCTGTTTGAAGAGACGGAAAAAGTGATCCCGAAAGAAGAAGTGCCTGATTTTGTCACCCGCCATCGGCACTGGCTCCATGCGTATGAAGGATTTCAAACGCATGTGATCACGATTGAATCCCGTTTGACCTACACGCTGACAAAAGAAGAGCTCCGTTTTGAATCGGGACTTGAACTCGCAGAAGAAGCCGAAGAGGTGATCGACTTCAATGAGTGGATCTATGTGAAAGGCAGAGGATTTTATTCTAAAATGGCTAGGCGTGCAGGCCAGGGCATTGCTGCCGGGCTTAAAGTTCCTCGCAATGAAATTGCGGAGTTTATCCGGGGACATCAGGACGATCTAGAAAACATCACCGGTTTTTTTGCAGCTCAGTCGCCGCTGCTAGTCTTCAGGGCTCCACGTGCTTCTCAATGATGAAGGAAGGATTGTCGTCCGTCCTCATTACACATTTTTACCAGCGTATCAAAACAAAAAAGTCGAGATTTTTGAAAACTTTACCTATGTCGAAACGAAGGATTCCTTGAAGTTCCTGGAGAGCTGCGCCTTCCCGATCCTTATTTCAAAGAGGTGACAATCGAAGAGAGCGCAGAGCCGTATTTTGTGGCTTATGAGATCGATACTCTGCAGCCATCGATCTACAGCAGATCGATCCACGATTGAAAAAGCCTCATGATCTATTTCTAAAGATCAATTCCTTCAATCGCGAACCTGATGGTTCTTGGCTTCTAGATCTGGAATATGAAAGCAATATCGGATCAATCGATGTGATGTCGATCTGGGAAGCATTGAATGAAGGCAAACGGCATCTTTTTTCTTCTGCAGGACTGATCCTATTAAAATCTCCTCGTTACAACTGGCTGCGAGGGATTCCTAAGAAACGGTGGATGAAAAAAGGAAAACAGATCCGGCTGACGACATTAGAGTGGATTAAACTGTTTGTCTTTGAAGAGATCAAAGAGCCAGAGGATCCAGAAAGTTTAAGAAACTGGAACGAGTTTAAAAACTTTGAACCATCAATCGCCATTCGATATCACAGGACTGAAGAGCGAACTGCGCGGTTATCAAGAGACAGGATTAAATGGCTGTGGTTCTTGTATTCTCAGGGACTCTCGGGACTTCTTTGCGATGAGATGGGACTTGGTAAGACGCACCAAGCGATGGCGCTGCTAGCTGCCGCTTCCAACAGCAATCCCCAGGAAAGTTTCTTGTCGTCTGTCCGACCTCGGTGATTTTCCACTGGGAAGATCTTTTGAAAAAGTTTTTGCCGCGCCTCCGCGTCTATGTCTATTATGGCGCGCAGAGGACATTGTTGATTTCAATGCCACTACGATATTCTTCTCACTTCTTACGGAACACTCCGCAGCGAGAAGAGTCCGCTATCTGAAATTCCTTTTGATATTTCGATCTTCGACGAAATCCAGATCGCTAAAAATGCATCGTCTCAGACACACAAAGCATTAAAGCTGATCAATGCGACAATCCGTCTAGGCCTGACAGGAACGCCAATAGAGAATAATCTCCTCGAGCTCAAATCGCTTTTCGATGTGGTGCTTCCTGATTATATGCCGACAGAGACGCTCTACAAAGAACTCTTTGTCAATCCGATCGAAAAACAAAACGATCACGATAAAAGATATTTACTCGCTCGCTTTATCCGGCCGTTTGTTCTACGGAGAAAAAAATCAGAAGTGCTCCTGGAGCTGCCAGAAAAAACCGAAACACTGGCCTATGCGCCGCTTTCGGAAGAACAAAGAGACACTCTACCGAGAAGTCTATCGCTCTTCCAAAGAACAGCTCTTTAAAGAGCTGCAAGATGATTCCAAGCCGACGCCGTATCTCCACGTTTTTGCGCTTCTAACGAAGCTCAAGCAGATCTGCGACCATCCGGCTCTCTTTAAGAATGAAGTCGACAATTATAAGAAATATGCGTCGGGCAAGTGGGATCTTTTTGTCGAGCTGCTCAATGAGACACGCGAGAGCGGTCAGAAGCTGGTTGTGTTTTCTCAGTACTTAGGAATGCTCGACATTATCGAGAGCTATTTGAAAGAGCATCACATCGGTTTTTCAGGGATCCGCGGCTCAACGCGGGACAGAAAAGAACAAGTGGAGAAGATTCCGGGACGATCCGAAATGCGAAGTTTTCATCGGATCGCTTCAAGCTGCCGGCGTTGGGATCGATTTGATCTCTGCATCAGTGGTGATCCATTACGATCGCTGGTGGAACCCCGCAAAAGAAAACCAAGCGACCGACCGTGTCCACCGGATGGGACAGAGCCGCGGCGTTCAGGTCTTTAAAATGGTCACCCGCGGAACGATCGAAGAACATATTCATGTCTTGATTGAGAAAAAGTTGGGCTTGATGGAACAAGTGATCGGATTTGACGAGCAAGACCAAGTCAAAGTCCTGACGCGTGACGATCTGCTTGAGCTGCTTAAGCTGATGGACAATTATCCTGAGAACACCTAATATGTTTCTCCAGACATAGCTAGTTTTTTATTTTTTCAAAAGTAATAATAAATTTTTTATTCCATTTCTTTATATGGGGAGAGCGAGTAAAATTTTCTCTCAAATCGATAAATATATGAAAAAGTTTAAATTGGCCCTTGTCGGCCGTCCTAATGTAGGGAAATCAGCCCTTTTTAATCGCCTGTGCGGAGCGAGGATTTCCATCGTCGATGACGAAGAGGGAACAACACGCGATCGTATCTATGGCAAAGCCGATTTCTTCGGACGTCCCATTGATATCATCGACACGGGCGGTATTGCTGCAAATCCCGATATTCCATTTCAAGAAGGGATCCAGCGACAAGCGGAAGTGGCCATTGAAGAAGCCGATACGATTGTGATGGTCGTGGATGGTCAAGTGGGAGTTACACCCGCAGATGAGCATGTCGCTCAATTTTTACTCCGCTCGAATAAACCTGTTTGTATAGCGGTCAACAAAGTCGACGATTACAATCAGAAAGAAAATGCCTATGATTTCTACCGTTTAGGGATAGAGAAAATTTTGCCGATCTCTGCAACGCATGGATTTCAGATTGCCGAGCTTTTAGAGATGGCGTTTGAAGGTTTTACTTTCGATAAAGACGAAGACTATATTGATGACGGATCGATTAAAGTGGCGATCGTCGGCCGTCCCAATGTCGGCAAGTCTACACTATTAAATCATCTTCTTTCCGAAGAGCGCTCTGTCGTTAGCCCGATTGCTGGAACGACACGCGATGCGATCGATGCCCACGTTACCATTGAAGGAACAAAACTCACTTTAATCGATACTGCCGGTATCCGCCGTAAACGTGCAGAGCACGATGCGGTCGAGAAATTCGCTGCGATCCGTACAGAACGTGCGATTGAACGTGCTGATATCTGCGTGCTGATCTTGGATGCCAAAGAAGGGATGACAACGCACGATAAGAGAATTGCGAGCATGATCGAGCAGGCGGGAAAAGCCTGCATTTTGATCTTCAATAAATGGGACCTCGTGGAAGGCTACCGGATGGAGCACTGTCTAAAGTCTCTCCGTTACGACACGGCGTTCTTAGGCCACTGTCCTGCATTGTTCATCTCTGCGATCACCGGAAGAAACGTCTCGAAGATCATCAAAGAGATTGTCGATGTTCGCAGATATCAAGAGATGAGGATTACAACTGGCCAGCTCAATAAATTCGTTGAGAAAGCCGTCCAAACTTACCACCCTCCGATGATCCAAGGAAAACGTCTCCGGATTTATTACATGGCCCATGTCGAGACACAGCCGCCGACATTTGTTCTCTTTGTCAACTATCCAAAGCTGATGCTCGAGACTTACAAACGGTATTTGGTGACCAAATTCCGAGAAGTCTACAAGTTCACAGGAAATCCTCTTCAATTCGTCTTACGCGACAGAAAAAGAGAAATGAGATTCAAAGCTTCCGAAAAATCGGAAGCTCTGTCTAATTCTTAAGGCAAAGTGGTCGGATAGGCCGCTTTGCAATATGTCTCTTTGATCTTAAGCAAGGTCAACAGTGAAAGAATCAAATACGCCGGCAGAGTCAAGAAGGCGACCTTGTAAGAGTCACTGAAAAGATTCTGGCTCCATCGACAATTTTTCCATCCCATCCTAAATCGAGGATCATTCCCGTCAGAGGATCAGAAAACGCTCCAGGACGGCATCGAACGCATTCATAAATCCAATCGCAGTTGCTGCCAGCATCGGCAGGTTGATCTCGCGGATCATCGTAAAGCAGAGCAAGAAGCTGCTGATGAAAAATCCAAAGAGAAACATCAAGCTGGAAAGCACATAAAATGAGACTCCCGGGCAGATAGATCGCTACAGAGATAGCGATAGAGGCTAAAATTGTTCCCCAGACCATCACAACGCGGTCTGCGTCCCAGCCTGTCAGAGTACCAGCCAAAGAAGGGAGCGCCAACAGCAAAGCCGATGAAGATGAGCGAAACGGTTTGTGCGGAGATAGTTGTGCGGTAGGGAAAATGCCTCGGCAATAAACGAGACTCCCCAGAGTCCTCCAAAGACCATCACAGGTGCAAAAGCAAAACCGCTATAGAGCGAAAGCCACCATGACTGTGGTTTTTAAAGATTTTTCTCATGCACTCCATGAGAGAGGCTCTGAGCAGGCACATATGTCTTTCTCGGATGTGGTCAGGAGCTTTATCTCGGACAACCACCCAGAAAAGGCAGCTAAAATCAGTCCTGCAAATCCGATGATCTCCATCGCTTGGCGCCACTCTGTGGCTTTGATAAAGGCTGCAAGAGGCGCTTGCCCGCCGACAGCACCGAACATGGCGATGGTCATCATCAGGCCTGCCATGAAAGCAAATTGTCTATAGGGGAACCAGTTGGCAATCAGTTTTAAGCAGTTGACAGCTGCAAAGGCAGCTCCTGCTCCTGTTAAAAAACGTCCGATCCCAGCCAAAGCATACAGAATCTGCTCCTGCAAAAATCAAATTTCCAGCAGCGCAGAGGGCAATCGCTAGCGTCGTGGTTTTTCTAGGGCCGAATCGATCCAGAAGAAGACCGGCAGGGATCTGCAGAAGAAGATATGCATAGAAGTAGCAAGCGGCTAAATTTCCAAGAGATACCCCGCTGATGTCAAAAGCGGTCATGAGTGTCGATGTCATGACGCTGGGAGAAACTTCCAGCGCATATTTATAGAACATGAAAATAGCACTGAGCAGCCAGATCGTCCAGGCGCGGAGAGGGTAGTTTAGCTTGTCATGCATTGCTTGGGTTTTCATAATTTTCCTAATAATTTTTTGCCTAATTTTTTTCAGATGGCCTCTTTGGCCCTCTGGAACCTTTAAAAACAAACAGATGTAAGAAAGTTTTATGTGTTTTTGCGCTTGGAGGCGCAAATATTAATTCGAATGAAAACGGTCTTAGCTTTTTGAGCTAAACATTTCCGAGATGGAGAATTAGACCCTTTCGTTTTCATAGTGAACCATATTAGGGCAGTGAGGTAATAATTTCAAATGTTTCTCACCAGAAATAACCGAGACCAGCTCCTAGGGTGATGCCGCCAACTTGTAAGCTATTTCCTTCAACATGGGTTCGATCGGTTTTGAAATGCATCCGTTTATAGGAATACTCTCCAAAGAAATCAATAATAATATGTTCCGAGAGGTAATACATAAAGCCGGTATTGATAAATCCTCCGCATCCCCACTTGTTGACAGTAGTGGGAAGTCCGCGAGAGTGGTTCTTTTGATGGAAGTGAAAGAGACGCGGGCCTACTGTGAGATAGTACTTAAGATCAAATGTGATCTTCTGGATATATTGAAGTCCTAAACTTAAGGGCACCAAACGAATCTTGGTCTTTTCATGACCGCCGAGTGTGCGGCCTTTTGCTCCGATGTATTCGATGGCCGCATATATATAGAGCGGGTTCCAAACGCGGAAAGAAGAGGTGAGCTGAATATCCAACACGCCGTCGCTATAGATGTGTCTTAGAGTTCTATCGCCGAATCTGAAGTAACCCATTTTGAATTCAGCGAGAATGAAATTGCCATATACAGGGTCGCAAATCATCTCTTCTTGTTGCATGGGTTCTGTAGTAACGGGAGCTGTCATTGCCGGTGCTGCATCACCCATTTCTATTGATGAGTCGGGCATTTGTTGATGAGAAGCATCGGGCATTTCTGGGGCTGTATCGGCGTATAAGGAGGTGGCGAAGAGAGCTATAGTCAAAAGTGTTTTCATGATTACCTCGGTAAACATTTTAGCCTTTTTTATTCAATTCCCAATAGAAATTTTATTGGACGTACGACCTGCAGCGGATAACTCTCCACACCGTTGGGATCAACGGAAGTCACTTGATAAGTGACACTTGGCCTTTAACTTGATCGCTGTCGGTATAGGTATGATGCTTGGCGCTGACAAAGGCGATAAAATTGCCATTGCGGTAGATATTATACCCGATGACCGGCGTGGTGCTCGGATGCCATTTAAGACATTGATAATCTCTTTAAACGTACCGCTATTATTTGTTTTTTGTTTTCCTGTGAGCGAAGAAAAATTGGCAGCAGCTATAAAACCCTCCACAGCGAAAGTATTGTTGGGTCCATCCGTACCAACCCAAGTAACCATGACATGACCGCAAGGATTCATACTAACCCAAGGATCTCCTCCAGCATTGGATGCGGTAAATGATTTAGAGATTATCCAATCAGCTCCTAATGCTTTAAAAGCAGTTTGAATGATACCGGGATTTTCCCACACACCAACGGCTGTTCCACAGCTATCAACTGCGATTTGGGGAAAGGAGCCGCTTCCAAGTGTTACAGCATTCGACCAAGGCTGGCCAAAAGGCTTAGATGCAGACATGATAGTGCCGTTAGTATCATTTTGCCAAAGAGCCACTGCATTTCCTTGCGGATCTACAGCGACGACCGTAGATGTACTTGCGCTTGTTCCGGAACTTGGAAAAGTGGTCACAGCCGACCAGCTTTGATTGAATAATTTAGTTGCGCTTTGTATCCCTGAATCGCTGCTCCAGAGTGCCACGGCATTTCCTGATGCATCGACTCCAACAGAGGTTAACCCGAGAAATCCCGGGCTGAAAGTTTCTACGACTATCGGAGCGCTCCAAACTCCTCCGAAAGGCAGATTTGCACTTTTTATCTGAACCGTCGACGTATCGATCCAAACTGCCGTCGCGTTTCCATTTGGATCGACGGCTAGGGATGGAGCATTAGCATTAACATCTATTGGGACAGTTCCTATCCAGGTGGTTCCATTAAAAGTGGAAGCAAAAAGGCTAGTTCCTTGAATCCAAACGGCTGTTCCATTGCCAGGAGGGTTCAAAACGACAAGGTAATCGGAAGTTTGAAAGCCAGTGACCTGGTTGGGAGACCAAGCCATGCCAAAAGGTTTGTAAGAGTAGCGAAGAGTATTACTACCATTGTTAGAATTCCAGAGCGCAAGCGCATTTCCCTGGGAATCGACAGACAATACGGGCAGTGCCGCTTGAGGCATCGCACTGCTATCGATATTTTGTCCTGTCGCAGGAGTCCAAGGTTGTAAAAAAAGTTTTGTGCTTCCTTTAATGATAAGGTCGCTGTTTGAGTCTTGCCAGACATCAACAGCATTGCCGCTCGCATCAAGCCCGACAACCGGGCCGTCGGTCTGTGACGTTGGATCTGATAGGAGAATGGGAGTATTCCACGTGATGTCGCCATACGCGAGACGAGCGATGCATAGACACAACATGAGAAAAATTTTCATAGATCCCTCACTAAATTTCTCAACACGATACAAGGTTTAAAAATTTCTATATAGAGAAAATTAGGGGGGTGGATCGATTTTCCAGATCTTATTGTCGATAATGGCCGTGCGATAAATCCATGGATCGCTATTTTCACGGAGCAGCCTGTCGCAGCCCATGACGTAGCCTTTGATAAAGCCATGCTTGCGGATGGCTTGAAGCATGAAATTAGAACTGGAAGGTTTGTAATGGCTTCTAGGGCCATCGACAGTTGAAATGATATTCTGATGAAACCAAATCAGCTTCTCCATTCCTTGTGACATCAGAGAGAGATGGATTTCTTGCTGCTGGGGTGGAGGAGTAAATTTAAGATCAGCATCTTTTCCCCACGGTTCATAGTAGCCGGGAATGGAAAAGAGAAAGATGGGAAATAGGAATGCAAGAATTTTAAAAGCCATATTTCAACATCAAGATGGGAAAGTACCGGTGTTCGTTCATCATTGGAGTCGCATGTCTTTCATAGACCCGTTCGTTATAAAATTTAGCTTCCTGGCCGGCGCCGTAGATTCCACCGAAATACCATCCTGTTTCGATGCTGGTGAAAATAATTCCAGCTGCAGTGTTGCCATGCTGGAAGAAATAACAAGAGGCCCAGATGAAAACACCATTAAGAAGAAAGGCTGTGATAGCCGATTGCGTTTGTCCGACGTAAAGATATCCGGCTCCAGGGACGAAGACGTTGAGAAGCTGTGCAGTGCGGGTCGATTTTTTCTCGAGCTCATATTGGTTGAGAAGATTTTGAATATCGGGATGAGCAGGAGCGGCGGCTTGCAGAGCGGGGATATCGCCTTTCAATAGAATTTTAGAAAGCGCCAGTTTCTGAGCCATTGCAGGATAGGCTGTCTCCATATAGGTCATGATTTTATCGGCGCTGTCAGGCTCTTCAGTTTTATTGTAAGAATCATAGAGCATGACAAGGAGGTCTTCATACGGAGTAAAAGAGGGATATGCAACACGGAGAGGCCCATTGTTAAAGGTGTAAATGGTCTCCGGGTATTTTCCTCCGTAATAATAGCTAAGCATGGTGTCGTATTCGAGTTGGAGTTTCCGTTCATGAAGTTCTGGAGGAAGCAGAAATGAGGATCGTTTAAATCCGTTGATGGCTTGATAGAGATCGAGCTCATGGGCAAATCCAAGAGCAATGCGGTCTTCTCGTCCCCAATCGGAAGCAGCTTCTTTTTCAGAGAGAGGCGGAAATGGAGAAGGGAGGCTTTTGAGATACCTGTCTTGAACAGCGTGGTTGAGCTGGGGCTCTAATTCATTGCCGACTCGGAAGCAGCTGGTCAGGATCAGAAGAGAGGATATAACTAATTTCTTCAAGACACACCCCAAAAAATAACGTGGGTCCTGATTTTATCCCTTTTGGAACTTATTCGTCTTCAGACTTTTTGACGATATCGATGCCAGCGTCAAATTCTTCTTTGAGAACAGGCATGAGGCTTGTTCTTTATAGAGACACTCTTGTTCATCGGTGATTCTCTTATAATCTTCGTAGGTATTGATGATTTGAGGGCGGAGGAAAATAATCAAATTAGTTTTAGTATTGTTGGCGGTCGTTTTCAGAGAAGATAGCGCCAATGACAGGCAGGCCGCCAAGGCACGGGATCATTGATTTATAGCGGGATTTGGTATCTTGGATCATGCCGCTTAAGACCACGAAGTGTTGGTCAGGCACATGCACGCGGGTGGTCATCGTGGTATGGCTAGATTCGATTCCTTGAACAGTGCCGTTGCCTGTACTGACTGCCCTGCTGACCCCAATCGTTGGATTGGAGATGATTTGGCTGATGTCATTGCTGATGTCTAACGTGACGACATTGCTATTGCCGATGGTCGGTGTAATGGTGAGGTTAAAGCCGACATCGCGGTACTCAATGTTAGAGAAGAAGAGATAAGAGTTGGTTGTACTTGTGACTTGAGATCCGATGAACGGAACGTTATTACCGACAAAAAGAGTCGATGTACGGTTGTCTTGTGTGATGATTTTGGGGTTTAAGACAACTGTGCTATCGGTATCAGTCTGAAGGGCATTGACCAAGCTTCCCAGCGAGAGGAACGAACGGCCTTTGTGCATGATGATATCGCCGATGACGCCAAGGTCGAAGCCGCTACTGAAGGGGATGCCATTAGGACCGGTAGCGGATGGGCGTGGTTGTTGCATTTACACCTTGTATACCAGGTGCAATACTGATGGCGTTTGGAGCATTAGCTGGATTAACTGGGTTAGAGGAAGCGGCTGGGCTTGTGCTGGGAGCAGGGAAGTTGCCGGATCCCGCTGCAACCCTGTTGAGGTATTGCAGGTTGCCGCCCCATTGGAGGCCGAAGTTCTGAGTATTCGTAAGAGTTGTTTGAATGAGGAGGACTTCGATGAAGACTTGGCGGAGTGGAATATCGAGGTTGACGATCAAGTCGCGCAGTTTTGAAAGAGTTTCAGCTTCACCGGAGGCTAAGAGAGAATTGGTGACGCGGATCCATTGGAGGGAGTTAATGGCATTGAGGAGGTTTTGGTTGCCGGTGGCTGTTCCTGTGCCTAAGTCAGTGGCGATTTGTTTAAGAGCAGAGAGGATCTCATCGCCTTGGTGGTATTCAAGCTTGTAGATAAGGAAGGAAGTGTTTTGGATCGATTCGATAGAAGAGGAAATTTTTCCTGGTTCGGCAGATGGAACATCAAAGCGGCGGAGGAGCTCTTCGACTTTGGCTATCGATTCTTGATCTCCGGAAATAATCAGAGAGCAGGTGCGCGGGACATATTTGAGATTGGAGATCGTGTCAAAAAGGTTTTTGTTCGCAACGCCCGATGCGACGAGATTTTGTTCAAAATCGGTCAGAATTTGGATCAGTTCATCTCCGGGAACAGATTTCGGAGTATAGACAATGAAAGTCGAAGGTGTCGCAGGTGTTTGCCCAGCTGCCCCAGACGAGTCGAATTTCTTCAGGATGGTTTCGATTTTTTGCAGGGTCTCAGGAGCGCCTGTGAAGAGGATGGAGTTGGTTTCTTTGACATATTTGAGGTTGTTAATGGAAGTCGCTACTGCTTGGTCTATAGAGCCTGTGCGCTGGAGGTCTCCTGTCAATCCTTTGAGTGCAGAGATAAGCTGAGATGAAGGGACGTATTGGATTTTGTAGATTAGGAAGGTCGATTCTCCGAGCTGCTGGATCTGTCCTTCTTGGGAAGAGATAACATCTGTGCGAGCAAGGATTTCTTTGACTTTCTCTAAAGCGTCGGGAGATCCTGTGAAGAGAAGCGAGCTGGTAGAATCAACATAACGCATTGTATTTAGTGTGAGGAGAAGGTCAGGATCAACAAGGCCTGATCCTTCGAGATCTTTGGCCATTGCCAGGATATAGCTTTGGAGGACTTGAGGTTTTTGATGGACCGGTTTGTAAATAAAAAAGGCCGATTTGTTTGCTTCTGGCGTGTTTGCCGCTCCTGGCACATCAAATTGATCGATCAGAGTGCGTGCTTGATCGATCGCTGAGTTGCTTCCAGTTATGAGCAAGGAGTTGTTTTCTTTGATCCACTTGATATTGCGTAAAGTTGTGTTCAAAGCTTGGTTAGGGATATTGGAGTCGTTGAGATTGGAGGAGATTTTTTTCAAACTGTCAATGACGTTATTGCCATTGGCATTTTGAAGTTTGTAGAGATAGAAAGTCTGGCCTCCGATGCCTCCGCCGACGCCTTCGGTGCCGCCGTCTAAGGAAACTAAGAGGGCTTGAATGCGGGAAAGTGTATCGGGAGTGCCGGTGAAGATCAGCGAATTATTTGAAGGGGTCCACTTTGCGCTTTTGACAGATTGTAGGAAGAGAGGATCGGCAAGTCCTGCATTTTTGAGGTTTTTTGCAATTTCTTGGATCGATTTTTCGAGTTGTTCGCCGGTGCGGTTTCTGGGATTGTAAATCAGAAACTGCGAAGAGGCTCCTTGATTTGAAGCGACATCAAAGGAAGGGAGGATCTCAGCGAGTTTGCTTAAAGCAGCGGTATCTCCCGTGAAAATGATAGAGTTTGCATCGGGGAGGTATTTAGCGCTGGTGAGAACCTCGATTAGAGGATAGTCAGGCTTGGGAGCTTTTTGCAGGTTCTCAGCCATGGCATCGATGCTATTTTCCAACTGTTCGTACGGGGCCTGTTGGATTTTATAGACATAGAAGTTGCTCATTTGCATGCCGAGCTCGGATGTAGTATCCAGCGTGGGGATCAATTCTTTGATTTTATCCAGCGTCGGTTCATCGGCAATGAAGAGAATGGAATTCGATTCTTTGATCCACTTGGCGTTGTCTAAACTGTCAACTAACTTATCGGAGACGCCTCTTTTCTGAAGTTGATTGCTGAGATCTTCCAGTGCAATGATGAAATCAACGCCTTGCTTGTGCTGCAATTTATAGAGGTAGACGGTCTGTCCTTTCATCGCCAGTTGAGCAGCTGTCATGTTCGTGGTCTCAAGGTCTTCTAATATCGTCATCGCTCTTTCAATTAAGAAAGGAGTCGATATGATGAAAATCGTCTGCGTCTCGGCCTGTGGAACGAAAGTCAGAACATTTCCTTCTGAGAAAGGAGAAACGATCTGCGTGGCCAATTTAATCAGGCCTTCCAGGTCGCTGGTTTTTGCGACATAGTTGTCGATTTCTAATGGGGAGTGTGGAGCATCGATGCTAGCTAGCAAAGAAGAAATCTTATCGACGTTGGTTGTAATATCGGTGATGATCAGCTGTTTGGTCTCAGCAGAGACTTCCAGTAGGGAAGTGTCAGAAAGCATCGGCTTGATGACGGAGGCGACGGTATTGAGGTTGGCATTTTTAATTCTAAACACTCGGGTGACAAGCGGCGCATTGCTTTGAACAGCCGGCAGGTCTGAGGCAACAACCGTTGCCAACTGGCTGACATTGCGGACTTTTGTGATCAGAAGGTTATTGTCTTGTTCCAATACGATCAGCCCATTAATGCGCAGGACTTGGATCAAGATCGACATGATATTGCGCGGGGTCACCGGCTCTTCGGAGACGACAGTGACGTTGAACTGCAGCTCTTCGTCATTGAAGACGAAGTTCAGATTGGTGATCCTGCTGGCAAACTTGATGTACTCGATGATGGAGACATTGCTGAAATTGATCGTGTAGGTATCTGTCTTCTTATCGAGGACTTTTAAACTGGGAGTATTGTGAAGGATTTCCTCATCGATGGGAGTTTTTTTTACTTTCCCCGATGAAAAAAGGAATCCGACCGTGTCTTCGGGTGTAGGAGGATCCTCGCATAGCAGAGGAGCGTGCAATAGCACGAGTCCTAGAGCTGCTTCGATTAAAGTCGACTTAGCGATCCGCGGAAAAAAATGTTGCATATTGAAGTAATTCTTGATTGGCAATCCTAAAATACTTTCCGTTTAATGTAAATCAGGAAACTCTTATCCGATCCGATGAAGAGAGAATAGAACTTGAGGTTTTTTGTCTTGGGCAAAGACCGGCAGGCCTGCGACTTTCTTTAAAAGAGCGTCGGCTTGGCCTTGGGGTGAGAGAAAGAAATTTTCTTTTAAAGCTTCTTGTAAGATTTGATCAAAGCTGGGGTCCAAAGAATGGAAAATAAGAATGTCGCCGATTTTCCAATTGTCAACCGTGAGTTCAAAATCTCCGCGCATCGGCGATCCGAGCGGCGGGTTTTGATTGCCGAGCGACCGGGGCATCATATGGCCGGGTGAAACATGGAGAATATTTCCAAGGCCGCAAGATAGGAATGAAAGTTCATCGCGCTGAGGAGAAAGGATCAGAAAAGCAACGGCAAATTTTTGTCCGAGCGGGTCTTCTTTAACAATTCTATTCAGGGCGGAGATGAAAAGAGGGAACGAAAAATTCTCCTGTGAAGCTAAAAGGGAGCGGATCATGCCGCGGAGGCCCGCGGAATAAATAGGAGCTTCTAGTCCGGTCTGCATGGGTTGTGCGATCAGGATCACGGACGTGTTGTCGCGGAATTTGAAAAAATCGTAGTAGGTGCTGCCTTGTGCGGTCGCTTTGTATTTGGCAATGCCGACTTCTAACGAAGACCAAGAAGGCGGGTTAGAGGGAGAAAGAGCCTGGCCAGCTTTTTGGATGGTCTCTAAAATTTCTTTGAGCTGATCAGTGCCCGGTCTGTCTTTTTCGAGACCGCCCGATTTGAGATACTCTGAAAGGTCAGAAATAAACTTGATCGCATCGGGATATCTTTCTTTGATGGAGATGGCAAGGGCTTTTTCAAGGATTTGCCGAAGTCCCTTAGGGACTTGAGAAAGATGGATGATTCCGAAGCTGAGTTTGCCGCTCAAAAGTTCGTAGGCGATGATCCCGAGAGCATAAATATCGGAGGCAAAAGAGATCTTGGAGGGGTCTTCCTTTTGTTCGGGGCTCATATAAGTGGGAGTTCCCACAATCCGCAGAGTTTTGCCTTTTTCTTTTTTTATCTCTTCATGGAGCCTGGCGATGCCAAAGTCGATGACTTTGACGATGCCGTCTTCAGTGATGAGGATATTTTCGGGTTTTAGATCGCCATGGATGACGCCGTGGGAGTGTAGATGGCAAAGAGCGTAGGCGACTTGCAAAATAATATCGATGCAACGCTTCATGGAAAGCGACTGCTGCTCGATGAATTGTCTGAGAGAAACGCCGCGGATAAATTCCATGGCGATATAAAGACCGCCTTCCCACTGTCCCTCTCCATAGAGTTTAACGATATTGGGATGGTTGGTCATCGCGATGATCTTCGTTTCTTTCAGGAATTGAGCGACCATCTCCGGATGGGTAACAAATGTCGGAGAGAGGACTTTGATCGCTAGCATTTGGCGGGTTTCGGGCTGGATGCCCATATAGAGCAGGCTCATGCCCCCTTTATTCAGGAGCGATTCTATTTTATAAGGGCCGATATGGCGGGGAATTGCCGATGGTGGTTCGTCTTCAGGATTGATGTCTGTTAAAGTCGGCTGTTTATGGAATCTATCTTTCATCGGGAAATGTCTAAGATGCGGAGGCCTACGGTCTCTCCGAGTTTAAGGAGTTCACCACTAGCAACTTTTTTACCGTCGACTGTGAGATCAACCCCTTGCTCAGGCCGCATCACGAGATCGATCATCATGCCGGGCTCTAAATGAAGAAGGTTATTCAATGGCATGGAGACGTGTCCGATTTCGGCTGTCACTGTTAAATCCGACTCGGAAGGAGTTTCAGAGGAGGGATTGTCCGTAGACTCTTCTTTATAAAAGGCAAAGTCGAGAACTTTCATACCTTCGGGTTTCATTCTAGCG
>CAWIQH010000007.1:0-11592 GCA_963838185.1 uncultured Chlamydiae bacterium
ATTCAACCAGTGCGGTCTTCCAAAACAAATGGCCCTTGAGCTCTTCGAGCCGTTCATTGTGAAACGCCTCAAAGACCTCGGCTATGTCTATACAATCCGCTCTGCGAAGAAAATGATCCAGCGGCAAGCGCCTGAAGTGTGGGATGTTCTCGATGAGATCATCAAAGGCCACCCAGTTCTTCTAAACCGCGCTCCGACTCTTCACAGACTCGGTATCCAAGCGTTCGAGCCTACCCTGATTGAAGGTAAAGCGATCCGGATCCATCCGCTCGTTTGTACTGCCTTCAACGCCGACTTTGACGGTGACCAAATGGCCGTCCACGTTCCGCTCTCAGTAGAAGCTCAAATCGAAGCTAAAACCCTCATGATGGCGCCGGATAATATCTTCCTGCCATCATCTGGAAAACCAGTGACTGTACCTTCTCAGGATATGATCTTGGGTTTGTACTACGTCATGCACGATCCTCTTACAATCCGGAAGATCACGGCAAGAAGATGAAAGTCTTCGGAAACAAAGAAGAGGTCTTAATGGCTCTTCATTCCGGAGGAACCTACAACTCGTTCGAACATCCGCATAATCACAAAGAGCCAATCGCTGGCCGCCGTGACGAACTCGGCCGTGGAATCCATATCCATGAGAAGATCAAGCTTAGACTCGACACCGGGATCATTGAAACAACACCGGGCCGCGTCGTCTTCAATACGATCGTCCCTAAAGAGCTCGGCTTCCAAAACTATTCTCTCCGTAAGAAGAAACTCTCGGAGCTGATCTTGGAAACTTACAAGCGCGTTGGCTTAGAGGCAACCGTGAAGTTCTTAGACAACCTGAAAAATCTCGGATTTGCCGAAGCGACGAAAGCCGCTCTCTCTATGGGCGTTAAAGACGTTCGAATCCCAGAAGATAAAGCGAAAGTTCTTGAGAAAGCCTACGTCCGTATCGAAGTCGTCCGTAAACAGTACGAAGACGGTATCATCACTGACGGTGAGCGTAAATCTAAGATCATTAGCATCTGGACGGAAGTCACAGACTCCCTTTCAGAAGAACTCTTTAAATTGATCAGCCATCCGCAAGACAACGTGCTCAACCCGCTCTTTCTGATGATGGATTCGGGAGCTCGCGGTAACAAGTCCCAGGTTAAACAGTTGGGAGCTCTCCGCGGTCTGATGGCGAAACCATCCGGCGAGATTATTGAATCACCCATTACCGCTAACTTCCGTGAAGGACTATCGGTTCTGGAATACTTCATCTCGTCTCACGGTGCTCGTAAAGGTCTTGCCGATACGGCCCTTAAAACTGCCGACTCTGGTTATTTGACACGCCGTCTCGTTGACGTTTCACAAGATGTGATCGTCTCTGAAGCTGACTGCGGTACCCTTAACGGTATTGAAGTCAGTGCGATCAAGCAAGGTCAGGAAGAACTCCTGCCGCTGCGCGATCGTATTTTCGGACGTGCCACTTGCGATGACCTCTATCAGCCAGGCGACCAAACGAAACTCCTTGCGAAATCAGGTGATTTCATCACCGTCAAACAAGCGGAAGCCATTGATGATGCCGGTATTGACACCGTTAAGATCCGCTCACCGCTGACATGCGAATCAAGACGCGGCATTTGCGTAAATGCTACGGCATGAACCTCGCTAACGGCACTTTAGTGGGCCTTGGCGAAGCTGTTGGTATTATCGCAGCTCAGTCGATCGGTGAACCTGGAACGCAGCTCACGATGAGAACCTTCCACTTGGGTGGTATTGCTTCTGCCGCATTAAGTCCTGAACTCGTCACTGAATTCGAAGGTGTCCTCGTTTACGAGAACATCCGTACAGTTCAAAACGAAGAAGGCGTTTGGATTGCCCTCAACAAAAATGGACTTCTCCACATCCTCCGTGATGAGGGAAGATCGTTAGATGAGTGCAAAAAACTCCTCGCAACAAAATCGATCGAGCCGCTCCAAACTTTCAACATCGAGCTGGGAACACATATTCTCCTTGCTGATGGATCAAAAGTTAAAAAACGGACTAAGATCGCTATTTGGGAACAACATAACATCCCGATCATTTGCGAACGGCCTGGCTATGTCAAATACGAAGACCTCGTGGAAGGGATTTCTACCCAGCGCGAAGTCAACAAGCAAACTGGCCAGACTGAACTTATCGTCAAACAACACCGTGGAGAACTCCATCCGCAGATCATGATCTACTCTGATAAAGACTTTGAAGAGTTGATCGGTACATATGCGGTTCCATCCGGAGCCTTCATTTCGGTGCAAGAAAGACAATTTGTTGCTGCTGGAACGCTTCTTGCTCGTCTGCCTCGCGGCGCGATCAAGACAAAGGACATCACCGGCGGTCTTCCTCGTGTGGCCGAGCTCTTTGAAGCTCGCCGTCCGAAAGATGCCGCTTTCATTGCGAAAATCGATGGTGTTATCGACTTCCGCGGCGTGCAGAAGAACAAGCGCATTGTCGTTGTCCGCGACGAAGAGTCCGGCATGGAAGAGGAACACCTCATCCCTCTGACAAAACACTTAATCGTCCAAAAAGGCGATATGGTTATGAAAGGTCAGCAGCTCACCGACGGCCTCGTGGTTCCACAAGAGATCCTCGAAGTCTGCGGCGTCCGCGAACTCCAACGTTATCTCGTGAACCAAGTCCAAGAAGTCTACCGCCTCCAAGGTGTGGACATCAACGACAAGCACATCGAGATCATCGTTCGTCAGATGCTCCAGAAAGTCCGTATCACCGACACCGGCGATACGATCTTCCTGTACGGCGAAGACATCGACCGCAAGCACTTCCATAACCAGAACCGCAAGGTGATCGACGAGGGCGGCAAGCCTGCTCAAGCGACACCGGTGCTCCTTGGTATCACCAAAGCGTCCTTGACGACCGATTCGTTCGTCTCAGCCGCTTCGTTCCAAGAGACCACACGTGTTCTGACAGATGCTGCATCTGAAGGCAAAACCGACTACCTCCTCGACTTCAAGTCGAACTTAATCATGGGACACATGATCCCTGGAGGAACCGGCTTCTTAGAATTCAACAAGCGTATCAAGAAATACCTTGATGAAAGCGAAGAAGACGTTTTAGCCTTTGCCTTCGCAGACTAAATCTCGTCTGAGATCAAACTTAAAGAGATGCTGGAGCAATCCAGCATCTCTTTTTTTTAACTTTTATCTTCTCGCGCGGGCAAATCCAGCCCTTAGCACACCCTAATTCTTTTGGAATTTCGAGACGTAGATTTCGAGACGTAGATACCGTTAGCAAATCTCCCTTCGATAGTAGGGCTGTTATCTACAAAGGTCACTTTGCCATGACCATCGTACTTGCCGTATTTGAACCCTCCGACGTAGAGATCGCCACCAGGTGATGTGAGAGTCCCATGGCCATGTCTTTGGCCATCTCTGTACTCTCCAGCGTAGCTGCCTCCTAAGATATAAGTGAGGATCCCCTGACCTTGTCTGATGCCTTTTTCGTAGTATCCTACATGGACATCACCAGAGCAGTAATTGAAAGTTCCGAACCCATCGTAGAGTCCGTATTTGAATTCACCCTCATAACAGCCTTCTTCAGGGATAGTGAGGGTTCCATATCCATGGTACTGTCCTCTATGGAATTTCCCGACATACGTAATGCCGGTGTTGTAAACGAGGGTTCCTTCACCTTCAGGCAGATTATTGAAGAATTCACCTTCGTAGCTGTTGCCGTTTGGCCAATAAAGCATTCCATTTCCTTGTCCTGTTTCATCATCAAGAGGGGCTTCATACTGTTCTTCAATGTTTGTGAGGGATTTTACATCTTTTTGGAGAGGTTGCGGCTCATTGCAAACTTCAGAGTTCTCGCTGCTCAACAGAGTGACATTTGCTAGAGGTCTTGTTGGAAAAGTGGGGCATACTGCTTTTTCAAAAATGGGACTAGGAAGAACATTCGCATTTTCTTTTAACTCTGGACTACTTGGGTTATAAGTCGGGGTCGTTAAATCGATACGCTGTGTCATATTTTTCCTTTGATGTTGCTAACTTAACGTAAAAATTTAAATGGAAGTTGCATTTTATGCAACTGAGAATGAGAAGATTAGGTACGTTCCCTAGTACACGTCAGCCCAAATTTCAAAAACTTTTGTTAAGGAGCTCTAGCGGTCAGTCCCAAAAATTCTTGGAATAATTTCGGCGTCAAAGCGCGTATAATCGACGAACGCAAAGAGCTTCGTATTGAATTAATACGCCGCTCTTGCGTAGCCTGCGGTCGATCGATTCTACGCAGCTTTCAAGCTAGAAATTATCTCAAGAATTTTTGGTACGGACCACTAGAGCTGTTTTGTCCAGAACGGAGGAAAAAGAGGGGTAGCTTCTCGGGAAGCAGTTGGTTGCCTCGAGCGAAAGCGTAAGAATTCCTTACTACCGATCTATCAGATCCATATGTTTTTCTTCATAGCGGGATCCGCTGACGATACCAGGTGGAAGAGATGTATCCAGCTTTTGAATATCGTCCACAGATAAATTGATCTTTGCAGCTGTGATATTTTCCTCCAGATACTTCCGCTGCTTCGTTCCCGGAATAGGCACAATATCCTGACCTTTATGAAGCAGCCAAGCCAGGGCAATTTGAGCAGGAGTCGCTTTTTTTTGTTCGGCCATTGTTTTAATGATGAAAACCACTTGCATATTCGCATCGTAGTTTTTCCCCTGCAGACGAGGATCTCGCCGGCGATAATCGTTTTCCGGATAGTCTTCGGCTCGCAAAGCCTTCCCTGTTAAAAATCCTCTCCCAAGCGGACAGAAAGGAACAAGGCCGATGCCCAGCTCTCGCAACAAGGGAATAATGCGAGGCTCTAAATTGCGCTCCCAAAGCGAATATTCGCTCTGCAACGCAGAAATAGGGTAGGTTTTATGCGCTTTCCTAAGGGTATCTTCACCTGCTTCCGAAAGTCCTAAAAACCGAACTTTCCCTTCTTTGACCAGATCTCCCATCGTCCCCACAACATCTTCGATGGGAACTTTGGGATCGACTCGGTGTTGATACAAAAGGTCAATGTAATCAGTCCCTAATCTTTTCAACGATTCCTCAACGACCTTTCGGATATGCGCAGGATGGCTATTAACACCCTGTAGCTTGCCCTCGACTAGATTGAATCCAAATTTTGTCGCAATGATCGCCTTGTCGCGCCGATCTTTCAATGCACGTCCCAAAAGCTCTTCATTGGTGTACGGGCCATAAAGTTCTGCTGTATCGAAAAATGTCAGCCCAAGATCCAGAGCGCGATGAATCGTGGCAATCGACTCAGGATCATTGGGAATACCGTAAGAATGATTCATACCCATGCACCCAAGCCCGAGTTCTGAAACCTCCAATCCCTGCTGCCCCAGTTTCCTCTTTTTCAACATAACAACGCTCCAAGCTATAATTTTAAATGGGACTTAAATTTTTAGGTAGTTGGAAGTTTTTCTTTAGTTCGCTACAGTGCGTTTATGGATGAGACTTCAAAAAGCGCCAACCGCCGGGATCATTTAGCCAATGAGAGAACATTCTTGGCGTGGATCCGGACGAATCTTGGGATCATGGCGTTTGGATTTGTCGTTGAGAAGTTTTCTTTTTTCATTCAAGAGATCGCAGCTTTTCTAAGACAAACAGGGAGCCAGTGGTTTCTGCGGTTCCTTCAAAGTTGCAAGGATACTCCTCGATCTTTGGGATCACGTTGGTTGCCTTAGGCGCTTTACTATCGATCTTGGTGTTTATCCGATATAAAAAGACGGAGAGGCAAATCGATGTGGATGACTATCGGCCCGCACATGGCCTTGTCACTCTGCTGGCATTTTGTGTCTTTTTTGTCGGAGTCTTGCTAATCATCTATCTCGTTAATTCTTGGACTTAAATAAAAAATCTGCTACGATAACTCTTCTCGTTGGGAGATCTTATCCATGAAAGCTTCAAACTAATTCGGTTTAACCGAGACCTTTGCACTGCGGTGCTCCTTCAGCATCGACCTTACTAATTTTACCATTAATTTCTACAAGACTAAAAATTTATGACTGCTATTCTTTCAGTTGAAAAACTGACGAAAAAATTTCCCGGCAAGCCTCCCATGACTGCTGTCGATGGGATCTCCTTTAATTTACAGAAAGGGGAGATCTTAGGATTGCTCGGACCTAACGGCGCCGGAAAGACAACAACGATCCATATGCTTTTGGGGACGCTGACATATACCTCAGGATCAATTCTGTATTTCGGAAAAGACTTTAGAAAAAACCGCTCGGATGTGTTGCAAAACGTCGCTTTTGCCAGCACTTATGTGAACCTTCCTTGGAAGCTGACGATTAAACAAAACCTCGATGTTTTTGGAAGGCTCTATGGACTTTCTGGACCTGAGATCAAAAAGCGGAGCCTTCCGCTGTTGGAGAGATTCGGGATAGCCGATAGGCAAGAATCGACGGTGTTGCAGCTTTCCGCTGGTCAGTTGACGCGATTGATTCTAGTGAAGGCTTTCCTTGTCAGACCTCTGATTGCGCTGCTAGACGAACCTACAGCCTCTTTGGACCCAGATATGGCCAAAGAAGTCTGTTCATTTCTTTTAGAGCAAAGAGAGCAAGAGGGGACATCGATGCTCTTTACGTCTCATAAGATGGACGAAGTCGCAGAACTTTGCGATCGGATCTTGTTCTTACAGTCAGGGAAGATCATCGCGAATGATCTTCCTGAAAATCTTGTCAAAACGATTTCCCATTCCCGTTTGGAATTGGTAATTGTCGAAGGCATGGAAAAAGTGATTGCTCTAGCGACTGAGAAAAAATTCTCTTTCAAGAGCGATCACCGTTGGATAGAACTGGAAATGGAAGATAAATTTATCGCGCCGTTCTTGATTGAAGTGGCACGGGCAAATATTTCCTACTCCAGCATTCGGATTAACCAGCCGAATTTAGAAGACTACTTTTTGAAAATGGTGAAGAGATGATCAATTTTAAACGGTCTTGGGCTGTCTTTCTCCGGTATTTTTACCTGTTTGCAAAATTTGATCAGATTGCCGATCTTTTCTATTGGCCGACGATCGACATCGTTCTCTGGGGTCTTACAACTGTTTGGATCCAAAAGCAGCAAACAGATGTGCCCGATATCGCCTTAGTTATTTTGACAGGTTTAATTTTTTGGCAGACGGTCTTAAGAGGTAATTACGAGATCGCGGTTAATCTTTTGCAAGAATTTTGGAACAGGAATCTCGTGAACTTGTTTTCAACGCCCCTACGCATCATTGAATGGATTATCGGGGTGCTCATGCTCTCTATCTGCAAGGTCTGTATTTCGATGGTCTTTGGGGTAGTTCTTGTTTATCTGCTCTACGCTTTAAATGTCTTTACTCTTGGATGGGCTTTTTTACCCTTTATTGCATTACTGATGATGTCGGGATGGGTGGTTGGACTAATATCTGCGTCGCTTGTGATCTATTGGGGTCAAAGATTTCAGATGCTCGCATGGATGCTGGCATTTGTGTTTGCTCCGTTTAGCGCCGTCTTTTTTCCGGTCACAGCATTGCCTGCATGGGCGCAAAAGGTCTCATGGTATTTGCCAACAACGTATGTTTTTGAGGGGATGCGCTCGGTCTTAAGAGGAGGAGCTTTTCCTTGGGGCGATGCAGGGATCAGCCTAGGGCTAAACATGATTTATCTAGCCATGAGCATTTGCGTCTTTTACTGGTTCTTTGAAAAAAGCCGCAGTAAAGGACTGGCTAGATTCGAGTAATTAGTAAGGGGAAGCTGCTGAGCGTAGTTTTTCTAGATCGTTTCCCATCAAGACGGTGTGGAATTGGATGATATTAGCAAGATCCCAGTTCCACCACTGTACTTTAAGCAACTCGTCAATAATCTCTTGATCAAAACGATATTTGATAAGTTTGGCAGGATTTCCTCCGACTATAGCGTAGGGAGGGACATTTTGGATGACAACCGACCGTGCTGCGAGCACTGCTCCATCTCCAATTCTAACGCCTGGAAGAATCATACATTCTCTTCCGAACCAAACATCGTTGCCGACAATGGTATCGCCTTTGGACTCGGCATCTTTGAGCCAAGGCTCCATCGTTTCTTTTTGGCTGAAAATATGCCAAAAAGGATAGGTAGTGAAGGAGTGCATCTGGTGATTGGCGTATGGGCTTATAAACTGAGTTCCAAAACCAATGGAGCAAAATTTACCAATAATGAGTCGTTTATTTCCAAAGGAATAGGGGACTAGGCTTCGGATAACCTTTTCGCCTTCGAGGTACTCCATATGAGCGTAGGTATATTCGCCGATTTCTATACTGGGGTCATCGATCATATTTTTTAAGAAAATGTTTCCCTTGCAAGGGCCGTATATTGTAGAGGGATTTAAGATTTGCTCCTGCAGAGGGTTTCGGCTAGTTAGAACTTCTTCAAGAAATTGAGTCCACTCTATTTCAGTCATGGTTTTAGCGTACATCTCCGAATATACAATGGAGGCAGTGCAAATTACGGAAATAATCAATGTGTTCATTGGGCTCTTTTTGCGATTAAAATTGTTGATACTTCATTGAGGGGGCATGTATTTTCAAGAACGAATCCGGCTAGGCTGAGAATTTTTTCAAAGCACTCTAAAGTTCTTTCTTTTCCTTCCGTCATGACAAGCATGTTGAGATCTAGCAAAGAGCCTGAGAAATCGTTGGAATCTATGAGGTTTTCGATGATATAAAGCCTGTGGCTAGGCGTGTCGGTAAGGATTCTGCTGGTCTTCTTTAAAATCTCAATGCAGCTAGAATCGGACCAATCATGAAGCACGCGTGATAAGATGGCACAGTCTGACTTGAATGAAGGCCAGTCGTTGAAAAAATTGGCTGGCAATAGCTTCAGCCGACCTTCCAGATAGGGTGGTATTTGAATGAGAGAAATTACGTTGGGAAGGTCGAGAATTATTCCCTGCAGATGAGGATTGGCTTTGAGGAGCTCCATGATAAGAATGCCGGAGGAACCCCCGATGTCGACAATGGAGCGATGATTGCTTAAATCTAGCCGCATGCTGGCTGCTCTGTAGTCTCGTTTAGCGTATGCCGATATCGCTCTATGATAGAGACCGGTTTTTTCTTCATTATTTTTTAGGTAATCAAACCATGACTGTCCAAAAAGATGATCGAAGGAGGAGGATTCTGTCTTTAAGCTGTAAAGGAGTTTTTGCCAGGAATTAAGGTGTTCGTCTTTCCAAAGCTTTTGAGCAGGTAGTAAAGAGAATGGGTTTTCAGCGGTTAAAAAGGCCCCTTTGTTGGATAGCAGCCATTCACCTTGTGACGATTTTTGAACAAATCCCATTTCGTGGAGAGCTTTTAGGAGCTTGTTTATAGAGAAATGAGGAATTTTAGTTTTCTTACTCAAAAGCTCTGTAGTCCCCGGGAGGAGGTCGAAAATTTTAAGTTCGCAGCCTGCGTCAAGAGTGTAAAATCTCCAATAAGAGACAAGCTCTGCTGAGACATGATGAAATTCATCTTCTAGAGGTTCTCTGAGGGTTGCAACTGTTTCTCCTGATTCATTGATCAGGATAAGAGCGCCAGTCGCGGTTTCAGCACGGGCAATGCCATTGTAAAAGGGCTCAATGTTCTTGTATCGATTCGTATATAACGCAGTGCCTCGAGTATCAATATGAAACCATCCTCTGGAATCTTTTGCTCGAGCAAAACCTTTGTGAAAGACATCCAAATCAAGAAACTTTTTTTTGTGAAGAAATGATCCTTGAAAATTGATGTGGGCATGCATGCCATCTTTGTCCTGAACGACAGCATATCCATCACGAAAGTCCCCAGCATATTTGTAGGTTGATGCGTAAGTTTTTTTTCCTTCGTGGTTGAGATGAAAGAACCTGTTTTCAAAATCTCGCACCGTGCAGTGGTTTTCCTGGAAATTTCCACACCAGGCGTATCTTTCCCTGTAAAGCTGGGCCCCATCAGGTAAAATATGATAACAGCCGTCCGAAGAATGAACTGCTGCAAGGCCGTCATAAAATCCAAACGTTCTTATAAAGCGGCTTTCATAGGCGGGATTGCCATTTTCATCGATATGATAGCTGCCGGATAAATCTTGGACGGGAGCAAGGCCTGGTTCATGAAATTTCAGAACGTTCAAAAATTTAGCCTCATAGGCAGGCTGTCCGTTAATTAAATGGTACGTCTGATCAGATGAAATCTTAAACGAGCGCCAGTCTGTTTTCAGCATCGGTGTTTTGTGGTTGTTGTTTGCGCATATTGCATCCTTTGCAAACGGCATGTTTTAAATAGTTTTTTCTTAGCTGTTGATAAGCTGGACTTTGCCAGATATTTTCAATGGAGGTGTCGAAAAGATTGCCAAACTCTCCTAGCTTAAGTCTTTCTTCATTAGGCGCGCAACAAGGGTTAAAACGACCTTCTGATGAGACCCAGGCTTCTTCACCTAGGAAAGGACACTCTCCATCGGAGATCAGCTCTTCGATGGCTGTCTCATTAAGTGGGTAGATGTTTTCCAGGGTGATTTTTTCACCGTTAGGAAGCCGGTATTGTTCTGCTGCATCAAGGGCTTTTATCACGATCTCATTCCATCGATGAATAGAGTCAATATTCCGTCTTGGTATTTTGGTTTTGCATTTCGTTTGTAAAGACCCAAAGATGGTGGCCTTTGACGCGATCGACACCCAAGCTGCAGCAAGGCGAATCACATCAGGCAGTTCTTCAAGGCCCAGCTCGATGAAAGTCAATTGAAAAGTCACCCGGCAAAAATTTCCCCGCTCGCAAAGACTTCATCTCTAAACTCCTAATGAACTCCTTGACATTTTGCACTCTTTTTTCGAAGTTCGAGCCGATCATAATAAGTTCAGATGTTTGCTTTGTTGCCCCGTTCCATGAAATTTTCACATCTGAGCCGATGGGAACAATCTTCTTGGCCCATTCGACAGCGCCGTATTTTGGAAAAGTTCCATTGGTAGTGAGGTTTAGTTTGACATTGAACTCATGACAGAGTTGGATAATCTGATCAAAATGGCGGTAAAGAAGAGGTTCTCCCATCGTTGAAGGGATGATCTCACGTAGTGGAGAGTCTTTCGATTCCTCTTAGAATTTTACGAATAAGGCTGATATCCATTCTTCTTCGAGGGAGCCCTTCTTCTTTTCTTTTTGTCTTGACAGCAGCTGTAAAATGGAATGTTCCTCGCACATGATGCATTTGAGATTGCAATTGTCGGGATTGGTGTCAAATGTGATTCTCCAGGGACCTTCTTTTTTAGACATAAGCTGCTTGCCTTTGTTCTATAATTTTTTGATAAAGCGAGATGATTTCATTTGTATGCGTATTGATATAGGGGGATGCGTCTGTCTTTGACTGAGATACCCGCCAGAGGCTATTTTTGCTGCCAAATGGGGATCTAAAACGAGTCTTTTCATTTGAGCTGCGAGATCTGACGGATCCCGGAACTTGAAAAGAAGACCGTTGACTTCATGGTGGATATATTCCCTCATGCCTCCATAGTCCGCGGTGATGACTTGGCACCCCAGCTTCTAGTGCTTCGTGGATAACAAGCGGAGAATTTTCACCCCAGATAGAAGGAACGACAAGCAATACGTACGGTTAAGCAGGGTTACAACAT
>CAWIQH010000008.1:0-66422 GCA_963838185.1 uncultured Chlamydiae bacterium
AAGAGCTCCATTGTGGCGACAAGGCCTGCAATCCTTTTATATTCAAGTTTTTTGAATATAGGCTGCCGGGACAAAAAAAATATTGATTTGTCCACTCACTTCATTCTTTCCTTATCTGAAAGTGTTTTATTTTGCTATAATACGTGGGAATATATGAATTTTTTAATTGTTAAAACTTCATCCATCGGAGATGTGATTCAGACGTTTCCTGTGCTGGAGTATTTAAAAAAAAGATACCCGCAAGCTGCCATCGATTGGGTGATTGAAAAAGAATACCTAAATCTTGTTCAGGCCCATCCCTTAGTCAGGCGCGCGATTCCTTTCAGCTCCCGCACCTGGAGAAAGGCTTTGCTACCCATGAGCACGTGGAAACAGATGAGAGAATTTTCCAAGCTGCTGCGCGAAGAAAACTACGACATCTTGTTTGACCTTCAAGGAAATACCAAATCTGGTTTGATCACGGCACTTGCCAAAGCCAAGGAAAAAATCGGGCTCGGTAGAAAATCAGTTGCAGAGTTTCCTAATCTTTTAGCAACGACACGGCGCATCGAAGTAGATGGATCTCTTCAAGTCCAGCAGCGGTACCTTAAAGTCGTGCAGAAGTATTTTTCAGACGAAAAGGCATTTATTCCTGAGGGGGTAGATTTAAAGCTGCGGCCAGAGGAAGAAATCCAGCTCGCTTCTTTAAGAGTTTCTGAAGGGCCTAAGATGATGGTGGCCTGCGGATCTCGCTGGCCAAACAAAAAACTGGCTGAAAAAACTCTAGAAGAATTGATTCAGAAAATCGCCCAGGAAGAAAATCCCCATTTCTACTTCATTGGCGGAAGTCCTGCAGAAAAAGCGGTTGCCGATCACCTTCAAAGTTTATTTCCACGGAGTCATTCGGTCGGAGGTCTTTCGTTTTCTGTATGGCAAGCTCTAATGAGAGAGATGGATTTGGTGATTGCTGTCGATTCTGCAGCACTAGCCCTTTGCGGAATGACCAAAACTCCCTCTTTAAGTTTCTTTGGTCCATCGCTTGCTACAGTCTATAAACCGCTCGGCGATCATCACGTGGCCTGGCAGGGGACATGCCCCTATGGGCAGAAGTTCACGACTCGCTGCCCGCTTCTTAGGACCTGCAAAACGGGCGCTTGTTTGAAGTCTGCCTCTTCAGCTCAGCTTTTAGAGAACGTCATTCAGTTGTCTCGCCGACACTAAGAGATGGCGGATCGTGGTCTTTGTTTCGGCAAAGATTTCTTCTTCATCTGTCATTTTTTCGACTTCTTCGAAAGAAAACCAGCGGACGCCTTCAATGAGAGTTCCACGAAGGGGCTTTGCTAAATAGATCATATCGATGTGTTGATGGGCCGGCTTATCCCCATGGACGGGGATGTTTTCAAGCAAGCAGAGATAAGGTCTTTCAAAGCTGGAAGCGTTCCAAAAGTTCAGCCAGAGATTTTCCTGCTGGATCAGTTCGATCTCCAGGCCGGTCTCTTCCATAGCTTCTCTTTTGGCGCATTCTGGAGGTGTTTCATTGAGTTCAACATGGCCTCCGGGCGGAAGCCATTTCTTGAGCTTAGGGTGCATCAGTAGAAGGACTTTTCCTTGATCGATGATATAAGCAGTAGCGGTGAAATGTCTATCCATGCTGGCACTATAGCACAGATGGATTTTTTTTGAACTTAGCGTCTAGTTTAATGAATTTTTGAATAAACGGTCAAAAATCCTATCATCTAGTGGAGGCTTTTTAGGCATCATCGCCTTTTTTGTTGAGTAAGCTTCCATTGTACGCTGAACGATTCCCTTAAGATTTTTTTCAGCCCCAATGAAGGCGAAAAGATTTTTACCATATGCCTGGATACCAGCGCTTGTAGCAGCGATGACGAGGGGTGAAGAGTATAAGTGAGCGAATCCTGCGTTTTTAACGGTAGGCTTAGACTGAACTTTAACGAATTTCAGCTCATCTGCCCACTGGGCAAGCAGACGGGCTGATTCGCGTGTCGAATCAATTTTATTTTGAGCAGCTCTATTAGCGCGGTCTTTATAATCGGCAACCAGGATAAAGAAAGGTTTTGAGTAGGCGCGGGGGTGTTGCTCTTTTCGTTTAGCGCTTTTTAGCCGTTTGACATAGATCTCAAGAAGGTCGTCGTAGTCTTTGGCGAAGGCTTCCGCGAGAGAAGGGTTGAGAGCTCCCAGCTCAGCTAGGATCTCATTGATCTCTTCTTCATTATCAAGCGGCATCTTTAAATAAGGATAGAGCGCATTGAGTTTTGCTTCGATTTGTTTTAAGACTTTCGTTTGATGGGCCTCATTGAGCTCTTCTGAGATTTTGCGGACATGTTCAAAGGCTTTATCAATATGAGGCATGAGCAGTGCTTGTGTTGAAGCATCGACAGTCTCCGTAATTTTTGTTCGAAGATCTTTCATCGACTCAGTGAAACGGGCGCAGGATTCTAGAGCATGTTTCTTAAAAGAGAGGTCTGGAGCTTTTTGCAATTGCAGCAAGTTTTCGTTGAAAGCTTGGACGTTCTGTTTAATAGCCGTGATATGGGTGTTAGCATAGCTTTGATTGCTTCTGTCAGAACGGGAAGCGTTACTGACCGCTTGTAGGATCGTGTCTCCTAGGAGGCCCAATTCTTTCTGCAGTTCCGCATCAACTTGTTGTTTTTTTGCCTCAGAAACATCTACAGTGCTCGTCTGAAATCCGCTGGCATTTATGCTAGCGAGTGAAGATAATAAGGTTCCACTAATAAAACCATCTTGCGCGACCATATCCAAAGTCAACTCAGACACAGCGTTTGTGATCATGTCTTTGAGCGAGCCAAGATTTCCGTGCAGGCTTTTTTGGAGGAAAGTTATAAGGTCTTTTCCATCTGGACCCGGCAATATTTTGAGGAGCTTATCGAGACCAGTTATCAGCTTTTCTTTGATTTCAGCAGAATGTTCTTTCGGCGGCTGGAAAATAGGATCTTCTGCTCGAGGCAGCAAGCTTGTCAATCGGACCTGCTGAAGCATGTTCAAAAGGCTGTTTTTCAAGCTGTGCCAAGCATGCTTTTCACCGATATCCAAAGCGGTTTTAGTTGTATTGGACAAAGTAGGGCAAAGGCCAATGATAATAGTTTTTAAGACTAAATGGATTGTTTTATTGAGCATCCATTGGACAGGTGCGATAATTATACCGCCTAGCCATAGCAGGTGTGCTAAAGTGGTGTAGAACGCTTTTTCAATGTGGCCGGAAAGCTGAGCTTTTTTGTACATCGCGTGGGCAGTTTGTGTCCAAGGTTGATATTTTACATCTAGGAACTGGGCCAAAAACGCATCAATAAATTGGTCGAGAATCTGATCAGAAGTTTTAGGGACCGCTGGATTTGCAGGTTTGCTGCCGTCTACATCAGACAAGTGCTCAAGCAGAGGATTGATCAGGAGCTTTGTGATTTCTTCAAGCTGCTGCGCAGGCGGTAATTTGGCTAAATGGACAAGGGTTGTCTTTAGGTTGTCAAATAGATTTCCGACCAAATTCGTGACCAAGCCAAAGAGATAACCGCAGCGCATTTTAGCGTGGAGGCGGGTAAAGATATTTTTCCCTGAATTGTCTATAACCAGGTAGAGTAAATCTTTGAAGTCTTCTTCTGAGGACTTACCTTCGATCTCAGTCCTATTAGAGACTTCGATCAGGAAGTTGATGAGGTTGGTGTTTTTACCGTCAGGGGGTGTGATTCCAAGGCCTTCACAATCGATTTTCAAGGCCTTGAAATCGATCCCTTCGAACGTGTACAGGCCGAGCGTCATATTGAGGATGATCGATCCCATGACCAGCTTGATAGAATTCGATTTAAGCAGATCGACTTGGTTACCAATGCCATCCAAAGTTTCCTCTGGAGTGAGTTTTGGGGAAGCTAAAGTTGTTAACCCGGGTACTTTTTCCAGCTGCTCGCGCTCAGCTATTTTTGACGAAATATAACGTTGATACTTGGTGGAATGAGGTTCCAGAATTTTTTCAAGACGTCCCATCTCAACTTCTTTGCTCTTATCGAAAATGACTTTGGCATCTCTAAGTTCAGCGCAAAAGCCGAGGATAAAATCGTTGTGTTTCTGTCGAGACTATAGAGTTCGGCGAATTCTTCTAATCTTTCAGCGAGTTCATTCCGGTTGGCTTGGCTAACTGGCATCGTGAAATCTGGAGGCAGAATTTTTTCAAGACGCGCCAAATCGGGCTCTCTGCTTTTGTCAAAAATGACGCTGGGATTTCGCAGGTCATTGCATAAGCGGATGACAAAATCGCTGTCAGTTTCAGCAATAGCATTGCTATCGATAAGGTCATCTAATTTTTCAGCGAGTTCATTTCGATTGAACTGGGTTAAAGACAGTTTTCCTGAAAGCTCATTAAAGATCTTATTTTTGACGCTCTGGATACGGAAAAAGAGTTCGCCATAATTCTGTACAGATTTAGCAATGGCGGCGTCTTTAACGAGTGTGACCCCCCTGACAGCCACATTTCCGAGGCCCACAGCTGCCGAAGTGATCCCGCTTGTGGCTCCAGTGGCTACCCACGTGGTTGCCTGCCAGCTTCTGCTAATAGCTGAAGAGGCGAATTGGACAGAGGTATTTTTTAGAGCTGTGGTTAGATCTGTGGCAATTCGGAGTGAGCCGTTTGCAAGTGTTGCGACCGCTCCCACAGCGCCGTTTTTAAAGGCTACGGGCATGGCGCAGACTCCTCGCAGGGCTGCCCAGGAGGTGTTGTAGAGGGCGTCGCTAAGGCCTTGTATACCTTGCATACTTTGAAGTAATAAACTCATTGTTATGTTCTTTTGTTATTAATTAATATTATAATTATAATCTAATTACTTTTTTATTACTATTTAAGCAATTATTTTAATGTGTTAATAATTATTTAAAAAAGAGGCATCAAGAAATATTTTAAATGTGACGTAAGTGACTAATAATCAGTGTGATAGCGCGCTAGTTGAAAAGGGGAGCCATAGGTATCGTAGGAGATGCCTGGGCTCTGAGTTTGACTTGGTCAAGGATTTTTTTGAATTCTTTAGGGGATTTCCGAGGGAGTTCAAGATAAGCTTTAATAACGAAACTGAGGAGTCCTTTAATGTTGTGATTTGTTCCTAGGAAGAGGAAGAAGTCATCGAGTTTGCCTAAGATTAGAGGGGATAATGCTTCGTTGCCGATATAAGAGACGAGGTGTTCAATAGCATCGATTTCTTGACGTTCGGAAATACAGGCAATATTTTTGAGTTTTTGTTGTGTCCAATCAACCAGATTACCGACCAACAGGTGGGTTTCATGAACCTCTTTTATAATGGCTCGAGTTAGCTGATCTGAGTCTCGGTCGTTTTTCTTAATAGCACTTACGACGCTGTCTCTAAGCGTCTCAATAGTGCCATTTAGAAGGGTCCGATTATCCCTTTTAAGGCTTTCTGTTCTCCACACGTCAAAATAGCCCTGGAGCCTGGTAATAAGGGTCTGGACACGTTCTGGATAGGTCTTCGTTTTGATCCTTTGCAGGGTCATCTGTAATTGGGTGTAATGGCTAGTTGCATTGGGAACGGGCTGGGTCGTAATTGCTGCTTCCAAAGGGGCAATGAGCTGTTTTAGATCTAAAGTTGACTCTTCAATTTTCCCCTGGGTTTCTGCAAGTCTGACGAGGTCATCAATTTTTGCGCAAATCGGTGCGCTAAGGGCCTTAAATTCTGAAGGAAGCCGCTTCGATGTGCGTTCTAGTCGAGGCATTAGTCTCACTATTTGCTATCTCGCGGCGTCTTCGAATACCATCGATCAGATAGCTGTCCCGCCATTGCACCAGATCTTTTAAAGAATCAGGGGTGAAATCGTGGGCTTGAGAAAACAGGTCCTTAAACACCGCGGCGTCATATTTAAGACCGTCGATAAATAAATCAGCCTCGGTTTGAATCCGTTTGGAGGGATCTAATTTTTCTTCGATGACGACCTGGATTCCATGTTTAACGGCATCTTTGAGCTCATCAGAAAAGTCTTTTTCAAGACGCGCTAAGCTGGTATCGGTATCACCCATATTGAAACGGAGGCATTGCTGGTGGATGTCTTGCATGACCTCTAAGAGGCCTGCAGAAAAGGTTCGCTCTTCAAGGAAGACTTGGAGTCCATGGATGATCTCTTCCATTGCCTTTTGAATGCCAGGAGCATAGGCCAGACCCATCAATCCTTTTTTCCCTTGCTCAAAAACGTTAGCAGGAGACAATTTTGCATGGAGGTTGATTACGTTGGATCCTTGGATTTCGAGCAGTTCTAGGAAGTTAGAAACGAGTTTTTTGATAGAGTCTTGAATGTTTTTTTCAACGAAGCCCCTTTGCTCAAGGGCTAGGGTTCTTCGTGTGACCTCTGCTTCAGCCCCCCGATCAGATCTGTTGACTTTCTGCAGTTTATCGAAGAGGGTTTTGTAAATTGAGTTCAGGGCAAGTTTGCCAAAATCCCAAGAAGCGCCGTCTTTATCGTTTAGTTTGGAGTGGAGCTGTGAAACAACAGCGGTTTTTAGAACTTTACGAATGATTTTATTTATGCACCAGCGTCCTGGAGCGGTAAGGATATTCACAGCCCAGGTGAGATAAGACAAAGAGATAAATCCAAGAGAAAGAAAAGGAGATTTGGAATCCTGGGCCCTTTGCTCAAAATGAGCTGTTGCAGTCCTAGACCAATTGAGAGCAGGGGCATATTTATCGATTAAGGAGCTGATCAATCGGCTGATGAGGTCTTTAGCTGTTAAATCTTTCCCATGGCGGTCTTTGATTTTGATCCGGTCGATTGCATTGCCAATCGCTTCCTCAACAGTGGTCCCCAGGTTTTCGGTATTCGAAATGGCTCTATATTGGGACTGAAGCCAGCCGATGAAGCCAAGCCCCGGTTCGATGAACATTTTAACAACCATATCCAAACGCTGTTCTGGGCTCAGTCCTATCAAGTGTAAGGCGATGTCTCTTGTTTGATCTAAAACGTGATCGACGATAAATAGCACAGCGGGAGCCAGCAGCCAGCAGGTGAATTTCCTCCACTTTTTTTGGAGGTAATTTAAATTGGAATTATCGATCTCGATATAAACAAGGTTTTGGAAAATTTCATCAGGACCTTTAAGGGGGTCCAAAGTTGTATTAGACTTCTGAATGAGAGCTGCTAGGCCTCTGCTTTCACCTTCGGTCTTTTTCCCGTTTTCTTCTTCTGATTTTTTACTGATGCATTCTTCGGGCAGAATTAGCAAGGCCAGACCGATCCTGAAACCCAGAGATTTTAACTCTTCGAATTCTTTGACGATGAGAGGAAGTGGGTTTTCAAGGACTGGCTTTGGAGGGGATGGAAGCGCTTTAGAATGGCTTTCATGTTTGACAGGTCTTGCAGGTGCAGCAGCAACAGTAGAAGGCATGATGCCTGTGACTTTCCCCACAAGTTGTTTTGCGAGTTTTTTTTTGTGAGAGTCATGTTGGTAGATGCAGCATTGATCGATGAAATCGCATAAAGGGCGAAGAAAAGACTCTTTGTCAGCTAGGTTTTCTCCGTCATCCAACGCTTTTAAAAGTGTTATGAACTTGGTTTTTTGCTCGAGTGTCAGTCTTTCAGGAAAAACCCAGGCGCTGGGAGTGTAACAGTCTTCTAAGCATTCTTTGTGGGCGGTAAGGAATACGCCAAGTGCTGTCATCGTTCTTTGTCTTAGGTGGTCATCAATATCAATTTTCTTAGAGACCTTTTCATGGAGCTCGAACAAACAATCTCTAACTCTTCGCAGGGGAGTTTCGGGTGCGGGCGTGCCGAGAATACTGACGCCTTTTTGGGCTACCTGCTGGGCGACTCCATTAACAGCCATCTCCATGCCTTTATTAATCAAAGCTGAAATACCACGGCCAGGCAAAGCAGTGCTCCACCAAAAAAACCTAGATGTTTTATCGACAACTTGTGCTGTACAGGAGAGTTTAGCTTGTTTTTCCAAATCTGAGGCCGCAGTTGAAGATTGTACATGAGCGGGAATTTGCTCATCAGGGGGCGGAGTGGAAATGGCAGATGGACGTCTGCCAGATCGATAAAGAATGGGCGACGGGGGAGGACTAATAGGAGGAGGCAGAGGTAAGGGAGGGCTGTCGGTTATTTTTTTGGAGCCCCAACGGATGAAAGTTCCCAAAAAGGCTGTGTAGGCACCCCAACCGCCTTGTCCATTTCCCGGAGTCTGAATTGGCTGTGACATCGATACTCTGCAATATTTTAGTGATTATTTATAAATTAATTCTGCCTTTAGCGCCATTGCAAATATACTGCGCTGCTGCATTGAGACAAAAATGGATTTGACTCTGCATGTTGAGAGTGCTATCTTCGTTTCTTATGAAAAAAAGTCTCTTGCTTACATGTTCATTGCTGACGCTTTCGTTATTTTCCGAGGAAGATAATTGGAGCTTGAACGATGGGTTCGCTATTTGGGGCGATGTTGCATTTTATAGAAGAAATGAAGGGAACAATCACCGTTTGATCATCGATGAAGGCAATGGAAAGATAAATAGTTGCGGAGGCTGTACCTTTGACAGCTGCAAATCCAAGAAGCTTGTGAGTTCCTTTCATTATCAGCCAGGCTTTCAAGTAGGCATGGTCTACATGACCCGCCATTCACTGCTTGAGGCGAAATATCTCTTCGTTGAGCAGTGGGAGGCATCCTGCCATCGAAACGATCCGGGGCTTTTGTTTTTTTCTGCTAGCAACCCCTCATATGCTCAAGATTTTTTCCAGGCGGATACAGCTTCAGCTGAATATAAATCACAATTTCAAAATGGTGAAGTGAACTACTTCTTCTATATCACGCCGCGCAGGGGAGACTATTACTCAGCCGGCTGGCTCGTTGGAGTGCGTTACATGAGCCTGACAGAAAATCTCGAGATGAAGTTCCATAACGGGCCGAACGAAAGTCCTTACCGAGTCCACGTTTGGAACCATATTCCCGCGCTTCAAGTCGGGGGAACACTCGGATGGAATCCTTCAAAAGTATTGAGCTGGGATGTTAACGCAAAGTTGGGAATTGGTTTTGATTGCAGCCGCCAGCATACCTACTGGGGCGATGTCAATAACACCGTTGTACTCCGCGACTATCAAGTTTCTAGGTTTTCACTGCCTTTAGTCGTTGGCGCTGCGCTCTCGATGACTTATCAACCGTGGAGATTCATCAATCTTCACGGAGCTTACGAACTGATTTATTTGAATGGGATCGCGCTTGCTCCCGATCAGATGAATAAAAGCTCCAGTCACGAACACCACCTCCGCTCTTTTGGCAAGGCTCTGATCCATGGAGCAACGCTCGGGATTACTTTCACTTTCTAGAACTCTAAATTATCTGGAAAGCTTATGAAATGCCCAGCAGCTTAAAGCAGTACCCGCAACACCGCAGAAGAAAGAAGAGAGGGAGCTGAACTGAGGTCCAACCCGATCTGAGAATAATTGCAGTGGAGCTTCGCCAATAGAATTTGTTACTAGTGGGCCTATTAATGTACTTATTAGTGCGTCCGTAGCTAATTTCTGAGCTAGGGGACTTGCAGCTATCCAAGTACTACTAGCTATTCCTGCTAAAAAACCCATTCTTGTAGCAAAATAGTTTGAAAGATCTGGCTCTTTGTTAGGAAAAAAATGATCTTGGGTTTTTTTGGCAAGCACGCATACGCCACCTGCGACAAAAAGACCTCCAAAAGCGTGTATGCCATATGCAGCTAAACTATCGCCAACACTTATCGGTGTACGCATGGTTAATTTCTCCTTCATTTAGAAAAAAAATATTGCCAAGGAAAATTTCCGGGCAAAAAAAAGCTGGAGATGACTCATAACATAAGACGGCGCTCTTAAGGCTGCTACCTTCCGGTTCTGACCTGGTTCGAACTGTCTCACCTCATGAGGTCCCCAGCAAGGGAATCATTCTACTCCAAAAAGGAGTAAAAAAGCTATTTTAAAGAATTTACTTTCTCCAGCTTGGTTTCTGGGAAGAAAGCCTCTAGGATCTGGGGGGCTTTTTCACCTTTTTCTGCTTGGGCCTTAGCGCTATAAAGGCAGAGTCCAACGCCCGGTCCATCACCAAAGCCTGTGAAGACTAGCTCATCTCCATGCGTTTTGACAGTAAAATCATTGCTGCGGAGCTTTTGGGATCCGACGATCTTTTGGAAGGTTGAGAAGTCAAAGTCTTTGACTTGTGTTTCTCCAGAGACCTTAACAGCGTAGACTTTCTCAGCCTGTGATGTCACGTAGAGATCTACACCTGTGACTTCTGGCAGATGCGTGGCTTGTGCCAGCATTGCTTTAGGCAAAGCGCAGGTCCACTTGCTTTGCTGACGGTCTTTGGCAGCAATGGGAGCTGTCACGCCAGGCGGTGTGCTGATCGCTTTGCGGAACACAGCGGCAAAATCGACGGTTTTTCCGGCGCTGTTTTGAGTCCAGGTCGCCGCAAAAGGCGCTTCATTATAAGTCATGATCAAATGAAACGTGCTGTCAACCGCACGATCGATGTGTTTTCTAGGAAGGATGCTAGCTCCTTGATACCCGACATCGGATGCAAGCACATGCCAAGCGGCTTGTTTATTGCGGTTTCCGATGAAATAGGCATTGGTGCGTGCAACAATCGCAACAGCGTTCATGACTTCGTTATGCAGCGGCTCGGCAAACACGGTTGACAAGGTCGACTTTAGGTAATGCTCGACGCCGACTTCATTGATGATATTGAGTTTTCCATCATTGCTCCAGACTTCAACGCATCCTCGATACTGAATGCCATTGACCAGAAGACTGCTTTGCGAGTCGACTGGGACAAAGCGGAGTTGGTGGAACCCTTTAAAATCCTCACCCCATTTCAAACCGTATTCACCGACCGAGACCGTATGACGGTTGCTGTTGATCCCTGAATCAACTTTTGTATCATTCAGCGGATAGTAAATCTCATATTTGCCCTTGGCTTCGAGCATTACCTCGGAAACCTGCCGGTGCAAAAGCACCTTCACGGTCGCCGGTTTGGATTTTTGAGAAAAATCTGTGGCCTGTGGAGCAGGCGGAGCAGCAGCTGAAACGCTGATAGCGGCCAGCAAAAAACTCCAAAAAGTCAGCAGTTTAGCGATTGTTTTCATAAAATTCTCCTTGAGTAAACTTAAGAGGTACTGTTCTTCCCAAATGTGTATAAGCCAGTTTCGTTGCTTCGCGTCCGCGTAGGGTTCTTTTGAGGAAACCCTGCATAATAAGGTAAGGCTCGTAGACCTCAGCGATCGTTTCGGCCTCTTCGCCGATAGCAACAGCCAGTGTGCTCACGCCGACGGGACCGCCATTATGGTGGTCGATGATGACGCTTAAAATCTTTTTATCCATTTCATCGAGTCCGCATTGGTCAATTGCGAGCATTTCCAACGCTTGGCATGCAGCTTTTTTATCAACCATTGTGATATTACGGGTTTGAGCATAATCGCGCACCCATCTTAATAAATTGTTGGCAACGCGGGGGGTTCCGCGGGCCCGCAGTGCAATGACTTCTGCAGCTGATGTATCTAATTTGACCTTGAGAATTTGGCTCGAGCGCAAAATAATCTGCTGCAAAACAGGTGGCTCATAATAATCGAGCCTGGTAGTGAATGGAAAACGGGAGCGGAGAGGTCCGCTCAAAAGTCCCACACGCGTTGTTGCAGCAACAAGGGTAAAATGGTTGAGCTTGACTTGCACTGAGCGGGCAGAGGGTCCGCTGTCGATCAAGAGGTCGAGGGCAAAATCTTCCATTGCTGGATAAAGATATTCTTCGATTGTTTTGGAAAGACGGTGGATCTCATCAATAAAAAGGATATCGCCTTGTTTTAGGTTAGTTAATAAACCAGCAAGGTCGCCGGCTTTCTGAATGACAGGACCTGAAGTGACGGTAAGATTGGTCCCCATTGTTTTGGAGATGACGTGGGCAAGCGTTGTTTTTCCAACGCCTGGAGGCCCGTGGAAAAGGCAGTGACCCAGAGCTTCGCCGCGCTGCTGGGCAGCCGACATCAGTACATCGAGCCTTTCGCGGACAGCTTCTTGACCGACAAAGTCAGTGAGTGACTGCGGACGGAGCGTTGTTTCCAGCTTTTCGTCCGGTTTTGTCCAGGTGGATTCAACAAAATTATCTGGTCCCATTTACAAAACTCTAGCAAAAAACGATTTGCCGAGCTATACCTTTTAATAACTTGCGTTTCCTATTTTTTGGGTTTGGCAAGGCTCTTATCTGGGAAATCTGCTACGTTGCCCTGCTTCGACAACCCGCAAGGGGTTGCCTGCATCGGGGTCCCGCCTTCGGCGGCGCCTTGCATATTTACCAGATAAGAACCTTGTCAAACCCAAAAAATAGGAAACTCAAGTTAAAAAGAGGATAAATTAATGAGCATCAAATCAGACAAGTGGATTCGTGAAATGGCAAAAAAACGTGGGATGATCGAACCTTTTGTTGACGGACAAGTCCGCCATTGTGAAGGGCAGAAGGTCATCAGCTACGGCCTATCCAGTTATGGATACGATCTGCGTGTTGCTCGGGAATTCAAAGTCTTCACCAATATCAACAACTCTTTGATCGATCCTAAAAATTTCAGTGACGATGCGTTTGTCAATATTGAAGGGGACTACTGCATCATCCCTCCGAATTCCTTTGCTCTTGCACGCAGCGTAGAATATTTCCGCATCCCAAGAGATGTTCTCACGATCTGTCTTGGCAAATCGACGTATGCCCGTTGCGGTATCATTGTGAACGTCACTCCCTTCGAACCTGAATGGGAAGGACATGTCACACTTGAGATTTCCAACACGACACCGCTTCCAGCTAAGATTTATGCGAACGAAGGGCTTGCCCAAGTTCTCTTTTATCAAGCATCAGAAGTCTGTGAAGTATCTTACGCAGACCGTGGCGGAAAATATCAAGGTCAGAGAAACATTACTCTTCCAATAGCTTAAGTTTTTGTGTCTTAACAATTTAAATCGTTGTCGAAAATCTTTTTGTGCGATAATATCGCATTTTAAAACATTTCTCTTCGCAAAAAAACTTATCTCCATACAATCAGGCTTAAGATGGCGACAATTAACACCACTTCCTTAAGGCTCCCTCTCCTAAAGAGGCATTGGCTGCATCGCAGCTGGTGGGTGATAGCGTTTGTGGCCCTTTGCGGAGTTATCTACCTCCATGGCGTCCGGCAAAAAAACATCACCTATCAAGAGATGACAGGCCGCCTTCAGATCTTAGAAGTGGAAAAAGCCCTTGCTTTAGCAGACCAGGAAGAACTTCTTCTTCAGATCCAAAGCCAATCCGATCCTGCTTGGGTCGAACTGGTGCTCAAACGGAATCTTGGTTTAGTCGCCGAAGGGCAGACCAAAGTCTACTTTCATCAAAATTAGATTCTAAGAATCGGTAGTTCAGGCCGAATGTGGATTAAGAATGCTAGATTCGGCGAAATAGCGTCGATATCTCGCCGAATGTGGCTAAAAAACATAGATTCGGCGAAATAGCGTCGATATCTCGCCGAATGTGGTTAAAAAACATAGATTCGGCGAAATAGCGCCGATATCTCGCCGAATCTTATTGTCCAATAAATCACCATGAATTCCTTATTCGATTCGCCAGAATTGCAACCATAGTTGCCAAAATTGGCGGGATGGGTAGCAAAAATCTTTAAAGTAGAATGTTTTTGGAGCAGATTTTTTTTTAAATATGAGATAGCATCCATAACAGATGATAGTATTAATCCTTGTCCTTGCTGTGCTTCTCTTTTTTCCGGGCTTTTTTCCGCTTCCGAGACAGCCCTCTTTTCCCTCTCGTCATTGAAGGTCAAAACCTATAAGCAAGACAAAGATCCACGCAAGCAGCTCATTGCTCAGCTTCTTTCTTCTCCGCGCCAGCTTCTAGTGACGATCATCATGCTGAATGTCTCCGTCAATATCTTAGTCCAAAACGTCACCTCTTCGATTTTTGGGCAGGCCTCGAGCTGGGCGCAGAGTGTCGGTGTCCCGCTTGCTTTAACGCTGATTTTAGGAGAAGTCATCCCAAAGTCTCTGGGTTTGGTCAATAATGACAGGATTTCTTATCGGATGGCGCCGACCATTCAACTGCTGCAGAAGATATTAATGCCCATCAGACGTCTTCTCGTCAGCATGACCAATCACATTTCCCGGGTTCTTTTCTTCTTTCTCCATAAAGAAGAGGAGATTTCGATTGATGAACTCCAGCATGCACTGCGAACATCCCGCAAGTTCGGGGTGTTAAATGAAGATGAGGCAGAACTCGTCCAAGGTTATTTAGCGCTCCAGGAATCGACCGTCAAAGAACGGATGCGCCCTCGAGAAGAAGTCCTCTTTTTTGATCTCGATGAGCCTCTGACCAAGTTGATGCATCTCTTCGTAGATCAGGAATGCTCCCGCATTCCAGTCTGCGATAAAGGACTCGATCAAATTATCGGTGTTGTCACAAGCCGGCTCTTTTTTCTTCACCGCGAAGAGATCCGCACGATCGAAGATCTGAAGACAATTTTAGAAAAGCCGTTCTTTGTTCCTGAAACAGTCCCAGCCAAGACACTGCTCCGGCAGTTCTATGACCGGCAAGACTCGTTTGCGATCGTCGTCGATGAATACGGCTCTGTTGCAGGAATCGTTGCCTTAGAAGATCTCGTTGAGACCGTTATCGGAGAAATCACCGACCGCCGCGATGAGACAAATCTCTATACGCGATCTGGAGAAGATGTGATCATCGCCAGCGGAAAAATGGAACTCGCAGATCTGGAAAAGATCTTCGATGTCTCATTCTCATCTGAAAACAACATGGTGACAATCGGCGGTTATCTCACAGAAAAGATGGGAGATATCCCGAAAAGCGGCAGCAAATACCTCACGGATGATTTTCTTTTCCATGTTCTGGCTGCTGAGCCCACAAGAGTGCGCCGCGTCTATATCCGCAGATTGAGGAAAAAACGATGAGCCATTCGTGGGAGTTTTTCCTTACCATCATCATTGCTCTGCCTGGTAATCCAAGGATTCTTTGCCATGGCAGAGATGGCTTGTGTCTCCTTCAATAAAGTCCGGCTCCAATATTATGTCAGCAAAAATAACCGCCGGGCGATTTGGCTCAATGATCTTTTGCAGCATCCCGGCCGTCTTTTTGGAACCGCCTTGATCTGTATTAACACCGCACTGCAGGTCGGATCTGAGGCCGCTCGCCGTTTCTACGAGTCGATCCATCTCAGTCCCGACTGGGCGCCGCTTTCACAAGTCTTCATCGTTCTTATTTTTGCAGAGATCGCGCCGCTTTTTGCAGGACGCCGGTATGCCGAGCATGCGGCGATGATCAGTGTCCCCGTCCTTTACCTCGTTTCTTTTATCCTTCGTCCGATCATCTGGCTCTTCGACGGATTTTGCCGCATTGTCCATCGGATTTTGGGAAGCTCTCAAAAAGCCGGGCTCTACTTAAGCCGGGAAGAGCTCCAAAAGATCTTAGAAGAAAAAGATGAAGAAGAGTTCAACACAATCGCTTCCCATATCTTCGCACTCCGCAATATGACTGCCAAGGAACTCATGCAGCCGCTCAGCAGTACGCAGCTGATCCCTTCTATTTGCACTGTCTCTGAGATGCGATCTCTTCTCAATTCCCGTTATTCGCCTTTCGTCCCGATCTATCACAAAGAGCCGGAGAATATCATTGCGATTGCCTATCCAAGAGATCTTCTTAGACTCCAAGAATCTAAAAAAGTCAGGGATTATGCTAGAGCTCCCTGGTTTATCACGGAAAAAGACTCGATCATGGCGATTTTAAGGCAGTTTAGACGCAATAACCAAAGCGTGGCCATTGTCCTCAACGAAGCCGGCCTTGCACGGGGTATTCTGACTTTAGATGAAATTATCGATGAGATCTTTGGGCTCTCTGATTCTTGGATGTCTTTTGAAGAGATGACGCCAAGGGCTCATCACGTGGTTGTCGACCGTACATTTCCTGGAGATACCCGCATTGAAGAATTTAACAAGACCTATCACGTTAACTTAGATTCTCAGGGTGTCGAGACTTTGGAAGAGCTTGTGACCCAGCTCCTAGGACATACGCCAGCTCTGGGCGAGGTAGTTAGGATAGAGCAATTCGAGCTCACCGTCGAGGAGGCTTCCCTCCTTGGCGGAGCTAAATCGATCGCTATCCGTACGATTTATTAAGATTTATTTTTTTGTAACTTTCTCGAATTCTTCAGAAGCCTTTTTTAGCTCTTTATTCCAAAGTCGTTCATCATGTGCTTCACACTCCGCCTTAGTTAAGACGTTGTACTGAGGAGCATCGGCTTTGAGGGGGCCGGGCGGAACAAACCAAGGGCAAATCTTCGGCGCAAAAGCTCTGAATAAAACTTGTCCTAAAGAGAGTCTAGAATCTTGTGAATAGGCGCGATGGGGAACTTGGATAGCCTGCTGGAATGGGCAAGCTCTAACTAAGGAATAACCTACTGCTCGTATACTCATAACCCTCTCATTGTTAAGATGTTAACATGTTGCCGCGTAAGCTTAGAACTCCTTGATGATTTTCAAGATGATCTGGTTCAACTGGGTCCCGGCCCCGAACTCCCCGAAGTACCCCAGGCTAAACTGCGCGCTGCGGGGATTCGAAGGAGCAAAGAACGCCTCAAACGCCGCCGCGCCGAGGTTCTGCGTCGGCTGAAGCGCCTCGACAAAGAAGGAGCCCGTGCCCCCGACGATGGCCGCATTCACCTGGCCTGTGCGGAAAATCTTCCTGTTCACGTAAGCCACCTGCTGCTTGAGGAGCAGCGTCCCGCTGTTCCAGGTCCAGTTTTCGTAGATGCGAAGCCCGGCAGAACTTCTGAGCATCGAACTGTGGTGGTTTTTCTGCTTCATGTTCATGCTATCGGCGCCATGCTCCTTAAACCCTACCTGCCAGGTGTTCACATAGTCGAAAGCCACGAACGGCTCGAATCCGCCCCACGACTTATCGATATCTCCGCCCAGCTCAAGATGGGGAGAGAACTGCCATGCATGGTAGTGCGCTTTGGCAGTCTTGTGGAAGCCAGGGAAGGAGATGTTCCTCTCACTGTGGATGTCCAGGTAGCCGCCCCATGCTGCGAAGTCCATGTAGAAGGGAGCGTTCTGGGCCGTTCCGTAAACCGAGCTGTAGTAGTAATTGACATTGGCCTTGCCCATGTGATGCTGATCCCACAGTTGGGTATGCGCATACCCCGTGGTTGCCCCTGCCACCCCCCGCTGAGCATAGTAGTCGAACGCGGCGAAGACCGCTTCAGACAAGGAATTGAAGCCAGGCGTTTGATGGTGGCTGTTCTGATGCAGGTTCTCAGCGAAGGCACCCACCCAGAAAGCGTAGGGTTTTTCTGGACAGAAATCACAAGGATTTTGGCGAGCGGTCTTCATTTTCTCAGGCGCTGGGCACCACGAGGTGAGTTGGGGGTTCTCGGATGCATCGGCGAGGTATCCTATGGAATCTCCCATGTCCTCTTCGAAAAGTTGCATGGCGAGCGTCTCATTTTTCCCGCTTAGATCCTTGAGGAACCGGTGCTGGCTGAGGTGGGAGCTGACAACCTCGCTGAGTGAGAAGTAGAGGTTTTGCGCGGCGAAGATCGGCAGTGCATTGCGCGAGGGGGAGACGCTTTCGAGGGCTTTTTTCAGGGTGTCTCCCGATAAAGAAGCCAGGTCAGCAAAGGCCGCAGAATTTGGAGCGTGCTTGTTCAAATAATTCGCCACCTTCTTGTTGTTACCCGAAAGCCCTTGTGTGTTGATCATCTGCGGGGGAACAAATATCGATTGCAACAGGAGCTGGATCAGGTCGGTTGAGTAAATCGTGCTAAACGTAAATCCATTCGGCGCAGTAAGACTGCTGAATGTCCCTGTATAAGGTCCGGTAAGGATGTCGTAAATCTGGCCGATGCTATAAGTCCCCGGATCGGTCAAAACCTGCAAGGTCCCATCGATTGTGGCTCCTGTCGTGATGATAATCTCTGATGACGTGGTGGGATCGAGCTCAATTTGCGTGGTGGAGCCGCTGTTTAAAGTCAGCGTCCCAATCGCAATGGGGCCGATCGAGTTTCCGGGGGTGAGGAAACCTCCGCTCTGAATCGTCACCGGGTTGAGCAGCGTCCCCGTTCCACCGAGTGTTGCGCCTGAAGAGACTGTCACTGTGCTTCGCAGAGTCCCGTTCACGGAGAGCCTGCCCGCCCGTTACGGAAGTAGGGCCTGCATATTGTGTTGTTCCCGCCAAGGATAAGCAAGCCCGATCCCTGCTTGGTGAGGGAGGCTCCGGAGGCTGAGCCTGGATTATACGTTCCCCTGGAAGAGACTGGAGGCTGTCATCGGCAATCGAGCCGGAGAAATTGACCGTTTGCGCTGTATCGAAGGTTAAAATCGCTCCGGTGCGAAGGAAAAGGTCTCCTCCGGCATTTGCGCCAGTACCTAAATTGCTTGAGGTGGTGTTGGAAGATGTCGTTGAGTTGCCCTGTAAGATCAAGGTTCCTGTGTTGAGGAAAATGGCTCCTCCCAGTCCGGCGCCATCGCCGCCAGGTCCTGAGGTGCCGCCCTCGCCATTGGAAGCGCCCACACCGCCACCGCTACCGGGGCCGCCGCCGATACTGCCGCCGCCGCCGCCACCGAAGCCGCCGTCCTGGCCACTGGCGCCGCCGCCACCACCACCGCCGAAGCTACCGAGCGCCGCTGGCCGCCGCCGCCGCCGCCGAAGCTGCTGCTGCCGCCGAAGCGCGTCGGGACCGGTGCCGCCGCCGCCGCCGTAGCCAGCGGAGCCGCCGGAGCTACCGCCAAAGCTGTAGCTGCCTCCACCGCCCCCGAGGCCGCCGTCGCCGCCGACGTTACCGCCAAGGAGGTCGAAGCCACCACCACCACCCACCACCGCCGTTGAGTGCCCCCCGAGGCCGCCGGCGCCGCCGCTAACCAACCACTTCCGCTACTACCACTTGCCCCATTGTATCCGCCGCCGCCGCCGCCGCCAGCGGAGCCGCCAGCCAGTTGCAGGAGGGGTCCCTCCACCTTTGCCCGCAGCCCCACCTATATAAGCCTCCACCACCACCGCCGCCAAAGACATAGGGAGGAACATCTCCTCCGTTGGTATCGAAGACCTCCCCCATCGGCACCGATGATTGCGCCCCCTCCTCCTCCTCCAGCAAAAATGTGTACCGTTTCCTCCTTTTGCCGGCTCCACCGCCGCCGCCCGAATGAATTTCCTCCATGGCCACTATATCCGCCGCCGCCGCCGCCTTTCATCCCCTCCGCTTCCCCCTAGACCTCCTCCTCCACCTCCAATGCCTGTTCCTCCCATTGTGTCACCCAGGCCTGCGCTGGCCGTGTTATTCAAAAAGAGACGTTACTTAATGTCACGGTGGCATTGTCTATAAATAGGGCGCCGCCGGCGCCCATCCCGCCGCCGCCGAAATCTTTACCACCGGAACCTCCCTGGGCCTTTCCATTTGGATGTCGAGGTTTTGGAGGGTGACGGTCCCTTTGGCGATGTAGAAGGGGCGGCCCGCACTGCCACCATCGATCGTGGCGGTGGGTCCCGATAAATTCCCAATGGTGATGGTATCAGAAGTGAAGAGGTTGATCATGGGGAGGGTGTTGGTCAGCGTCACACTCGGCACGGAGAATGTAATCGTGTGGGTCGTGCCGCCGAGGTTCTGTGCGCGATCATTGAGCAGCTGGTTGAGGACGTAGCGCAGCTCTCCTGAAATTCCCGACCCCGCGCCTCCGGTTAGAACGGAAGTGTCCGTGCCTTGACTGACAATATAGTCTGTCGCAAAGGCATTCCCGGCGAGCAGGCTGAAGGCTGTGGTAGAAAGAGCAAATTTTTTCCAGGTTGTTGACATGCAAATCCTCAAAGTATGGGTTAAAATATTTCTTAAGCTTTTTGTAAGAGTCACAGCGCAGCATTTTTGTAAAAGCGGAAAGATCTTTTCTCCACAGCAGCGTAAAATCGCTCTCTTTCTCCCTATTCCCGATCTGAGGCGGTTTCTCCTTTCCAATTGCAGATCTGTAATTAAGAATTTGTAACGCCCGCTTTGGACTTATGGGTAACGATCAGGCCATGAATCTATCCCATTAAAGCCCTATTAGAGTCTTTTTTGCTTCTTCACGTATTGGGTGATCAGCTCAATGGCTGTATCGATCTCTTGCTCTGTTGTCGTGCGGCTTAAAGAAAACCGGATGCTTGATCTGGCAAGAGATGCAGGGATCTGCATGTTGAGCAGGATTGGGGAGGGCTCTAAACCGCCAGAGGTGCATGCTGAGCCGTGACTCGCTGCGATGCCGGCTAGGTCCAGTTGAAGAAGGAGAGTCTCTCCATCAATGCCGGGAAATCCAATATGCGACGGTGTTGCAGATGCGGGGGCCTTGTCCGTGGACGACGATATTGCCAAGAGTCTCCATCAGGCCATTTGTGAGTTTATCGCGGAGCTTTTGCATCCGATTTGTTGCTGCAGGAAGTTCGGTTGATAGAAGTTCAACGGCTTTGGCAAGGCCGACAATTCCCATGAGATTTTCTGTGCCGGCGCGTCTACCGTATTTTGTGATCCTCCGGTGATCTGGGGAGCTAACTTAAACGGGGAGCGTACAAAGGCCAGGCCGATGCCTGTGGGTCCATGGAGCTTATGGCCGGAAAATGCCATGCCGGAGATTCCTAGAGGAATATGGAAGAGTTCCTTCCCGAGGATCTGAACGGCATCGACGATGAAGGGGATATTTCTTTTGTGGGCAATGTCTGCGACACTAGTGATGTCAGTTTTGACGCCTGTGATGTTATTAGCTGCTGTGAGGACGATCAGGCGGGTTTCTGGAGTGAGGGCTTCTTCGAGTTGATGGGGCTGCACAGCACCCCAAAGACCAGCAGGAAGGTAGTTAACTTTGGCGCCTAGCGATTGGAGGGTTTCTCTGACAGCAGGGTGTTCGACATTGGAAGAAATGACATGAGCGCCGGGAGTGTAGAAGCCTCGGATGAGGAGATTGAGGGCTTCAGTGCCGCCGGAGGTAAAAACAAGCTCTTGAGATTTGACGTAAAGGGCATGGGCAATTGTGTCGCGGGAATTTGTCAGGAGCTTTTTAGATTCTTGTCCAAAAGAATGAACGCTAGAGGAGTTAAAGGGGATGGGAATAAGAACCTCTTGCATCGCCTCAATCACGCGAGGGTCAAGGGCAGTCGTAGCGTTGTTGTCGAGGTAGATTTTTTTCATGGACTCATTTTTAAGATCAAGATGGTGATATTATCGGTGCCGCCGGCGCTTTTTGCAGCTTCGACAAGTTCGATGGCAGCTTCTTTGATGCTGGGATTTCGTCTGAGGATCGTCTCCATTTGACGGTCGTTAAGGGCATCATGGAGGCCATCGCTGCAAAGAAAATAGGTGTCGCCGGGCTGAACTGTTGTCTGTTGGATATCAGGATCGACAGTGGGAGAAATTCCTAGGGCGCGGGTGAGGATGTTCTTGCGGGGAAAGTCAGCGGCTGTCTCTTCAGTAAGATCACCTTGGGCCAGGAGCTCTTCACGGAGAGAGTGGTCCTGTGTCAAACGTTCAAGAATGTTGCGGAAACGATAGATCCTGCTGTCTCCGATATTCGCGTAGATGAGTTCTTTTCCTAAGACCAGCAAACAGCAGAGCGTAGTTCCCATGCCGGGAGAGATCGGGATGTTTATGGGCAAGCGAGCGGATCCAGGCGTTAGCTTTTGTAAACGTCTGCTTGAAGTGGGATTTGACGGCAGGAATAGAAGGATGGGGATGCTGACGCAGAAAACTCTCTAAGGCATCACTGATATGAAGAACGGATTCTTTGGCCGCAACTTCGCCGCCAAGATGACCGCCCATGCCGTCGGCAAGGATATAAAAATGGTCATCGGGAAGCTCGGCCCAAATATCCTCGTTATTCGAACGGGTGGTGCCGATATCGGAAATGCCAAAACTTTCAATCAGGGGCAGCATCAAATTCATGGAATTGTAATCAACTCCCCAAGAAAAAGAGGAATTTTCGTCTGAAGGTCAACAAGGGCAAAGATAAACGGATGGTCGGCAATGAACACTTTAGGAGTTCCTTCAGTCGATGTGATATTCATAGCAGCTCCGGTGGCCGCTGCTGCGACAATGCCGCTTTCATCAAGGGCAAAGTAAGCCTCATGTACACTTTGCTTAAGTAAAGATCCATCTTGCCGTCGATTCCGGAAAAATTTGCTTTGGGAGTAAAGGCAGTGGAGATTCCAAGCTGTGAAAGGATTTGATTGAGGTCAAACCTCTCTTTGAGTGATAAATTTAGGAAGTCTGACTTGGACTTTTGCTGCATCAAGGTTCTCAAGGGACGTTTAGAACGTATCGAGGTCATGAGGAGATGACAGGCCAGAAAAAACTCTTTCTTTAGGCAGGAAGACAACAAAGGCAATCTGTTGGGCTTCCATTGGAATGGCAATTGTCTGAAAAGTCTCGTCTTCGACATACAGAAATGGAGCAGTTGTTCCATCATAGGTGTTTTGACAACCGAGTCTGTATCTGTCCAAAAACTCTGAGCTGTTGTCATTTTTGGATTAAAAGGCCTTAGAAATTTTGCGCTGAAGTAAAGGGCATTTACAAGGACAAGGCGGGTTGAGCTTGAAGATCGCTGGGAGCAAAAAGTTGGGTGATTTTTTGGTCAGTGTGCCCAGCAACCCACTGATTGATGGTGTTTGCGGCTGTTTGGGAAACGGAAAAGTCAAGAGATTGAACAGAGGCCTGAAAATCGGTTTCGATTGTTTTGCGAAAATCGGCCCTGATGAAAAATTTCGGCGCGATCCAGAGGCTGTTCGCAATTTTCAGATGGCCTTGGAGGGATTCATTGTTCGCAGTGAGTGCATCTGACAGCGTCTTAAGATTGGATGGAAGGCGCAGGACTTTTTGCATCTCTTTCAAAGTATCTCCTTGAGCGCCGGCAGCGGTCATAGAAAGGCAGGAATAGATAGAGTAAGGGGAGAAGATTGTATTTTGTTCGTTTTTGGCCGCGGCAGGAAAAAGATCCCAGCCAAAGCTAGAAATGCCATCGAGAGAGCGTCTGCAAAAATGGGTCTAAAAAAGCAAAGAGCAAGAAATAAAAGTTTTTTCATTGAGTACCCTCATCCGAATAAGATTCGTACGCTGCTGATAAAGTTAAATGCCATATGCAGTCCTATGGAAGCATACAATGAGCCTTGCTTCTCATAAACATATCCCAAAAAAGATCCAAATACGAATAAAGAGGCGATGAGGGAGATGTTGCCAAAACCTTGTTCGGCAGAAAAGTGGAAAAGGCCAAAACAGGCCGAGGCGACCATGATCGCAGTTTTTGGCTGCATGCGTCTTTTTAAATATGTTTGCAGAGCGCCGCGGAATAGAAATTCTTCGACAACTGGGGCGACGATCACAATCGAAATAAGAGCCAGGATGGCCATTGCGGGACTTTCAAGCGTGGTTTTAAGGTATTTAACAGCGACTTGTTCATAACCCTCGAAACGGAAAATGATAAGAGGAGCATATCAAAAAGCTGGCCGATGACTTGGACAACCGGGAAAGCAACCAGCCAGGCAATAGCGCCTAGTAAAAAGTCATACAAAGGTGAAGTGGCGGGCTGCACTGCGGGGTTTTTCCAAATCCTGATAAAAACTTCCTTGGCCTGGACGTTGGCAATAGACGTAGAATCCGACTAGCATGAAAGTAATTAAGACGAACTGCAAAAAGATGATCATGCCCGTTGTAGGGGTAGTTGCAGAATATTTTTGCAGCAGCGCTCCAAAGTAGCTGGACAAAACATATGTCACGCCGATGTAGATGGCAAAAAGAAAACCGACATGCTTAAAGGCTATCGGCGGAGCTGGATAAAAACGCGAGCTATAGAAACCCTTTTTCCATGCGATCGTATTGGTGATCAACCCAATTAAGCCAAAAACTAGGATGATATAAATTGAGTCTGCAATCATCCTATTTGGCACCTGCGATAAGGATGTAATCTTCTACGCGGGTTGCAGTTCTTTGCAAAGCTGGTCATGGGCAATTCCAAGAGGAGAGATATCAAAAGCTTCATCTCCCCAAGGGACTTGGTTGAAATTAGCTTTGGTAAATTGTCTTGGAACATGATGAGACTGCTCGACAATTTCTTGTAAAACAACCTTAGGTGTTTTTTCTCGGACATCGATGACGCGAACACGGACGGACATCGTCAGTAGAGCAGGGGAGTCTTGAGAATCTTTTGCATCACAGGAACTTCATTATGTTCCATGAGTTCCATAAAGACGACAAACTCATTTTGAGGGAAAGCTCTTCTGACCCATGAAGTATCGATATCGAAAGGATCATGAGCAGATAGCGCTTTTTCAGCCAGGGCTGCGACAGGTGCTTACCGACCATGTAAACTTGATTTTTTTGGGCCAACCGCTCGCGGATAGCTTTGGTCAATTCTTGTGAGACATTCCAGTTGAGATCGCTCTTGGAATTGTCAATGACAGGAACAAAGCTGACAATTGGACGGTTAGAAGCTCTTGCTTCTGAAAAAATAGTCAAATGATCGCCGTTCTTGTAACATCCACCCAAAGATCAGAGAAATCGCGCATAAAAGAACAGCTCCCCGGTACATCGTAAACCTCCACAACAGTTTCTTAATACTAAAATACCAAAACAGGAATTCCATTACAACGTTCACATCGCGATCAAAATAATTGATGAGTGGGCTTCCATCTTGCAGATCACTTTCTGAGGTTGGAACTGCATCGGGTTGTCGATATAATCGTTGGGTGTTGCTAAAGCCGTATCAACAATCCGGTACCATTTTTTATTTTCTGGCGCCGGAGGAAGATGAACCGTTGGCCGGATATCCGTTGCATTGAAGGCGATATAAAGATGATTTTCTTTGGCTTTATCCTTCAATGTATAGGCGACGAAACGGCATGCAGGCGACCAATCAGGCTGAAACGGCTTAAGCCCATGCCAATCGATATCATCCGTTTGAAGAAATTCAGTCCGTTTAAGCATATCATTACTTTTTCGGAAAGCGATCATCGATTTGAAAAATCGGAATAGCTCTTTTTCTTGGTCCAGCTGATTCCAAAGAAAGTCATTGATCGGTCCTTCTTGACACCAGGTATTGTTATTGCCGCCGTTGGTATGGCCATACTCATCGCCCATGAGCATCATGGGTGTTCCTACAGAGACCATGAGAGCAACGACAAAATTTTTCATTTGCCTTTGCCGGAACATTAAAATTTTGGTGTTGGTTGTCGGTCCTTCATGGCCGCAGTTCCAACTTTCGTTGTCGTTAGCGCCATCTTGATTGTTTTCTCCATTAGCAAGATTATGCTTCTGGTTGTAGCTGACCAGATCGCGTAGGCTGAAACCGTCATGAGCCGTGATAAAGTTGATACCGAAATACGGCCTGCCTTCATAGTTATAAAGATCTTGAGAGCCTGTGACAACTCCTGCAAAAGGGCCTGCGTTCCCATCGGTCCCTTTAATAAATTTTCTGACGATGTCGCGGTACTTGCCGTTCCATTCCGCCCATCGCCCATAAGAGGGGAAGTTTCCGACTTGATAAAGACCTGCGGCGTCCCAAGCCTCCGCGATGAGTTTGACATTACCGATCAAGGGATCTTCTGCGATGCGGCGGACGACAGGAGGATCCTGTAAAGGATGGCCTTGTTCATTCCTGGTCAAGATCGAAGCCAGATCAAAACGGAATCCGTCGATGTGCATTTCATTGACCCAGTATCTGAGAGAATCGATGATCAGGTCGCTCGCAATTGGATTATTGCAATTGAATGTATTTCCGCATCCTGTGTAATTGTAGTATTCCCCATTAGGCCCCAAAATATAGTACGACTTTTCATCGAGTCCACGGAATGAGTAATTCGGGCCTTCTTCGTTGCCTTCAGCCGTGTGGTTGTAGACGACATCGAGGATCACTTCGATCCCATTTTTATGGAGTTCCTTCACAAGAGTTTTAAACTCATCGATGACGGCACACTTATCGGAAGAGGTCCCGTACCTGTTCATCAGACTGAAAAAATTAACTGTCGAGTATCCCCAATAGTTGCAAAGTGTTTTGCCCGTTTCAGGATTGACTCTTTGATTTTCACATTCGTTGAATTCAAAAATGGGCAAAAGCTCAACCGCATTGATCCCAAGTTCTTTAAGGTGGGGGATCTTTTCGATCATGCCAAGGAATGTTCCTGGCTGTTTGACATGGCTGGATGGGTCTAGCGTATAGCTTCTGACATGCATCTCATAGATAACTAAATTCTGAAATGGGATCATCGGCGGGGTGTCGTTTTCCCAATCGAAGGGCTTTGGGTCGTTCTGATACCGGCCTAGAGGTTTTCTTTCAGAATAAGAAGGACTGGCCCATTCGTGGCTAGTATTGACCGAGGTCGCGTAGGGGTCTAGCAGCAATTCTTTGCCAATTTGAATGCCATAGTCAAAAAGTACAAGCAAGTTTTTTAACTTCGATATGCCAGACTTTGTCAGTCCGATTAACATCGGGATTAAGGGGCAAACGGGCAAATGGGTTTTTTTCACCTGGAGCAAAGAGTACCAAAGAGACATCCTCATCTGCCGAGGAGTGAAAAGCAAAGTTGACACCATTGTCCGATTTGGTGGCCCCAAGAGGGCTGGGCTGGCCGGCGGCAGTCTCAAAAGTATGTCCATCTAAGTTTCTTAATACATAAGTATGATTGTATTTGCAATTTTTTTGACAAATTGAGAAACTGCTTTCTTACACGAGGCAGACTTTTTCTAATTAGGAAGAGTTTATGCCCAAAGAATTTATGAGGAGAACGTTCAATGTCTTATGAGAACGCCAAGGCAAACCTGAAAGAGTTCGGTAAAGAACTTAATCTGGAGCTGCAGTTTGATGAGAACCACACCTGTATTTTAGGTATTGATAATACCTTTTCTTTGCACCTGACCTATGAGCCGCATTCAGACCGCCTCTATCTGTATTCTCCGATTCTTGATGGTCTTCCTAAAGACTCTGGGAATCGTTTGAAGCTCTATGAGTCGCTCTTGGAAGGTTCCATGCTCGGCGGCCAGATGGCCGGCGGAGGCATTGGAGTCGCTGTGAATGAGGAATTGATCCTCATGCACTGCGTGCTAGAGATGGGAATCGGCGCTGATCCTTCGTCCCTACGCCGTTTTGCCCCTATCTTTGTGGAAGCAGTCGAGCGCTGGAGAAAGAGAGCGAAAGATCTCAGCGAAGGACGCGAGCCGCAAGATGATGGCAAAGGTGGCCCTGGTGGACAAGGCCGTCTGCCTCATCAGATGCCGCCTACAGGTCCTGCCACACATGGCAAACCTGGACAGCCTTTCATCAAGATTTAAGCTTTAGCTTAACAGAATTCATTGTGGAGAGCATGGAGTCATCCTGCTCTCCTATTTTTTTCTCTACGCTTTTGACGCTCGTCATGACCGTCGAATGATCCCTTGAAAAGACCGTTGCAATTTTCAAATAAGGCATTTTAAGCATGGAGCGGCATAGATACATGGCCACTTGCCGGGGCAAGCTGCAGCCTTGATTTTGAGACCGTCCTAAGATGTCCGCTGCAGGAATTTCAAAAGTCTCTGCTGTTGCCTGGACGATTTTTTCCGGCGTCAATGCTTTCCTTTTCTGATCTTCCAATAGAGGCTCTATCCACTTTTGCAAAAGGGACACTGTAACCTCATTTTTACCTTTCCGGAGACCAATCGTATCCAAGAGCGCTCTGGAGAGATTTTACGCTAGTCAGGTTTGTTAAAAGAAACTCTTCGACCTCTTTAGAGAGATCCAACTTTTTCTCTTTGGCCCGGCTTTGACAAAACTCTTTTTGTTCGTGGACTGTCAAAGAAAGTAATGGCAGCACCAGGCCCCATTCAAAACGGCTCGTTAAACGAGGTTCAATGCCATCGAGGAGAGAGGGGAGGCCGCTTCCTGCTAAAATGATTTGTTTGCCGGCGACATGCAGAGCATTGAATGTATGAAAAAGCTCTTCTTGTGTTGCGCTCCTATGGGCAAGCTGATGGACATCATCGACTAAAAGCACATCATGCTGGCGATACAGCTCCCGCAGCTTTTGCATCCCGCCTGTTCTCATAGCGGCGACAATGTGGTTTGTCAGCGTGCTGGCTGTGACATAGAAACACTGCTTTTTTTGCTGAGTCAGAAAAGTAAAAGCTGCCATCAGCAGATGGGATTTGCCTGAGCCGGATGGACCATGCAGATAGATTGGATTGTAGATCATTTTTTCTAAAGAGTCTTTCAGGAGAGAAAAGCTCGTGAAATTTGCCTGGCCTGCAAAATACGTTTCTAAACGGCAGGAGGGATTGATACTGTCTTGGGCAAGGTTGAGGACAGGTTTCCAGACTTTTTTATCTTTCGGTGAGGGAGCTCCTGCCATCGAGAGATGGACCTTGATCAGTCGTTGGTTGTTATTGCGGAAAAACTGACGGATTTGCGGTCTGAGATGCTCTTCAAACCAGTTGAGCTGAAACGAGTCCCCGGCCTCTAGATAAAGATTGCCGGCATCAAAAAAGACAATCTTTAGAGACTTTGCCCATTTGTCTATTGCTTCAGACCCAAGATTTTTCACTTGAGTCTGAAGAAAATCTTCCCATACTTTCATGTAACCCGAATTTAGAGTAGAAATTCTTCAGAGTCAACGATCTTTTTTGATGTTTTCGTGTTTTTTTGCTTGAGAATAGACCTTCGACTATTCCCAGCGCAAAAAAACACGAAAACATCTAAAAAAGCTCATTAACTCTGAAGAATTTCTACTCAAAACTCAGGTTGTTATTTTGATTTTTTTAGTCATCCACCATTGTTGGAGAATACCGAGCAGCATTGATGATAGCCAGTAAATGTTCAGTCCAGAAGGGAAATTGTAGAACAGCACGGTGAAGACAACCGTCATGATATTGCCCATGAACCGTTGCTGTTTTTGCTGGTCTGTCATCTTGCTTGGATCTTTTGGCGCAGTTGCCGACATTCTTTGTTGGAAGAACATCGCAGCTCCGAGCAGGATCGGGAGCAAGTGGAACGACGATCCAAAGAACCAAATCGGCGTATGCCACGTGAAGACCACATCGGGAGCAGCCAGGTTGTCGATCCATCCGGGAATAAAACTCGCTCCGCGGAGCTCGAAAGTCGATTTCAAAAGATCGAACATCCCAATCAAGAAAGGCATTTGGATCAAGAGTGGGAAACATCCGCCAAGGGGATTAACTCCATTCTCTTTGTAGAGTCCCATGATTTCGATTTGAGCTTTTTTCGGATCTTTTTTGTATCTCTCTTGAAGGATCGCCAGTTTAGGCGCTAATTTTTGCATCTTCACCGTCGACTTGATCGACCAGGCGTTGAGCGGATAAAGCATGAGGCGGAGAGCAATCGTCAAAAGAATGATCGCAAATCCCCATGAATGGACGACCGAGTAAAAGATCTTCATTAGGAAGAACAAGAACTTGGCAAACGGCTCGGAGATAAAAGCAAACCAGCCGTGGAAGCTCATGACAGCGACATAGTCTCCGTGATAAACAGCGTCGTTTTTATCGAGGATGTTTTTGGAGAGCGGGCCGGCAAAAACTTTGAAGTTATACGTTGCTGAACTGTTTTTAAACGGCAGCCGCATGTCATAGCCAGGGTAGTTTGCCGCTGGGTAAAGGTCGTATTGCGAGTCAATGGTTGTCAGTCGAGTTGGAACATCCTGGCCTGGAATTTTATAAGCGGTAAAGCCGGAACTCATTTCTGTTTGCGGGTCTAAGATAATGGCGAAGAAACCATTGGAATTGGCAATCCAATCTGGAACAATCGAAGAGACGGTGGTTGCTGTTTTTGGGAGCGAGAGCTGCTCAACAGCGCCTTTTTGATTTCTTGTCATCCGGTATTTCAGAGATTGAGTCGAGCTTCCTGAAACGATCTCAACTTCTGGCACCCCTGTTGTCAAGGAAAGGTCTTGTCCGTTTCCAACGACTTGGATCGTCATATCAAAGGAATAAGGAGCTGCAGAGTCGTCGACTGGCAGTGTATAAGTTTTGGTGATCCGCGTGCCGTTTGTCGTCCCTTCCATTTGTATGACGTTTTTTTCAAGTCTAGTCATTTGGAAAACAGTCGCTGCGCTGTCAGGATCGCTTGTCAGTGTTGCCATGGCATAAAATTGCGGATCGACATTACGGCGCAGCAGCGGATAATAATTGTCGACAGCCCCTTCATTGAACGACCCTTCATAGGTTTGGTAAGCGCCGGCAGGAAAACTGTCTTTTTTAGGATAGTCTTTTTCTAAAATGGTATCGACACGGATCTTTTTAACCACGCTGTCAGGATGCTCTTTGCTCTGAAAAGGCAGGTTGATCTCAGCAATTGCTCCGTTGATGCTTGAAACGACGAGCTGCTGGTATTTGTTTTGGATGACATAGAGCATTTCATCAGAAGAGGATTTTGTTTGATAGGATGCTTTTGCAATCGGTGAAGTTGTCGCTGTTTGAACGATGGGAGCAGGCGCAGCAGCGGCAGGTTTTGAGGGGAAAAGGAAATGGTTAACCGCGTAGAACGTCGCCGTCATTAAAACTACAAAAATAATCGTTCGCTTATCCATGAATATTCCTTTGAGCTAAACGCGCATTCTAGCAAAAAGGTGGGATAAGAGCCAGTTGCAAAACTCCAGGCCGTGGCAAAAACGTCCTTTTTGCAACCACATCCCCGAGCTCTACTCGACTTGAGTATGTGTTCGGGGATGGGGCTTTGGCGCGGTTCAAATTCAAAGTTTCAAGCCGATCGCAGTTAGATTGAGATGGCTTATTGATACTCTTGGTTGATATGTGTGATTAAATTATTTAATTCTGTTAATTTATAATTATTTAGTGATTTAACTTACTTTATATTATAATTTGGCTAAAAAAACGAATTAATTAAAGGAGTGCAAATGTCCTATTCGATAAAGATTTATCCTCCACCTTCCTTTTTCAATATTGCTGCCGGCAAGATTCGTTCTTTAGCGACTTACCATGGGATATTAGCTGCTAGCGGATTAGGTTGTACGGCAAAAGCTTTGGTTGATATCTGGAGAACAAATCAGAATCCTCAAGTTAATACCCATCTTTGGCGTGCAGTAGCGGGACTCGCCTCTACGACTGCTCTGACTTGTCTGGGGATCTTTAGCGGGAGTGTTGCATTGAGTGCATTAGGATGCAGCGGTATTGCATACACGTTCTACACGGTTTATCAAATAGGCCAAGTCGATTCTTCTCTTAAGAGGCTCGTTAGCCATGCTTATTTTGGTTTGGCAGTTACTGCTTTAATTCCTGTGATCGGAGCTGGTTTTGGTGTGGTTACAGTTATCGGAAGAGTTCTACGTCCCGACGAAGTCACCATTTGCGGTCCCTTTTAACACGACAGGAAATTAGCCGTGCTGGAGATGCGTCAGAAATTCCTGGAAAGAAGCCGTCATTCTAAGGCCTTCTAACCAATCATCATCAAGAAGCTCCTCAAGACAGGGGAGCGATTTTGCTTCATGCGATTTGTGAATAAAGTGCAGAGACTTGTCATAGTGCTGTAAGAGCGAATAGAGGCAGGCTAGGTGATAAAAAGCCTGGAGGTTTCCGAGGCGGGCCGATTGGATCAGCTTATGTTCGGCTTCACGATGGCATTGATCGGCTAAATCTTTATCGTACGTGTGCTGGGCGATGTTGATCAGGGTAATTCCCCAGTCGAGGATCACAAAGTCGTTTTCTTCTTCATGTTTAAGAGCCAGGCGGAAGTGGTTGAGCGCGCGGTAGAAATGGTCCATTTCTCCGAGGGCCTCTCCAATGTGAGAATATGCTAGGCCTATTCTGTAATGGATGCGTGGAAAATCAGGGTCGATCATGAGGACTTGAGAGAAGATCTCGAGAGATTTCTGATAAGCGTATTGATCTTCATTGGAATCTCCTAAGAGATCGAGGGTAATCGCATAGTGATAGAGCCATTCCGGATGGAGATAGAGAGCGTTCTTCTGAGTTTGGAGCGTATATTCAAAATAAGAGAGAGCGCGTTTCAGCAGGTCAGGATCGTCTTTCATTTCACCTAAGCGGGAAAGTGCAAATCCGTAATCGAAGTAATGCGAGCTGATGGGTTTCAAATCGAAAGCTTTCGCATAGAAGCGGACGGCTTTTTCAAATGCATCGGCATCGTCTTCAGCATCTCCGACTCTAGCGTAGACCTGAGCAATGCCATACCAATCTTGATAGCGGGTCCGGTCAAAGGAGAGTCCTTCTTGGAAGTTCTCAATTGCTTGATAGTAGTAATCTAAATCATCGAAGTAAAGTCCCCAGGAAAAAAGAGTTTTTGCATACGAGTGCCAGACTTCGGGATTTTCTTCTTTGGAAAGTTCCATTGCCTCGGTGATTTTGTTTTGAGCTTCGTAGAGAAGATCAATCCGGTCGGAGATTTGTCCTAGTGTTGATAAGGCTTCTGCCCACGTGCCAATGATCTCGGCGTCTTTGGCGTTGAAGACATAGCCGCGCTGGCACTTTTCTAAACAAGCCCGTAGTCTTTTGGGGTCTTGCGTGCGGCGTCCGGAATCGAGGAGAAATATAGACCATTCATGCCATAGCTCTGAACTGTAGGGCTTGAGATGCGCAGCTGCGGAAAAACACTCGTGAGCCTGGGTGAAATGATCTTCATCATGTGTGCTAGCATAGAGGAGAGTCATACTCCGGGCGAGCAGCAACCAGCCTTCAAACGAAGAAAGCGTGAGCGCGACAGCACTTTTAAAGCAGTGGATGGCTTTGATGACCAGGCGTTGGTCATTGACGAGATCGGCCATTTCTAGGCAAGCCAGGCCAAAATCATTCCAGAATTCCTGGGGAAGATGGTCGGGAAAGCCAGCAGCTTTTTGGAAAACATCTATTGCGTTTTGAAAATCGACGGCTTCGCCAGAATGGAGCGCAATCTCAGTCCAGACTTTACCATAGTCCCAATGGAGCTCAGAAAAAAGATCTGATGGGGTGCTTTCACCCAGCTGCAAGGCTTTTTTTAGTTTTTCTTCTGCTTCGAGAAAATAGTGGTGCTCTTTATAGGTTGTGCCAAGGAGATGCAGGGTATTTCCCCAGGCCTGCCAAGCTTCAAAATAATGAGGAGCTAACTGAGTGGCGATCTTGAATTTCTTTGTTGCTAAGAGGAGGGCTTTTTCTTTTCCCTCTGTCGATCCGTGTTCGAAGAGGGCTAGGCCCTGACGGTAGAAAATTTCGGCATTGCAAGGTTCGAGCTCTGAAGCTTTGTCAAAGAGCTCTAGTCCCTGGAGATCTCCCTTAAGCAGAGCAAGCTCGCCTTGTGCGAGATAAAATGAGGCTGCATCGTCAGTCCAGATCTGTTGGGAGTAGGAGCTTTTTGAAACCATTTTTTATAACCAATTAAAAAAAGGCGAAATTCAATTAAGTGCCGGATTATAGGAAAGGACCCCATTTCACACAATCCATTACCCAATTTTAAAATGTTAAAACATGATTTAGTCGGCTAATTATTAAAGGGATAAAAAAAATTAGTTCAAGGAAAGCGGATCGCTTCTAAAAAAATCACTTCGAACATTTCATTTGAGAAAAGCTTTGCTTTATCGCTCTGGAGAAAAGCCACGATGTTTTTTAGATAGGTCTCATAGGTTGCTTTATCCATGGTGCGGATGTACTCATAGACGGCAGCAAAGTCCTTGAAGTCCCTACGGTCGATAAAGCAGTTTTTTGGAATATAATCGGTGACGTTGCTAGCACCCCAATAGATGGGGATAGCGCCCGCAGCGAAGCTATCGAAGATCTTCTCGGTGATATAGCCTCGGATGTCATAGATGTTTTCGTAGCAGACGTTGAAGCGGTAGTTCTTCAGGGTTTCGAGCTTGTTATCGACAAACCCGCGGTAGTTTTTATACCCTTTGTCTTCCCAGGCACAGCCGTAGAAGTCAAAATCTTTTTTGTCTTCAAAGAATTGGATGACTCTTTCTCTTTCAGAGTAGAGTTCTCTTGAATGGTTGCTTTTTTTATTTGAGGACATCTGTGTGACAAGTTTTTTCTCCTCAAAAGAAGGAAGATTTTTCATTATGGGCTTCAGCTCAGGATAGTAAAACTTGAAAAACTTTTTATTGTCGACGAGATCGTCATCCCAGGTGTAGACCCTTTTATAATGAGATAGGTCTTCAGAAGTATATTCAATGACAGAGGGCGGTTCCCACATAAATAAGAGCAGCTTTTTCTGAGGAAACTTTTTATAGAGTTCTTTTGAACCGCAGCCTGGCTTGTTCCAGACGACGATGTATCTGAGTTCGTCGGTATCTTTTTCTTTTTTCAGATCGGTGGTAATGAGGTAGACGTTTTTTTCTTGAAGTGTTTTCCAAACGCGAGACAGGCTGCCGCTCTGGACAAAGTTTTGGTCATTGGGAGTCGCTGTCCAATTGTGAGATAAAGCGATTTCCTTTTTTTTCTCTGCTGCAAGGAGTAAAACAGGAAATAAAAAAAGTGTTATGATACTCTTACGCATAAGCTTAAAATTATCGGGAAAGGTTCTTTTAAAAACAAGTGTCCAATACAGGAGTTATTATGAAATTTTTAGTTCTTATAGGAAGAGTTTTTTATTCAGCTATTTTTATCGGTTCAGGGATCCAACATTTTTCCAGTGGAGCGATCCATTATGCACAAGGATATGATGTGCCGTTCGCCGAATTCCTTGTCCCTTTTTCGGGACTGCTTGCAGTCCTAGGAGGCCTCAGTATTCTTCTTGGCTACAAAGCACGCCTGGGGGCTTGGCTGATCGTGGTATTCTTGATCCCGGTCACGCTGACGATGCATAATTTCTGGAATGTCCAAGATCCGGGTCTAAAGATGGTGCAACAAGCGATGTTTATGAAAAACCTTTCCATGCTAGGGGCGGCTTTCTTGATCGCCTATTGGGGTGCGGGACCTTGCAGCCTGTGCAAATGTAAGAAAAAATAAGCTCAGACCCTTGTTGAGATCATCTCAGCAAGGGTTTTTCTATGGGGCTTCAGGCCAGTTTCCGGCAGTTCAAAACACTTAATCGGAATTTTAAACTTTGGCAGGTGGGCCTTTAGCATTTCTTGGAGCTCTTCTAACGGGACAGGATGTTTTAGAAAGACTGCAGGTCTTGCTCCGAATTCTTTATCCGGTATCGGCACGACGACGGCATCATGCAGACCGCAAATTCTCCGGATGACTTCTTCGATCTCTTCCGGCTGGATGTTTTCTCCTCCAGAGATGAAGAGATTGTCTTTTCTTCCGATGATTTTAAACAGGCCGTCTTCCCAGCAGCCGAGGTCTTTTGTCTGAAACCAGCCGTCTTTCAAAGGAAGCTCGATTTTTCCTTTTTCGTAATAGCCATGGAACAGCACAGGGCCTCTGACCCAAATTTCGCGGTCTTCAGCTATTTTCATTTCGGCATACGGATGGATCTGGTGATTCGTGACAATCTGCGAGCTCATCTCTGTCATCCCATAGGTCGGAAAAATATTCCATGGGGTTTCTAGATCAGGCAGGGGAGCGCCTCCGAGCAAGATGGTTTTGAGATGAGGCAGGTCTGTCGGATTTTGTAAAAGCCTAAAAAGTTGAGTCGGCACCAAAGAAAGATGGGTTGCCTGCTCCCAATTAGAGCTGAGCAGAACAAAACTTTTGGCTAAATACGACCGCATTAAAATCCCTAAGCCTCCCACATGAAAGAGGGGGAGCGTCAGCGCCCAGCGATCGTCAGGCTGTAAGGGAATCATGTTGAAAGAACCAATGGCGCTGGAAACGAGATTGCCTAAACTGAGCGCTGCGATCTTGGGTTGTCCAACGGATCCTGAAGTAAATAGAAAGGTTCCCATCTTGGAGAGATCCCATTCGGTGGCGCGTGGAGTTTCGGGTTCGGGGAAGGTCGGTGTGAAAAGTTCTGTTTGAAGCTGTGCCAGAGCTTGATCTGCATTGGGAAGGCGCGTGCTTAAAGGGCAGGCGATTTTACCGGTCTTCCAACACGCAAAGAGCGTTAGGACAACTTCTGGCGTCGAAGGAGCCCAAAAGGCTACCCGTTCATGAGGAAAAGCCTCGATTTGCCTGCACATTCCTTCGACGTAGTCTTCTAATGAAGCATGGTCCCAGGTAAATTCATCGGTAATCAGCATGGTGTCACTCTTTCTTGTTTAATGTGAAATTCTGCAGGAAAATGGATTTTCCCCTCACGAATGAAAGGCGGATCTTCTAAAAGGTCTTCTTGGAGATGTACAGCAGTTCCAATGCCTAAGAGGATGAGCCGGGATTTCCAATGCCTGTGCGAGTGTTGCGATCTGATGGATGCCAATTCCGCTTTCATAGCTGCTGCTTAAGATGACGGGAGTTTTTTTCTCGGGCAGGCCCTTAACCATCGGCTTCCAGACCAGGGTTGATCCCAAACAATGATCATCCGAGGCCATCGGAAAAGGAGAGACGTCATGGCCAGGATCTTCAATGAACTCAAAATCTTCAGGAGCAAAGTGTGAAAGAAATGTGGAGATTTGTTCTTTGCTCCAGTTGCCTCCGATATCAAGGCGTAAACGGAAATCTTGTTTAAGAGTTCTAGCTAAAAAAACAGCCGCAGTAACATCCAAATGTCCTAGTTTAAGTTTAGCTGCCTTGCAGCCGTGATTTTGTTGGGCGTGTTTTAGAATATCTTGGACTGTGCCGTTCAGAAATAAGCAGACGGGAGCTTCAGAGATTCTGGGAGCCGTCAGCCCGAATAGTCCGAACTCTACTGAGGGGAATAAGGGCCCCTGATATCCGTTTTGGACAGCTTTGAGCTGCTCTAATGCTTGGGATAAGGTTTCCCGGCTTCTGCCGGGAAGAGGAGAGACTTCGCTCCAGTTTTTTTCACTTTGGAGCAAAAAACCTTCTTTGATCCCGAAGATCGCTTGGATGATTTTGAAATGATAGATCTTAAATTTCATAGATGATCGATACGGTAAGCAGCAAGGTAAATAAAATGAGAAGCTTGCCGGTTTGTGCAAATGGGACGTTGAGCAGTTTCTTGTCCTGGATCGTCCAGAGTGCTTTAATGGGAACAATGCGGGGAGGAGTAGGATCGGCATCAGATAATGGCCGTAAAGGCAGGGAATCAGGCATGCAGCGACTAAACAGAAGGTATACTCCATCCTTCCAAAGGTCTCTCCAAATCGGACCACGAGAGTTTTTTTATTGCAGTTTCTGTCTTCTTTGACATCACGGAGATTGTTCGCCGTCAGGATCGCGGTTGAGATCAAGTCCCGGACAAAGGCCTAAGAGCCCTACATGTAAGGGAAGCTCGTGAGTTTGGAGATAGTAGGTGATGAGTGTTGCAACGGGGCCATAAAAAATGAGAACAAAAAAATCTCCCAGTCCTAAAATAAGCCAGCGGCACGGGTCCCGCCGTATAGGCCAAACTTAAACCGATGTAGAGGATCGTCAGCAGGCTGATATAAGGACCGCCTATGAAAGCTAGATAAGCGCTGAAGAGGGCAGCTAAGGTAAAGGCTAGAATAATCGCTTTTCTCATCACAGGAAGGGCAACAAGTCCTGCTTGAGTGATACGGCGGGGCCCTTTTCGATCAAGAGTATCTGCGCCCTTAAGAAAATCAAAGTAGTCATTGGCAAAGTTCGTTCCGACTTGGATTGCAACGCCCGTCAGCAGCGTCAGCAGAAAGATCAGAGGAGAAAACGATCCGTTTTTCCATGCGAGTGCAGTTCCAATTAACGCAGGGCTGATGCTTGCGATAAGAGTCTTTGGGCGGCTTGCTTCTAGCCAAATAGAAAATGGTTTCATTTGAAACGACCTCAAAAAGTGTTTTACTAAGCATTATCCATTTTTGATATTTTTTCAATTAGTTTAAAATGTGGTCGACTTAGTTTGACCTCACCTTAGAGATTCCAAAAATAAAGCACTTTTAGTAAAATTCCATCTCAACATGATCAAGAAATTCATTATTTTTTCTCTTATCGTTGCTGCCTTTATTATGGCCCATGATCACTTCCGCTCCGATCATCCTGAGTTTGGTCCTAAAGATTTTTGTCATCCGGGGATCTTAAGAGGACTCCGAGCAATCCCGATCAGGCTTCCAAGCAGCTAGCTTCGGAAATTCTGAAACAAAAATTCACCTATCTTGGATGCGGCGGACAGCTCACGGCATATGAAAGCGCCGATCATCAATACGTCATCAAGTTTTTCAATCCCCGCAATTCCCTTTTCAACAAAAGAAAACATCTAGAGAAAAACTTTAAAAGATACGCAATGTCACTCAAAGATCTCAAAGAAGAGACGGGCGTTGTCTATAACCACTTTGATGCCTCCACTGTTCTCAATCAATCTGTTGAAGTGGTCGGCAAAGAAGGGAAGCTCTATCAGATCAACTTAGAAAAATATCCGTTCATCCTGCAGAGAAAAGTCGAACTTGCGCTTCCTTACTTAGATAAGCTTTATAAGGAAGGAAGAGTTGCTGAAGCCAAAGAAGCGGCTAGACAGATCTATGCGCTTTTTGTCTCACGGACCAAAAAGGGATACCGGGATCATTCCCAAAATCTGAAAGTCAATTATGGTTTCTACAAGGGTAAAGCCGTCCAGCTTGATCCGGGCCGCATCCGCAAAGATGACTCAGTTGCCCAGCATCCAAGCAAAGAAATGAAAAGGATCACCAAAAACATCAAGCGGTACTTGTCGGGCTATCCTGGCCTTGATGAAGTCATCGAAGAGTGTTCAAATAAGCAATAAGATGTAACCGATAAACGGCCTAAAGCTAGATTTTTCTCCTGATCACACTACAAGAGATTTGTCACGCAGTGCGTGGCAATTTCAAAAATGCCACTTCAAAAAACACCTGAGCGTTTGATTGTTAGCTGCTTGCAGAGGGGATTGAGCTAGGTCGTTAAAAAGATTATTTTTTCGGGAGCCAAAAAGAGGTAAGGCTTTTTTTTGAGCCCCTGAAAAATCATCTTTTTAAGGCTAGCTCAATTCCCTCTATAGATTTAGCTTTCGATCTAGATCATTATTTCGCTGAAGGTCCAGCTCGACTTCTGGATAGGGCGCTTCACTGAAAAAATCCAAAAGGGTGTTTTTTGGTTTTAGCAACTTTTTTTTTCTTCTCGAATGTTTTCGACTCTTCCTAATTTTAGCCATATCCTACTCTGAATGAAACATTGCAATGTATTACAGTTCAAAGAGATTGATTCCCAGCCGTCTTCTGAATAGCAAATTCCATTTGCCGCAGCTTGAATTGTCCGTGCGATGTAGGGGATTGTGTTGTCGGGAAGTTCTCAAGAGGAAAAAATTCAAAGCGGCACATTTTTCCGGTTCTTGATTAATGACCTCTCCTTTCCAAGAAGTACACTCAAAGAAGATATCGATATTTTGCCGGTTCGAGCATCTGTGAGAGACATGGACGACTTTGAGCTGGGAGGGTAAAAGCTCAATGCCGGCTTCTTCTTTGGCTTCTCGGATCATTCCTGTAGTTGCAGGCTCTCCATCTTCAACATGGCCAGCAACAAGTCCATATTGGCCGTCGCAATATCCAGTATTTTTTCTAAGAAGCAGCAAGACTTCATTGTTTTTGTCTCAGAATGAGGTAGGCACAGACATGAGTGCCGGGCTTTTTCTTAGTGATGGGCGGGCTGATTTGCGATTGATTCATAATTTTTTCCTCTAATGACTCTGGCCTTTGACTCTGGGCCTCGACAGTTGTATTCCGCGATGAAGTTCCGAGCAAAAGGATTTCAGGGTTTTCGTTTAAATTGTTTGAAGTTGGGTTTTCTTTTTTGGACATAGGCGTTGCGGCCTTCTTGACCCTCAGGCGTCATGTAAAAGAGCATTGTGGCGTTGCCAGCAAGCTCTTGGAGTCCAGTTTGTCCATCGCAATCGGCATTCAGGGCCGATTTGAGACAGCGGAGGGCAATCGGGGAGTGCTGGAGCATCTCTTGGCACCATTGCATCGTTGTGGCTTCAAGCTCTTCATAAGGAACCACGCAATTGACAAGCCCCATGTCGAGGGCTTGCTGAGCGTTATACTGCCGGCAGAGGAACCAAATCTCACGCGCTTTTTTCTGGCCGACAGAGCGGGCGAGATAACTCGAGCCAAATCCTCCATCAAACGAGCCGACTTTAGGTCCGACTTGTCCGAAGATCGCATTATCTGCAGCGATCGTCAGATCGCAGACAACGTGGAGCACATGGCCTCCGCCGATCGCATAGCCTGCGACCATCGCGACGACAGGTTTTGGGCAGGTGCGGATCATCCGTTGAAAGTCGAGAACATTGAGGCGTTCATCCCTTTAGACATCGACATAGCCGGCATCGCCGCGGATTTTTTGATCTCCGCCGGAGCAGAAAGCTTCTTTTCCTTGGCCGGTGATAATGATCACTCCAATTTCGCTGTCATATCTTGCATCGTTTAAAGCGTGCATCATTTCATCGACTGTCTGCGGACGGAAAGCATTCCGGACCTGGGGACGGTTGATGGTGATTTTTGCAATGCCATTGTACTTATCGTATTTGATGTCGGAATAAGTGCCGCACGCAGTCCATTCTACTTGAGTCGCAAGCGATGTCATGAGTTACCTCTAGTTGACAGCGTAGGCAAGGGCCTGGATCTTCTCTTTGATCTTTTCCTCAATGGAAAGATGGAGTTCCCGGTTTTCTACGCGATTGGTTTTAAATTCGATGATGTGAGATTTTTCTTCCCTCAGGATTCGAGTCAGCTGAGTTGGATCTGTCGTGCGAAGATAAGGCAGGTGGAACATCTTTGCAGGGTCTTCAAACTGCCACGCATGGGCTCCTACGACGTACTCTTCAAACATCTCTTTTTTCTGAGCGATCGGAAGGAAAGAGAAAATTCCTCCGCCCTGGTTGTTCACGATAAGCAAAATGACGGGGACTTTGCATTTTTGCAAGATGGCAAGGGAGTTGAGATCATGCAGCGCGGTGAGATCGCCGACAACAGCGACAATCGGCCGCTGAGATCCTTCAGCTAGCCCTGCGATCATGGCGAGATTGCCATCAATGCCCGACGTTCCTCGTTTGCCATAGATCGGTCCGCGGTGGAAGCGGGGGAAAAAGAACTGATCGGCATCGCGGATCGGCATGCTGTTAGCAAAAAATAACGAATAGTGAGGCGGAAGATGGTGCTGTAAAAAGCGGACAAGGCCGGGCTCGGATGCGGCCGGGACAAATTCATCGATATGTCCTTCAATCACTTGGCTGACGGCTTTCCAGTGGCTTAGCCATGAGATACGGCGAGGGATCCATTGAAGCAGCTGCTCGCAAAAGATTGTCGGGTCTGTCTGGAACCGATGGGTTAGCGTATGAGACGGATCGCGACGTTCGGGGTGATCAGCGACCATGGCATAGATCGGAGGAAGCCGCCTGTTTCAGCCATTGAGAAAGAGGCTTTATAGACCGAAGCGGTACGCCGAAATGCAAGACGCAGTCGGGGCGGAAGTGAGGCACGAGTTTAAGCACCATGTCGTAATACGGAATCATGTTTTGGTGCAGCCCTTCAGAGCGGATGCCGGAGATGATATCAGGTAAGATCGGCCAATCTAGCATCTCTGCTAAGGTAAAGATCGATTTAGCGAACGTGCCGTGGGCCATCGATCCTACGATGATGACGCCTCGCTCGCAGGAAGAGAGTTTTTTTGCCCATTGTTCGATGGATGCAGTCGAAAGGGTATGGTGTGTGGGTTCATAATGGGTTGAGGGCAGTATTTCTTCTTCGTGGTCAGATAGAAACGGTTCCCGGAAAAGACAATTGAGATGGACGGGTCCTTTTGGGGCTTTGGGTGGCTCGATAGACAGCTTGGGCAATCGTTGAGCCGATAAATCCAGAGGGGATTGCATGATCAGGGCAGGGGATCTCAAAATACCACCGGACATGCTGGCCAAAGATTTTGACCTGGTCGCAGGTTTGATTGGCTCCGCAGTCTCTGAGCTCATGCGGACGGTCGGCGGTGATCACAATCAAAGGGACTTCATCTTGAAAGGCTTCCATGACGGCAGGGAAGAGATTAGCGACAGAGGTTCCTGAAGTGACTAAGAGCACAACGGGCGTTTTTGAGGCTTTGGCATAGCCATAGGCATAAAAACCAAGGCCCCTTTCATCAAAGTGGACAAGTTTTTCGAGTCTTTCTTCTTGAGAAAAAGCATACGCTAGTGGCGTCGATCGAGAACCCGGAGAGATGCAGACGCGACGTACGCCCTGTTGGACGAGGTGGTGGACGATCTGTTTTGCATAGGCATCATTCATTTAGAAACCTCAAATAGTGATGGATTTTTCGATCGAGTTCTTGCCATTCTTTTTGCGGATCGGAATCTCTGACAATTCCAGCACCGGCAAAAAGATGCATTTCATTTCCGCGGATCAAGGCCGAGCGGATGGCGACTGCCATATCGGTCTCACGGGGAGAGACCATTCCAAAAGGTCCGCCGTACCACCCCCGGTGGAACGGCTCGATCTGAGTTAGATAAGAGATTGCGGCTTCCTTCGGAAGCCCTCCTAGAGCCGGAGTTGGGTGAAGATGTAAAAAAAGCTCCTGATCGGTCACTTCGTCTTTAAGATCTCCACGGATGCTTTGGTAAAGATGGTTAAGATTTCCAAATGATTTTTGCTCCGGAGGCTGCCACTTAATATCTCGGCAGAATCGCATGAACTTCTCGTGGAGGAAAACTTGGACGGCCTCGATTTCAGAAGACTCTTTGGCTGTCCATTGTTCGATCTGGTCTTTGGTACCAGCGAGGGCCTCTGAGGTGATTTTTCTCTCTTGCCGGTGGAAGAGTTTTTCTGGGGTTGCACCAAGAAAAGCAGTGTCTTTATCTAACTGCAGCATAAAGAGCGATGCTTCTTTCCCGATCGGAGTTAGCATTCTCAAAACATGCAGAGGATCGATTTTGCCATCGAATTTAAGGGTAGTCTGGCGAGCGAGGACGACTTTTTTCAATTGACCGGTTTTAATTTTTTCCAGTGCGCCACCCACCATCATCCACCACTGATCGAACGTTGGAGTGTCTTTCCTCTCCAGTAATTTGGGAAGGGCAAACGGAAAACGGGAAGGATCCCAAATCTCTTGTTTGAGAGTGGTCGGCGAGAAGAAAAGAGAGGTAGGAAAACAGCTCCAGATGCCTTGGCAGGACTGTGGAGTAAAAGCTTGTCCTCCAAAAGTCAGTGGAGAGTTTTTTTCTACGCCTTGACCTGCGCCATATCCTGCGAATACAAAGTTACTGCCGCGCGACTTCCAATAGATCTTTGGGTACTGCGTCGCTTCGTCTAAAAACTTCCAAAGAGCTGTCATTTCTCTCCCAGGTAAATGGTGACGATGCCGAGCGTCAAAGGATGAGCCTTCACAGAGCGGAAGCCTGCTTCTTCCATCAGCTTGCAAAAAGCGCCCGCTTGTGGAAAAGCCTGAATGGTGCGCGCCAGATAACTATAAGCGATTTCATGAGCTGAGATCAGCCTTCCGATATGCGGCAGCAGTTTATTCAAATATAAAAGGTAACTCTTTTGGACCCATTTATTCGTTGGGAGGGAAAATTCTAAGATCAACGCCCGTCCATTGGGGCGAAGAACCCGATGGATTTCTCTCAGACACTGAGGGACATTGTCGACATTTCGTATGCCAAAGGACATTGTTGCGCAGTCAAAGGTGTTTTCTAAATAGGGGATGGCCGTTGCCGAGGCTTTTTTAAGAGTGACCCGGTCTGCATACGATTTTAATTTGGCTCTTCCGATGTTCAGCATCTCTTCTGCAAGATCAATGCCGACAGCTTGATGGATGCGAGGGGAGTTCTTCAGGAGTGAAAGAAGCTGATCGCCGGTCCCTGTTGCAAGATCCAGCAGCTTAATCTTCTCCGGCGAAGGAAGCAGCGATGCCATCTTGCGGCGCCAATAAAGATCGATCCCTCCGGACAAGATCCTGTTGGTCCTGTCGTAGGTCGGTGCGATCGCATCAAAAATTTGAAAAACGGGTTGATCTGTCATAAAAGTGTAACGACTCTTGTAACATAAGTTGAAAATTAAAAACCACTTTTGCAATGTGTGAAATATGCACAGGACTTTTGAAACCGGCGGTTATTACCATAAACTCAAAGAGATAGATGTTGCAGGGATCGATCATGCGACATTTTTGGAATCAGAAGAAATGACAACTGAGGGCTTAAAAGCCTTTCAAAAAGAGCATCCCAAGATCAAGATTTCTCTGGCCTTTGAGAAAAAAGGATATGGAAGGACTCTCAGGGCTCATCAAGGCATGGATCTAGCAAAAGAATGCCAATCAATTAATGCAGATGAGGTGAGAATTGCACTGCCGGCTAGTCTCGAACTTCTCACGAGTTTTGATCTCAAATCTCTTGTGGCTCTAGATGTCCAAATTGATTTGATGGCGTTTGACTACAGCCGTCCAGAACCTGGCTCTCGCACGAACTTCCACTCGGTGTTATTTTCTTGGGAAGGGCCATCCGTCGTCGAGAGTTTGCAGTATTTGCATGAGCAGGGGATTGATTCCCATCGTATCTCGCTGGGACTGGCTGGTTTTGGGATCATGTTCAAAAAAGTTGCTCCAGGAATGGTCAGCTCTGGCTATGGACAGCCTTGCGAAGGCCCTCAATCGGAAAAGCCTGAGATGAGTCCAATTGAGATTGTGAATTATCTGAAAAAGAATCCTTCTGCCAAGCTTTTTTACACTTCATTAAAAGGCTGTTTTCAGTCGTTTATCTATAATCAGGAAAATGGGGATTGGATCTCATTTGATGATGAGCTGACGCTTAAATCTAAAAAAGAATGGGCCCGCCATCAGAAACTCGGTGGCGTCTTTTTCTATACCTAAAAGAGATTGAACTCTGTGGATTTATTGAAAAATACACAGTCCTCGTAGTTCTTGACTTCAGTGTTGTTGCCAGATTATTCTCTAAGTACTAATTTTTTCGAGGTAAAGCCATGAGACAAAGAGTAGAAGACCTCGGGCGTCTGTCAGTTCTTGTCAGAAACCTGCTCGATCATGAACTATTTGAAGATGGAATTTTACGACCACGCCGTCCTAAGGATTATGCGGAGTGGTTTGAAAGTAAAACTGATGACCAAAAAGACGATATTCTTCGCGCTTGGGCATATGGGATTGAAAATATCAGCAATAAACTTCATGAAATGCTAGCTATCGCTAAAGGTACTGACGACCTAAATGAAACAACGTGCGCTGATGAGAGTAAGTCCATCCAGAGATCATTTTGACGGTTTATCGATATCAAAGATGTCTTTTGGTTTTTCCTTCACGGATGAATTCAGAGAAATAATAGCGGCGGTAAAATCGGTCCTTCAGGAAGAGACAGGAGGGGATTTCTTTTCATCTGTTCTTCCCAGGTTAAACCAGGGGCAGCCCAAGCGATGTGTTCTATGTCATCATCATCCTTAATAACAAATTGAGTCTGAGGATAAGTGGAAGATTTTTCAAGGGAAAAGGTAGAGACAGTCCCTTTTCGATCTATTAATACGAAACCTGCGTCTGAAAAAACATTTGCATAGACATGTGGCGCAACGATCTCAAGTTCTCTGATTAGTTCATGGTTAAAGATTTCAACAGCGAGTTGGATCAAGAGGCGTGCAATTGGCCACTTGTTAGTGTCGATATCTTGTTTGACGATTTCCACGAAGGAGTGGATGTAAAGGATCGAATAGTTTATTGCATCACATCGTACCTTCTCGACGGAGAACGATCCTAGGTTGGTATATCTATGGCGTGGCGTAGCGGAAAATTTCAGTATTGCGGGTTTAATAACGTCGCCTGAAAATTCATATGAAGCCACGATTTCAACAGGGATTTCCATTCCCCAACTGAGAAAGCTTGTTTCACAAAGTGTAACACCCCTTTTATTTAATAATTCGTAACTATTTTCCAACGGTAAAATTCTTTTGGGTTGGGGAACCAAAAAATCACAAATCACTCGTTCAGTCCTACGCAAAGTGCCTAAGAAGGTGTCAAAACCCGCTTCGCTTGTCTCCAGCGCACATGCCAAACTGTTTCTTTCAATAGATAGTAAGTGCAGTCGAAGACACCGATTCCTAAATTCTTGTAGAGGTTGTTTTGAATGGAAAGGGGCTAAGACAAGTTCGAAGGAGACTCTGAATTGCTGGTGGATAAGATCCAGAAGTTGCATATTCCGATCGAAGCTACTGAGGCAAAACCTTCTTTTTGCATCGAGGTCTGCTGGAGTGGTCGCACTTTCAAAGAAGCGCTTTTGATAATCGATTAATCGAGGAACGTTTTCTTTATCAAGTTCAAGCCAGAGATCGTGTCTTCGAGGCATTTCGAAAGCAAACAAAAGGGCAGTATTCGGTAGTTTTTGGTGATCTAATCTCATTTGAGCAGCTAGGGCAGCGCTGCTTTTGATTCTTCTAACGAGAATGTAGAGAGGAGTGTCTTGCTCGCAAGCAGCAATTGCTCCATATCTCTGCGCAAAAAGTTGATGGGTGTTAGCATTGAAAATCTGTTGAAAGCATTCTCTGAAGTGCGTGCAGGTTGCCCTTAAAGTCCTGATATCCTTTCTCGCGTGAAAAGATAATTAATTCAAGGGTGTCCTTAGGAAACGTTAAAATAGACGGAAATTCTGTGTTAATAGTGCCAGTCATGAACTCTCAATTTCGCTGATTTTAAGTGAGTTGATTAGGAGTCGGTTCAGTTTTTTTGAGGGCTGACTTTTTCTCGACGAGCTTGCCGAGCTTAAATGTCGAAACGACGCAGCTGACGGCGATACTCAGCACGATAAGACCGGCTGCAGATGCGCTAGCCAAAACCCCGCCGCAAACTTGAATCAAAGTAATGCTGACGACAGAGGCGCTGCCCCGTCCGAGTCTTGAGCAAACGCCGTCAATAATGAGCTTGCCCTGCATTTTCTCTAGGGGAGGCATCGGAATAAACGCGATCTCTTTGGAAGTGTCAAATAAGGTGTATTTAGCTGCCCGGACGAAACAGAAGAATAGGGTGCCCAAAAAGACCAACAGCTCAACTTGATGCGAGGTGGAAGGATGCCAAAGAGCAATGAAAAAGGCTCCTTCAGTCACTAGTAAGCACGCGGGGGTAACTAAGGATGCAACGACCCAGCGGCAGCGGCGCAGAAGTAGGGGAGTTACAACGAGAGCGCTGAAGGCGGTTAGGATTCCGCTCCAGAGGGAAAGTTGACCCATGTAGGCGCAGTAGTCTCTAGGATCAGGATATCGTTGTTTAAGAATGTCTAAGAAGATCACCTCGCCAAGGGCGTAGGCGACGTAGTCGACAATCGTGATCCAGGCTAGGAGGGAGAGGTAGGGAGACTTCACACAGAGGCGGATGCTATCCCAGACGGAAATGGTGTCTTTGACTTCTTCAACTTCTTTTTTAGGGCCTGCGAACTCTCTCCAAAGCTTGGAGTAGAGATACGCTGTCAAGATTCCAATTAAACTGAGAACAATCATCATTAAAGAGAGGGAATTCGACCAGGAGTTGCGGGAGGCAAAGTCAGAGGTGCAAAAGGAAATAATTGGACCGGCAACGATCGTTCCTATGCTGCCGCCGAGCATGAGAGGTCCATAATATTTTTTAGCATCTCCTAAAGGGATGTATTGATTGACAAGGCCCCAGAATAATACCGTCAGAAGGGCGATCTTCCAGAGTTCTGCCATGACGAAGAAGAGCAGGGATAAAAATTGGGGCAAAATCACGGAGAAAAAGGCGTTCCAGGGGAGCCAGCTCCATTGGATGATTTTGGCCTCCCACGTTGGAAGGGAAGGGTAGACGATGAGAGCAAAAAAGATAAAGAAAGTGGAGAAGAAGGCCAGCGTGATAATAAAAACTTTATGGATCGAGTACTTATTCAGAAGGCGAGTGAGAAGATAGACCATTAAAAGAGCGGCGGGCATGGTGCCGCAGAGCTCAAAGATTGGAATAGAACCGGCGCCTTTGCCAAGATCGGCGACAACAAGGGCATTACGAGCGCTTCTTAAAATTCCATAGTTGACGTTGAGCAAAGCAACAATACTGACCATCAAGAAAAAAAGGACTTTTGAACGGCGGTCAGTCAAAAACTTTAAGGATGTCAAAAACTTTAAGAACATGAAACTCCAATTGTCCAGAGGATTTTAGGGCACACCTCGAAATTAGTCAAAGCGAGATTATTTTGATGCCCGTTTTCTTTCATGTTCTTTCAAGAACTTTTTACGTAGACGGATTGACTTAGGAGTGATTTCAACGACTTCATCGTCGTTGATATAGTCGATCGCTGTCTCTAGCGTGAAAATCCGAGGAGGCGTTAGGATGATATTTTCATCACTTCCTGATGCTCGGACGTTTGTCAGGTGTTTTTCTCTTGTCACGTTGACAATGAGATCGTTTTCCCTGTTTTGTTCTCCAACGACCATGCCTTCATAGACTTCATCGCCGGGGACGACAAAAAGAGTACCTCTTTCTTGCAAGCTGAAGGTTGCGTAGCCCGTTGTTCTGCCTTGGTTGCCGGAGACCATCACGCCTTTTTGGCGGCCTGCGATCGTTCCTCTCCAGGGTGCATAACTCTCAAACACAGAGGTTAAAATGCCCATGCCGCGAGTAGCGGTCATGAATTCTCCGCGATAGCCCATCAGGCCGCGGGTAGGAAGAAGGAATTGGAGGGTTGTGATATTATGTTCATTGGTCTCAAGGAGACGGAGCTCGCCGCGACGTCTGGAAAGTTCTTCAATGACAGATCCGGAATATTCTTGAGGAACTTCAATGTGAACATTCTCCATCGGCTCGGATTCAACGCCATCAATTGTTTTCATAATAACTTTAGGTTTTGAGATGACAAACTCATAGCCTTCTCGGCGCATCGCTTCTAAAAGAACAGCCAGGTGAAGTTCGCCGCGTCCACAGACTTCCATCGAATCGTCTTGCTTCTGTTCGATTCTTAAGGAAATATTCGCTCTTTTCTCTTGAAGAAGCCTGTCGCGGATCTTATTCATTGTGACATGCTTGCCTTCTTTGCCGACATAAGGTCCATTATTGACCATGACTTCAATTGCCAGTGTGGGTTCAGCAAGGAAGATCGGATCGAGTTGCACAATGTGCGTAGGATCGCAGAGAGTATCGCCAATGGTGATGTCGGGAATCCCAGCGAGATTAATGATGTCGCCAACGCCTGCTTCTTCCATCTCGACTTTTTTGAGTCCAAGATAACCTTCGATACGGACGACTTTATGTTGTGTAGGATGTCCGTCTTTGTTCACACGGGTGATATTCTGTCCTTTTTTGATGATGCCTTCTAAAACTCTTCCGCAGGCAAGTCTTCCGACGTAGTCGTCATAAGAAAGGGTCGTTGCTTGCATTAAGAAGGGAAGTTCTAAGCTTCCGGGAGGCGCAGGAACTTTTTCAATGATCATCTCAAACATCGGTTTAAGATCAACCATCGGCTCGCCGATATTTTTTGCAGCAATGCCTTGAAGGCCTGAAGCGTAAATGACAGGGAAGTCGAGCTGAGCATCTGTCGCACCGAGTTCAACGAAGAGATCAAATGTTAAGTTCAGGGCTCTGTCTGGGTTCGCATGAGGTCTGTCGACTTTATTCAAGACAACGATCGGTCTAAGACCCATTTTGAGGGCTTGTGAAAGCACAAAGCGCGTTTGCGGCATCGGGCCTTCTTGGGCATCGACAATCAGGAGAACAGAATTGACGAGGCCGAGGACCCGCTCAACTTCTCCGGAAAAGTCAGCATGGCCAGGAGTATCGATGATGTTAATTTTAAAATCTTTGTAGAAGACGCTGGTATGTTTAGCGAAGATCGTGATACCCCGTTCCTTTTCTTGGTCATAGCTATCCATGACCCTTTCTGGGACTTTTTCGTTATCACGGAAGACGTTCGATTGACGCAAAAGTTGGTCTAATAGCGTCGTTTTCCCATGGTCAATATGGGCAATAATGGCAATGTTACGAATTTTATCTGGGGTATACATAAATTAATTGGTCGATGATATGTGATAAAAAGATAAAAGGCCAGAGATAACCTGAACACCTTGAAAATTATAACAAAATTTGCAAAAGAATTTACTGGAGAGAAAAGAATTTTGATCGTAGAATTGACTGGTGTAATGGTTGAGATAATAAGGGCGTATTTCTTTATTTAACTCGAAGAATTAGACACTTATGTAAGAAATAACTTTAAATTCTGCGGTTTTCATGAAAGACGAAAATATCGATCTAGACGAGCCAGTCTCCGGCACGCTGATGGACTCGAAGACGAGTCAATTAGACGATATTTTAAAAGAAAAACTCGATCGTGCCTTTCATAAGCAGACTTCCAAAGTCATTTTACACGATATTATCAAGATCGCTTGCGAGCATACTCCCATTGACTTGGCCTATGCCGCTTCAAGACTTCCTCCCGACATCCGATCTGTCATCTATGAAAATCTCGCTGATTTAGAAGCAAAAGTCGGCTTCATGGTCAATACTGACAGCAGCACCCGTGTAGCGATCTTCCGGCATATCTCCGATACGGAAACTAAAAACCTCATTGCCCATATGCCTCCCGATGATGCCGTTGCTGTTTTAGAAGATATGTCAGAGCGCAGGTTTCGCAGAGTCGTCGATCTCCTTGAAGCTCCTAAAGCAGCTCGTATTAAGGAGATTAAAAAGCACCAGCGCAATACCGCTGGTCGTTTGATGACCAACGAATTTTTCGCATTTCCTTCGGAAATGACCCTCGGAGATGCTGCCGATTATATTCGAGATAATCCAGGAATCGATCTGACCCGTCAAATTTACGTTTTAAACCCAGCAGGGGAGCTTCAGGGGTATGTCCCAGCCCGTAATCTCATTATCAATCCTTCCCACGTCCCTTTAAGGCAAGTGATGCAGCCTGTCCTACATAAGGTGGTGGCTGATGCTTCTCGTGAAGAAGTGGTGGATATTGTCGAGCGTTATAAGCTTCCAGCTCTTCCTGTTGTGAATGAAGAGGACCGTTTGGTTGGTGTCGTCACTTATGAAGACGTCATGGAAGCGATCGAAGACATCGCCGATGACACGATCGCGCAAATGGCTGGTACGGGAGAAAATGTCCGGGAACATGAACCGACATGGAAGCGTCTGCTTGCCCGGGCGCCATGGCTTGTTGTGACCTTATTTGCAGGCCTTGTCAATGTCGGAATCATGTCTTCTCTGCAAAGCTACGAAGCTGGCTCTTTAACATTTGTGCTTTTTTTCGTGCCGCTGATCACCGGACTTTCTGGAAACATCGGTATCCAATGCAGTACGATTTTAGTCCGCAGTATGGCAACCGGAGGACTATCTGCAGGGACAAAGGGCGAGGCGATCCGCAAAGAAATGACGATTGGAGTCTCTACAGGAATGATCTTTGGTGTTTTAGCGGGCATCCTGGTTTGGAGCCTTGATCTGATTGGCCTCTCTGCCATCGAAGTCAACCCGGCCATTGTCGGTATTATTGTTTGTGTCGGTCTTTGGGGCGCTTGCCTTGCTAGCACCTCTTTAGGTGTCTTTTCACCGCTTTTCTTTGCGCGGATCGGAGTTGATCCTGCAATTGCCGCAGGTCCGATTATCACCGCATTCAATGACTTCCTTTCCATGTCGATCTACTTTTTAATCGCTATGGTCCTGAACGCTCTTTTGCTCTAGAACATCTACTGTTTTTTTCAATTTCAGGATTTGGGTTAAAAAATACGTTCAAACCTATCCAAAAGTAGTCAATTTTTAGGCCAAAAAAAGGGTCGTAAATTCGTTGCTATTTTGCACCATTTCGCGTATTCTTGAATTCAAGATTTATTAACTTTTTTACCGCTTTTTTTGAGGGCAGATGACACTGACCAACAAGCATCTGAAGGATCTGCTTCCATCTCTTCTTCGTGAAATTGACGGTAAAAGAAATGAAAGATCCGATTTGATCTTGGAAGGATGGGCTCAAATCGTTGATGAAAAATGGCGCCCGATGACGCAAGCTATTTCTTTTGAAAAAGGCGTCCTTATGGTAAAGGTTAGAAACGCAGCGTTATATAGTGTATTGGTTCAGCAAGAAAAAGAAAAACTGCTGAAAAAACTGCAGGAAAAGTTTCCAGAAGCCGGGATAAAAAACATTATTTTTCGCATAGGATAAATTAAAAGGTATGACGACGATGACAGAAGATGAAAACAAAAACACCTACGATGCAAGCTCGATTACCGTCTTAGAAGGTCTTCAAGCTGTACGCGAAAGGCCGGGGATGTACATTGGCGACACCCACACAGCAGGTCTGCATCAGCTCGTTTTTGAGGTGGTCGACAACTGTATCGATGAAGCCTTAGCTGGTTATGCGAATGAAATTACCGTTGTTCTGCAAAAAGACGGTTCTGTTTGGGTCGAAGATAACGGCCGCGGTATTCCAATTGGACGTCACGAAAAAGAATCCATCAAACAAGGCCGAGATGTCACTGCTTTAGAAGTCGTTATGACCATTCTTCATGCCGGCGGTAAATTTGATAAAGCGACATATAAGGTGTCGGGCGGTCTTCACGGAGTCGGCGTCTCTTGCGTTAACGCTCTGTCTAAAAAAATGCTCGTTCAAGTCCATCAGAACGGCAACTGCCTACGAGATGGAATTCTCTCGCGGCAAACCTCGACATGCATTAAAAATTATCGGCGAAACAACCAAGCGCGGCACGATCGTTCACTTCTGGGCTGACGATACGATTTTCAGCGTCACAGCTTATGATTACGATACTCTTGCTTAGACGTCTCAGAGAACTTGCCTTCCTTAATAAGGGGATCAAGATCACTTATCGCGATGAACGGGATACCGAACATCCTGAAGTATGCCTCTACTATGAAGGCGGAGTTGTTTCGTTTGTCTGAATACCTCAACGAAAACAAAATCCCGCTCTTCCCGAAACCGATCTACATCCATGGCGTGAGAGAAGTCTCCGATGGTCCTGTCGATGTCGAACTTGCACTCCAGTGGAACGACACTTACATTGAAAACCTCTATTCTTACGTCAACAACATCAGCACGCGTCAAGGCGGAACGCACGTCTCTGGATTTTCTACCGCGCTGACCCGCGTGCTCAATCAATACATTAAGAATCACAATCTGTTAAAAACAGACAAGATTGCGGTTTCCGGCGACGACATGCGAGAAGGACTCACAGCTGTTATCTCCGTCAAAGTCCCGAATCCTCAATTCGAAGGCCAGACAAAACAACGCCTCGGAAATAGCGATGTCGGATCTGTCGTCCAGATGATTGCCGGTGAAGAACTCACGATTTTCTTAGATGAAAATCCTCACATCGCAAAACTGATCGGTGAAAAAGCGATCATCGCTGCGCAAGCGCGCGAAGCCGCTAAAAAAGCCCGCGAACTCACACTCCGTAAAACAGCTCTCGATGGCGCGCGCCTTCCTGGAAAACTGACCGACTGCCAAGAAAAAGATCCTGCTCTTTGCGAGATCTTCATTGTTGAGGGAGACTCTGCGGGCGGATCTGCTAAAATGGGCCGTGACAGAAGATTCCAAGCGATTCTTCCGATTCGCGGTAAAATTCTAAACGTTGAAAAAGCCCGCCTCGAAAAAATCTTGCAAAACACCGAAGTCGGTGCGATGGTCTCCGCTTTTGGCTGCGGGATTGGCAGGGACAATTTCAAGCTCGAAAAACTCCGTTACCACAAAATCATCATCATGACCGATGCCGACGTCGACGGCTCTCACATCCGTACGCTGCTGCTCACATTCTTCTACCGCCACATGCCAGCGCTTGTCGAGAATAATTTCATCTACATCGCTCAGCCTCCGCTTTATCGCGTGACCCGTAAGAAAGATCTCCCGCTATATCCATAGCGAAAGAGAGATGGACGAGTATCTTCTCAAACTCGGCGTCAGCGATATTGATATCCGCTTAATGGGACATACCGATCTGATGACAAAGAAGAAGTTGAAAAACTGCTGGATGCGATTTTAGAATCGAAGGCTTTCATCTCTCTGTCGAGAGAAAAGGGATTCCTTTCCGCGAGTTCTTGCAAGCAAGAGATGCGGAAGGGCAACTTCCCACGGTTCCAAGTCAAGATCGGCGATCAATTCCGGTTCGTCTATTCTGATGAAGAATTTGCGGAGCTCCGCAGAGAAGATGAAGAACACCAACGACAAAACTCATGAACAGACGCTCGCTTCGATCCCTGCCTGAAGAAGCAGACAGAAGAGATGAGCACATTTCGTCTATAAGCCGCTGCCTTTCCTCGAGCTTTTCGAAGAGCACAACCTCATCGAGCTTCGCAGAAGAACTGGCTGACTTTGGTTTCACTTTTGACAACTATCTCATTGCCGATGGCAAACTCTTTGACATCATCGATGAAGATGGAAAAGAAACCACCGTCTTTACACTTCGCGAAGGGATCGACTTCCTCCGTGCCAATGGACGAAAAGGAATCGAGATCCAACGGTACAAAGGTCTTGGTGAGATGAACGCCGATCAGCTTTGGGAGACGACGATGGATCCTGACAAGCGCACACTTGATCCGAGTGACACTGCCCGATGCGATTGCTGCCGATCATATGTTTACGATGCTCATGGGAGAAGATGTTCCACCACGCCGTGACTTCATTGAACAAACACGCCCTCTCTGTTAAGAACTTGGATATATAAGGAGAAAACTATGGACTATACCAAAGATCAAATGATCGTTCCTCGCAATGTCGAAGAAGAAGTGAAGGAGAGCTATCTCCGCTATTCGATGTCTGTGATTATCTCACGGGCTCTTCCCGACGTCCGCGACGGCCTGAAGCCTTCCCAGCGACGCATCCTCTATGCGATGCGCCAACTGAACCTGACTCCCGGCGCAAAACACCGAAAATGCGCGAAAATCTGCGGCGATACTTCAGGGGATTACCATCCGCACGGTGAAACTGTCATCTATCCAACTCTCGTCCGTATGGCGCAAGATTGGGTGATGCGCTACACGCCTCGTCGATGGACAAGGAAACTTCGGATCGATCGACGGCGACCACCCGCTGCGATGCGTTATACGGAAGCGCGTCTGACCCATGCTGCCGATGCGCTCATGGAAGATCTCGACAAAGATACCGTCGAGATGATTCCCAACTATGACGAAACAAAAACAGAGCCCACCGTTTTCCCAGCAAAATTCCCCAACCTGCTTTGCAACGGATCTTCCGGTATTGCAGTCGGGATGGCGACAAACATTCCTCCTCACAACTTAGAAGAGCTCATCTCAGCGACCATCCTCGTGCTCGACAATCCGGCGACGTACGATCGATGAGATCATGAAAGTGATGCCGGCTCCTGACTTTCCAACAGGCGGCGTCATCTGCGGCTACCGCGGGATTAAAGAAGCGTACCACACAGGACGCGGCAAACTCATGCTCCGCGGCGTCATGCACGTTGAAGACATGCCAAGAAGGCGAGCAACAAAAAGTTGTCATCGACCAGCTCCCTTACAACGTCAATAAATCAATCCTGATCGAACAGAATGGCCGAACTTGTCAATGACAAGATCCTCAACGGCGTCTCCGATATCCGCGATGAATCTGATATGGACGGGATGCGCATCGTCATCGAACTCAAACGGAACGAGATCCCTGATGTGACCATCAACCAGCTCTACAAATTTACCGACATGCAGGTGACATTCGGCTGCAACATGCTCGCTCTTGACAAAGGCATGCCGCGCACGATGAACATCAAGCACATGATCTCGGCGTGGATCGAGCACCGCATCGAAGTGATCCGCCGCCGCACACGCTTTGAGCTCGCAAAAGCAGAAGCCCGCGCGCATCTCTTAGAAGGTTATCTCAAAGCGCTCGATCATCTCGATGCAGTCGTCCGCCTCATCCGTGCAAGCGATAATCGAGAGATCGCAAAAACAGAACTGATGGCCCACTATGCTCTTTCTGAAAGACAAGCTAACGCTGTTTTCGAACTGCGCCTCTATCAACTCACGGGCCTCGAGCGCGGCAAGATCGAAGACGAATACAAAGACCTCCAACAGAAAATCGCGCATTTCCGTGCCGTTCTGGCACAGTGAGCTACTCGTCCGCGGCATCATCAAGGAAGAGCTCGAAGAGCTCCGCAAACACCATAAAGGCGAGCGTAGAACCAAGATCATCGCTGCAGAAGGCGAGTTCCAAATGGAAGACATCATCGCCGAATGAGCCTGTCATCATCACGATCTCCGAAGACGACTACATCAAGCGCATGCCGATCGATACTTTCCGCGAACAAAGAAGGGCGGGCCAGGCGTTACAGGCATAGATATGAAACGGGAAGGCGATTCCTTAAAGACATCTACGTCGCCTCGACCCATGACCATCTCATGATCTTCACAAGCCTGGGCCGTTGCTACTGGCTCAAAGTGTGGCAGATCCCAGAAGCGGGACGTAGAACCAAAGGGCAAGCCGCTCGTCAACCTCCTCGAAGACATCCAGCCGGGCGAGAAAATCGCCACCGTGCTCCGTGTCAAGAGCTTCAATGAGCCTGCTTCAATCTTGCTTGCGACCAAAAAGGCGTTGTCAAGAAGACAATCCTCACCGAGTTTAACTCGATGCGCCGTAAAGGCGTCTATGCCATCAACATCGACGAAGGCGATGAAGTCATCGCTGCTCGTCTTGTCCATGAAGGCAAGCAGATCATGCTCTTTACCCGTAACGGGATGGCTGTCCGCTTCGATGAGAATCTCGTCCGAGCAATCGGTCGCGTGGCTCGCGGAGTCCGCGGCGTAACGCTCAAGAACAACACCGACTACGTCGTCTCTTGCGAAATCGTCTCACCAGACCAAAATGTGCTGGTTGTCTGCGAAAACGGCTACGGTAAGAGATCACTCGTTGACGACTTCCGCCAAACAAACCGCGGCGGTGTCGGAGTACGCTCCATCATCACCAGCCAGCGCAATGGTCTTGTCGTTGGTGCAGTATCCGTCACCGATAACGATGGCGTTGTCCTCATGTCAGCACAAGGACAAACCATCCGCATGTCGATGAAAGACGTCCGCGTCATGGGTCGGTCGACACAAGGCGTCCGCCTCGTGAACCTCCAAGACGATACCGTCGTCGCTGTCCAGAAAATTGAAAACATGTCGAGTGCAAGCGCAACACAAAAACCCGATGAGATTGCTGACGCTCCAATAGTCGAAGATCTCTCCAACGGAGGCACGACATAATTTATGGAGGGAATTGCGAAAGTCCTGACAGCGCCCCACGAGTGGCGGTTTGAAGCTGCTGTGCTTTTTTCCTCACCCATAGTCCTGCGACTATGTGATCGTCAAAAATCACAACATCTTCTTAACCGGCATATCGCGGAGCATCTGCCATGACTTTGCAAATTCCCTCCTTTATCTCGTTTGAAGGCGGAGAGGGCGCTGGAAAAAGCACCCTCATCCAAAAAATCCACGAGGAATTCTTAAAGCGTGAAAAATCCGTTCTCCTAACGAGAGCCCCTGGCGGCACCATGACCGGCGAGCTCATCCGGCACCTCCTTCTCCATCATGATGAAAAAGATATCTCTTCCCGCTGCGAGTTATTTCTTTTCCTTGCCGACAGAGCCCAGCATGTCGAACAGGTGATTTTGCCCGCGCTAGAGCATAAACAAATCGTCCTCTGCGACCGGTTTAACGATTCAACTGTTGCCTACCAAGGCGGCGCAAGAGGCATTGATCCTGCTTGGGTCCGCAAGCTCTGCCATTTTGCAACGAAAGACCTCGAACCCACTATCACACTCTATCTCGATATCGATCCACATGAGGGCCTCAAACGGGTTCAGCGTTCCAAAGACCGGATCGAAAAAGAAGATATTGCCTTCCATCAAAAGATCCGCATGGCGTATCTTGAAATTGCTAAAAAAGAACCCAAAAGGTTTTATGTCCTCGACGCTTCCAAACAACCCGACGATGTCTTTAACCAAGCCCTCCATGTTCTCGACGCTCATTGGAAACCACAAAGCCAAAGAGATCTTAAGCCGGCTTCTCGATAAAAAGACACTTCCTCATGTGCTCCTTTTGCACGGACCAGACGGCGTTGGAAAAGGCCATTTTGCCTACGAGATCGCAGAGTTTCTCATGGGCAGAACCAAAAAAGAACATCCCGACATCCATCTGATCCTTCCAGATCCTAAAAGCGACCAGCATCCCGTCGCCACTATGCGGCAGCTCATCCAAGAAGCAGGCCTTCCTCCCTTTGAAGCTCCCGTCAAATTTTTCATCATCCACGATGCTGAAAAGATGCTGCCTGCTAGCAGCAACGCGCTTCTCAAGACCCTCGAAGAGCCTCCTCCGCACACCCACTTTATTTTGCTCACTTCTCAAGTCGAGCTCCTTCTTCCGACCATCATCTCCCGCTGCTGCAAGATTCCATTCTTTCCCATTCCCGATGATGAGCTAGCTAGACTACATCATGCAAAAATTCCATACCCAAGACGGGAAAAAGATCGCCCTCCTGGCCCAAGGCTCCATGTCCCAGGCCGTCCGCCGGGCCTCTAACCCCTCTAATTTCCATTTAGATGAGCTATTTCGGGCTAAGACCTACACCGAGCTTCATGAAAGGCTAGGCGACTTAAAAGAGCCGACAGACGATGCTTCCCAAGAAGAGATCGATCAGCTCTTCGAAGAAATGCTTTACTGGATCCGCGAGCATGACCCTCTTCATCTAGACATGGCCGTTCCTCTTATTGCAGAGGCTCGCCAGGCCCTCCATCACCATGTGAAATTAAAAAATGTCCTTGAGCATTTTTTCGTCTCTTTCTTCCATGCCTAACTATCTAAAATTTTAATTTACATCGATTTGATTAATAATAATCTTTCGATTATAATCTTGTGAAAATTTTGAGGGTATTATGTCAGTAAAAGGACTTCCACCAGTTAGCCCCAGTACAGCTCCAATGCTAGCCCCCATCGCTGCTTGGGGTGTCAGACTTGTCGCTCCACTTGGCTCATCTGCGATGAGTGCAAATGGAATGATGGAGCTCGCTGATCGAGTTAAGTACATCTTAGGCGTGATTCTTCTTGCGGTCATTGTTTTTACAACGAAATATAGCCATTTACTGGGACGTGCCACTGTTTCCGGGGCAGCTCCAACAAATCCTCCAGGAAAATCAGGGTATAGTTGATAATGAGTGCATTTTCAACACCTCCTGGTGAACCAGTTGGAGGATGCATAGACGATTCTTCCAACATTATCCTGGAGTCATAGGAGATGATGCTAGACGGATCGATACTGCATTTGATGGATTGTTGCTCAATCTGCGAGAACTGAGAGGCGCAGCTGGGAACAAGCATTTAGATTGAACAAGCTCAACAGTTTCAATCATATCCATGATGGTATTGAAAGATGATCTAACCCATGCCAAAGCCATTCTGCATGTCGAACAAGATGAGCAAAATTACGACCAATTTTAAAGGTTGGATACGTTGAAATTGACTGTCGGTTTTTAAAAGCCATGCGAGAAATTTGTTCATATACTATTCGAGAAGAGAAAGGGATGTAGTGCAAATGCCTCCCGATGGCAATTGCCTTTTTCATGCTTTAGGCAAGGCTTGCATTTATTAGAGCCGGAAATGTTTAGACGAGGAGTGGGTTGAAACCACTTTCATTCGATCATTTACCATACGTGAATCTGTTAATGATTGGATGAAATCTAATCTCGCAACAGATGTGAACTGAAGGTAATATCGACAGTGCGATCATGAATATATTGCCGAATTTAGAAAACAGCAAGGCTTCAAGAGATTAGAAGTGTGGAGATCGAAGGGAGAAGTGTCCGTGTTGACAGAAGCTTACCAAGAAAAGTGAAAGACAGCTTCAAATTTTATGGGCTGTCCAACCGAATGCTCCTGGAACTCTTGAAGCCCAAAAACATTATATCGAAATGACTCGAGCTGAGGGAAGTACTTTGCTTCAAGTCCTCAAATGTATGCCTTTTGCCAATTGAATCCTCATGTGGGAGTCAGGGTTGCGAAGACGCTTTTTTTCCCGGCCGAATGGAGCTGCAGATCGCAGAGAAGATCATTTGACGATTTCCTCCCCTCAATCCATATGCAAGATTTGTGATTCAGCCTCACTTCAATGAAGCGGGCGATCATTTCGATTTATCCGTAACTTCGAATGAACGGAGTTTTCCGGACCAGCCGAGCTTGGTACGCAGCGTTGAGAAGTAATCTTGACGGAGGAGGTTCACTAACTTGAATTTCTTCTTAGATCGGCTGATGTGGAAGACTTCGCCGGTGTTGAGCTTATACTTTGTCATGCCATCGGCTCTGACTTCAATCGGATCGTAATCACTTAAATACTGAATCTGGATCTCTTGATCGGCAGTGATCACAATCGGCCGGTTAGAAATCGTATGAGCGCAGATCGGTGTAATGACGATCGCTTCTAATGTAGGACTTAAAATTGGTCCTCCCGCAGCAAGAGAATAGGCTGTCGAGCCGTTCGGTGTTGCAATGATAATTCCATCAGCTTCAAAGGTGTTGAGATAAAGTCCATTGGCATGGACAGAGATCTGGACAAGACTTGCATTTCCTGCTCTATGGGCGACGATATCGTTCACTGCAAAGCTTTTTTCTCCTTGCAGAGTCTCACCTTGGAGCATGATCCGCTCTTCAATTTTATAAGCTCCGCTGATCAGATCTTGCAAGCTGGGATAGACATCGGCGATTTGCACATCGGCCATAAATCCCAGATGGCCCATGTTGATCCCTAAGATCGGCGCATCTAGGTTTTCATATTCATGCATGAGTTTAAGAATCGTTCCATCGCCGCCGAGTGAAATAACAAACTTGATCTTCTTCGGATCGACCTCAGAGAGGGGAGAAGCGCCGATTTCTTTGGCATCTTCATCAGAAACAAAGACTTCAACTCCCTGTGTGGAGAAAAACTCTCAAATGCCAAGAGCCAAGTTTTTGGACTGGGGGACCTGATGGTTTCGAAGGAGGGCAATGTTCATGGTTGGAACGCCTGGACTGTGGGGTTGCCGGCTTCATCGAGGACGACTTCGCCATTTCTACTCTTAATCATCATCTCGATCTTTTTTTCTGCTTCGCTCAAGGTTTTCTGACAGGTGACAATGAGCTTGTCAGCCTCTTCATAGAGCTTGAGGGAATCATCGAGCGATGCTTTGCCTGAGTTCATCTTTTCTAAGATCTCTTCTAAACGACTGTATGCTTCTTCGAATTTCATAATTTTCCTTATAAGACCTGGGCCTTAATTTCTCCATCTTTGACGAGAACACGGACGTTTTCCCCTGCTTGGACCTCTTGAGGGGAGAAGATAACCGAATTAGAGTTTTCTCGGAAGAGGATGGAGTATCCCTTCGTCAAAAGGTTCTTCGGATCGATTGATTTCAAATGCGATGTCAGCTGCGTCAGCTTCTGTTTCAGATGCTGAACCCTCACCATCGGATCTAATGCCTGCAGCTGTCTTTGCAGGCCTGCCAGCTGCAGTCTTTTTAGTTGAGACCATGCGCTGCATCGTCAGTGTCATCTCTTCAGAGAGATCATCTAAATGTTGAGCCGCTTGGCCTAAAATCGCAAAAGGCGATGTCAAGATCGGCTGACGTCGGACGGTTTCTAATCGATGCCTGTAGGCTCCCAAAAGATGGAGCATCGCTTGATTAAGCCGCTTGTCGGCTTGTTTGAGGTATTGAAGATGTTCCACAGCAGCTGCCATGACAATCTCAGCAGCAGCAGAAGGAGTCGGTGCTCGGATGTCGGCAACAAAGTCAGCGATCGAAAAATCGGTCTCATGGCCCACAGCTGAGATGATCGGGATTTCAGACCGGTAAATCGCTTCAGCGACGATCTCTTCGTTAAATGCCCAGAGATCTTCTAAGCTGCCTCCGCCGCGTCCGACAATAAGCACATCTGCAAGCTTGTATTTGTTAAAGTGATCAATGGCCATCGCAATCTCTTGCGCAGCGCCATCGCCTTGGACTTTGACGGGGTTGAGCAAAAGATGGAATTTCGCATGTCTTCTGCTCAGGACATTGATCATGTCTTGGATCACAGCGCCTGTCGGGCTTGTGATCACGCCGATGGTTTTTGGAGCCGTCGGAAGCGGTTTTTTACGGGACTTATCAAACCAGCCTTTGGCTTCTAATTTGGCTTTGAGGGCATGAAGCTTTAACAGAAGCTCTCCGACGCCGGCATATTGGAGCTGGCGGACAATGAGTTGATAGTTGCCGCGGGGAGCATAAACACTGAGTTCACCCTGGACGATGACCTGGTCGCCGTTTTTAGGCATCCGGGCAAGGCCTTGGGCATTGCCTCGAAATAACACCCCGGAAATCTGAGATTGGGCATCTTTTAACGTAAAATAGAGATGTCCGGAGGCTTGTTCTTTAAAATTTGTAATTTCTCCTTGCACATGGACAAAAGGGAACCGGGATTCAAGTTGTTTCTTGATGGAAGATGTCAATTCTGTGACTGTTAAGATTCCAGTTTCTGCCATATCCAGTTCCTTTGAGGTAATGGAGTCAAATATAGCATGATGAAAGTGTTTAGGAAAGGAGAGAGTATGGATGCGTTTATTATAGATTTATTTTTAATTTAAAAAATGACTCGGTTTTAAGTGTCACAAGATGCCAGCTTGTGACACTTAAAACCCATCTTGTGACAAATTTGTTGGTAAAATAAGCCTCTTGTGCCATAATTTGGGGTTTAAGTGTCACAAGATGCCAGCTTGTGCCAAATAGGGAATATATGTCCAAAAAGAAGATCTCTCAAAATGAACTCGATACCATATTGCAAGCAGTAGCTCGTTTTCCTGAAGGGGCGGTGCTTGAAGAAATTATGAATATACTGGGGCCCTCACTAACCCGGCGTACTTTGCAACGCCGTCTCATATTGTTGATAAAAAATAACTTTTTGCATGTCCAAGGTCAGACTTCTGCTCGTAGATATCGATTGTCTGTCAATGAAACAACTCCCTACAGGTGAGATCTTATTATCTCCTATTGCTTTATCAATTCAAAAGCAGATCAGTGGGTCCATTCAGACGCGACGACATGTGAGCTATAACAGAGAATTTCTCGATCAATACCGACCCAACGAAAGTTACTATCTTCCTATGAATGTACGCCAACATCTTTTAAAAGTAGGAAAATCTCCTATAGGCGACCGCCCTGCGGGAACTTATGCAAGGCAGATTTATAGCCGTTTGCTCATCGATCTTTCATGGAATTCAGCCGTTTGGAAGGTAACACTTATTCCTTATTTGAGACAGAGCGATTACTTGCTTTGGGAGAAGTGGCCGAGGGCAAAAATATCAAAGAAGCTCAAATGATCCTGAATCACAAGGCGGCCATCGAATTTCTCATAGAATTAGCAGAGAATATTAATTTTAACCGGTATACGATTCTTAACTTGCATGCATTATTGTCCAACAATTTACTTTCCGATCCTCATGCATGTGGCCGTTTACGATCCATCCCCGTGGGGATTGCAAAATCGGTTTATCATCCGCTGGCTGTACCCCAGGTCATTGATGAATGTTTTCAACAGATTTTAGATACAGCCATCAGCTATTGAAAATCCGTTTGAACAAGCTTTTTTTATGATGGTCCATTTGCCTTATTTGCAGCCCTTTGAGGATGTGAACAAAAGAGTTTCTCGTCTTGGGGCTAACATACCGCTGATCCGCCAAAATCTATGTCCGTTATCCTTTGTTGATGTTCCTGAAGAGACCTATATTAGCGGGCTTCTCGGAGTTTATGAGTTGAATCGTATTGAGTTATTGCGTGAGATATTCATATGGGCATATGAGCGTTCATGCGCACTTTATTCCGCGACGCGTAAGACTCTTGGCGAGCCAGATCCATTTCGAATGCGTTATCGGGATCTTATCCTTGACACTCTAACACGCATTGTCCGTGGCTGCATGGATAAAAAGACCTCATCAGTAGTAATTAAAGAGCGCGCTTGTGAGGGCGTACAACCTGAAGAACAAAGCCGTTTTATCGAAGTATTAGAATCCGAAATGAGAGGATTACATGAAGGCAATATTGCCCGTTATCGTTTGCGACCTATGGAATATGAATCCTGGCAAAAAAAAACTAGATGAGATTTATGCAAAAGTTGGTGAATCATGAAAGATACAAGTCCTGAAATGGAAGAAAAAGTGCGGGAGATTATCCGGCAAAAAACCCCTCAAGAAAGGCTTGAAATGGCAAGTTCCATGTTTGCTCTGTCAAGGCAGCTTGTCATCCAGGCTATTTTAAGAGAAAATCCTGATATTTCAGACTCGGCTTTTCGTCTCGAGTTTTTTTTGAAGTTCTATGGCAAGACTACACAGAAGAAGAACTTCAAAAAATTCTTGCTGCCTTGGGAAAGTATCAAACTCCATTTAAACGAGTAGATTCAAATAAATCTCTGTTGTTTTTGGGGGAGGGATTCTGTAAAATACCTGCATGTTGAAAAGAACCCCTATAATCGCTGCTAACTGGAAGATGTACAAGACAGGAGCTGAGGCTCAAGAATTTCTTACCCAGATTAAGGGTAAGATTGCCGCCTTCTGTCAAAGTTTTCATTGCACCTTCGTTTACAGCCCTGCCTGTGATGAAGGCTCAAGAGATCGTTTTAGGCGGCCAGAACATGCATGAGGCTGAAGAAGGGGCCTTTACCGGCGAGATCTCGGCTAGGATGCTCAAAGATGCCGGGGCTAAGTTTGTGATCTTGGGCCATTCTGAAAGACGGCGTCTTTTTCATGAGACCGATGCCCTCATCCATCAAAAACTTAAAAAAGCCATTTCCAGCGGACTTCTTCCCATCTTATGTGTGGGAGAGACTCTGGAAGAGCGCGAAGCAAAGAAAACCTTTGATGTTCTCTCAACTCAACTTAAAACTGCACTAGACTGGTATTTCTCCTGCTGAGATCGTTCTTGCTTATGAGCCTGTTTGGGCAATCGGCACTGGCAAGACAGCGACTCCAGAAATCGCTCAAGAAGCCCACCAGTTCTGCCGAAGCTTTTTGAAAAAACTCTGGGGCGAAGAGTTGCCTGCTAAGACGCATATTTTCTATGGCGGCTCTGTGACGCCAGAAACTGCTTCCTCATTAGCTAAACAGCCCGACATCGATGGAGCCCTCGTTGGAGGAGCTTCTTTAGACGCTGCAAAATTTATACAAATTATCCAAGGATTTTCCGTATGACGTTCTTATTTTATGTCTCGATTTTTGTCTTTTTATTGATCGCTGTGGTGCTTTGCCTGGTGATCCTCGTGCAAGAGAGCAAAAGCTTAGGCCTCGGTGCTTCTTTCGGGGGAGATCCCGGAGAGTCGCTCTTTGGAACATCGACAGCTGATGTTTAAAGAAGTTCACCGCATGGCTGGCTGTGATTTTCATGGTCTCCTGTGTTTTGCTATCCATTTGGTCAGCTTCTATTGGCTCGCAGAGAATCAAATCTCTTCCGACAGCGATAGAGGAAATTCAAAAATGAAGCTGACTTTTTGCTATTACGGAAATCCGATTCTCCGTAAAAAAGGCGAGCCGATCACAGAGATTACCGATGAGATCAAAGAGCTTGCCCCTGCGATGATCGATTATTTTGATAACAATAACGGCATTGGTCTATCAGCTCAGCAAGGTGGAAAAGCCCTCAGGCTTTTTGTTCTCAGAAGATATATCCATCTTCCCGATGGGAAATGGACCGTTTCAGAGCCGCATGTCTACATCAATCCCAAGATCTAGAGCACTCTAAAGAGACCTGGGTCGAAGAAGAAGCCTGCATGTCGATCCCTAAGCTCCATCTGCCCGTGGAAAGACCGCTTAGGATCAAGGTCGAATCGACCAAGCTCGATGGCAGCAGGATTGTGGAAGAATTAGAAGGGATCAATGCCCGTGTGGTGATGCATGAAAATGATCACATCAACGGCGTTCTTTTCATAGATCGTGTCGAAGATAAATATCTAAAGCCTGCGGAAGCTAAGCTGCGTGAGATTAAGAAGAAGTACAATTAGTCACTTTTAGTCTCCTATTTTTCGTCTAGGGATAGTAATTAATCGTTTAATCGGTCTTTGACCGTCTACCAAAGTCTATAAAGCTCGATCGGGCTTTGTAGACACTATCTAAGGTCAGGGCTATTTCATCAAATTTTAATGTGAAAAAACTGTTGGCTATATAAACTACTTTTTTTAGTGAAAATCTTATTAAGAGGGATCTCCATGAAAACAAAGGCATCGTTTTTTGCAGCTTCTTACGATACGATTAAAAACTCTCTATATCGGTTTTTGATTCTGTCATTATTCTGCTTTAGCTGGATCCAAACTTATGGAGCCAATCCCAACAACTTCCATGACCTGCACGATTTCGCCGGCCCAACATCAGACGGCGCTCAACCCTTTGGCTCGCTTATCCTAGATAGCGGGGTCCTCTATGGGATGACAGAGTTTGGAGGTGCGTCTGGAAATAATGGGATTATATTCTCCTGTAATAGAGATGGCTCAAACTTGCAGGTTCTGCACAGTTACTTATAAGGGCAACCCCGACGGCGCTCATCCCCGGGACT
>CAWIQH010000009.1:0-15225 GCA_963838185.1 uncultured Chlamydiae bacterium
AGCCTCTGTTTCAGTTAAGTTATATAAGGATTGCATCGTAGAAAGTGGTGGTAGGCGACCTTATTGGCGACAAAGCGGATATGCTCTAATTGAGCAAGGGCTTCATTCATCTTACAGTCTAATTGGGTGTTTCTCAGGGCTGTCTCTTGGACTTCATAGACTGCTTCATGGAGCTGAACCGTTGGTGAGGAAGTGACTTTTTGCAATGCCATGTTTGTCTCGTGTTTTAGGCCGCTAAGTCTATATCAAATCCTTTTATAAATCAATGCGTGTACTAAATATTTTACTTAACAGCAGTTAAACGTTTTGGATGGAATAATTTACAGGAAGAGGCGTAACTCTTAACTTTTCAAAGGAGATCGTATGGCAACTGTACATTCCCTCACTACTGCTCCCATCAATGTTTACAGCAAAACCTATTGGACAGGCTTTATTGCAGCTGTTAACGAAGAAGCCGCTTACGAGCTGGGCCTTAATGAAAAAATCAACCCAGAAGCCCTCCGTCAATCGACTAAACCCGGTTGGAGCGCATCATTATTTACGCCCAATATCCTCCGCCATACAGACGTCTATGTCGATCGAAGCACGATTATTGATTTGAGCAGCCGTACCGTCCATGAGCATCACCATCATCATAAAGCCCCTTCTCCTTCAAGACCTCTCAGCAAGGAAGAACAGGAAGCTAAAAGGAAGCAAAGAAGAGGACAGCCTGCAGAAATATAAAGGGCTGGGACCGATCATTGGCGCCATTGGAGCCTTCATATCAGCTTACACCTGGCGCGGATATCAACGATGTAAAGCGACCCATGACCATACAGAGCAGGTTCGATACGATCTCCGGATTTGTTTAAATCGACAATTGACTCCATTGAGACCCATACTGGAAAGGATTGCAGATATCAAACTCAAAGTGGATGAAATCAGGTACAAAACCCTTTACCGCTACTTTTTAGCTTCCGCTGGAATTTTGGTGGGGGGCGGACTGTTTACGCTGGGCGCTTATACGAGACAACCTAGATTAATCCCTTGGGGTCAAATTGCACTGGCTATTTCAACGATTTGGGCAGCTGGTAGCGCAGGATTCCATTGGCAAGACAATAAAGATATCCGAAAGCTTTATACAGTGATCGCCTTGGATCCAGACCGTTTAGCTGATTTTGCACTCTATCATTTATACCAATTTTATCAAGAAGGGATGACCTTGCAGCCACAGTACGTTCAGAATCCATCGCAGTTTGATCCCGATCCTTTTCAGCCATTCTTTACTGTCCATGGTCCGATTTATCAAGCTCCTCCTCCTAATTTTGTTGAGGGATATTCACAAGATGCTGCCTATGCTCCGTCTGCTCCGTATTTTTACGCGGATGAACTTGGAAGCTAAATGGAGTTTCCGGCAATAAAGCCGGTGGTCCAGGCGTTTTGGAAGTTAAAGCCTCCCGTCACACCATCGATATTTAAGATTTCGCCTGCGAAATAAAGGCCGGGGCAGATCTTGCTTTGAAGGGTTTTAAAGTCGACTTCTTTGAGTGTTACTCCCCCGCACGTGACAAATTCTTCTTTATGTGTTGTCTTGCCATCCATCTGATAAATGTCGGCATGGAGTTTTTGTGCGAGGTCTTGGAGCTCTTTCTTGGAGAAGTTTGCAAGAGTTTTGTCGCTTGCTAGCAGTTCTTTCCAGAGATTCTTAGGAAAATAAAAAGGATTGAGAGCAAGAAGCGTCTTTTGAGGAGATTCTTCTTTGAGCTGAAGAAGTTTTTGGAAAAGCTCTTCTAGAGAAAATTTTGGGATCCAATTGATGGAAAACGGCGTGCGATAGTTTTTTTCATGTAGAAAGCGCGCACCCCAAGCAGAGAGTTTGAGGATCGCAGGTCCGCTGAATCCAAAATGAGTAATGAGAAGAGGCCCAGTCTGAGTAAAGGGGCCGACTTCGACGGTCGCTAAGTCAACGGAGATGCCGCTGAGCTCTTTAAAGGAGATGTCGGGACATTGAAGGTAAATAAGGAAGGCACGGGGGGAGCAATGGTATGTCCGAGAGATTCTGCACTAGCGTACCCTTCAGGACTGCTGCCAGAGGCTAAGATGAGATGTTTGCACGTGAGAGGAGGATTCTCTTTGAGATGGAGAGTGAAACCTTTTTCAATTTTCTCCACGCGCTGACGAAGGCGGATTTCAACGCCGAGCTTGCGGGCTTCAGAAAGGAGGCATTCGATGATGGTGGAAGAGGAATCGGTGATGGGAAACATCCGGCCGTCAGATTCTGTTTTGAGCTTGACGCCGCGGGACTCGAACCATTCGATGGTATCGCGGGGCTGAAATCTGTGAAAAGGGCCGAGAAGTTCTTTTTCGCCGCGGGGATAGTTTTTTACCAGGAGTTTAGGATCGAAGCAGGAATGAGTAACGTTGCAGCGGCCTCCTCCGGAGACTTTGACTTTGGAAAGGAGAACGGCAGTTTTTTCTAAGACGAGGACGGAAAATTCAGGATGGGATTGTTTTGCAGCTAGCGCAGCAAAGATCCCAGCTGCTCCACCGCCGATCACGATCACATCAAACATTTATTCCTCTGCTTCCGCTAACTCAACCCCGGAAGGCTCATCCGTCAAATCCCCAATTTTCGTGTCGCCTGAGGTAAAATAAATCGCAGCTCGTCGGAAGCTAAAATGCGTGGCATCGACAAATCCATAAGGGATGATGTGATAAAGATCTGGGGTCAGCGACATCAACTCTTCTTCCTCCATAAAGATCTCTTCATTGAAGACATATTGGGTCTCATTTCCTTGATACACGATATAGGGAGGAGGATTTGACTTATAAACGTAGGGGAAGCCGTGAGCAGAGTAACCATCGACATGAGCATAAGACTTTGCACCGAGATAGAGTTTGCCTTTCGACTTGACTAACATGGGGAATTCTTTGGTTCCGACCATTCCGCGTTTGGCATTGAGCGTCACCTCTCCTTCGGAAAGGAGCTCAGGGCGATAATCGTTTAGAGAATCGGCTACATAGTCAATATTTTCTTGGGCTTCCATAAAAATGTTGCCAACATCGATTTTCCCTGAAATGTGAATATTTTGACTTTGTACATGGAGAGGGCCTAACTTCCCGCCCAGTTCACCGATTTTTGATTCCCCATGTCCTGTGTTGACAGAAACAGATTGTTGATTGTCGCCGGATAACTTAGCAAATTCAAAATTCCCGCCATTTGTCTCAAAGGCGACAGTCGTCTGAGGGCTTAAGACAAGGTGTGTTGTAGCAGAAAATATCATCGACTTTTCGCGAGAGATGAAAGTCGTGTGCTGTCCGCTTTTTAAATGAAGGTTAGTGGCGTCCCAACTCTGTTCTCTCGCGTTAGCAACCTGGCCGATGAATTCGACATTGGGCGCTTTAACAACAAGTTTTTCAGCGCCGGGACGACTATTGTCACCGATATTAGGAAGAACAAGCTTTCCTGTCTCAATAGAGAGCTGAGAAAAAGATCCTTTGGAGCCAATGGCATCCTTAAAAGTCACTGTTCCTGATTTGTTAAAGATCGTCAGATTGCGGGAAGGATTGTCAGCATCGAGCGTGGAATTAAACTTGATATCCCCTTTGCTGCGTCCGCTAGTAATTTTTACGTTATCGCCATCGATGATTACAGGTCCATTAAACGTGATGTTGCTATTGGGTGCGTTGGTGTCAGCACTGAGCAGAATAGTGTCAGCTGAATATGTAAGTGGGCTCGTGCTTTTAACAGGAGCATTTTGATCGATGATCTTGCCTGAAAAGGTAATGGTTTTTGGAGTATCTTTGTCATCGTTTGGATTCTCAGGTAATTAAAAGGACCATCGATCGTCATCACGCCTTGACCTGCTCTTAGCGACGCATCAGCTGGGCCAAGAGCGGTTTTAACATTACCTCCAAGTACCTCCATCCCTTTTTTAGAATTGATCTCCAGCTTGGATACTCCAATAAAGTCGCCAGCTGTTTCAACGAGAGGGCCTTCGGCTTTAATCTTTGGAGCTGCAATGGAGCTGGCCGCTATGAGATAGATTTTTCCATTTTCAAACTGCATCTTTGTCGCAGGCTCGATACCTTCGATGTTAATGACGCTTCTGATCATCTCGTCAGCCACACGTAATTTGAGCCACACTTCTTGACCTGCTTCGATCTGGCCTGCTTGCTCGATGAATCCTTTTTTAAGACGTTCATCGATCGCAAAAGAGATGAGATTGTCGCCTTCGAAATTGAGCGTGATCACTTCTCCGCCTAAAAATGCAACTTTGCCCAAAGCTGCTTTGATAACAGCTTGGTTCATAATCTGAGGGGCCATAAAGACAACGTCCTGCCCCGCGGTGATTTGACCCTTGTTGACAATAGCGCTGTCTTTAGCATCACCCTCTAGAAAAAACTTGTAGTTGCCTTTGACAAAGTCTTCGTCTTTGATATTGAGAGTGGAGGCAACCAACGAATGGACATTGACCTTAGCGGTTTCGCGGAAGTAAATGCTTTGAGGATTGACAAGGAACAACCGGCCGTCAGCTTTAAGCGTTCCTTCAATGACCGAAGCTTCTTTGCCTGTGACACGGCAAAGAACTTTAGCTTTGGGGCCAGGCTGAATAAAATGGACGGTTTCCTCTTTGCCGACATTGAACTTTTTGCAATTGATCACCGATTTGTCGGGCGCTCGGATCAGCTGTGTCTTGGCATCAGGGTTTTCAAAGGTCACTCCTTCAGTCGATCGAGGCTCTTCGACAAGGGCCATCATGAAGGCGGGACAGGCCAAAAAAAGTGAGAGTGCTTTTTTCAGAGAATTTCCATGCTACCCTGAAATATACGATCGTTTCAGAAGATCTGTGCTTATCCGTCAGCGGATAGGCGACATCGAGGCTCCATTCAATTTTCCAGGGGCCGTGAAGACGGACGCCAGCTCCTGCAGAAGTTAAAATGGCGCGGTCGAAATGGACGTGTTCTTTCTTCTTCTTACCTTCCTTCAACCCGATCTCACGCAAAATATCTTGTCCAAAGCCAAATGTCTGTCCATGATCGACAAATCCTACAAATTGAAGAAATTCTCCCCAGGTGGTCTCGGTCCAAGGAATTTTATGTGCCCGTAGAAAGGGAGGAGGAACTCGAAGCTCGACGGTGCCAAAAAGCCCATGGTCGCCAATTCCCGCTGCGAGCTGGTATCCGCGGACGTTGTCGATACCTCCGATATAGATCTGCTCAGGAAGAGGAAGTTTATCAAAGGCGTATTGCATCTGCGCGTTAATAAGCAAGAAACACTCAAAGGGCAGTTTTTGTAAACGCTTCCATCCTCCATTGAGTTTGACAAAGCGTCCCCCTCCTTGAACTCGGCTACTGCTTGGGGACTTGACACCGTTGCCACCCATGATACTGGGGATTCCCCAGCCGCCGGAGATCAAAAAGAGGTTCCTTCCCTTCCATCCATCGATATAATCGATTTGACCCCCTGCTGTCAAAACCCTTAACTTGTCATAGGAAGATTCGATCCCATTTCCAAAGTTACGGATCTGTTTGAAGTCGAAGGTCGTAAAAATATCTGTGTTGAGCTTCCGTGTTCTTTGCAAAGCCTGGTTGAAACGGGCAGTCGCAATATGCGAGCGGCCTGTGTATCTCACCCTATCAACTTCTTTGGTCTTAAAATCGGCAAAGAGATAGGAAAAATCCATCGAACTGCCATAGGTGTAGATCGGGATATGATAGAGAGCATTTGTAAAATTGAGGCTCGATAAGGGAGATCCAACGACTTCCGTGATCGTCAACATATCGCCGTCCAACAGCAGATTTCCCCAGTCAAAACGTGCGCCAGTGCGATGATCTGACGTATGGTCTGAACCGTAATTGTTATGATCGAGCATGATATGGAGAGGACGGTTGTCGGAGACACGAACAATTAAATCGGCCGTTCCAAATTCGGTCCCTTTTTTAAAAACAGCCCCGACATCTAAATCGGAATTTTCATCCAATAGGAGCAAAGCTCTAAGAATCTGATCGTAATTGATCGGTTTTCCCTGATATTTAGCAAAATGCCTGGCAATGAAGCTTGCGCTGTAATGCTCATTGCCAACGACTGAAACGTGACCCAGTTTCCCTTCAATGATTTCAATCGTCAACGTATGGTCGCTCACCTCTTGTGCAGGAACAAAAGCGCGGGCAAGAAAATAACCTCTCTCGGCATATTTCGCCTGGACGGCCTGGCACATTTCGTAAATTTCTTTCATGGAGAGTTCTTTGCCCATGAACTCTTTGACACTCTTTCGGAGCATCCTTGAAGAGATGACCGTATTGCCTGTGAACTTGACAGAATCAATGAGGGTTGTTTCATCTCCCATGTCAAACGTCTGCTCAGGGATATCGACTTCTAAGAGAGGGATCTGTTTTTCAGCATCGACCTCTTTAGCGTCGTACTCTAATTCGATTTGACGATCGACGACGCCAGCAGGGGGAACAGGTTTATTCGCTGATGCTGTCAGCGATAGAGGGATCAGTGAGAGTAATACAAGCCGATTAATAGGCGACATGACGTTTCCAAAATGAAGCACGGACAATCTTCCATGAAAAGCGAAATAGTCTCAAACAATTTTGCACAAGCCAGGCAAAGAGATGCAGCGTCGGGCCAAAATGAGTAAACGAAATCCAAAAAGTTTCTAAGCAGCTTTGAAGAACATATTTGGATGGAGGCATGCGGTATTCATAATCCGTCAAGATCCGTCTCACAAATGCTTTTTTCAGCGTCGGAGCAAGAAAAAATCTGCAAATTGCATCGTATCCGCCTTGGATCTCATATTTTTTGTTAAAACCACCCAGCATGACAAGAGCTTCACGGCGCAGCCAAAACGATTGTAAACTCGGAGCGGCTTGCCCATTCTTTAAATCTTCCATTGCTAGAGGCTGCATATCGACTGTGGGCTGTCCAAAGCTATGCCTGACCATCCTAGCGGTGTACATCAGATCAGGAAAATCGTGGGCATGAATAATTTTGGTTGCAAAAGCCAGCGCCTTTTTCGACATGTAAAACTCACCGGGCATCATGCAATGGATGTAATGACCCTTCGCAATGCAGAGTGCTTGATTGAGCATGGAAGAGGGATTGGAGCTATCTGACTGCAAAATCGTGACGTTTTCTAAAGGCAGATGGTTGAGAGAAGCTTTTCCTTTTGAGCCATCAATTATGATCACTTCGAAAGAGGCGCTCCCCTTTTGCAAGATCAAACTGTCCAATGTAAATGGAAACAAATACGATAATTTGTCCGTTAGTGTAATGATTACAGTGAAAAACGGATTGAGCATAAGACGACTATACTGAGCGGGGTTTTTGACATCAAATCTTAAAAATTAAGGAAGCAGGTGGACAGTTAGAGGAGGAAGGTCTCCGCCTCGTTTTCGATGCTTAGCAATGAATTTATAGAACAAGTCGACAAACGGCATTTTGTAGAGCCAGCCTAAAAACTTCCACTTGCCGCCAAGGAGCCAAAGCACCCGAAAGACGGCGCGGCCTCTCAGCCATATTTTTCCACCCGGATGCTCGACTAAAATGACGGTGTTGAGATTCCGTAAATGAGACAGGTTGCTCAGGAACATGTTTTCTGCGGTCGTCCCGTCTAACGAAGCGAACCTAAAATGTTTCTTTTTGTCTTGAGCAGCTAAATAGCTGATCGTCCGGCGGCAAAGAGGGCAGTGCTGATCAAAAAAAATGATTGAATGCATCATGCAGGGATGATCACCTCAGGCACTTGCCTTTTCAATGCATCGAACTGCTTGGCTAACTCTAGAGCCTCTTCCTCTTCTAACTTGCCGCTGTGGATTTTCTGTTTGATCATCTCTCGCTCTTCCATCCAATTTCTCTGCAAAATCCTCTTGATCGTGTTGAGAAGCGACTCTTCAGCTTTTTCAAGCTGGATCTTCCGGCCCATGATATCGAGAACAATTTCGCCCTCATCTTCTCCTTCAAGACCTGCAGCACACGAAAGCAGATCCGTGGAATCTCCTTTTTCATAAGACTCCATGAAAATCGCATAGAGCCTTTGACAAACGGGAACTCTCAAATGGCTGGGCAAGAGATTGGCTTTAGCAATCACAAAAAGTTTTTGCATCTTCTCGCCTGCCAAAAATAAAATTCTTAAAAGATCCGTTTCTATGATCTTATCGGCATCGACTCCGTCTTGTCCTTGAAGTTTGCCTTCTTTCCGGACAACTGTTGTCTGCACCGATCCGACTCCGATCAATTCTTCCGGCACTTGGACAAGCAGCGCGAGTTTGCGCAGGCTTTCATGGATCATAACGGGATGCTCCCAAGCGCGGACTTTTTCAACAACAGTTTGCGTGAGGGCATTTTTTCCTGAGGGAGAATCTAAACTATGGGTCTTGGAGAGTTTTCCCACTAAAAACGTCAAATAATCGGTCGGTTTTTGCAAATGCTCAGAGAACCAAGCAGCGCCTCTTTCCCTAAGCAGCGTATCGGGGTCTTGTTTGGGCGGAAGCGGCACGACCCAAACCTCGATTCCTTTTTTCTGAAATAAATCTCCGATCTTGACCGCTGCTTCTTCTCCGGCTGTATCGCCATCGAGAGCTAAGTAAACTGTTTGAACTCCCAAATTGAGAAGTTCCCGGACATGGCCCTCTCCAAATGCGGTGCCTTGTCCTGCCACCGTGTAATCAAATCCTTCTTGAATCAACCGAAGACAGTCGATCTGTCCTTCCACAACGAGGGCTTTTCTCTCTTTGGTGATTGTCTTACGAGAATAACTGAGCCCAAATAGCACGTGCGACTTTTTAAAGAGCGGCGTCTCAGAAGTGTTGATATATTTTCCGCCAAATGTCTCTTCTTTGAATTTTCTTCCGGAAAACCCAATCACATTGCCCATCCCATCTCGGATCGGGAACATAATCCGGTCGGAGAAAAAGTCCCGTTTGGTGCCATCTTCTGAAATCGACAGCAGTCCTGCACCTTGCAAAACCGGATCAGAAAGTTCTTTGCTTTTTAAAATTTTGTAGAGTGCATTTCTCTGCCTTGGCGCAAAACCGACTTCAAATCTCTGAATAAAATCGAGATCGATCCCACGTTTGTAGAGGTATTGCAAAGCCTGAATGCCCTCTTCTGTGTGGAGCAGCATGAAATGATAGAAGCGGCAAGCCAGCTGCATTGCTTCTTTTAAAAGTGTTTTAGAAGGTCCGGTATTTTCAACTTTGTCATCCCGTTCTAAAACAACCCCGAATTTTTCAGCTAAACTTTCAACAGATTCCGTGAATCCCATCTTGAGATGGTTCATCAAGAAAGCAATCGCATCTCCGTGGGCTCCGCAGCCAAAACAATGGTAGTGATTATCGCCCCTATTCACAATAAAAGAAGGCGACTTTTCCTCATGGAATGGACATAGCGCTTTATAAGCCGATCCGGCTTTCTTCAGATCGATATGGGCAGAGATCACCTCCGACAGGTCAATGCGCTGCCTGAGCAAGTCGAGACTTTCTTTGGTATAGAGGGGCATAAAAGTTAGAATAAGCGATCGTCTTTTAAAATCACATAGCTGACGACCTACAAAGAAATTTTATGCAGAAAAAACAGGAACGAAATGGTCGCCAAACAAAGCGATTGTGAGAGTTTTGGGATAAGCTATTCTTTGGGAACACTCTCTTCACCCATGTAAGTAGTTTTTTGGGTTACTATAGTGTTGTCGAGAGCGAGATTGGATATCTGCATCATAATCTGGTAAAAGAGGTGAATCAGGAAATTCCTCTGAGATTGGACCTTATTCCTTTGAAGCCTCTGTATCTCTTTATCTTGTTCAATTGTGCTATCAATAAAGCCTGCGCTCAAAATCACAAGGTTGAATTTGTATTTTTCACACAAAATGATCCCCTCTCGGTCGGCATCTCCCCAGATAGGGCCTTGACTTACCATCTGATCAGCTGTTTTGGCAACATCTCGGCAGTAACCCTTAAAACTTCCGATACCTCTAGGATCTTGACTTATTTTTTCTCAAAGATGCGCTTCCCATCTGGGTTCTCTAGCGCCTCGCAAATATCATTTCTCAGAGATGCAACTGAAACATCAATACCTTCTCTCCAAAGCAATTGAGCAATCGAATGGTAGAAACAATCTCCACTATCATAAGCGATCCCTAGTGTTTTCCCTGTCGTTCGCAAAGACGCTTCAATCAGATCTCTACACTGCTTCTTCATGATTTCCATGCCTTTCTTTTGTACAACAAGAGGCCATGCCTCAGGCTTGGGAGGAGAAAATAAGCGACTTCAGCGCTCTGGAATGTAGCCAGTGCACCTAGCCCAACAACCGGCACGATGTCATAAAAGCTGCTCGGCTTTCACGATTTGCTAAATAAATCATTGATGTCTTTTCTACATCAGTGCTAGCAACAGCAGAGCCTTTCTTCTAAGCGTTTCGCGTCTATAGATTCTTCAGTGATGCTTTTTGCCCAATTGACTGGGAGTATAGAAACAGCCATAACATAAAATTGAGTAAATATGAAAAAATTTTACTCCTTTTAGATATTAAATATAGAACAACACAAAAGAATCTTAAATTCGTTAAAAAATAAATTTATTCCCTGCATCGATAAAAAAAATCTTAAAGATCCCTTTACGAAAATTATTCCGTTCATTTTAATAGACTTATGGACAGAACTCCCTCTACCGCGCAATCTCAAGAGGAAAATAGTGAACCACGGATTGGACCTCCTATAGATCCATCGTGGGAAAAATGGAGAAATGAACAAATTCAAACCATTTCTTCCATCTTAAGCAATGTCTTTAGAAACCGAAGACGAAGTCCGTCAAATCCAAGCTCCTTCCAGATTACTTCGCAATCCTGCCAGACAATCGGGAGGAGACGAAAAACAAATTTGTGAAAAACTAATAGCATCCGCCAGCAGATCTCCGAATATGAGCAGATGCTGCAGCTACGAGCCTCAAACGGATCGATAAGCCCTTCAAGAAATCCATCCCTGTGAAACGCAAGAACCGTAAAACACCAACTCCTGTAAAAGCTCACTAAATTCGAAAGTTTTAAAAATTGGGTCAATAAAGAATGGCTTCATCGTAGCAGTTGACTTTGTAGATCCCTCTCCTAGATAATCGACTTCCTATGTCAATCACCCCCATGATGTCCCAATGGTACGAATGCAAAAAGCAGGCTCCAGGAGCTGTGCTCTTTTTCCGCTTGGGCGATTTCTATGAAGCTTTTGAAGACGATGCGATCCTATTAGCCAAGGAGCTCGAGATCGTCCTCACAAAGAGGCAAGAAACGCCAATGGCCGGGATTCCAGCTCATACGTGCGAGACATATATCGACCGTCTGGTCTCCAAAGGCTACCGCGTTGCTGTCGCAGAACAGATGGAAAATCCTAAAGATGTCAAAGGCATCGTCAAACGAGAAATTGTCCGGATGGTCACACCAGGATCGGTGATCAACTCCTCACTATTAAGCGACAAATCCAATAACTTCATCGCCTGTCTCTCCCAAGTCAACTCGATCTACGGCCTGGCCATTTTAGATTGACGACAGCCGATTTCCGGGTCATGGAATTTCAAGATGACCAAGAACTCATCAATGAGCTTGGCAGATTTTCTCCCAAAGAAATCATTGTCTCAGAAAAATGCTGGAAACACCTCTCTAGCGAATTTAGAAGAGCTTGACATTAGCTCCACGCTTGTCAGAGAAGAGTATCACTTCGATCATCGGTTTGCCGTGGACAGCCTCTCTAAGCACTTCCAAGTCCATACGCTCGATGGTTTTGGACTTAAGGGGATGATAGCAGCCATCAATGCCGCCGGCGCTCTTCATGATGTATGTCAAAGACGATTTGAACTTAAACTTCAGCCATATCAAATCGATCCATCCTCACTATCTTGCCAAATACATGACGCTCGACTGGATCACTCAGAGGCATTTAGAGCTAGTCGAGCCTCTCCATGAAAAAGGAAAAACTCTTCTCAAAATTTTGGATGAGACCGCAACTCCGATGGGTGGACGCCTCCTCAGGGAATGGCTCTTACATCCTCTTCTATCTATGGAAGAAATTCAACTCCGGCAAGATCATATTGAAAAGTTTTTAAATGCAGAGACGCAGATTTAAAGAAACACCTCAAAGAATTCCGGGATTTACAACGGCTGATCATGCGGACTGAAACAGGCTATGCAAACCCCCGTGATTTAGCCGGACTTAGATTTTCTTTAGAACCTCTGCCGGAGATTTCTCGGCTGCTGCAAAAGCTTGGCATGAATGCCCTTCCTGATCTTTCAGCGCTAACCCAAAAAATTGCCGGCGCAGTCGTCGATGCTCCCCCTTTGAGACTCTCCGACGGAGGAATTTTCAAACCAGGGTATCATTTTGAACTCGACGAGCTCAAAACCCTTAAGTCCGACGCCCAAATCTGGCTAGCTTCTTATCAAACCAAATTGCGGGAAGAAGTCAAAATCAAAACCTTGAAAGTCGGCTATACGCATGCCTTTGGCTATTACATCGAAGTCAGCCGGACAATCAGAAAAAATGCCCTTTTCCTTCCAACGCCGCAAACCCTCATCAATACCGAAAGATATATCTCTCCGAGCTGAAAGAATTTGAGCACAAGATTTTAACCGCTGAAGACAAGATCGCCTTTTTAGAAAATAAGCTCTTCCAAGAACTCCGACAAGAAATTGCCCTGTTTTCTGAATCGATCCGCCTAGCTGCCAATGGATCGCTGAAGTCGATGTTTACCTATCTTTAGCAGAGGTTGCTCAGGAGCACAAATATACACGGCCGGTTGTTGACAATTCCGATCTGTTAAAAATCGAAGACGGCCGCCACTCTGTCATCGAAGCCTCACTGGAAAGAGAAACATTTATCCCCAACGATGTCTCGTTTAATGAACTCGAGCTGTCGGTGATCACAGGGCCGAACATGGCCGGAAAATCGACTTACATCCGCCAAGTCGCCCTCATCGCGCTCATGGCACAGATCGGAAGGTTTGTCCCGGCGAAAAGCGCCCATATCGGCATCATCGACAAATTCTTCAGCCGTATCGGCGCAAGCGATGATCTCGCCGCGGACAATCGACGTTCATGGTCGAGATGACCGAAACCGCCAACATTCTCCATAGCGCCACTGACCGATCGCTCATCATCCTCGATGAAATCGGCCGTGGAACCAGCACCTATGACGGCATCGCGATTGCGTGGGCTGTCGCCGAATATCTCCTCATTACGAAGAGCAAGCGTGCCAAAACTCTCTTCGCTACCCATTATCTCGAACTGACCCAACTCGAAGAAGAAATCACGCGCCGTCAACCTCTCCGTCTCTGTACAAGAGTCGAGCAAAGGCGTCGTCTTCTTGCATAAGATTGTGCGCGGCGCTGCCGATAAGAGCTACGGAATCCATGTCGCCAAACTGGCGGGACTGCCTCCAGCTGTCGTGCAACGGGCCGAGCATCTCCTCTCCAAACTCCACGCCCAAGGAGCTCAGCCTCTCAACCTGAGGGAAAAGCAGCTTGACCTCTTTTAACCTCGAGAATTTCCCCAAAGACAGCGGCGTCTATCTGATGAAAAATAGTCGCGATACCGTCATGTATGTGGGCAAAGCCAAAAATCTCAAGGTCCGCATCAAACAGTATTTTATCCCCGGACGCGACTCTCGCCCGATGATCCCCTTCTTTGTCGAAGAAATCGCGCATATCGATACCATCGTCGTTCCCACCGAACGCGAAGCTCTCCTCCTTGAAAACACCCTCATCAAAAAACACCAGCCGAAATACAACGCCTTCCTCAAAGACGATAAGACGTTCATCAGCCTCATGGTAAATCATAAGCACCCTTGGCCGAAGATTTCGTTGTTTCGCTACAAGGGAAAGCCGCCTAAAGATGGTCTCTACTTCGGGCCCTACACGAGCGCATTTGCCGCACGGCAAACCTACGATCTCCTCTGCCGTCTTTTTCCTTTGCGCCAATGCTCCGATGATGAATTGAAAAGACGCACCCGGCCCTGCCTACTCTATGGCATCAAGCGATGCATCGCGCCTTGTGTGAATCTCTGCACCAAAGAGGAGTATCAGCTTTTGTCCGAAGGAGCCATAGACTTTTTGAAAGGCGAAGATAAAAAATCCTCCACCATCTCCGTGAAGAAATGGAGAAGGCCGCCGATAAGTTGGAGTTTGAAAAGGCAGCCGCGCTTCCTCCAAACCATCGAAACAAATTGAGCACGTGATACAGAAGGAGGCGTGATCGCCAAAGCCGCTGGAAAAGATATCGATGCACTCGCGCTCTACCGCGCTGGCAATGAGGTCATGGTCGTGCAGCTCCTCTTCCGCGAAGGCAAACTTGTGGGCTCAGAACATTATTCTTTCTCAGATGTCGTCGAAACCGATGAAGAGCTTTTCTCTTCTCTCCTACTACAGCTGTATCAACACAAAAAGCCGCTTCCCGAAGAGATCCTACTTCCCCTCGAAGTAAAATCCTATCGGAGATTTTAGGCACGACGGTCCACCATCCGCTCAAAGGAGAAAAGAAAGAAATCATCGCGATCGCTGTGCAAAATGCCAAAGCGACGTTTGAGAAAGAAAAGAACCACGCCCTGAGAGAAAAACTCCTCCTTGATCTGCAGGACAAACTCAGGCTCTCCCGCTTCCCTGAGCGCATCGAATGCTTCGACACTTCGAATCTCTCCGGCAGCAATCTCGTCGCTTCGATGGTCGCCTTCACACATGGCGAGTATGATAAAAAACGGACGCGCCTCTATAAAATCCGCGACATCCACAAGGGTGATGATTATGCTGCGATGCATCAAGTCCTTTCCCGCCGCCTCATCCGCGCTAAAGAAGAGAACGATCTTCCTGATCTTATCATCGTCGATGGAGGCAAAGGACAGCTCTCAAGCGCTCAAAGTCATCAAGGAGCTCGATATCGCTACCGTCGATCCAATTTCAGTGGCAAAGCAAGAAGGCAGAAAAGCACGATAAGGGCATTACTCAAGAAAAAATCTTCCTACCTGGCAAGTCAGACCCAGTCTTACTCCCGCTCCATTCTCCCCTGCTATTTCTTTTGCAGCGGATCCGGGATGAAGCCCATCGAAAAGCGATCGACTTCCACCGCGACCGGAGAAGCAAACGAACGATTACGTCTCTGATTGATGAAATCCCTGGAATTGGTGATGTGAAAAGACAAAGACTGCTTTCGGATCTCCGGGAGCCTCCAAAGAATCCTGGAGGCCTCCGAAGAAGCCCTTGGGAGTTAAAGGA
>CAWIQH010000010.1:0-6794 GCA_963838185.1 uncultured Chlamydiae bacterium
GCACTCTCTCGGACTGATCCGTCCCGCCCAATGGCGGAACCCTTCATGGAGGGAGAGAATCAGACGAAAAAAGGTGTTTGCATCCAAGCCTAAGCAGCCGTACCTGAAAATTCTCGACTTAAAAGGCAGCACGTCTCCACTCCGTAATTGGAGGCTGCTCAAAAGGTTGGGATTCGATGCAATTCTAGTTTCCATCAACCGTCGCACGCACAACGGGTTAACAAACCCTCTGAAGCGAACCTCGCCTCAAGTCTGGCTCACTCTAGCAGGCTGCTCCAGTTAGCCTCCACTTTACGCACAACTGACCAATTTGGTCAGTCAGAAGAATCTCGGTCTCGTCCCGCCAATGGCATACCTACAACGTTGTCTTTTTAATGTTCTTCAGTGCTTGACTCCTACCTACAACGGCGCCAATATCAGACAAGCCACTACAACCTTCGCGATTATAGAAGACCCTGAACAATTAAGAACCTCCGATGGTGCAATAGGCTTTGGCTGAGTCGGTCTTCCGGTTTGAAAACGAGGCGCCCAACGGCTCTCTTTCCCCGATGGTGCAGCTATTACGGGCGAATCGGAGAAATCCCGTAGCAGTCGGAGTGACAGGCCATTCTGAAACATCCAGAGGAAAAAATGAAAATCCCGCTTTCTTAGTCGCCCTAGTAGGGCTGGCAATCGGTTTTGCTGTGCCTACCTTAGCCCAACAGAAAGACACGGCCGATCCAAAAACAGCCCAGCAGATTCGGGTGTTAACTGCGAAGTTTAACGAGGCATTCAACAAACACTACCTGGCCGCCGTCGCCGCGCTCTACACGGAGGACGCGGTTTGGCAGACGTACCACGGAACATATTACGGTCGGCAGCGCATTGAAAAAGCGTATGCAGAGTCCGCGTGTTTGGAGAGCCTGCTAAGATCACCTTGATGGCTGATAAAGTCGCCCTGGAATTGAAGTCGACGACGCTGATCAGTAAGCTGCTCTCTGGACAATTCCCTGACGTCAGCCGTGTGATCCCGCAGCAAAAAGAGCAAGCCATTTCACTCCATCGCGAAGAGCTGATGTCCCTTTTCCGCCAGGTCTCCTTGTTTACTTCCGATACGAGCAGCTCCGTGCGCTTTAGCTTCTCCAATGGTGAGCTTCACCTCTCTGCCATGTCTGGAGAGATTGGCGAAGGAAAGGTGAAAATGCCTGTCAATTACGCAGGTGAAAAGTTGGAAATCGCCTTTAATCCGATCTATTTCCTCGACATTTTGCGCCACAGCAAAGATGAAACGGTCAATTTCAATGTCTCGGACTCTTACAATCCAGGATTGATCACCGACTCATCGACAGCTCAGTTTGTCATCATGCCGATGCGGCTGGAATAGAAGCATATCTAATGTATTTAAAACGCCTTCTGCTCCGCAATTTTCGCAATTACGATCAAGCTGAGGTCGTTTTTTCTCCTTTGATCAATCTTGTCCAAGGAGATAATGGGCAAGGAAAGACGAATTTGCTCGAAGCCATTTATCTTATCAGCACAGGGCGATCGTTCCGCGCAAACAGCCTTTCCGATCTAATCCGTTTTGGCCAGAGTTTTTTTTACCTCGAAGCGGAGTTTGAGAAAGAAGGGGTCTTGCAAAACCTTAAGATCTACTACGATGAGAGCACCCGCAAAGTTCAATATAATCAATCCGTTTATCCCACATTGACCTCGCTGCTCGGCATCCTCCCCTCAGTGCTTCTCTCGCCTGACGACCACTCTCTTATCAGTGGAAACCCTGCAGAGCGGCGCCGCTTTCTCGATTTGCATATCGCTCAGACAGATCCTCTATACATCTTTCACTTCAGTCGTTACTTAAAAGCGATGAAGCAGCGCAACCATCTTTTACGCTCTAAAAGTGAAGCGGCTATCCAAGCTTGGGAGCAAATGATGGCGCATTCAGCGAGCTACCTCATCCAAAAGAGAAAGCAAGCAGCAGCTGCACTCAAGGCTCCTTCTTCCCAGTGGATGGAAATCCTTTCCCGCCATCAAGATTCGATCGAGATCCATTATCAATCTTCGCTATCTCTGGCTAAAGATGAAAACGATACCGCTTCCCATTTTCAACAGCTTTGGCAAAAAATGCGTCCTAAAGAAATGCAGATCGGCTCCACTCTAATCGGGCCGCACCGCGACGATCTGTTGATTCATTTAGCCGATAAACCGGCCAAAATCTTTTCCAGCGAAGGGCAAAAACGCTCCTGCATCTCATCTCTGCGCTTTGCGCAATGGCAGCAAATGGCCGAAACGGTAGGACATCCGCCTCTTTTAGGAATTGATGATTTTGGAATTCAATTGGATAAAGAAAGACAAATGCAGCTTAAAAACCATTTGTCCAAGTTTAAGCAGGTATTTCTCACTTCTCCCCATTCCCTGCAGCATAATTTCAACTCAGGAACCTCTCTCAACATATTGACGATTGAAAAAGGGGCAATCTCTACGCAGAAGGTTTAATATGTTTGAGATAGGCAGCGCCCAGCGGAAATCCTTTGGGATCGATCGATTTGTTCTGTCTTAAAGTTGAGAATTGATCGATGATTTTAAGGGCCAATTTTTTACCGAGCTGCACACCTTCCTGATCAAAAGAATTGATATTCCACATGAATCCTTGAAAAGCGACCTTATGCTCGTAATAAGCCAGCACAGCACCCATAGTATAGGGATCTAATCGCTGCCCAAAAAGAATTCTGTTAGGCCGATTGCCCGGAAAGAATTTATTCGGATTGTCATTGCGCTGTCCAATCCCAAGAGCTATCGATTGAGCGAGAAGATTAGAGAGTAATTTTTCCTGACATGATGTGCCTTCAAAAACGACATCATCGCGATATTGGCTTTCTTTAAAACCGAGGAACTCTAATGGAACAACAGTGGTCCCTTGATGGATCGATTGATAAAAAGAATGCTGTCCATTCGTGCCAGGTTCCCCCCAAATGATCGGGCCTGTATCAAAATCGACAGGATGGCCGTTTTTATCGATCCGTTTTCCATTCGATTCCATGTCGAGCTGTTGCAAATGGGCCGGTAAACGCGAGAGCGCTTGCGAATAAGGGATGATCGCCGTCGTCGGCAGCCCTAAGAAATTGCGGTTCCAAATACCGAGCAGCGCGGAAAGCAAGGGAAGATTGCTCTTAAAATCAGATCTGAGCGCGATCTTGTCCATCGCGCTTGCGCCCCGTAAAAACTCTAAAAAGCGATCCATGCCCAATGCAAAGGCCAGGATCACACCGCCCACCATCGACGTCACAGAATATCTTCCACCGATATAGTCCCATATATAAAAAGAGGCGGCGTATTGTTGGGGATCATCCATCGGACTTCCCTTTCCTGTGACTGCCAAGAAGTGATTTTTTGGGTTCAGCCCTGCTTTTTTGAACTTCTCCTTGGCAAATTGTTCGTTCGTCAACGTTTCCAAAGTACTGCCCGATTTTGAAACGACGACGACGAGGGTTTTTTCTAAGTCGACCTGATGAAAAATATGGGCGCCGTCATCAGGATCGACGTTGCTTAAGAAGTGCACGCGGCGATGGGGTTTATGAAATGCCTCTAAAGCCATGTAGACGGCTTTGGGGCCAAGCTCTGATCCGCCGATACCGATCTGGATGATATCGGTAAATGGCCCTTTTTTTTCGATCTCATTTAAGAACGTGCGCAGCTTTTCACATTCGCGATAGGCTAGTTCTGTCGCTTCTTGAGCTTTGGACGATGGATTGCGATGTTCAAAAAAGTCGCGCATCGCTGTGTGTAAAGCAGGACGTCTGTTCGCTTTCAAAGCCTTCGATGAAGTTAACAATCTCTCCTGCTTGCATATCGATCATTTTTTTGACCGCCTGCGTCTCTTCCGCAAGTTCGCTTAAAGCAGAAAAAGTGGTTTCAGAGATCCTCTCCATCGCATAAAAGAGTTTGAGCCCCACGGCTTCGGCAATCATCGCATCGATCCGCTTGGGTGTCACAGCTCCTTCTTGTGTCAAATCATAAGGATCTTCTGCGAGCTCATTCAATCTAATGACCGATTTTAAATGGCGAAATGAAGGCATATTCCTCACTATTTAAATAATACTCTAGCGTACACGATGCGCATTTAAGCTGCACATGTCTCTTGGTAAAAACCGATTCTTGAGGCTGTTTGTGTATAAAATGACACAAAAAGCATGATCCCTACAAGTATTTTTCAATGAGAACAGACTTAAGATGCCGGTTTTAAGATAACACCTCAGTAAAAAATGAAGAAAAAAATCTTAATAATTTTTTGAATGATTGTTGGAAAAGAGAAAATTGAGTAAGATCCCTTGTCTCTAATCGGAGCATAGCGCAGTTTGGCTAGCGCAACTGCTTTGGGAGCAGTGGGTCGGGGGTTCAAATCCCTCTGCTCCGATTAGCTTTCTTCCCACAACTAATTGCTCTTGCCTAATTAAAAAATCTCTGTCATAGAAATTATTTAATCATTCAAAGGGTGCGGAGGCAATTCCATGAAAAATTATTCCCCTATTTACGACCTGCTCCATCAAGAGATCAAGACTTGTGCGGCTCATTTGCTACAGATCAGTCAAAAGCAAGAATTTTCCATTGAAAAGGATGGGGAAAATATTCTTGGAAAGTTAAATGAATTGCAGCAATTTGCCACAAAAATACGGTCAGAAGAACATTATCATCCTCTGAACGATTTGAAAGATTATTTTGAAAGCACGATGTTGCGCTATCAAGATGACCAGAAGCGTTTGCTGACGATGCGTCTTTCTGAAGCGATCTCCCTTTTGGGAGTGCCCCCGGAACCGGGCGTCACTTTTAAAGCTTCAATTGTGCAGTCGCTCATGAATCATTTAGTCCGCCACTTTTTCGAAAATATCAAGCCCGGGCGTGCGCTTTTTCAGAAATTGAATGAAATCAAACAGATATAGATTTTGCATTCTCAAAGGTTTGAATAGTACCGCCGGCAGCGATAAATCCGAGTAGCTTGCGCCGACCCACAGAACTTGTGACTTCGGGCACTATGAGCTTATCTATTCCATCCCACTGCTCTGTAAGCTTTTCTTCAGAAATAATGCGAAATGGCGTTTGATCTGCATTTAAAATCCCGATCAACTCGTCGAGCTCAGCCAAGACAGCAGCATCGATCCTCAGATCTTTTGGTAAATAGAGGCCGAGCGGAGCTGGGATAGGAACTTTGTCTATATAAGGCGGCAAAAGGCCCATCCAGCCCTGTGCAAGCTGCCCATTCTCCCAAGTAATTCCTGAAAATGGGCACTTAGCGCCTTGTAAAATAAGATGCGTATGTTCAAACCGCTCTTTAGAAAAGAGTTGGGCTATTCGCCCAGGAGATGCAATCTCAGCGACATTAAACATGATAAACGGCAATACAGCGTCGGTAAAAACGAGATCAATCGATGACAGATTCGGAAAAATTCTGTATGCAAAAAAGCGCATAATCCTCTTCGGGAAAAGAATGTAACTCATGCGCTGCGCGCATTTCTTTAAGCCAATCGCAATAAGAATGTTCCCATTTCAACAAAGGGAAAGAAAAAGTGGGGCGGAACTCTCCGCGATATAAGATAACACCCAACGTCTGGCGGGAAAAATCCGGCCAAATCTTCGCTGAGAATTCATCTAAGGCCAAAAGTGAAAGAAAAAAAAGCAGTAGAGTCCGCAGGATCAAACTGGTAAGAGTCGAGGCCCAAATCGATCTCCCACAGGATATGCTTGCCGAGCGCGCTATGTTTTTGCGCTAGCTCTCTTTGTTTTGACCAATCTAGATCATCTTTTAAACGCGCCGGAAGACGGACCCTGATCGTATTCGACCATTCCATGAGAGGAAAATCGCTGTCTTGGACCGATGGAAAAAAAAGTTCTCCATCCCGATAAAAACCATTATGGTCTGCAGTAAAAGTCGTCATCTCCCCTCTCTATGGAATTGCATGTAATGGATCGGCAGGCCCTGGTTGCGGAAAATCTCATCGAAATTAGAGCTGCCATAGCCTTCCCATTCTTTTACATAATACGGAACCTCAAAAAGCGAGCTCCAAGAGGAATTTGCTATCATGGCTGCAACTGATCTGCTGAGTATAGCCGAGATGATCGGTGGCAATCGTCGCAGTCCCTCCCGGTTTAATCACGCGTGCCATCTCAGCAATAAATGGCTCTTGGACCAGCCGCTTTTTTGCGTGTTTTTCTTTGGGCCAGGGATCAGGAAAATTGATATAGATAGCCGCAAAACTTTTATCCAAAACGTAATGCCGCGTGAAAGTATATGCATCGCCGTTGACGATAAAAAGATTAGTGACTTTTTCATTATGCATCTTAGACCAGATCCTACGCACGCGTTCAAACTGCACCTCAACGGCTACCCAATTTCGATCCGGGTTGGCTTGAGCTTTTTCGATGATCCAATGTCCATTTCCCGTACAATACTCGACTTCAATCGGGGCCTCTCTTCCAAAAACATCCGCGCTCTGCCATCCCGGAAATTTCCATTCATGATGGCGGTCATAATATTCAGGACAAACAGGATACGGTCGTGAATTAAAGGCCGCCGCTCTTCCCAAGTAAAAGGACATTTAAAATTTTTTGGCTTCATGGCGATAAATTTTACTCGGCAATTTCTTTCTTTTCCATTGTTGTCTTGATCTATTCTCTGAATCCTTGCTAACCTAAAAATTAAATTTAGACCTCTACAAAGTAGATCTTTAAGAGAAAAATCAAGAGATCGCAGGTGCGATTTCTACAAGTATGAGAAGGGCTGCAATGAGCAATACGTAACTGCGGCACCGAAGGAACAGGACATA
>CAWIQH010000011.1:0-38495 GCA_963838185.1 uncultured Chlamydiae bacterium
TGCGAAGTATGTCGTCGGCGCCGTAGAACATGGCGGAAATTGCTGGAACTGGAGCCAGAAAAGGGCGCCGCCGAGACAACGAAGCAAAGACTTCGTTATAATGAGAGGCTTGTAAGAACCTCTTCTGCGGCACCGTCATGGGTTGCCCGAGCATAGAATGAAAGACGTCCATGAAATGGAGCGGAAGCTCAAGCTCTTTGAGAAATCTCTGGGGGTTCCAATCTAAAAGAACGTTTCCCAGATCAAGATGATGTTTTTATATTTAGGTTCCATAAATCCCCGGTTCGAACTGGTAGGAACATCGGAAGAGGTAGGATTCCCCTTTCGGGGCTGGTTCGGCTGCAAGCAGCCTCACTTTTCACCCACGCAAGCCATACTATGGCTTGCTCCTTCCGTTTTTTTAAATAAAAATAAATCCAACCCGGCAGGAGCCAATCTCATTTATCCCCCGCCAGATCAAAATTCCGCTCAATCAAACAATGACAGTCTACCAAAAGCTAATCCCCAAAATCAATGAGTTAAATGCTTAAGGCACAATGCAAAATGAGGCGAATATTTCCTAAATTTCATATTTTATTGGCCTCATTTGCGTTATTTGAGGCATAATTTCGGCTAAATAGAGGAGAGATTAGGAGTCTGATTCGTCACCCCGGACAGTCGGTTCCGCTGGGCACTATCAGCTTTCGTATATAACCTCCAAAAAAAGAATCAAAAATCGGCTAAATAATCCCTAAAATCGACGAACCCTTAATTTCGAAAGAGGTCCGTCAACTGGAGACTGACATCGATTCACAGTTCAAATATATTCCAACAATCCTTCGGGGAAACAAAAAAACGTTCTTCGTCGCGGGTCTTCTCGTTGTAGCTTTTCTGGCATGTCATTTTCTAATGAACCAGTTTTGCTTGGACAATATTCGTTTTGAGCAAAACTATCCTACCGCCATTGTTCTTAGATAAACAGAAACGAGAGGAACTGGGCGAGATTCTTTCTCAGTCATTTACATATTTAGACAGAGGGAGACAGTCGTATGTTTTTCTCAGCGCTGATGGGCAGTATGTGTTAAAATTTTTTGATGCATCTCAGTTGAGACCGTCTTTATTTTCGCATTCTTCTGGAAAAGGCTGCGAATAAAAATATACTCGACTCTTTGAGGGATATGAGGTTGCTTATCTGCGCGACAGAGAAAATACCGAGATTATTTTTGCGAAGTTGGGACAAATTCCCTCTTTTGATGTCCAAGTCCATCTCATCGATCGCTTTGGATGGAAGCGGAAAATTGATCTACATTCAGTCCCGTTTATCATTCAGAAGAGGGCGATTCCAATGCACGTCTTAGTGTCTAGGTTGTTAGATCTAGGAGACGTGGAAGCCGCTAAGGTTCATTTTAGAAAGATTGTCGATATGTATGTAGATGAGAATCGCAAAAGTCTTCGCGATCGAGATTACCATTTCATGTACAACACGGGATTTATTGGAAGTATCATCCTATCCGGATGGATGTGGACGGCTTGTTTTTAGCGAGCAGCTTAGGAGCCTCTAAAGTACGTGCGCGCCGTTTACATAAAATCTTGATTGTCGGCACTAGCAAATGGCTGCATCGCCATTATCCTCACTATGCTCAGGTGACCTTGGCGGATATTCAGGAGAAGCTGGAGATAGTTTCTAAGTTGTGAGTTACAGCGTGAGCACGCTTCGGCTTCTCCTATGGCGACAATGAGCGAATGACAAATTTCATAACATTCTCCGGCACAAAACCCCCTAAAAAACCTGGGTTATGAAGAGATTAATCGATTTCTAAACAAATCGGTATTAACCGTACACCTCTGCGGCTTTGGTAGCCTTACATATCCAGGAACTGAAACTTATACATTCCATCTAGTGAAGAAGCATTGACATAGGTGCGTCCATCAAGGTTCGTATAACCCCTGCTTTCGTGTACGTGTCCAAAAAACATGGAGCTTGACTTGTGTTTGAGTAATCTTTCTATATAAGTCTTCGCAGCCTACATGCTCGATAGATCCATCTCTTCGAACACTTCATCCTGAATCATTTGAGGCGGTCCGTGAGTGACTGAAATTTCGGTATCCCTAGGTATCAAATTCCAGTGTTTCCGAATATCAGATCCTCTATGGCGGTTAAAAGCCCAATCAAAGGTCACGGCTGAACAGGGCTGCCCCAAATTTTAATCCCCTCTTCTAATTCGCATCCCGAGTCATTTAAAAGGATAATCTTCCGGTTTTTACACTCTTCTTGCATCTGCTCCGGTATCAACTGAAAATGTAATCATGATTACCGGGAACTAAAATCCGATGAGAATAATTTTGTTCTTTAAACGATCTAAATATCGAAAGCCGATCTCAGTTTGATCCAGACAATTCGCTCGGCATGGATTAGGGATATCTGTACCAGGCAAGTTGAGTTTCTTGTGATGGAAATGGGTGTCGGAAATACAATCGATTTTCATGACTGTCTTAGACATATGAACCGGATATAGAACATCGATACCCTTACCCTCTTGGAAAAGACGAAGGGTTCGAATTGGTTTTAAAATCGGACGAAGGAGGGACCAATTGAACCATCTCCCAAATCCCAGTGCAAGTAAAAATCCCGCCATCAAACATTGACAGTCTATCAAGCTTTCTCATCTAAGATCAAGGAATTAAAAGTTTCAGTGCTCTCAAATGAAGAGATTGTTTTAAAGCTAAAAATCAATATTAAAGGCTGTTAGCAAATAGTCAAAAAATCTGTGATGTCAGCTTTTTTATTTAAACTCTCTCGTGAGATAAAACTTGATTATAAAATTAAAAAACATGTTAACTTGCCTGATCAATTCTAAGCGGAGGATCTATGGGTCAATCCATGAGTATTAATGCTACCAAAGGTACACATCATAATCCTATTGAAACTGTACATTCTCACGATAGACCCAAGATGGAAAAAAGAAAATCATAAGTTTTGCTAAATCTTGTACAGGCAAGATTACACTTAACGGATGCTCCTTAGGTTGTGGGATTTTAGTGGGCATTGATAGAGTTCTTATCCCAGCTCATATCATATCAAAAATATCACCCAGCAACCTAATGGTCTCTTTTAACGTTGAATCTGATCAATATCGTAGCTTTCTTCAGTTTAATGTTGTAAATGCGCACGCTATTTCTGAGATTTTTGTTGTTCTACAATTAGCGCCCTATTCATCTGGTATGCATGCTGGAAATAGGATTAAAATTCCGCATATCTCTGTTGAGATATGAGGGAGAATTTCTATTTTCAACTTATTCAGGGGGAGGTCCTTCTACACAAATTTCTAATGGAAATTCCTGTTTTGAACCCGGCGGTTCTCTCCAATTTTGCTCAACAATTATGACAGTTGAAGGAGATTGTGGTGGTGGTTACTTCGACTTGACTGGTCGTTTATTTGGGCTCCATGTTTCACGATCATCTGGGATGTGTACATTAAGTGCAGAAACGCGTCAGGCATGTTATTCTACAGATATTGTAAATAGTAGCCTCAAAGCACAGCAACTATTTGCTATGAATGTTTGTACTCCAATGCCTTACACGGCAAATACTCCTTCTCCTATCCACAGTTCTACCAATAGTAGCGTGTGTTTTATTGAAGAGGGGTAAGAATACGAGAACCTATTCCAATCAGCAAAAATGGTATCACTTATTACGCTCAGCACGATGGCCATGGGGACAAACATATTGTTGCGGCAAAGGAATACGAAACAAATAGAAGGAAATTTATAGCAAGCACCAAAAATGGTGCAGCAAAATTCTACCCAGAAATAATTAATCCTCAAAATTACGACAAATGGGTTGAAAGGTGTGTCAGAATTTGGATTGACCGATCATCACCCCCTGACAAGGACGATTTGAATATTTATGCCAAGTATCCTATAGGTGCGGATAATCGAGTCCAGACGAATACAATAGAAATCTATTTATCACAGGATCCTTTAGGCGCACACATCCGTCCAAAGAGCCAATAGATTCCCCATATCCTGAAATCTGCGTCAGTACCCTTCATTGAGTATTTTATTTTCTTTTACTTTGTTTGACGGGTGGAATATGAAGGTGGACTCTTGGATTGATGATATTCTTTACAAAAATCTAGCTCATTCCAATATCGAAACCCTTGCACTCTTGGATCAAGAGTCCAAGGGTACGAATTGGTCTCTACTTCGGAAGAGGTAGGATTCGAACCCACGGTTGGTTGCCCAACAACAGTTTTCAAGACTGCCGCAATCGGCCACTCTGCCACTCTTCCACTAGGCGAGTTATTATAAGAAGTGAATTCTTAAATCTCAACCACTTCGAGAATTTTTTTCGTTTCGCACGAGATCTATAAAATTCGTTGGAGAAGTGATAATAAAATATTTGCTTGAAAGCTACACGATCCTTATACTCTGACAACAAAAACCTTTAACAAGAGGCTATATGACAACTCCAGCAACAGGCGCACCAAACAGCTTACTATTCGTACCATCATCTCCCATTCCTATACCTTTGGGAGGAAATCTTCCTTCAGTCCCTCAAGATGGAATTGCGGGAGGCGTCTCTTCTCTTACACGTACTCGCACGGATAGTGATAGCCCTTTTCCGTCCCTTGTAGTTGATAGATCGAATTCTAATGGAGGCAGATCTCCAGTCGAATCTTTAGCTTTGAGTAGACATGCTCCTGTTCCTGTTGAACCTCTTTCGCCAAGTAAAATAACGGGACGCCGGATCCTGCTGACCCCCCCTCTGGAAGCAGAGTCTTCAGTGATGGCGCTGTACCAATGAAAATCTCACGTATCTTTCAACGTTTTCTAGTCAGAATGCCACATACCTTTATTGCCATTGCTGGGACATTCGTTCCTCTGTACTACGGACTTGGCTTAGAAAGTTTGGCCTATTCTGCATCGACTTTTGTGGGAGTAGGAGGAACTGTCTATTGTCTTGTTCGAGCTATCTTCATAGAAGTCATTCCTGAATGGATGCTCCCGCGAAATGATGGGACGAAAATATGGAGACGTCTGATGAATGTCACTTACACCGGGTTCATTACGGTGATATTCACGACTGCTGTCTGGAAATTACCCGACCTGTCTTCAACGCAAGGCCTCTTTTTCTTTGGGGTTTCGTTTGGAGCTCCCTATGTCTTTTTAGCCAAGTTGTATCCGGATATCGACAAACAGCCGACTTGGTCGCAGCAAAGGAACGGCTAGAATCTATGTTTCTGATCCCATTCCATGGTAACGTGGAATGGGATTTTTATTTGGAAGGGAACATACTCCATAGTTTTTAATGCTTCGGCTACGTCAAAGCCTCGGGGGTCCAATTATCGTAAAGAGGTTCATATTAAGTTAATATGGACCTCTTTACGATCATTGAAACGCGAGAGCTTTCACGTTAGCCCAAGTATTGAAAACTTTGGAGTATGCTCCCTAAAACTGGGAGAGAAAGCGGAAATCGTTCTCGGCAAAGAGACGAATGTCATTGATGTTGTAACGGAGCAGCGCAAAACGCTCGATACCCATGCCCCAGGCGTAGCCGGAGTAGATTTCAGGATCGATGCCGCCGTTTTTCAAAACTTCAGGATGGACCATGCCGGCGCCGGCAACTTCTAGCCAGCCTGATTCTTTACAGAGTCGGCAGCCTTTGCCTTCGCAATTGGTGCAGCGGATGTCGATTTCAAGGCCGGGTTCGACGAAAGGAAAATAGCTAGGACGGAAACGGGTTTCGACTTTTCGACCAGCACTTTGCTCCAGAATTCTTCCATGGTGGCAAAGAGATCGGCAAAGGAGACGTTCTTATCGACATAGAGTCCTTCGACTTGGTGGAAGAAGACGTGGAAGCGTGAACTGATGTTTTCATTCCTATAGACGGTGCCAGGAGCGATGATCCGGATTGGAGGAGTATTTTTTTCCATGACGCGGAGCTGTGTATTGGAAGTATGGGAACGGAGCAGCATTTTAGCGTCGATATAGAAAGTATCTTGCATCTCGCGGGCTGGATGGTCGGGAGGAAAGTTAAGACCTTCGTAGTTGTACCAGTCGGAATCCATATCAGGGCCGTACTGGACGGAAAAGCCCATGCCGGAGAGGATCTCGATGATTTCGTCGAGGAGTGCAGTGAGAGGATGTTTTCTTCCCATGAAACGGCGGCGGCCGGGAAGTGTGACATCGATTCTTTCATCAGCGATGCGGCTGGCAAGTTCCGCTTCATGGAAGCTGCCAAGAGCCTGATCGCAGAGCTGCGAGAGTTCAGTTTTTAAATCGTTGATTTGTTTGCCGAGGAGTGGGCGCTGGTCGGAGGGAGATTCCCTCAGGGCGTTCATGAGATCTTGAACAGGGCCTTTTTTTCCTAAAATCGAATCTTGAGCTGCTCGACGTCTTTTGTATCTTTGACCGTCGAGAGCTCAGTTTTGAACTGCTGGCGCAGAACTCCGATTTTTTCTTGCATAACCCTTACAGTTATTAAGCGAGGGCTTGCTTAGCTTTAAGAGCAACAACAGCAAATCCTGCAGGATCTTTAATCGCCATTTCGGAGAGGACTTTTCTGTCGAGTCCGCATCCTGCTTTTTTGAGTCCGTCGATCAATCTGCTGTAGGACAGTCCGTGCATTTTTGCACCGACGCCGAGGCGGTTGATCCAGAGGCTACGGAAATCTCGTTTGCATTGCTTACGGCCGCGGTAATTGAAAGCCATCGCTTGAAGCACGCAGTTTGATGTCAATCTGCGGTGATTTTTACGATCGCCGACAAAACCTTTAGCTTGCTTGAGGAGCCTTTTGCGCTTATGATTACTATAAACAGCGTTTGTGGACCTTACCATATTATGCTACTCCCATTAATCTTGCGTACATTTTCGTCTGACTGCTGTCGACGAGAACATCTTTTCTAAGTCTGCGCTTGCGCTTGGATGCTTTGCCTGTCAAAAGGTGGCGGCGTCCAGGACGTCTGCGTTTCAGTTTGCCTGTTCCCGTTACTTTGAAGCGGGCCAACATGGCTTTGTTTGTTTTCATTTTTGGCATACAATTTCCCTATTTAAGCTTTCTTTTTTACGCCTGGTTTTCCGCCAGGAGCAAGAACGACTGAAAGGGTTTTTCCAAAAAACTTCGGATTGGCTTCCGAAGCAGCAATGTCCCCTAAATCAGTGCACATCCTTTCGATGACCTTTCCTACCAAATTCTGGATGCATCATCTCTCTTCCACGGAAGTTACAAGTGATTTTAACCTTGTTGCCTTCCGCAATAAACTTTCTGGCATGGCGCAGTTTGGTTTGGAGATCGTGTTCATCCGTATTCGGCTTAACCTTGATCTCTTTCACTTTCACTTGGTGCTGCGATTTCTTGCCTTCTTTCTCTTTCTTCGTCTGCTGGTATCTGAATTTACCAAAGTCAATAATTTTGCAGACTGGCGGATCGGCAGATGCTGCAATCTCAACTAAATCCAATCCGACTTGTTCGGCCCTTTGTATCGCGTCCAGGAGCGTCAGGACTCCCAACTGGTTGCCATCGCTATCGATGACACGTACTCTCGATGCCCGTATTTCTCTATTAACTCTCAAGCTGTCTTTACCTACTTTCCAAATTCATCGCCTATGACAATACTAAAAGCAACTCTTTCTTGCAATGGCCGTCGCAGGCTCTAGCCAAAGCTTTACTGCCCTTCTTTCTCTAAAAGCAAAGCGGTAAACCGCTCTAGAGAATAAAAAAGCGAAAGTCCGACAAGTCCCGACCGATCATCAAAGAAGATCCTAGGGCCTGTCCACATCCGGCCTAAAGCATCAGAAATTAAGAACTCGATGCCGGACTGCTCTCCGTTCTCCGAAGAGCATTTGATTTGAGACTTCTTAAGGGCCTCCCGAAGAATCTTCGCCGGATTCCCGACGATAAATACTTCATAATCAAAGGCAAAAATTTTAAGGAATTTTGTGATGATTTGCAAGAAAGAAATAACACTTTCTTCCTTTCCGGGTAAAAATATGCGATCGACGATGCCTTCTGCGGTATCGACAAGTTCCAGCCCCTCTCCGCCTAAAGACATTTTTACTAGTTCTGCAGAGCCTCGGCCTGTCGCTTTAATATACGACGAGTGGCACAGGATCAGATCTTTATCATTTAACGCAGGCGTTGTGATCAGATCGATTCCAGAAAAAAGTTGAATCGTTTTCTCCAGGATCTTTTTTTTGAAAATCTCACCCTCAGGCAGCCAAAGCCATCCTTTAGGACAGGGAGCCAGCAGCTGCCTTTCTTTGATAAGGGTCAAATGATTAGGGATGCTTTTGCAGTGTTTAACCTGCAGCTTCAACTCATCTTTTGAAAAAGCAGCGGTACCAATCAGCCGTATCCACGAACCGTTGAGCTGGACGTTGGCAATTTTGTAGAACTTCACCTCGCCGGTGCTTTCTAATGTAGGACCTGGAGAGAGACCTGCAAAATTATCCAACTGAATAATCTCGACAATCCCTGGCTGTCCCTTGACGATTTCTGCTGCATGGGGATTTTTGTGATGCTTTAAGAACTGGGCAGCGTTAGCAGGCATCATATCCAACTGTCTAAAAGGAAGGTCTTTCATGATCCAGCCCTTCATTCTCTCTTCGAGGAGGGGGATCATTTCGCTTTCGAATTTGAAAGGGAAATTCACATCACAATAAAAACAGTTTTCGGTGGCTAGAAAGGACCTAACTTGGGCAGCAGGAAATAGCTCGCCCATCGCGGCTGCGAGGATGATGCTACAACTGGCTTGTATTGGAAATTTAGAATTCATAGTAAACCTGGGATATAGCTGACTCGAACAGCTGACCTCCTCGATGTCAACGAGGCGCTCTAACCAACTGAGCTAATACCCCAATGGATGGAAAGAGTTTACATCATTAGCTTCTTTCATGCAAGCTAGTGCTCCTTAACAAAAAAGTTTTGACATTTCGACTGACGTAAAAGCTCTTGGGATTCAACGATTGTAAACGTGTTCATATTGAGTTAATATGAACACGTTTACAATCGTTAAATCGCAAGGCTTTGACGCAGCCCAAACATTAAAATTTTTGGTTAAGGAGCACCCGTCTCGATGAAACCCCACCTGGATCAAGCTCATCTCTATTGGAAAAATCTCCTAAAACCGGGTGACCAGGTTATCGATGCAACCTGCGGAAATGGGAAAGACTCTTTAAGGCTGGCAGAGCTGGTTCCGGAAGGCCATGTTTATGCCCTCGATATCCAAGAAATCGCTCTTCAAAAGGCCAAGGAACTGATCCCCTATTCAAATATTTCCTACCTTCACCAGTCCCATACTGAGCTGCCGCAGGGTGAGTTCAAATTAGTTGTTTACAACCTCGGCTACCTGCCAGGTGGAAATAAAGATTTGACAACCCTGACATCAACAACTTTGGAAAGCCTCCAAAAAGCCGCTCAATTAATTGTTATAGGGGGAGCTCTCAGCATCACCTGTTATCCGGGCCATCCGGAAGGGGCTCTGGAAGAGGAGGCTGTTCGGGGCTGGGTTCAGGGTCTGGATTCAAAAAAATGGTTGATCACCCATCATTTTTGGAGAGAAAAATCTCCCTCTCTTTTCTACATTATTAAACTAAAAAATTAAATTATCATAATATAATTTAATTAAATGAAATTAACTAATTATAATATCTATTACTATTCTAAAACAAAGCCATTAATAGTATAATTAGGGGTATAGCCTAATCGCCTTGCCTTTAATAATAATAACGTAATATGAGGGGAAAGATATGGGACTTAGCATACAAAGTAACGTCTACTCAGAATACGCAGAACAACTCGAGAATATCGAGAGACTTTGCGCACAGCCTATCTCGGAAGAGGTACACGAAGAGATCATCCATTCTCTGGATGAAGTCCATAGCAATTTGTCCCAGTGCGATACGACTGCGGCCAAGACAAATCTCTTTGCACAATCTTTCTTGAAGGAACTCCAAGAAAAAGCCATCTTCCTTTACGGGAAAGTCGATGACTCTTTTCACCAATATGAGATTGAAGTGATCAAGGACGAGACCGCCTCTTTGGCCTTGACCGCCCAGCAAAAAGATTTTTTAAAACTTGCGTTGGTCATTGACTCTTTAAAATCTCATATCAACCAATTATTAGAAACTTACAGCCCAGCCCTTTCTGAGCGTAGGGTCCTAGTCTATGCCAAAATGGCTTTGGAGCAGGCTGAATCGATGCTTCAAGGTAAGCCCGTCCAAGATCTTGAAATGTCCGAATGGACCTATTTAGAGACGGAAGCAATCATTGAAGAACTGGCGGAATATCTCGGGAATAACGACAAGGTATCTGTCAAATTATTACTTAGCCGTCTATCGCCCGCTCAAAAGAAGCTGGTCATGGGCTACCTGAATCCGAACGACCTCCTCTCGTGCCTCCTTCATGATGTAGAAGGATCCACAAACGACGAGCAGCTCTTCGGAGGCTAAACCAATACTTTCTTGAATTGAGAGTCCTGCGGTAAAACGGTCAAACCCTTCTTGCCGCAGAATCTCACACATTTCTTCCACAGCAATCGCTTTGAAAGCTGGAGACGGGACCAAATAGAGATGGTCTGCCCTTTCGGCTAACTGAGAGAGGCACTTTCGGACATCTTTGTCTTTGGACATCCCAATCAGGACTGAAAAGGGACAGCCCGGGTGATGGAATTCCATGGCCTCTAGGAGGCGGGAAATTCCCGCTGGATTATGAGCGACATCGAAAATCACGTTTCCGATCTGCTCAAAACGGCAAGACGGCCTGGACTTCAGGCCTGTCTCGATATCTTTTTCCGATAGTGGATACGGCAAGAGCTTTAAGGCCTGCCGGGCGATTGCGGTATTTTCAACATCGTAAAAGCCAGCTTGAGACTCGACCTTATACAAGGGGCTTTGACATGCCGCTGCCTTGTCGCGGATCACAGCAAAATCGGCTTTAGGGCCGATGACGACAGGAATACCGGGCTTAATAATGCCGGCTTTTTCATAAGCGATCTTTTCTAAGGTATTGCCTAAGAGATCTTCATGATCACAGGCTACTGAAGCGATAATTGAAAGGATGGGATGGACGATATTAGTCGCATCGTGAAGACCGCCGATCCCGACTTCAATAATGGCAACATCGACCTTTTGCTCCCTGAAGTACTCAAAGGCAAGGAGAGTCGCGATCTCAAAGAAGAAGAGGTCTTTTCCAATCTCAAACAGTCTTAAAAGCCCAAGCCTTGCGGTCTCTTCAGGAATAAGAATACCATTGACTTGGATCCTTTCACAAAACGAGAGGAGATGGGGCGAGGTATAAAGGCCGACTTTAAGACCTGAAGATTGCAGAGCTCTTGCGATCTTATGAGAAACCGAGCCTTTTCCGTTGGTTCCTGTGACATGGATCGCGGGAAACGCTTTCTCAGGATGCCCTAAAAGAGGTGTGATTGATTTAATAGCACCGGTAGAATCGGGATTCTCTGCGGGCCGTTTAGAAAAAAGGAGTTTGACGACTTCATCAAAGTTCATAGGGGATGTTGAAATATCCTGTTAAATGTCTCTTCGTCAACACCGCAGCAGCCAAGCTCATTTTCAGGTTTAGCGCTTCCATGGAAATCGGAACCTCCGCTCATAATCCATCCCCTAGCTTGTGCGCATTCTGCCCAGGATTTTTTAAATAAGCGGGAATAAAAACATTCGAGACCATCAAAAGGCAATTTCAACAGATCTTCTACGGGAAACTCTTCGGGAAGCAGCTGGGGATGGGCGACAAAAACCTTCCCCTTCGCAGCATGGATGACGTTAATTGCCTCTTCCACCGTAAATGGCACGCCAGGGTCGTAGCACTTTCTCCCCTCTCCAATATGATGATTAAAAGCCTCGCGGAGGTTTTTTACATACCCTTTTTCTACCATGATCTGAGCAATATGCGGCCGGCCGATGGTGTTTCCGCTGGCCTTAGCTAGAAGCTCTTCGTAACTAATCGGCATCCCGGCTTTGTCTAACTTAGCTAAAATTGCCAGATTGCGGACCTCTCGTCTTTTTTGATGTCTTTGGCAAAGCTGATGGATTCCGGGATTTGTTAGATCAAAATCATATCCCAGCAAATGAAGGCTGATCCCCTGAAATTCACAGGAGAATTCAACGCCTGTTCCTAAACGGATTCCCGCAGCTTTAGCCGCGGGAATTGCGGTTTTATATGCATCGATGGAATCATGATCGGTAATGGAGAGTCCTTTAAGACCGATCTGTTTCGCAAGTTGAATCAGTTCAATAGGAGAAACAGATCCATCGGAACACGTCGTGTGGCAATGTAAATCGGCAAAATAGTTCACGTCGGTATCACTCTAATTTCCATTTCAAGGTCGCAGCCGGTTTTTTCGTGGACCACTTTTTTCACATGAGCGGCTAGATCGATGACGTCTTGGGCTTTGGCATCTTTTCTGTTTACAATGAAATTTGCATGAAGAGGAGAAACTTCAGCTCCTCCAATGGAAAAACCTTTCAGACCGCTTTGCTCAATGAGCGCTCCCGCTGAAGAAAGAGAAGCGTTCCGGAAAACGCATCCGGCAGACATATCGCCATACGGCTGTGTTTTTGTTCTGTAATCGATAATCTTAAGTTGGCGAGCTCTTGCTTCCGCAGAGGGAATAAGATGGAACTTAGCAGCAGCGATCGCCCCTTTAAGAGTTTGAAAGGAAGACATCCGGTAGCTCCATTGAAGTTTTCCTTTAGGAAGGACTTCGATTTTCCCTTTCTCATTAATATAGGTGACTTCAGTGAGATATTGGAACGTCTCTCCCCCATTTGCACCGGCGTTCATATAAACAGCGCCGCCGACAGATCCTGGAATACCTGAAGCAAATTCAAGACCCGCCCAGCCTTTGCGAGCTGTTTGGGATCCGAGGAGTGAAAAACTATATCCCGCACCGACGTAGAAAATTCCTTTTTCTTCTTCACAGAAGTGGATTTTATTGAGGATGACAACTCCGTTATAGCCTTCATCAGAAAAAAGGGTATTGGACCCTTTTCCTAGGACAAAATAGCGGAGATTTTTTTCGTGACACTGAGAGATGATTTCACTGAGTTGTTCAACAGAGGTGGCTTCTATAAAGTATTTTGCAGGGCCGCCGATGCCAAAAGTCGTAAGATCTTTAAGGGAGCGTCCTTCTTGGAACTGCATGGTAGCCTCTAGTATTAGAACTATTGAACAACTTCGGGCTTCTTTTTGTAAAGAGCATCTAAGATGGCGTTGATAAAACTTCCGCTTTCAGCAGAAGAGAATTTCTTAGCCAGGCGCACGGCTTCGGTAATCGCTACTTTAGGAGGGACTGTTTTTGAGAAGTAGATCTCATAGACGCCTAGCCTGAGCAGGTTTCTTTCGACGCGAGGAATCCGGTCAAATTCGTATTCTTTGGCTGTTTCTGAGATCATTTGATCGATGTCTTTGAGCTTTGCCTGAATTTCTTCGGAATGGGCTTTTGCAGCATACATACTTTTTTTTGTCACTTGATGGTGCTGCATCAAAATAGGAAAAGACTCCTCTTGCTGCCCAGCTGTAAAGTCCGAGCTGTAAAGCAAGTGGAAGACAATCTCGCGCATTTTGTAAGGATTTAAAGCCATAAGGACGACGAGTATAGCAAAGATTCGACACCGATTTCAACTCATTCAGGAAAATGAATTACTGCTTTGATAATAAATGACTTACAAATGACTGCGGAGCATCCAAGCCATTTTTTCATGAGATCCGAGCCGTCTTGCCATCAGATCCACCGTCGCTTGGTCTTTTTCTTCCTCTGCAAGGGTCGCAATTAGACGGGCGCAGCGGATCACTGATTCGTGGTCAGAAACAAGCTGTTCAATCATTTTTTTAGCCGGGATCGGCTTAAATTCTTCTTTGATACAACATTTTTTGAAGTCTGAAAAAGAGGCATGCACGTAAAACCCGAGAGCTGCGATCCGTTCTGCAATCTCATCAGCAGCATCTGCCATCTCTTCGTATTGTTTTTCAAAGAGAAGATGAAGGGCAAAGAAATGCGGGCCTTTGACATTCCAATGAAAATTCTGGGTCTTGAGATAGACTGCGTAGCTATCGGCTAAATAATGGCGCAATTCTTCTGCGACTTTTTTGCGTCCTTGCTCTGTCATCCCGGATTTCATTTTCATGCTAAACCTCATTATAATTTGTGCATAACTGATCAAGGGATTATTTTCCAACGATTGCTCTTAATCAATAAAGTTAATAAACTCGTTCGAAAAAATAGTCTGATGATATCTGCTCTCTTAAAAGATGTAGGATATGTTGTTAAAAATGTAGGATATGTTGTTTCCAAAAATGCAGGATATGCTGTTTACGTAGGCGCTACCAGCTACGCTTTCTGTCGAGCGGTTAACCAACACAACGCTTTTGAAAAAGCCGTTTTGGTTACCGTGTTGGTAGGACTTAGAAATTTGGCGGAAAAGGCCATTCGGTGGAATGACCCATCTCAAATGAAACGGTCAACCGGTTTTTTAATTTATTAAGCCAATTTGCTAACTATTCCCTCCGCCCTCTATGCGGGTCGGGTTTTTAACTTCAAAGCAGCGGATTATCTCCAATCGTTGGATTGGCTTCTATTGGGTTATAACATCAAAGGCGGTTTGCAAATTCTTGGCGAAATAATCTTCCCAAAACGGAAAGCAGAATGACTCTTATCTTCAGTCTTAGGAGCTCTTGGACGGAATAGTTTCAATGATGGAAAGATTATTTTCCAAAGTTGATCTTAATCAAAAAAGTTACTAAACTCGTTCGAAAATAAGGAGTCGTTATGACATCTGCTCTCTTAAAAAATGTAGGACGTGTTGTTTCTGTTGGTGCAACCAGCTACGCTTTCTGTTGAGCGTTTAATCAGCATAACGCTTTTGAAAAAGCCGTTTTGGCCACCGTGTTGTTAGGACTTGGAAAGTTGGCAGAAGCGGGTATTAAGGGTCTACGGGTCGCGAATATCAACCGAAACCACTAACCCTTGTTTTAAATGGTTCATCCAGTTTGCTAGCTATTCCGTGCGCCCTCTATGCGGGTCGGATATTTAACTTCAAAGCGGCGGATTATCTCCAGATCGTTGGATTGACTTCTCTGGGATATACCATCACAAACCTCGTGGAAAATCTTTACCTAACGATCTTTCAAAAAAGGAAAGAATATGACAACTCTATCTTCAGTCGCAGGAGCCCTTGGGCGGGGTGGTTTCAATGTTGCAGTGAATGCAGGGACAGCTTATTTGTTTGACGTTGTCACATGGTACGACCCTACGTCAAACCGGGAAGTCGCCATTATTGTCGCTATTGATACGGCTTTCCGCATTGGCATCACACATGTCCTAGATGCGCTTGAAAATCCCGTTTCTAGAAAAAGGAACTGCAGGCCACCTGCTATTTCCTTGTTTGGCACTTTTGACGCAGCCGTTAAGCGTCAAGATCGCACAACGATTTATCACTATCGATCCTTTTTGGAGCAAAAAAGAACGCTATGTTAGATTATTTGGATATATTGCTCTCGGCTGGAAAGCCAACATGATGATCAAAGATATGATGTATTTAACCGGTCTAAAAAAGCATAGGTTCTAACAAAAGGAAAAAGTTATGACGGCTTTTCTACAAGGCAATACAATGTATTTAGTCATTGGTGCAGTTGTGACCCCATTAACACACTACAGTCTTAATCGAAAGTTCCCCGTCCCTGGTGCTGCTTTTATTGCCATCGCAAACACCTTGAATATGTGCGCTACCATTATCATCAAACATTACAGCCATGAAAAAGCTTCCGAATTAACGAAAGATTATGGATATGTCGATACAGACGGTAACACCACAAATTTCATCTTTACTCGGCTCAATACAATCTTCTCAATCAGTTTACGCCTTCTTTTCCCCATCTTTGCAAGATACGTCGGTCAAAGAATGGGATTTCAGGTTCCTGGTTATCTTCAAACGCTGGCTTATTTTATTTTATCTGCAGATGCCGTTGGGCTTGCTAAGAACATCTTGGACATCGGATGCGATGTTTATAACTTGAAAACTGCTACAACGTAGAACCTCTTTTGACAGAAAGCTCCGTTCCTGATAGGTTGGGAAGTTATCATAGGAGTGGTTCAAGTGCTGGGTGTGTTTCTAGATACAGAGACCAATGGACTTAATGCTTTCAAGCATCGAGTCCTTGAAATTGCTTTCAGGATCGTCGATCTCAAAACGGGCGAGCTGAAAGAATCCTATAGTACCATTATCCATCAGCCCGATTCTGTCTGGAAAAGCAGCGATCCCTCCAGCCTTAAAATCAATGGATTTACCTACGAGAAACTAATTCAGGGAAAAAGAGCCGACATCGTCGCAACCGAGATCACTAACATTTTACAAAGAAACCAGATTAGACGCGGTGAAGCTGTCTTCATCTGCCAAAATCCTTCTTTCGACAGGATCTTTTTTTCTCAGCTGGTCGACCCCGACATCCAAGAAAACCTGAACTGGCCGTATTACTGGCTCGATTTGGCCTCGATGTACTGGGCAGAAAGCATCCGGAAAGGAAAACAAGATCCTAAGCATTATCCCTCGGGTTACCGGATTTTCAAAAGACCGGATCGCTGCGGTTTATCACTTACCGGCAGAAGAACATCCCCACCAGGCTATGAACGGCGTTGATCATTTGCTTTTGTGTTATGAAAAAGTTATAGGTTTTAAATGAGATTCTCTTCTGATGTGCATCTTATCGCTTCCTCTTGCTGCACTCACCTTGCAAGAATCCGAGCAGCAAGCCCTGGAATCTAATGTCGCCATACGTTTGACAGAGCAAGATGTTTCACAAAATAAGTACCGGCATCTCCAATCGATTTTGTCCTGGCTGCCGAATTTAAGCTTCGGATCGATGTACGCAGCGCTGCAAAAGCCTCAGAGTATCTCTCATATGCAAAAGCAGACGCAGCTCTTCAACAATCAGTTTGTATTGACCCAGCCGTCTATTTGCTCCTAGTCTTTTAGGAGATCTGAATTTGACAAAAATAGGTCAACAAGGCGCTGAGGCCGAAAGAGAAATGGTCATCAATGACACGCTTTTCCATGTCAGGACTTTATACTTGGATGTGCTTTTGTCGCAAAAAAACGTCGATGTCCAAAAACAGGTCATCGGATATTTAACGACAGCGTATGAAGATCAGCAAAAAAATTTCAAGCCGGCAGTGGAACAACTTTAGATTCAGCCAAGCTAAATCGGCTTTATCCCAAGAGATCACGAAGTACTATAGCGCTGTTAAAGCGGCCAGCGATGCCAAACAAGCGTTTATTTTAACGATCCACCTAGATCCAACTAAGATAGTAGGTTTAGAACTCGATGATTCTATCGGCATTAGAGACTATCCCCTCTTAGAACAAAAATTAAACATGCTTAAAGCTACTATCGGAGGAGACATCGCACAGCCGGCATCTATAAATACTCCGTTTTCGGTATTTTCTGAGGGAGAGATCCAGGATTGGATCAACCAAGCAAGACAAGACCGTCCTGAACTCAAAAGATCTCATATCTATGTCAAAGCCTCAGAAGAAAAGTCCCGCCAGTCCAAATCGCAATACCTGCCGAAAATAGAAGCCTTTGCCGATTACGGATACTACACGCCTGTCAATGGTCAGTTCTTCCGACAAAAAAATGATTTTGCCGGAGGGATCCAACTCTCATGGTCTCTCTTTGACAGCTTTAAGCGAGAAGCCAAAGTCTTAGAGATCTCTGCGCTGAAAAAAGCAGCCATTATTGCGTATGAGTATGAAAACAACAAAGTCGAAAGTGACCATCCGCAATGACATCCACCAAGTGGAAGAGGCGCTTTATGTCTATATGTCAGCCGCCGATAATGATGATCTTGCCAAGCAGGCCGCAAATGAGGCCGGCATCAGCCTGTCTTCTGGAACTGTGATCGACACCGACTACCAAAACGCCACCCGCATGGATGCCCAGGCCCAACTCGCGCGCCAGCAAGCGGAATACAATTATTTAAAAAGTTATTTTCAACTCAGGCACGATGCAGGGCTAGATGCGCATGAGTTTGTTCCCTAAAATAAATATTTGATTGAAAGCAACTCTTTCGATCCCTACAATGACCTTGAATTTTTAGGATAATAATAAATGGGTTTCATAGGCGCTTTCACACCCCTCGTTGAAATCTTCGTTATCGCCATCATTCTGAATTACTTGCTTTCTTTTTTTTGGAATACAAGATCAATGGATCTCCTCATCGGGGCGCTTGCGTTTTTGATGATTTTCGCCATTACTTCTCTTCTTCACCTGCCGATTCTTTACACGATTATGACCAATTTGGCCAACGTCGCGGCGATTGCGATTTTGGTGATTTTTCAGCCTGAGCTCCGAGTGGCCTTATCAAAACTTAGTTTGAAGGGAAAAAGATACCGGGAAGTGACGGAATTTGATAAATTCTTAGAGCAATTGACAACTTCGGTCTATAAATTGGCCGATAAAAGAGTCGGAGCTTTGATCGTTTTGGAAAATGAAGACAGATTAGATGAGTTTGCTCAAAAAGCCGTTCTTTTAAATGCTCTGTTTTCTTCTGAGCTTTTAGAGACGATTTTTGCTGAATCAACCCCCCTCCATGACGGCTCCGTGATCATCCGCAATATGACGGTAGTTGCTGCTGCTGTGATCCTGCCTCTGGCTGATGAGTCTGATGTGACAAGATCTCTTGGAACGCGCCACAGAGCAGCTCTGGGGATCTCTCAGCATTCTGATGCGTTAGTTGTTGTCGTCTCTGAGGGCAGCGGCAAAGTATCGTTAGCCAGGGAAAGTGTGATCACGCCTGTGAAGCAAGACCGGTTTAAAGGAATCATCCGCAGCATCTTTAATACAACGCCTGCAAACTCGAAGGCTAAGTTCAGCCTCCGCAAGTTGATGGGGGCGTAAATGACTTTTATTCGGACTGCATTTCTCCAAAACTGGGAAAGAAAGGTTATTTCATTATTTTTAGCCATTGTGATTTGGCTGGTCGTCAACCACTCGCTGACAACGACAAAAATTCTAGAAAACGTCCCCATTCGGCTGATTAACGTCCCCGTTGGCATGACAGTCGAGGGACTGCAGCCCAATGGAATGCTCTCGAAAAAGATTTCGCTGACTTTGCAAGGAAATAAAACTGAGCTTGCCACTATCGTCTCCAACGATATCGAGGTCGTTTTAGATGCGATGGACAAGTCCGATGAGTGGCTAGCGACGATTACCCGTAAAAACCTTCTGTCTCTTAATCCAGATGTCAACCTCTCAAAGTCGATCAAAAGAGTGATCATCCAAAGACTGCCTGTCAATTTTGCACGGCTTGTCACGGAAAAAATCCCGGTCGTTGTCACACAGCCGATTGGAGAAGCTCCTCGCGATTACCAGTTCCTCGATATTTGGCCATACCATTTGACCATGACTGTCAGCGGTCCTGAAGCGGTCATCAAACAGCTCAAGGCTAAAGGAATGAACCTGACCTTTAATTTGAACGACATCACAAGAGCTGATTTAGAGTCGCAGGACTACAAAACAGATGAAGTGTCGTTTTTTGTGCCCGATGCCTGTAAACAAATCTCTATCCCCTCTCTTTCCGACCGTCCGTTTACCATCGACGACCCTCAGGTCAACGATTTAAGAATTGACTTTGTCCGGAGCGATCTCCATCCGATTGCCAAAACAATCCCCATTAATCTTTTTTTCCCTCCGGAACATAGCCTGACTCTCAATCCTGAAACCTATTCCTTGGCTTTAGGCGGGCTTGTTCAACCATTCCACGGCATCCATCTTCTGCGGAAATCGCTTTACGCTAAAGGAGTCAGCCAACTCTTTGTCGAAATCGTCCAAGACATGTTGGAGATTTCCATTCTGCTCTCTCCTAAAACTGAAAAAAAACAGCTCGACTGGAGCGTACAGTTTCTCAATCCCCGTGTTCTTGAAGACAAATACGTCTCCATCCTCATGTCGGATGACAACAGCACCGATAACGACCCTTCTTATACGAAAAGGCGGGAAGAATACCTCCGAGGAAGATTCCGCCATTACATGAACCGCTTCCAGCTCTATAAATCCGACCGCGAGAAATTCGAACTGAAAGTCGAACTCCAAGACCAGCAAATCACCATTGAAGAATCTTCAAATGAAAACAGTCGCAATACTTAAAAAAGACTTCCACTCCCATGGAGGTCTTGAAAAATCCTCCTGGAGGATCATTCAAGCTTTTAAAGAGCGCGGCGCCTCTGTCACACTCCTGACTACCCATGGAGTCTCAGCTCCTTGTGCCGTCCTCTCTTGTTCCTTGGACAGCAAGTTAAAATTCCTCAAGCTCAAAGAATTCGATTCGTGGTGCAAAACGACCGTTAAATCGCATGGGTTTGACGTTGTCTTCAGCATGGACCGGGCATCTTTTCAAACACACCACAGGGCCGGCAATGGCGTCCACGCTGCTTACTTAGCCCTCCGCAGGCAAAAAGAAGGTTTCTTAAAGCGTCTCTCCTTCAAATTAAATCCTCTCCATTACATGATGCTTAAACTTGAAAAAGCAACCTTTGAAGATCCCCACGTCAAAGGCATCATCGTCAATTCCAACTATGTGAAAAATCAGATCCTCCAGTTTTATTCAGCTAATCCTTCTAAAATCCACGTTGTCCACAACGGCGTCGAGTGGCAAGAGATGGAAAATGATTTCAAGTCCTCCTTCTCCCGCAAAGAAGAAATTGCCAAGAAACAGGGCCTCGATCCCAAAACATTTCAATTTCTCTTTGTCGGACACAATTTCCACCGGAAGGGCCTTTCCCTCTTGCTTCAGGCTCTTGGCCGTCTAACAAGAAGAGATTTCCATCTTTCTGTTGTCGGCACAGATAAACGTCTGACAGCTTACAAACGACAGGCTGCCCAGCTAGGCCTTTCTAAAAACGTCACGTTTTTCTATTCTCAGTCCGACACCCGTCCGTTTTATCAAGCCGCTGATGCATTAGTGATCCCTTCCCATTACGATCCGTTTGCCAATGTCACCGTCGAAGCTTTAGCCATGGGGCTCTTTGTCGTCTCTTCTAAAAATAACGGTGGACATGAGGTCTTAAGTTCCGATTCGGGCGTTACCGTCGATCCTTTTGATCTCACTAGCTTCACAGCTGCATTAGAGACTGCTCTAAAACATCCTAAAACGTTGCAGTCCGCCCAAACGATCCGCTCTTCCGTTCAACATCTCGACTTCAGCCGCCAGCTAGAGAAGGTCTGTCAAATATGCCTATCTTAAGCTACATCCTTTTCCGGATTTTTACCTTCCCCCTCCAATTTATGCCGTACAAGGTCTTGCACAGCCTTGGCAATGTCTTAGGACTTGCTGTCTACTATCTCTATCCTAAATACCGGAAACGATCCCTGTCTAATCTAGCGCTAGCCACCGACCTGCATCTGACGCCGGAGCAAATTGTCTCGACTGCAAAAAAATCACTCCAAAACCTAGCGATCACTTTTTTAGAGTATCCCCGCCTCTCGGTAGAAAAAAACATCCAACGTGTCGCCACCTGTGTCAATCCTGAGCCCGCCGCCTCTATGATCAAATCGGGCCAAGGGATTATCTTCTTTTGCGGCCATCAAACCAACTGGGAGCTCCTTTTCCTTGAAGGCACTCAAAGAATGCCAGGCGTTGCGATCGGAAGGCCCATCAAGAACCACTACCTCTATCAGTGGATCCTGGACCTTAGGCAAAAATTTGGAGGAACGATCATTCCTCCTAAAAGCGCCTACAAAGAATCGTTCCGGGCGCTCAAACAGGGCAAGTTCGTCGGCATCGTCGGAGACCAAGGAATGCCAGACTCCGGATTTTCCTGTCCATTTCTTGGCCGCATGGCGCAAACCTCTCCCCTGCCTGCCCTGCTCTCATCCCGCACCGGCTGCCCAGTCATGGTCGCCACAACAAAACGAGAATACGGAAGATATACTATCCACTACAGCGATCCGATTCTGCCCACAGAAGATCCCCATATCCAAATGCAGCAGGTTTTAGCTGTCTTTGAAGCCTCCATTAAAGAGCGTCCTCATGAATGGCTCTGGATCCATAATCGCTGGAAGCAACAGCAGCCCGGCAAGATCTACAAAAAGTTCCGGCATGATGCGATGGCATTTATTTTTCCTGACAATGCAACAGCTCAAGCTTCGATCGCTCAGCTACGATCTCTTTATCCCTTAGAGCAGATCACAGCATTTGTTCCATCCGCTTTTGATTCTTCCGACATCGAAGTCAAAACTTACGATGAACTGTTTGCCACCGATTACCGGTTTAAACTCCTGGTTGACTTCACCCAAAATCTAGAGGCCCAAAAACACTTTTCGAAATTAAGCGCTTTAAACGTCAGCTCCTTTAGCACTCCGAAGGAATTTTTCAGTCATGCCAGCCGATAGATTTTTTGTTACAGCCCCTCTGAAAAATAATCTCATCCTCGAGGGTGAAGAGTTTCATCACCTCGCAAAAGTGATGCGTGTCCGCATTGGAGAAACCATTGAGATTGTCAATGGCCAGGGCGAACTAGCCGAAGCTGAACTCGTGTCTCTTGATAAAAAAGGCTGCGAGCTGAAAATCCTTTCCCACAAGAAAGTTCCTCCTCCTGAACAAGCGGTCGTCTTAGCACTCGCTCTTACACGTCCCGCTTCCTTGGAATGGACATTAGAAAAAGCCACGGAACTTGGCGCGACTGAGTTTTGGCTGTTTCCAGGCGAGCGGAGTGAAAAAAAAGACCTTTCCAAGTCTCAGATCCACCGCCTCGATATGATCTTGATCAATGCGTTAAAACAATGCGGAAGGCTCTATCTTCCGAAAATTGTTCTAAAGCCTCCTTTAGGGCAGTGGCAGAACCCTTCCGGCTCGCTTTACTTTGGAGATTTTTCTACTAAAGCCCCGTTAAAGGGACCGTTTGATAAAACGGTGATGTTCTTCATCGGGCCGGAAAAAGGACTATCTCCTGCAGAAACTGTATTGCTGAGGGAAAAGTTCAAAGCCCGCCCCATTTCCCTCCATGAAAACATCCTCCGTGCAGAGACAGCGGCCATCACCGTCTTAAGTCAGTTCTCCCTCTTGAAAATGTCCTAGTGTTTGACAAGAAGTTATAGATATTTTTCATTTTTTATGTTATCGTATCGGCCATGAATAATGGACGATTTGAAAATTTAGACACAGTTTCACCCAAAGGGTTCTTAGACGTCCTTCGGTGGAAAATCAAAGCCAAACCAGCGTCTTGGCCCAAACGTGTTGCAAACACACTCAAGGCTGATTTGCCGACGAAGATCGCCTCCAATGAGGTCTTTGCAACCTTCGTTAACCATTCCACGGTCCTCCTTCAACTCCAGCAGCTCAATATCTTGACTGATCCGATCTTCTCTGATGTCGCTGGCCCCTACTCCCTTCTGGGCCCTCGCAGAGTCCGCGCTCCCGGGATTTCCTTTCAGGAACTCCCTAAAATCGATGTTGTTTTACTCAGCCATAATCACTATGACCATTTAGATATCCCTTCGATTCAAGACCTCTGGAAAAGGGACCATCCGCTGTTTATTGTTCCGCTCAGAAATGGAAAGCTCATCCGTTCTCTTGGAATCCATAAGATCGTTGAACTCGATTGGTGGCAAGAACACCGTTTAACGGCCCAGCAATCGTTTATCCTGACTCCGGCCAAACATTGGTCTAGACGCGGGCTTTTAGACTATTGCAAGGCCCTTTGGGGAGGATTTATCCTGAAATCACCGGATCTTCAGATCTTTTTTGCCGGAGATACAGCCTATAGCGGCCATTTTAAGATGATCCAAGAAGCGGTATGGAGCGATGGATCTAAGTTTACTCCCATCGGAGCTTACGAGCCCGATGGTTTATGCAAGAGTTCCATATGAATCCTGAAGATGCCGTGGAGGCGCATATAGATCTAGACTCCAAACTAGTATGGCGATCCATTTTGGGACATTCCGTTTGACGGATGAAGGAATCGGTGATCCGGTCAAACACCTCCACGAAAGCCTCACGGCCCGAACTTGAACAATTTCATTGCTCCGGACCATGGACAGACATTACTGAAGTGCCAATAGCCTCTAGGAAAATTTTCTCAAAATGTTCATGAGAAAAGAGCTGGGCTTTTCGCTTTTAAGATATCTTTGGATCCGGTCTAGATATCCCTTATATTCTTCTTCTGACATTGTCTTTAAGTAGACATAGAGATCATCGAACGTGGCAAATTTCCTACGGTCGATGAAGCAGTCAGCGGGATAAAATCGGTGACATTAGCTGGGCCCCAATAGACAGGGACATTTCCCGCAGCAAAACAATCAAAGATCTCTCTCCGAGATATAGCCCGGAGACGTCGCGGCAGTTCTCATAACAGATGCTGAACTTGTAATTTTTAATGACGTTGATCTTGTCACTGACAGGCCCGCGGTAAGACTTGTAAGATGTTTGTCCCAGTTGCGGCCGTAGAATTCAAAACCTTCTTCGCCGACTTTTTCAAAAAACTCAATCGCCTTCACACGGTGGCTATAGAGCTCTTGAGGGTACTTAGGATATTTTTGAAGATTAGGAACATGCCCGACACCAGTGTACAGAACTTTTTCTCCTCAAACGGAACAACCTCAGAGATCATCGGCTGGAGCACAGGATAAAAAAACTTGAAGTATTTTTGTTATCGACGAGTTCGTCATTCCAGGTGTAGATCTTTGAAAGCACTCGTGAAGCTTAGGATAGTACATTTTTCTCAGGCGGATCTCTGGCTCCCACATGAAAAGAACCGTTTTTTCTTTCGGCAATTTTGCGACATGGTGATCCCGGTAAAAATAGTGAGGGATGTTCATGAAAACAATCTTGCGAAGATCTTTTTTGAGCTCAATTGATTTGGGATAGTCCAAAGAAACTTTCTGAGTATTTTTCCGAACCTGCTTTGACTTTTTTTGAATCCCTTCCCGTACTGGTCGGTATCGGTCGCATAAACGGTTGCATCAACATGATATTCTTTTCAAAATTTCATGTACTCTTCTGACATACCGACACCATTGAACATGACCTCGACCCGATCAGCCGATGCAGAAGCGACAAAGAGGAACGAACATAAAATTAATTTACGCAACATTGCTTCACCTAGAGGGAATAAATGGTAAATTAAATGTGGGTTATTATCAACTATTAGAGTTAAGACTTGGTCTTGGATCTGCCCTTTTTGGCTGGGACATCTCCGATGCTTTCGACAATGATCGTATTCGTAGCTCCCTTAATCCAGAAAGGCGATCCTGTAATGATAACGACGAGATCGCCGTTTTGTAAAAGCTTGGTTTTGATCGCATAGCTAGAGAGCTTCTTGATCGCATCGGACACATTTGCGGTAACTTCCATTTTAACAGGGATCACTCCCCAGAAAAAGGCCATCTGGTGATATGCTTTTTCACTGGGCGTCATTGCAAAGATCGGCATCTGCGGCCGGAACCTAGAAGTCAGCCTAGCTGTAGATCCGCTATTGGTAAAAACAAAGAGCGCTTTGGCATCGGAACTATAAGCGGTCCGAACTGCAGCGCCTGTCACCGATGTCGACACATCGGCGAATCCTAAAGCAACTTGCTGGGCAAAAAAGTCTTTATATGAAAAATCTTGCTCGGCCTCACGGATGATGCTCTTCATCATCTTCACAGCCTCAATCGGATAGCTGCCAACAGCGGTCTCCCCTGAGAGCATCACCGAAGAAGACGATCGTAGATCGCGTTTGCGACATCGGAGACTTCGGCTCTAGTCGGCCTTGGGATTTGTAATCATCGATTCGAGCATCTGCGTTGCCGTCTCGACAGGTTTTGCAGACCTGGAGGCATTTTCGGATCATCATCTTTTGCAGGCCAGGGACTTTTTCCAGCGGCAGTTCAACACCAAGATCACCTCTAGCGACCATGATCCCATCAGCCACTTCCAAGATCGAATCGAAGTTTTGAACTCCCAGGCTGTTTTCGATTTTGGCGATCACTAAAATATCGGACTTGCCTTGAGAAGCAGGAGCTTTTGGATCTCAAGTACATGATCTGCTGAGCGGATAAACGACGCTGCAATCAGATCGACGTCGTTTTTACACGCAAATGTGATATCTCTGACATCTTGCTCAGTCATCGCAGGAAGATTCGCTTGTGCATTAGGAATACTGACGCTTTTATGACTTTTGATGGTGCCGGCGTTTTCCATCTCAAGCAGGACGCCTTTGGCAGAGACTTGGATAACTTTAGCGATGATATACCCATCATCAAACAGCAGCCGCATGCCAGGCTCGACATCATCTAAAACTTCAGGAGGCGTCAAAGAGATCTGTTTGTCGTCTCCAACTACCGTTTTTTTCACGAGGAGAATCTTTTGTTTAGCTTTGACAGGGACAGCGCCGTTTTTCATCTCGCCTAGGCGGATTTCAGGGCCTTTTGTATCGACCATGATGGCGAGGGGAATTTTTTTGGCCGCGCGAGCTTTTTTGAGATTTTGGATGACCTTCTTGTGCTCTTCATGCGTGCCATGGCTGAAATTGATCCGGGCGACGTTCATGCCCGCATGGATAAGCTCGAGGATTTTTTCGTAGGTCTGAGACCGCTGGCCCCATGGTACAAATAATTTTTGTCCGTGTCATGAAAGTCATCATAGATACTTTCTATGACGAATTCAAGTTTTCTCTCCACAGAGGGGGATTCTCCCCCTCGGTGTGAAATCACTATTTTTGATTAAGTTTGCATATGATTAAAAGGGGTGCATAGAGAAACCGATAGCAAAATTGACGGCTAAACTATACCCAGTCGAATATGTCGATGTTGAAAGGGATTTACAGCCATGAGCAATTCTTCGAATTTTTCTAAAGTAACACTGAGGCGACCTCTTTCATATTGAGCATAAGCATTTGGCGATTTTGAGCCGAGTCGTTTGGATACCTCTCTCACGGTCGAATTGCTCTTCTCTCGTTGTTTTATCAAGGAAAGAGATAGCAGAATCTTTGTATCTTTGGCGGTAATACCAATCACATCATCTTCACGAAGAAAAGCTTTTACACCTAGTCTTTTTCCAGATTTATCTTCAAAATAGCTCTCGATAAGACCGGTAATAGAATCTTCGATCATGCGTAATGCATCTTTTCTGGATTTGCCTTGAGTCATTACATCCAATATAGGGATCTCGACAAGCCAAAACTTTCCGTCTTTCCAAACTCTACCTTCTAATTCCATCAATCCCTCATTTTTTAGGCGGGTTATTTTTAGCCGTTTTTAAAATCTTTCGTGCCAGATTCTCATTTATCTCGTTATGTCTTGGAACAGATTCATGAACTTGACCATTTGTCCAGTAGTCATGGTTTCCTCCATGCCTCTTGAACCACCAACCAAGCTTTCTCAGCTCCCGTTCAAGGTCGTTTTTTTTCATCCCTCTGCCTTTATTGTACATAGAACTATATACACAGTCAATGATTTCAGCAATTAAAATTTTAAGTCATTGATCACAATCTAATTATGGGCGGGACTTAGCCTTCTTGGAATCGTATTGGCGATTTTTTGTCATTTATGCCGCGCCTGCTTAGGAATTGTAATAGAATCTTCGATCATGCGTAATGCATCTTTTTTGGATTTGCCTTGAGTCATTGCATCCAATATAGGGATTTCGACAAGTCAAAATTTTCCGTCTTTCCAAATTCTACCTTCTAATTCCATAAATCCCTCATTTTTTAGGCGGGTTATTTTTAGCCGTTTTTAAAATCTTTCGTGCCAGAATCTCATTTATCCTGGCCATGGGCATTTTTGCGTTTGCCTTCGAAAAGAGCCGCTCTAATGGACTAGTGGTCCGTATCAAAAATTCTTGGAATAATTTCAGCGTCAAAGCGCGTATAATCGACGAACGCAAAGAGCTGCGTATTAATTCAATACGCAGCTCTTTGCGTAGCCTGCGGTCGATCGATTCTACGCAGCTTTCACGCTAGAAATTATCTCAAAAATTTTTGATACGGACCACTAGTTAGGTTTGAATAGATTCATTCGCTTTGGTGTTTGACGGACCGCTTCTTTCTTTCCCAAAGGGAGAGTAAGCCCTGCTGTCAGGAAATGCTCTGACATTTTAATGGTTCCGACATTAAAGGTGTAACCCAGAGAAAAAATCAGCCTATTTTTGAAAAGGGTGCTGAAATTGATTCCTCCGGAAGCGTAGGTGTTTCGATGTGCCTTTACAGGCCATGTCCCATGTGTCCCAGGAAGGCTTCGTTCATTAAAATGGATGTACCTTTTTTTGCCGAGCCACTGCCGATTGGCTGTGAGAAAAAGATCGGTAACGATGTTAGTTCCCCAGGCATCATAGTTTATCAACGCTTCCCACCCTAATCCCGTCGCAAACAGAGAATTGTTTTGGCCTCGATATCGAATGTTTCCGAAAGCGGCTCCTGATTCTTTATACCCGTCGACAAACAGCCTCTGATAATTCATATCTAAAAGAGGTCCAGTCTTAAAGTGAGGATAGGCCCAAATATAGTAAGCTCCGTATATCTCAGCGTCATAGTCTTTTCCTTTGGTATCTGCATGGGTCTGCTCTTTGCGAGGTCCTACAGAGAATTTCCGTTTGACATCATCATAGTTTAGCCATGCAACATTGAAAATCCCATTCACGTAACCATGCTCTTTCTGGTACGCCGCAAAAACGGATAAAATTCCAGCTTTCAGGTCAAACTCACATTTATTGTTTTGTTCATGGCACTCAGAGAAAGTTTTTGCATAGCTGCCGGCAGCGCCCACCGTCCAGGAGTCGGTGATGCGATTGGTAAATCCTGCAGTAACATCACCGCCATCTATATCATGGTCATCGCACGAATCAGACATGGGAGGGAGCAAAAGGGGGCTATAGCTTCCGCTGACAAAAGGATAAAAGAAAGACTTTTCATGTACAGGCTGATTGGGAACAAGCTGCTGATGAATATTTGTTCTCTGCTCTCTCATGACGCCAAAAGGGACTTCAGCGAGCGTCGCATAGCAATTAGGCGCGCTCAAGATTGAAAATAGGTAATCGGCTATCAATCTATGGGTCGCCTCAGTAAGATGGGTGCCATCATACCAAAATACATAACCCGCCGTTGGCTCACCGCTAGTAGGTGCAGATTTTGGGAAGCCCGTTGCATTATTAAGGCCAAAAGACTCAGGCTTAGCAAGCAATTCTTCAAATAAGTTAAAGAGATCAATGCCGATAACCGGATAATTCTTATTTTTTAATTCCTGTAGAAGGACGCTATTAAAAAGAAGCGAATTGGTTGTATAAGAGGCCGCATTTGCTCCCGCAGAGGGAATTTTTCCAATATCAGGAAGATTCAAAACGATCAGAGTTTTAAAGTGTTTATGATGTAAGTTGTCTAGAATATTTCCGATGTTGATTGCGGCTACGTCACCCGGGCCCGGAGTTGTAACAAAAAAAATGTCATTGGCTCCTCCGAGGATAAAGACGGGTGTACGCCTACTGGTATTGCTTGGCAGCAAGGATTGTTCCTGTGTGGTCAGTGAAGGAACCAGATAAAAGGGAGAAGGAAATCCCAGTGTTTGAGCGCCTACGTAAGCAAAATTAGTGCCACCCTGAATGAACGGGAGCGGCAGCTGCGCTCCGATTTTAGCTGCTAAATAAACTGGCCAAGTCGTTCCATCAGTAATAGGTGTTTCACGTGTGACAACATTTGGTAAAATAATGGCGGTGCTGGTGGGTGGTGCATTGCCTTGGTCCGATAAGCTGTCGCCGAAGATAATGATTTCTTTTGGAAACTGGCCTGCCTCAGTAATCGATGTGCAAGCAAGATACGAAATAAGCGTTAAGCAAAAATAGCAAGATATGCTCTTTGTCATCGATCGAACCTCTAAAAAAAAGACTTTTTTCACAGCCTATAGAGATAATAAAATTATGTACAACGTTTATTGTGAGCGGGACTGAGGCTTCTTGGAATCGTATTGAAAATCTATAACGGTTTTCTACGGAAGAGTAAGGCGAACGCCTCTGTATTCTGCATCCCTGGCTTCTTCAAAGGCATGTGTTGCTGTGAGCATAGCATTGGCTTTGTCAAAGTCGCTCCAATCAATGAGAGATGTGTAGTTTTGTGCAAAATCAAGAGAACCTATTAGAGGCTGAAATCGACTATTATGAGTGAGTGCTTTCAGAGCTGAGACGTAATTATCCCTAAAAACAGTAGGGATGATGATCCGAGCTTGATCTGCAGCAACAAGTTCTGCATTCATCATAATCCGCGAACACCTTCCATTTCCATCGACAAAGGGATGAACTTCTCCAATAAGAAACATCATAAATACAGCTCGCTGAAACGGAGTATTCAAGCCTTGCAGCCATTGAAACCCTTTTCTCAAAGTTCCTTCGACAAGTTCTGGAGCTACAAAAAGTGTCATTCCAGCTTGATTTTGAACTGTTTTAAATTTTCCCGGTTGAACTTCAGGACGTCCCTGCATGATAAGTGCATGGCGATATTTTATCATGCTAATGAGTTCATCTTCATTTTTAGGACATTTTTTCATCTCCTTCAGATCAGAGACAATATGATAGGTTCCAAGAATGTCATGTGCATCCTTGGGTCGATTACTGGGGATTTTTCCCTCGAAGATGATTTCAAAAGCTTCCGCAACCTCAAATTCAGTTCCTTCTATGAAATTCGAGAAATATGCTTCAAAAAAAGGGAGGAAAGAGCCCGAGTTTTTTATTTTACGTACCGGCGTAACTGTATTAACAAGCGCTTCATAAAATTGCTGAAACAGATCGAGCCGTTTTGGATCGTATGGGAGACCTAGAGATCTCGCAATCGCAACTTGGGAGCTCATCTGTACCTGATGCGTTCCCAAAAGAGTGCCAATAAGCTCTGTTAAAATTTTATATTCTTTTTCCAGTCCTAAGCTCGGAGCAATGATTTTGGCATCATCTCGCAGTTGCTGCAGAGCTTCCACACCAGCCCCTTGCAAAAACATCTCTAATTTTTCTTCAAGCTCTTCTCTTGAGAGCATTCTGGAAACAGTCCCTTTTTTAGAGCGTCGCTTGCTGAGATTTTCTAAGTAGGCACGTGGAGGACAAGACAAATACAGTTTTTCAATAAAGAGCCTGTCTTCTTTTAGTGGGCCATGTCCTGCTCGGGGGTGTATAGATATACCGGGAAGAAACACCGCCCGCGTTTTTTTCGAGACAATGAAAATGGATCCGTCAGAGGCAGGTCGATGTTCAAGTGCTGTTCTATCCACAATTATAGCATCAGGAAACAACTCTTTTACAATAAGCCAAAGATGTCGTTTGATGAGGAGTTCTGCAGACTCCTTCAAATTAGTAGTATAAACCCTACTAGCTAGCTTACGCAGCTGTCCTTTTTTGAGTTCTTTATAGACCTGAGATGCAATCTCTGCATTTGAAACAAAGACCTCTGGGAAGTTTTTGGCCATTAAAGCACCTCTTTTACCTCATTTTGGCGATTTTTTGTATTTTAAGGAAGCTTTTTGGCCATTTTTTGTCATTTAAGCGGCGCCTGCTTAGGGAATTTATCCCTTAGGTTGTGTGAATTTGGTAACGTATTCGGGATCCCTTCGCTGGGAGCAAGTTATACCGCGGTCATCCTCTAGGTTCAAAACCTTCATAGGTTATGAAAGTTGTAACCATCTCATTTGCAAAGAGTTAAAATATAATATCATACAAACAACTTATTATAAATAAGTTAAAACACATGTTTATTTAAAATAAAAAATATATTATAATAAATGCTTTAAAACAAGGAATAATATGTCAGTATTAACGATTAATAATAGCTCAACTCAATCAATAACTTCGCCTCCATCTGATACCGCTCGAAGCATTGCAAAAAAACTAGCTCTATCGATTTTATTTGGGCAACCGGGGACTATTCAAAAGAGCGGACTAACGATAAAGTTTGTTGTTGGTGAAGAAGGTCCTTATCAGGTTGCAAAACGTGTGGTAGGTCTCAGATTATTCTTTACTCTCGTTCATGAACTCGGACACGCCTTCCTATCAAAGTTAAACGCTAACAAACCTATCGAAATTACAATTCATGACGAAGGCGGCAGCACTTATCCAACTTGCAAGTCGGAGAAATCTCCATTAATGGAAGCATCTATTACGGCAGCCGGCCCTTTAGCATCTGCAACCACCGGTCTAGCACTCCTAGGTTTGACCCTTTTTCTTGCAAAACGTTTTCCCGATTCTCTGCTCTCATTGTTATGGATCCCAGCCAATTGGGGATATGCTGGTGGATTACTCCCAGAACTTTTTTATTTATTGAGCGGAATATACGACTATTGTACGAAAAATAGAGAATGTACAGATTGGTCAAACTTACTTACCAAACATAAAGCTGTTTTCGCTGTCGCTTCAGCACTTATCGTCAGCCAGACTCTATTGGGAACAGCAGCCTATTGTAAGATTTTTAAAGCTATACTTTTCAACGATAAGGCAAAAGCTCGATTCGCCGACAGAATTAACCTTGTAAAATCACTTTTTACGAAGAAGCTTTCTTAAGAAAATCTCGGGCGCAAACTTCACTACGACTTTTAATCCACCCCGTCCTATAATGACGGGTTATGAAAATCGTGTTGAAAAAAGTTCGGGTCCACAATCTCAAAGATGTCGACTTAGAGCTCGAGCCCAATCAATTCATTGTCTTTTCCGGAGTCTCGGGCTCGGGCAAGTCTTCGCTTGCCTTCGATACGATTTATGTTGAAGGACAGAGGCGTTATGTCGAATCGCTTTCTGCCTATGCTAGAAGACACCTTGGCGATTTCCCCAAACCCGATGCTGAACTAATCTCCGGCATTTCTCCGACAATTGCCATCGAACAAAAAACCGCCGGCCGCAGTCCTAGATCGACTGTCGGTACCATGACCGGCATCTACGATTTCTTAAGGGTGCTCTTTGCCCAGGACAGCTAGTCGCCCACTGCCCAGTCAGCGGAGAAGTCGTCGCCCCGCAAAGCACCCTTCAAATCATGGAAGCGATCCAAGCGCTTCCGAAAGGAACTCGTCTACTGATTTTGAGTCCTTTTGCCAAAGCCAAAAAGGGAGAGTTTAAAGACGACTTTGCAGAATTATTACGCCGCGGCTTTACCCGGATCCGCTTAGATGGCACCGTTGTCGAACTCACGGATGAGATCCGCGTCGATAAACAAAAGCCGCACGATATCGATATCGTCGTCGACAGGATCGCTCTTCCCGACAACGACCGGATCAAAGAAGCAGTGACGCAAGCTCTGGATCTCGGCAAAGGAATCATGAGCATTTTTAATCCCGAGACCAAAGAAGAGACGCTTTTTTCTCAACACGCCTACGCGTTCAAGTCAGGACTTTCTTATCCTCCATTAGAGCCGCATGATTTTTCGTTTAACCATCCGCTCGGCATGTGCCCGTCTTGCCAAGGGCTTGGCGTGACACGCACATTTAATCTAGATTTGATTATTAATCCTGATTTTAGCATCGCCGATGATTGCTGCTCAGTGGCTCCCTCCTATACCACGGTCCGCTACGGCAACATCTACAATAATCTCGCACGAATCTTGAAATTCGATATCAAGACCCCATGGAAAAAACTCCCCGAAGAAGCCAAGCACGCTTTCCTATATGGCCTTCCCGATAAATGGGTCCGGATGAATTTCGTCCATCCGCATAAAAAATCCCGCTGGATGGAATTTATCAAATGGCGCGGCGTTCTCAATGAAGCCTTTGACAGATATCAAGCAGCGACGAGCGAAACGTATCGTGAAAATATGCACGAGCTCATGGAAGAATCCATCTGCCCTGCTTGCAAAGGCAGCCGTATTGAAACCGTATGCCTCTGCAGCCAAGCTCAAAGGCAAAACAATCGCCCAGATCACAGCACTCTCCATCGATGAAGCCGCAGATTTTTTCAAAGATGTGATCCGCACAAAAATCTCAGAAGAGCTCCTGAAGGAAATCTCTGAAAGACTCAAATTCTTACTCGGTGTGGGCCTCAGCTACATTACATTAGAGCGATCCTCTCCGACACTATCTGGTGGAGAATCCCAGCGTGTCCGCTTAGCCTCCCAGATCGGTTCAGGCCTTGTCAGCACAACGTATGTGCTCGATGAGCCCTCGATTGGCCTCCATCCGATTGACAATGCGAAACTTCTTCTCACGCTCAAAACCCTGCGCGATAAAGGCAACACCGTCATCGTTGTTGAGCACGATGCCGAGACGCTTTTTGGCAGCCGATTGGATCGTTGATATCGGACCTCTTGCTGGAGAAAAAGGAGGAGAAATCCTCTATTCAGGACCTGTGAAAGGACTGTTAAATTGCTCTAACTCTCTCACGGGAGATTATCTCTCCGGTAAACTGAAAATCCCGATCCCAAAAGAACGACGCAAACCCTCTGCAAAATAAAATCGAGATTAAAAAAGCCACGCATCACAACCTACAAAAAATCGATGTCGAATTCCCCCTCGGTCTTTTTATTGCAGTGACAGGAGTGTCAGGCTCTGGAAAATCTTCTCTCATTTCAGATCTGTTATATCCGGCACTTTCTAATCATTTGCACAATTCGCGTCTTCCTGTCGGCAAACATCAAAAAATCGAAGGACTCGACCTCATTGATAAAGTCATTGCCATCGACCAAACACCGATCGGAAGAACTCCCCGCTCGAATCCTTCCACCTACATCAAACTCTTTGATGATATCCGCGATCTTTTTAGCCAACTCCCGGAGAGTATTGCGAGTGGATTTAAGCCAGGAAGATTTAGCTTCAATGTGAAAGAAGGATCGTGCCCTCATTGCAGCGGCATGGGCATGATCAAGATCGATATGGACTTCCTCGAAGACGAATGGGTGACTTGTACACATTGCAAAGGAAAGCGGTTTGATGAAAAAACGCTTTCCGTGCTCTACAAAGGAAAAAGCATCCATGATGTCTTAGAGATGAGCGTTGTGGAAGCAGCAGAGTTTTTCTCTGCGCTGCCCCACATCAAAGTCAAACTCGAAACGCTCCTTCGTGTGGGTCTCGATTATCTCCGCCTCGGCCAGCCCTCGCCTACCCTTTCAGGAGGGGAGGCTCAGCGGATTAAGCTCGCAAAAGAACTCTCCCGGCCATCGACGGGGAAAACCTTCTACATCCTAGATGAGCCGACAACTGGCCTTCATTTCCATGACATCGGTAAATTGATTGAAATTTTGCAATCCTTAGTCAATCGCGGCAACACCGTTCTCGTGATCGAGCACAACATGGATCTGGTCAAAACAACCGATTGGATCATTGAGCTAGGTCCGGAAGGCGGCCCCGGCGGAGGAAAGCTCATTGCTGAAGGCTCTCCTGAAAAAATCACCCGAGGGAAAACAGCGACAGCGCTTGCTCTCAAAGAACAGTTTGAAGCGCCGACTGTCGGTAAAACAGCCGTCAAACCGCTCGAATACATCATCGTCGAAGGCGCCTGTCAAAATAATCTGAAAGACATCTCCGTCCAAATCCCTCGAGGAAAAATCACCCTTTGCACCGGACCGTCGGGTTCTGGAAAAAGCTCTTTTGCCTTTGAGACAATTTATGCTGAAGGTCAAAGACGGTACGTCGATTCAATGTCGCCGTTTGCGCGGCAGTTCATCAAACAGATGTCGAAACCTAAAGTCGAACACATCGACGGCCTTTCTCCTGCCATTGCGATCGAGCAGAAAAGCCATGCCGGAAATCCTCGCAGTACTGTCGGCACCATGACAGAAGCGTATGACTTTATCCGGATCCTCTATGCATACCTCGGAATTCCTTATTCTCCAGATACGGGCGTCAAAATCGTGGCGATCAGCAAAGACTATGTCGTAGAAAAACTCTTAGAGCTTCCCGAAAAAACCCGTCTTCAGATCCTTTCTCCTCTTCCATTAAAAAAAGAGACCTTCGAACAGCTCAAAGACCGTCTGCAAAAACAAGGCTATCTCCGCATCCGCCTCAATGGCACCTACTACGAACTCGATGAAGCAATTCCGTTTGATAACAACCGTAAAAATGCCCTTTTTCTTGTGGTCGATCGTTGTATCGTCAGCCCCGATAGCCGCAAACGTTTATTAGAAGCAATTGAACATGCCGCTTCTCACTCCGGCGGGAGCATCTATGTCGATGCCGCAGGCAAAGACCTCTTCTTTAACCTAGCCTTTGCTGATCCCACTACGGGAAAATCGTATCCTTCGATCACACCCCATACGTTTTCCTTCAATACTGAGCAAGGGATGTGTCCTGATTGTTTGGGCCTGGGATTCCAATACGGGATTGATCTGCTCCGCAATCGAGAACTCGCTGCGCTTTCGATTACGGGCCTTATGCGCGAGTTATGGCAAGACACCTCGACACCCGAAGCAATCCGGTTTGTCCAAGCCATGCTGGGCAAATACGATATCGATCCGTACGAATCGCTGAAAAAACTGCCTCCTGAACATCTGCAGCTCTTTTTGCAGGGACCCATGGAATGGAAAGATTTTCAATGGCTGGGACTAAATCATGTGCTCGGAAAAGCCGCTAAAATCCGTTCAGACCTGCGCGACTACCTCTCGCCGCTTTTAACGCAGACAACATGCCTTTCCTGCCAAGGATCACGACTCAATACCCTGGCCCGCCATGTCAAAATCGAAAATTGTTCTGTTGCTGATTTCTGCAAACTCCCCATTAATGAAGCTCTCGCGTTTTTAGACAAACTCACCGTACCGCCATTTCTTGAAGAGACCCACCGGCAGCTCCATCACCGGCTTCACTTTTTGGAGGCGATCGGCCTTGGGTATCTTTCTTTAGAGAGAAGTGCACCGACGCTCAGCGGTGGAGAAACCCAAAGAATTCGACTAAGCCGGCAGCTCGGCAGCGGTTTAACCGGCTGCCTCTATGTCCTGGATGAGCCGACCATAGGGCTTCATCCGTTAGATAATGAGCTGCTCAATCAAGCCCTATTGAAACTCCGCGATATGAATAATACCCTCTTACTTGTTGAGCACGATCCGCTCACCATCAGCATCTCCGATTACATTTTGGACTTTGGCCCGAAAGCCGGAAAAGAAGGCGGAAAGATCACTGCCCAGGGAACCCTTCCGGAAATCTTGAAAAACCCGAACTCCTTAACAGGCGCTTATCTCAGCGGAAGAAAACAAGTCCCGTTCCAAAGTCACGCAGAAAGGCCAAAACGTTTTTCACGTTGAAACACTGCCAGCTCCATAACCTGAAAAACTTCGATGTCAATATCCCCGTCGCCCTCTTTTCCTGCATTACAGGCGTTTCCGGCAGCGGAAAATCGACTCTTTTGCACGATATCTTAAAACCTGCAATTGAGAAGAACATCGAGGCAACCCCGTTTAACAAGCTGATCGTCCTCAATCAAAATCCGCTTGGCCAAACCAACCGGTCCGATGTCTCGACCTATGTCGAGCTGCTTTCCCCTTTAAGGCAGCTGTTTGCCACGATTCCAGAGGCTAAAGCAAAAGGGCTCCAGGCCAAGCATTTTAGCTTTAACCACCGCAGGGGCATGTGCCCGTCTTGCTATGGAATCGGCACCAAAGCCATTCAGCTTCAGTTCCTTCCGGCAGTCAAAATGCCCTGCGAGGCCTGCCAAGGTTTCCGCTTAAACCCCTTAAGCTTAAGCATTTACTTCAAAGGCAAGCACATGGGGCAGATCCTTCAGATGACCGTGAAGGAAGCTAGGGAGTTCCTCGATGCCTTCCCCAAGATCGTCAAGATCCTCGATACCCTCATTGCAGTAGGGCTAGACTACCTCCAATTAGGCCAGGAGATCGCTACCCTCTCTGGAGGGGAGCAACAGCGGATTAGGCTATCCAGAGAGCTGGCTAAGCGATCGACCGGCAAGACCCTCTATCTCTTTGATGAGCCAACCATAGGCCTCCATAGCGATGATATCGTTAAACTCCTCATCATCTTCCATGAGCTGGTCAGCCGGGGAAATACCCTCGTCCTTATCGAGCACAATCTGGACGTGATTTCCAATGCCGATACGATCTTTGATCTAGGGCCGGGGGCCGGTAATAAAGGAGGGTATTTAGTCGCTTAGGGCACCCCTGAAGAACTCGTCAAAAATAAGCACTCCATTACGGGGCGTTTTCTCAAAGAAAGAATTGACACTGCTCCTGGTTTTTTGTAATAAAAATTCCTTGAATTCAGCTTCTATAACCACCTCATTATCGATTTGTTAGAAAGTGTATTTTTCAAATAAAACCTTGTTAATATTTTTTATTTTATAAATTTAATACAATCAATACTAATTTATAATTAGATTGTTATTACAATTTTGACTATAATAGTATTATAATTTTAATAACTAATTAAAGGATGTTATGTTTATATCTAAAATAACTAATGCGTTAAAGACTGCAACCGCAGCAGAAACTAAAAAACTCCTAAAACCTGTCGCACCAGAAGGCCTTTCAGATATTACCGGTTTATTCAAAGGAAAGGTCGAAAACACAAAACCTCAAGTACAAGCCGCTGATGTTCCAAAGGTTGAGACCCAAAAGGGCTTCGATCTAACTACACCTCT
>CAWIQH010000012.1:0-110226 GCA_963838185.1 uncultured Chlamydiae bacterium
AATAAGGAGGAATACATAATTATTCAGGAATTGGAGCAGCTTCAGGCTCAGCTTTGATAACGTAGCCTTGCTTAAGTTCAGCTGCGTAAAAAATCCAAAGGCCGATGCAGACGATTCCCGTCGATAGGAGAATAAGGCCCGACAGAGGCTCGCCAAGAAAAATCCAGCCGTGGAGGGAGGCAAAAATAGGACTGAGCAATCCGATGAAAGAAAGGAATGTCGCAGTGTATTTCTTTAAGAGATAGCCGTAGAGGTTATAACAAATGATATTCGAAATGAAGGCCATCAGCAGGGTCCAGCCGAAGAAAGGACTAAATGAGCCTAAGACAATCGGCGTAGGATTCCAAGAGTCGGTAAAAGCTGAATGGGCAAAGGCTAAGAGTCCGCCGATCAACATACTTCCGCCGTTAGCCATCGTTGGGGAGGTCATTTGATCTTTGACGATGAGTCTTAAGAGCACCCAACCGTAGACGGAGCTCATTGCTGCGCCGATGATTGCTAAGGTAGGCCAAGAGAAGAATGAAAAGGCGCTCATGAGGTCTTCAGCGCCGGTTTGAAGAGTCAGCACAGGGATGATGCCTAAGAAGCCGATCAGGAGGCCTAGAGCCTTCTTACGGTTAATTTTCTCTCCAAAGTGGAGGTAGGAGAAGAAAGCAGCAAAGAAAGGGGAGAGACTGTAGATAAAGCAGGCTTTTGCAGCAGTGAGATATTGGAGGGCCCAAAATTCTAAGACATTGGTGAGATAAATGCTAAAGAAGGCTAAGAAACCGATCGAAAGCCATTGCTTTCTATCGAGCTTGAAAGACGATCTTTTCGTAATGAATAAATAGCTCAGGAGAATGACAGCGGCCAGCATCATACGGAAGCCGGTTAAGAAGATCGGAGGGCTATACTGCAATGCGATCTTAGCCAGTGAAAACATACTGGACCAAACGGCATACATCATGACAACAATGGCAATAGACATGGCGGATATGATATCAGCCTAAAAGGTAGAAATCAACCCCCTAAGGGCTCGTAAAGAAATAAACTCCGTGATTGGGCTGCGTCAAAGCCCGTATAATCGACGATCGCAAGTTGATTCGTATTGCATTAATACGGATCAACTTGCCTGCGGTCGTCGATTCTACGGAGCTTTCACGCTAACCCAATCGCGGAGTTTATTCCTTTACGACCAAATTCAAAATTTTAATCGATACGAATCGAATAAAATCTTGTCATTTTACCATTTCTAACGAGCATCAGGACCCGTTTATTCTGAGAAGTGTCATTTAAGGCTGCTTCATAGTCCGATGTGTTAGCAATTTTTTTATGGTTGATTGCTTGGATCAAGAATCCAGGTCGGATGCCCGCCATTGCAGCGGGAGAGCCGGGTTTCACTTTAGTGACAACGACTCCTTCATCTCCTGTGGTATAGCCGAGCTGACGGCTGAGTTCTGCATTTAAGTTCTCGACTTCGATGCCGAGTTTTTGCGAGATCACAGCAGGCGTGGCTCCTTCAGCAGCAGAACCGAGCGTCACGGTAAAGGTCATGATCTTGCCTTTGCGGTTGACCTTGAGGTTCACTTTGCTTTCAGGGTTCATGAGGGAAATGTCGTACCGGAACGACTGGAGCGATTTGATCGGCTTATTGTTGTATTCTAAAATGATGTCGCCTTGTTGGAGGCCGGCTTTTTCTGCAGGAGATCCTTTTTCAACGCCGGAGATCAAAACTCCTTCGACTTTGGAAAGGTTAAATCCAGCAGCGATCTCTTTGTCGACAGGCTGCAGGCCCACACCTAGGAATCCTCGTGTGACAGATCCTTTCTTGATGATTTGGTCCATGACGTTTCTGGCCATATTGCTCGGGATCGCAAAGCCAATACCCATGTAGCCGCCGCTGCGGGAGACGATCGCGGTATTGATGCCGATGACAGTGCCATTCAGATCTAAGAGAGGTCCGCCGGAATTGCCGGGATTGATCGCAGCATCTGTTTGGATAAAATCTTCCAGGTCGGAAATGTTCAAGCCTTGACGTCCTTTTGCACTGACAACGCCGACAGTCACAGAGGCTTGGAGTTGGAAGGGACTTCCAATCGCGATCACCCATTCGCCGACTTCTAACGCTTCAGAATCTCCCAGTTTAAGATACGGAGAGTCTTTGGCTTCCATTTTGATAATCGCTAAATCGGTGTGGGGATCAGCCCCGATGACAGTTGCGGTTTTGACTTCGCCATCATTGAGAGTGATTTCGATTTTATCTGCGCCTTTGACGACGTGGGCATTGGTCATGATGTAGCCATCAGCGGAGACAATAAATCCTGAACCTTGTCCGATCTGTGGCTGGGGTGTAGAGGGTTTTCCTTGGAATCCGAAGAAGCGTTGGAGGAATTCATCATTAAAGGGAGCGTAAGGGCCTTGGCCATTTTGATTGCCGAAATTGTCGTTATCTGCAGGATTGATCTCGACTTTGATAAAGACAACCGCCGGGCTGGCTTGTTTAGCCACATTTGTAAAGCGCTTTTGAAAATTGTTGAGGTCCGCATTCGCAGGGAGAGCTCATTAGCATTTTGCAGGGGCAGCCTGAACAGAAAAAGTCACAAAAACGCAGCGATAAATAAATTTCTGGAATTTCATGACAATTCTCCTTTGAACTTGTTATATGTATAAGCTTTCAAAGGCTTTTTTTTCTAGTGGTCTCCACTATTTGGGCTTTGATGAGCCCAAATAGTGAAATTTTGTCTTTTAGTTTTCAACAGACTTTAAGATTTCTTCACCGGCTAGGCCATTTGCTATCAGCATCTGGACGACTTGAGGACTTTGTTTTCCAAAACGGATCTGCCGTTCGGTGTGTCCCATTTTTGAATACGGTTCTAAGAGTTTAGGCGCAATATTGAGCTCCAAGAGTCTTTCCCATAAGAACTCAAGTCTTGTTCCAGGGGCATATTTCTGCACGCCGCCAGTTTGCTCAATGCAGCCTGCAAGCGGTGCTAGGGAATTTCAGAATTGTCAGAGGGATGGACGAAGAGAACCATCGAGAATCGAGGTCTTATTAGGCTCTTGTGCCAAGCACGCGGTGGCTTGCAGCTGATAAAGAGTCCATTGGTCATGTTACTTAAAAAGTCGCCGGCATTGATAATGAAAGCATCTTCGGGGACAACAACATTGAGCCATTGTCCGTCTATCTCAACCTGCAGTCCTTTTGCGGTTGCAAAAGGCAAGATGGCAAGAAAATCGATATCGGTATGCTCCGCAGCCCACGAAGAGGGGATGTTCTAATGAATTGATTTGTTCCTGGCTTAAGGCAGGATAATAAATAGCTCTGAGTATTGTATCACCGGTCATTAGTCGTTTGATGCAGAGTGTCGGAAGGGATTTTCGTGGTGGCATTTTTATTGATGGTCATGACGATGGCTTCTTCTAAGGGAATCACATATTTGTCAAGCTCTGCATAGAGAGTTGTCAGGGATTCTTTAAAACCATTCTCTTCCGGCCATATGTTGGGTACTAGATCCCATTTTTTGAGCTTCTTCAGGAGAGTTCCCTCCGATATGGTAAGAACTCCTTATAATCTTTGGCCTGTCGCCTTTTGCAATTTCACCAGGAACAAATCCTCTTTGGCCTCGGAACTCTTTGAGGTAGAAAACTTTTAGCTTTGTATTCAGCATCTCTTTGGAAGAATGTTTCCGCTTGATCGTACGCTCTTTTAATCACTTCTCGGTCAACACCGGTATTTCTAACGGCAAAAAATCCTATTTCTGTAAGCGCTTTATAAAGAGTATTGATGAATTCTTCTTGTTTTTCCGGATTATAGAAATCATGCATATCCACAACAGGAATGCGGATATCGATTTGCTCTTGTGGAGCAGCGGTTGTTTCAGCTTTTAGGGTCAGTCCAGTGAGTAAAAGTGCAGCACATACGAGGGTCTTTATCATAGGAACTCCTTTTTTCCGGGGGCAAGATTATTCAAATAAGAATTTTCAGCAAACTCTTTTTTGAACATTTCAAGATACTTCGCTAAAGTGGTACCATTTCAGCTTATGGATCAACACAATACCGAGATCATCATAGGCATGGTTTTTTTATTTCTGGTCGTCCCTTTTCTTTTTTATAAAAGAAAAAGGCAGATCGGAATGCCCTGGCAGCCGGGGGTTTCAGCGCGGGTGTCGATCAATTCACATCCATTGAGCTGTCAGATTTGCAAATGCAATTACTTCTACAAAAGAGAAGCGTTGATCCCAACGACGTTTGTTTCTCTTTTTAGGCTGCCGTTTTTCAACCAAAGCGGTTCAGCCTATGTCTGTCAATCATGCGGATTTATTCATTGGTTCAGCCGCCCGAAAGAAACTTCGGTCGAGCCGATCTCCGAAAGGTCTAGAGAGATCTAATCGATTAAAATTTCCAAGATGATCCAGAAGCGTCATCACTTCAGGCTTAGAAAATTTAGCCTTGAGGAGTTTGTTCGTGAGGGGATTGATCGAGTAATTCTGAGCTCCCTGAAAGTTTGCCTTCCTTAAGTCTGAATTATGGAAAAGGCTTCCCTGTAAGTCCGATCCCGTAAAAACAGCCTCGGAGAGATTCGTCTGGGTAAAATGGGTATGCCGGATATGGCAGTCTAAAAACTGCGTTCCCTTCAGATCGAGGTCAGAGAAATTGCAGGTGTCCATGAGGCATTTCTTGAACTTCAATGAGAGAAATAGTTTCTCGCATTTGGCAAAGTTCACCCCGACAAGTTTACAATTTTCAAAAACACAATCCTGCAAACGGCAGCCGTCTAACTGAACAAGGCTGAAGTTGCTGGCAACCATCTTGCATTCTAAGAAATTTGGAATTTTTGAAAGAGCTTTTGGAAAAATCACAGTGGTCAAAAGTGCAGCGGACAAAGACTTTTCGTTGAAGATTCGCCTCAAGAGCAATCTCTTTAGTGAAATGCAGTGATTGTCGAATTCTTCAGCAGAGAAAGTCATTTGAAGGACTTATTGAGCTTTCTCTTCGAAAAGCTCTTTATGGCTGTCGAGCAGATCGTGATGGGTGAGCTCATCGACACGGATCGGCACCACGGTGATATAGCCTTTCTGGAGCAGGGAGACATCGCTGTCATGCGGCTCATCATGGTGTTCCCATTTGCCGCCGAGCCAGAAATAAGGAGTTCCTTCGGTAGGATGGATCCTTTCATCGGGGCTGTCGATCCAGAATCCTTGTCCTTGACGGGCAAATTTGTAGCCCTGGAGAGGTTTTGAAAGATCGGGAAAGTTGACGTTAAAAATAGTTCCGAGCGGAATCGGATGTTCCATCACGTGCTCGACGATGGAGAGGACGTATTTTTCAACAGCTGTGTAATCAGGTTTTTGGAAATCGTCGCAAGAAAATGCGATTCCGGGGATTTTTCTTAAAGCTCCTTCGATAACTCCGCCGACAGTTCCGCTGTAAAAGACAGTACGGCCTGAATTGGAGCCGCGGTTGATACCCGATACGATGAGATCGGGTTTATGCGGTTAAGAATCGTGCCAAGGGCAAGTTTCACACAGTCAGCGGGTTTGCCATTGACTTTCCAAGCGCGGGTGCCGTGTTCCCAAGTGACGACATCGATGCGGAGGGGAGTCTTAAAGTAATGCTAGCGCCAGCTCCGGATTGTCATCAGCAGGGGCAACGATGCTCAGGTCAGCATAGTTAGCAAGGGCTTGCCAGAGCATCTTGATGCCCGGAGCATAGATCCCATCGTCGTTAGTAATTAAAATACGGGGTTTTCTTGTCATAAAAACTGATTTATACACGAACGTGGTTTTTATTTCTGTCGTGTAAGATGCGAGACGAACAAATTGCCAGGAACAACTGACCTACAAAAGCCGGGGACCATGGGAAGAACGGAGGTATTGAACAGGGCCAAAAACCGGCGATGACAGCCGCCGCCTAAGATGCCAGCCCAAGCCCCGTATTTGTTGACCCGATTGGAGTAGAGCGGAGGATAATAAGCGGTCCAAAAGAAGATCCGATGCCTGACCAAGCATAGTTGACCAAGGTATAGATGGTGCTTGTTTTCCGATACGCGATGATGAAGGCAAAGGTTCCGACGAGGACGACTCCAAAGCGCGAGACATGAAGAGAAGTTCTTTTGAAGAGGCGTGCGGACGGAAGACTCTTTTATAAAAATCTTCTGTCAAACTCGAGCAAAGGACGAGCACTTGAGAGCTCATGGCATTGATCGTGGCTGCCATCACAGCGCAGAGGACAAATCCGACGATAAAGGGATGGAAGGAGGTTTGCACCATCTTGATGAAGACTTGTTCAGGGTCGGAGATGGAGCCATTAAAGAAAGGGACAGCGACGGCACCGACTAAGCGTGGCTGCAGCTAGTGACAGGTCATCCAGCTCATGCCGAGCCATTTCGATTTATGGATCTCTGAGACTTTTTTAATTCCCATGAATTTTGTCACGATGTGAGGCTGTCCAAAATAGCCTAGTCCCCAGCCCAGCGCCATCGAAATAATCGTGATCAAGGTTTTGGAAGAAAAATCAGGGATTAGGGATTTTGCAGATGTGGTGCATGGTAAAGCTGTTGGAGATCCCATGAAATCCTCCGACACCGCCGAGCAAATAGAGAGGAACAAAAATAATGACTCCGAGTAAAAAGAATCCTTGAAAGAGATCGATCCAAGCCAGCGTTTTATATCCGCCCGATAAAGACATAAGGAACAACAATGACGATGCCGATTAAAATCGCGATGCCGTAGGGGAGGTTGAAAAGAGACGTCAGAAGATCTCCCATGCCCTGTTAAGGCTGCAGAGATGTAAATCGTATAAAAGACAACTAGGATCAAAGCAGAAAAGACCCGGATAAGGCCTGAGGTGTCTCCAAAGCGGCTTTCGAAAAAAGAAGAGAAGGTCAGGCTGTTGTATTGTTCTGTCGCCACTCGGATTTTAGGTGCGATCCATTGCCAGTTTAGATACATGCAGACAATGAGTCCAATGGCTGTCCAAACTCCCAAGAGTCCTTGCGGTGAAGACCGCCGCAGGATAGGCTAAAAAGAGCCAGCTGCTCATATCGCTGGCATGGGCAGAAAGAGCTGTCAGCCAATAGTTCATCGATCGATTGCCGATGATGAAGTCATCGACCGACATGTTTTTTCGATACGAGTAATAGCCAATTGTCAGAAGAATCAGAAAATAAACGACAATCGCTGAGAGTTCATAGATGTACATTTTCTAGCTCCAAACCCGCTATATTAACAAAACTGAAATAATTTTCTCACTTATATTAAAGCTTTTTTAGATCCAAACTCCAAGCTTGCCTGGGCAAGATTAGCCCGGATATTTGGAAAAGTCTCTTCGATTTGAGTGATCAGATCTTTGACCTTTTTTCGATTCGACACCTGTCCAACAGGACATTGACAAGAGATCCTTGCAAAGTTGTACATCTTGGCAAATTCCTTGATCTCTTGTTCCGAGGCGTAGATCAGAGGCCGGATGATCGTCACTCCAAAATCATGCATCGGGACTTTGGGGAGATTGCCGGCAAACTCTGCTTTATGCAGCAGGTTCATCAGAAGGGTCTCAATATTATCATCCCGGTGGTGTCCAAAGGCCACAATCTTAAATCCGACTTCTTTGGCAGCATCAAAGATCAATCTTCTTCTTTCCCTGGAGCAGCTATAGCATTCGAGGGTTTCTCTGGTCTTTGTCGAATGTCGGATGACTAGAGGAACTTCTAAAGCATCGCAGATCGGTTTTAAGAAAACCTCTCCCAAAGAGGCTCCGCAAGAAAATTCTCCTCCGACATGGACAGCCCGGATGTCTAAAGGAGGAGAGCCCCTGCCTGACATCGCTTTGAGCATGTAGAGCAGCGTCAGGCTGTCCTTGCCTCCGCTCAGGGCGACCATGATCTTATTTTCTCCCTCTAACAGGTCGAATTCAAAAAAAGCTTTACGGCACATGCTTTCGATCTTGCTGCCGAGTTTTGTCCAGGGGGGAGTAGCGATTGGTAAATCCATAGGCAAAAAATTGTATCCGATATTTGGTTTTTAGATATATAATCCCTGCATACTTATGGAAAAAATCGGTAGAAATGACCCTTGTTCATGTGGATCAGGGAAGAAATTCAAAAAATGTTGTGAATCCAAGACCCAAAAAAGGTCTCTTGGATCGGCTCAAGTTTTGTCCGGAGCCAATAAAATGTCGTCCTTTTTTCAACGGCATGTGACTCCGATTACAAGCCCGAAACCTCCTGAAGATCCTCCTGTTGAGGCTGCTCAAGAGGCTCAGGCTGGCGCAACTGTTTGAAGTTGAGAAATAACGTTCTGGTTTGTTATAAAGGCTAAACCTTTTTATGCTGGCGTAGCTCAATGGTAGAGCAGCGACCTTGTAATCGGACGGTTGAGGGTTCAATTCCTTTCGCCAGCATTCTTTTACATCCTCCGGGGGTGTCGCATAGTGGCAATTGCAAGGGACTGTAAATCCCTCGTCTCACGACTACGTCAGTTCGAGTCTGACCGCCCCCAAATTCTTCTAAATGTGCGGGTAATCGCATGGATAAATTAATCACTCAATATCAAAAACGCCTTAACCTTCAAAACGGCAATTTTTCACGTATTGAACATGATGATGCTATGGTCGCTGTCGTCTATAGGATTACCCAATCTTCCAGCACCCAGCTTATTTTGAAGATATGTCCACGCGATGAGGATTATCAACGCGAAGTGTATTTTCTGAAGTACTTTGCTGATAAATTACCGGTACCTCATGTTGTGCAAGTTGTACCGCCGGAAGCCGGTATAAGTGGAGCTATTCTGATGGAGTGTCTTCCTGGTGAAGTCCTTAAAACATCAAACATTACCGATGCGCTGGCTTATGAAATTGGTTCGCTGTTCGCGAAAATTCATTTAAATCCTGCAGCCGGCTATGGGGACCTTACACAACCCGAGAATTTAACCCCCGATCCCCGTGTTTATTTTACCCTGAAGTTCGAGGAGGGGATTGATGAATGCATTAATCATCTTTCTGAAGCGCTGATTGAGCGATGCCGCCGCTATTATGATACGCATATCCATCTTTTGGCTTCAGTTGACGGCCCTTGCATGATACATCGTGATTTTAGACCCGGTAATGTGATCATTCATGAAGGTAAACTTCAAGGAATTATAGATTGGGCTGGAGGACGAGGAAGCTTTGCCGAAGAAGATTTTTGTCCGATGGAACACTGGGAATGGCCAATGAATCCAGAAATCAAAAAGTCATTTTTAGCAGGATATGCAAACATTCGCCCGGTTCCCAATTACAGCGCAATCATGCCGCTTTTGCGTGTGAGTAGAGCTTTGAATGTAGTCGGTTTTACGGTCAAACGAGGAATATGGAAAACCAATTATGCTCGTGTCTACGAATTTAACCGTCGTTTCCTTGAAACATTTTTTTAGAAGCTAGTTTTCTCAATCAAAAGTTCTGAACACGTCCAACCGCCGCTATTTTTCCGCGGAATTTAAAGTCTATGGTGGCTTCGTCAGTCGAGTCTAACCGTCACCAAACCTCGAATTCAAAATCAAACCCGGTTGTTCGCAAATAATTGTGAGACGCATCAATGTTAATTACAGCCTGAGATCTATTGAGGGTTTGCATGAGTATCTTGTCCCCAATTTTCCAGTTCAAGTATTCTTCCTTGAAAGGTCCATTTAGTAGAAGTTCGCAAACAGACAAGTCGGACAATTGGAGTTTATATTTATATTTAGGGTCAGTAAACCATCCACCTTTTTCTACCAGAATCTTCTCTATACTCATTATTTCTGGTAACAATGCTTTTGTCTCTTTTGTTATTCCTGTCTCGTAATTATTTATCCGAAGCAAGGGAGTTCCTCGAATGGGAGCTATTCTAACTTCTTCTCCTGGAGCAAGATTTTTTTCTATATCATATAGTTTATGCTCTTCTAGAACCGGAACAATTATTTTCCATGTAGTTTTATCTGTGAGAGTCACAACCACAACAAAATCGGTACCGACCATATCCGAGGTAACAGAGTCAACATACCGTTTGTAGTCTTTGCTAAAAAGGTTCAATGTCAATAGACATGCGAACAGCACAAAACAGATTCTTTTTCTCATATAAACTCTCATTGTACATAGGATAATATGTACGAGATGTTTTACCTGTCAATGCTTTAAGCCATTGATTTGGAGGATGATTAAGGACAAAGGCAATGGCCTATGCAATTCTGCCACAAGCTGTGGCACAAATGGAAGTAAACCCCCTATAGAGAGTAATTACGCAAATTTTATGCATTCAAGAGGATGGAGAGCACCCCATAAAATCGGACCACTAGCTTGCTAGTTTTTGTTTCTTTATAAACGCTCTAGTGGAACACATTTTTAGAGCCTTATGAGGGGCTCTTTCGTTGCTTAATTGATAAGCTCAGCTACTTGGATAACCAAATCAAATCCGTTGCTAGTTGCTGTCCAGGTAATGTATCCATTTCCTGGTGCCCAAAAAGTGAAAGAACAATCAGAACAGCTTTGATCTTTAGGTGAGAGGAGCTTTGGGGCTGTCCATTTTCTGTCTGCGGTTGAAAAGGTGATTCCATAGATGGAGTGACGATTTTTCAGCTCTTTTTCCCAAATTAGTACAAAATTTCCTTTGAAATCAGGTTTTATTTGAGGATTTTGATTGATTTGATGAAGATCAGAAAATTGAACTGGATCCATCCAAGGTTGCCCATAAGGTTTATAAACAGCAATTATGCATTCCAATCCGTTAACCTCTACTGTATACACAGCCATGATATTTCCACTATTATCTATAGACACTTGTACATCGGAATAGGTTGCTTCTATGGTTATAGTATGAGGTTTTGACCAGATGCCATCCAAGTTGGTCAAAATTTTTAAATTGTGATTATTATCAACCCAAGCTAAAGCAACATCTTCTTTTTCATTTGTACTACTCTTGAATTTGGAAATGTACACAGTCGGTATCTCATGGTAAATTGTTTCAGCCTTCGAGATAAATTGACCACTTTGCATTTTCCGACCCATCAACAAAATCTCATTTGAGCTATGGCTAAACCAAAAAATATGCGTTAATCCATTCTGGTTTGACGCGATAGTTTTCTCACTAATAGAGTAGCCACCAATACCTAAGAAAACTTCCTTGTCTTGTTTAATTCCATCTTGAGACCATGTTGCAATTTCTAGAGCAGGAACATCTGCCTCTCTGCTAGCCTCCCAAGAATTGCGAGGCGGAATTGTAGTTTTGATTTTTTGCTCCACAGCGCAAATAATTTTGCCTAAAGAATCAAAAGCAAAGTGTGCGTTAGTAAAATCATTGTCAGCAAACATATTCAATGGAGGTGTCCAACTTTCTCCTAATTTTTTCTCAGCTGTTTGGAAGGGGTTAGTATATTGCCCTTTCCATACTGCATATAAATCTCCCTTGAAGTTGATAAAGCTAGTTTTGTATGAAATATATTCGTTCCATTCTAAAATAATTTCGGGAGAAGACCAAGTAGAGCTCTTTATTTTATAAGCGCCCGCTATAGTTTCGTTTTCTCTTAGATCCCTAATCTCCCATAAGACAGCGGCATCACCGTTTTGATTGGCGCAAACGATACTATCGAATGCATCGTAGGATGGATCGGAAAGTGTATAGGGGCTTGAACAGTCAAGAGCCCAAATCTTGGCACAAGACAAAACTGCAAGAACTGTGAAGGGTATTCTCAAGTTGCATCTCCGGTTTAATTTTGGGAAAAGTGTATGTTACAAATATTATTTATGCGAGAAATTTTTCAGGAATAGATTTGAAAAAGTCAAATGGATATGACCTGTGAAATGCACCCTTTTCAGAACTCAAATTCTGAAAAAAATAAGCATTAAGACATCTAAATTTCCAGTAATGCATCAAGCACATAATTGAAGAAAATACCTTCTTCCACTTCACGTGCTGTTTGATAATTTTCCCCTTCGTACGCGCATAATGTTGCGCTTTCTTTGTTGAGAGTTTGCAAAACAGTTGCGGCATGTAATCCGAAATCTTTTGCAACTCGAAAAAGAACAGCTGTTTCCATATCAAAACTTGCAGGTTTGCGATTTTTATTGAGTTGTTCTAAAATGGCTTTAATTCGGTCACTTCTTTCTGATGAAAATTTATGCGGCAAGCGAAGGCCATGATAATTTTCAAGATGATGGCAAATCCTCGTCTCGTAAACGATCCCTTTTGACTTTGCTGTCGAAATCAATGCCTGAACAATTTGAGGCGACGCTTCGATAGATTGTCCCCATTCTTTAGGATCAATGCCACTTTGAATATCAAACCCAAATAAGTTATCTGCCTCATCCACAATTTTTACCAAATAAGCATCTGATGCAGGAGGAGATTTCACATCGTCTGAACCATATCGAATGATATATTTTGCGCCGGCCACAAAAAGTTCCGTAAAAACAAGACCTGCACCTGAGCCTACTGGGGCACAACTTACAAAAATTTTCCTTCCTTTGTAATCTCCAATAGCAACAAATGGCCCCCAAGCAGATTTGTGCATCTCAAGATTGTCTAGTTTTTTTGAAAGTCTCAAGGCTCGTTCGTAGTTTGAACATACAATTCCCTTATCCGGAACGGCATATTTGATCAAGACACAGTCTTCTAAAGATAGGTTAATTTCTCGATTTGAAGTCGATGATATTTCTTTAGAGTATGCTGAGTGCATACCCACGCAAGCTAGTATGATATAAAAGAAAAAGCGTTTCATATGTAATCCTTGATTTTAGCCCAGGAAAGGAAGATAGGGAACTCAATAATTTTTTTCCAATCGAAAGTTCTGAATCCGTCCAGCCGCCTCCAATTTCATGACGTATTAAGCCGGTTCTTTGCAAATTAACGCTTGTGTTTTGTTTGAGACTTTGCCTTTTTCAATTCTTCCTCAAATTGGAGAAACTTTTTTTCTTGCCGCTCAGCTATTGCCCATTCGCGTATTTTTTTTATCCTGACCTTGTTATCTAAGCATACAATTATAGCTTGCTCAAGGCTCTGCCTATCACTCCAATAGAAAAAACCCGCAAGACGATCTTTTATACAATCTTCAGTGGAGAGCAATTTAAATGTTCCGTATTTTGTCTTCATTCTGTTGATATCTTTATCCTTAATGATTTCTTCTCCAATAAAAACAGACGAAGCCACAAAATCTATTAAAAATTCGCATGCTGGGTGCTGAAAATATTTTCCCCTGTGAATAAAGCCAAGCTTGACAAGAGAATTTTTAATTTCTAGGTTGTCAGAGTGAGTAGCATAGTCTAAGTCCTGGGACACATATTTGTTCTTTGAATAAATCGTTACGCAAGATCCTCCAACCAAAATAGCATCAATACCATCATTTTTTAAATGCTGGTAAATCAATGCAGCAAGATCTTTTGTCGTAATAGTCTTCCAATTGATATTCTTTTTTAACTTATTCACAAAGGCTTACCTTTTTTCCTTGGGCGTTTACGGATAGGTCTCTCATAGTATTTTTTCTTAATAGTATCTGGCAACGAAGAATACGCTTTTGAGATAAACGCTTTAAAATCTGAGAGAAAAGGATATCGTGGATTCCAATGGTATATTCTATTTCTGCCTTCTATTGTACTGACAAGAATTCCCTGGTTTTCTAGACGAATAAGAGACCTTTGAATCCCAAAAACAGGAACCTCGAAAGCTTGACTAAGTTCATTGGCAAAACATCTATCATTAGAGATCATGTAAAAGAGTACCTTTTCAACAAGACGGCTATTAAATAGCTGTTCGAACATATTACCTCCTTTAGTGGTAATGTTACCACTAGTCGTGGTATAAGTAAATAGGGGAAATAGCACGCAATTACGCAAAGTTTACGCAATCAAGGGGATAAAACTGGCAGAAAAGAGAGGGGCCAGTAAAATATGTGAGCATATTCCATAGGGGCAGTGTGAACTGGTTTAATCTGGTTAAAGAATCCCTTCTGACCGCCCCCAATTCTCTATGAAAAGCGTCAGGCAAGATTACATCTTAGATATCGCCAGTTTTTGGTTGCGCACTAGGGCGAGGCTGAGGAGTGAAAGGGCGCAGCCGGTCATTAGGTAGAGGCTGGGCCAAACGGGACTTTGGAACTGGCCGATCACTCGCACCATGATGAAGGGACCTACACCGCCGAAAATCGCGATCGCGAAATTCATTGCTGTTGCAGTGCCGCTGTAACGAATTTCGATGGGAAACAGAGAGCTCACAAGGACTGGAAGCACGCTAAAATAAGAGGCGATGAGAACTGCCAGAGTTCCTTGTGTGAAAAACAAAAGCCAGTAGATCTTCCACCCCATGAGAATGTAAATCGGAGATGCAAGAAAAAAAAGGATCAAAAGAATCCACTTCGCAAAGCGGCGGATCCCGACACGGTCGGCCAATCTACCTGCGAATAGCGTCGTAACAAGAAATAATACAATGGTGAAGAATTGCAATACCGTAGATTGAAAATAGGAAAGATGAAGTACTGATATATTGTAGAAAGAAGAGTAGATCAGCACCAAGTTAAACCCTACTGTATCCATAACCATGAGGCCCATACCAATGAAAATCATCTTCTTGTACTTATGGAATGTATTGAAAAGAGGTTCCTTGAGTAAGTATCCGTAATGTTTCGCTTTCTCGAAAAAGGGGGTTTCCCGCAAAAGCCGGCGGAGGACTAGAACAACGATGCCAATCATTCCGCTGAGGAAAAATGGAAGCCTCCATCCTCCTGCACGCAGTCCTTCTGGGGTCACTTCTAGATTGAACAAATTCACTTCAATCATCGCAAAGAAGATCCCAATCAAAATTCCGAAATACGCAAAGCTCCCGATGTAACCGAGCGTCTCTTTTTTCGCCGATTCGATGAGAAAAACCACTGCGCCAGGAAATTCTCCTCCCAAACTGATACCCTGCAAAAAAAACATTAAGACAAACAGAAAAGCCGCAGTGAGGCCAATCTGTTCGTAAGAAGGCAAGATTGCAGCTAAAAAGAGTGGAATGATCATGAAGCAAATTGTTCTGACAAGCGCAAACTTCCTTCCTTTTTTATCTCCCATCGTTCCAAAGATGAATCCTCCGATCGGCCGCGCGATCGCGACAATGGCCATAAGCCCTGGATAGAGATAAGGTGATTTCCCCAAACTCTCTGGAAAAAAAAGGCTGATAAAAAAGGGTGCCATCATCCCGAACAAGATAAAATCGAACCACTCTAGCGAGTTGCCGAGAATTGTCGCCAGAATGATGAACCGTTGCTTGGGAGTGGTCTGATTTGAAAGGTCCATAATTTACCATTTACCGGCGTGCGATCCGCCATCTACGTACAGGATCTGTCCTGTAACATGGGGAGCTTCAGTGAGATAGATTATGGCATCGACGATTTCTTGAACATGGGAGATACTTCCCATCGGAGAGAGTGTTTTTAGATAGTCCTTTGAATCATTCTTGTGAAGCGGCGTATCGACGACACCAGGAGCGACAACGTTATAATTTCTGTCTAGAAACGTTCTAACAACTGCAGAACCTATACCTTGCGAGCCACCGGTTACAATCACTGTCTTTTGTTTATTCATAAATTTGTAGCACTACTCTAAATCTTGCCTTACCACTCATCATCAGCTCATAAGCTTCTGCTGCTTTTTCAAGAGGAAATATTTGATTCATCGAACGGACACCACTCAGTGCGCTAAACGACAATGTATCTTGAGAGTTAATGGAAGTTCCGCACGGCCATCCTTTAATACTTCGGCGTGCTCCTATGAGCCATAATACTGAAGCTGATATGGGTTCTTCTGGAATTCCAACAATGAGAAGTTGCCCATCTACAGAAAGTCCTTGTATTGCAGCATTTACCGCTTTACTACTTGTAACAGTAGATAAGATGAGTTTCGCGCCTCCTAGTTTCTGGAGTTCATCGCTTACTTTTTGGCTTTCGCTGTCGATATAATGATGGGCTCCGAGTTTTTCAGATAAAGCCTGTTTCTCTTTGCCTCTTGCGATCGCCACGGTACGAAAACCCATTTTGACGGCAAATTGAATGGCCAGATGCCCTAACCCTCCTATTCCTAAAATAGCAACGGTCTCCCCAGCAATTGCTCCACTATTTCTTAGAGCGTTAAAAGTAGTGACCCCAGCACACATCAGGGGTCCAACTTCGAGGGGAGAGAGGTTCTCCGGAATAAGCGCTAAAGCTTCAATCGGAGCAATTAAATATTCTGCATATCCGCCATCATAAGAGATGCCAGGAGTTTGCAGTTTTGAGCATGTCATAAAATCTCCTCTTCGGCAGGATTCGCATATTCTGCAGTGGCCTCCATGCCATCCAATGCCAACCCGTTGACCAACCTTCCAATCTCCGGCATCTTCACCTAGAGCATCAATCACACCCGCAATTTCATGCCCAGGAACTCTAGGGTATTGAATTCCTGGAAAAGCGCCCTCTTTTGTAAAGGAATCGCTATGGCAAACTCCACAGGCTTGGACTTTAACTCGAACAGATCCTTTTTTGGGAGAGGGGATCTCCTTTTCAACTAACTCGAAAGGCATTTTGGGTCCAGGAACTTGAACTGCGCGCATCTTGGTCATAGATTCAACTTTCTTTAAGTTTATCCAAGCTATAAGATCTGCCCAAAAAAATTGCAAGCTCATAGAGATTTTTTCTCAAAATATAGAGTAGATCACACATTACCGAGATTGACAGGAGCCGCCGCATCTATATAGACCTGAATAAAATGAACCTCTGAGACGTCGGGCGGGTTATGCCCTTCTAGATAGAGTTTTTTGATTTTCTCTTTATCGACAACTTCTTTCATTTTAACCGCTCCCAACTGTTTTGCACTCTCAAGCGAGGTTTTAATTGTAAGCAGTGAAGCGCGTTTTATTCGATATCCCGGAATAGAGACTGTAAGTGTTTCTTGAGGGAGCAATTCTAAAACTTCGGACATCAGAGCCTTTTTTTGCTTTTCCAGCTCTTCGATCTGCTGCCGTAACTCAACGTATCTAGCAATTTTTGTTTCTAAGCTCATTTCTTCCCATTTGGAGGTAGTAGCTGAATAACTTAAACTTTCGTTGAATGGTTCTTTTCCCCTCGGATTGAACTTGTAAGGATTCCTTACAAGTTGGAGTTGTATCTAGCTCATTTTCTGCGTAAATTGCTCGTAGATGGCTAGTTATGTTTTGGGGTGTGGTTTGAAATAATTCAGCGATTTCAGCCTGTGTTAACCAAACGGTTCCGTCCTGTGTTCTAAGTTGAACAGAGGATGTCCCATCTTCGGTCGTATAAAGAATAATTTCTCCAGTGGACATTGGAAGAATCTCCTGCATTCAAATTTCTAGAAAAAGCGTAGCTGGGATCAAGAATCTTCTCCAGGCAAAAGTTCTGAAATCCTCATTTCCTGACATCATATTTCTGAGTAGAGTCTATGCTAATGCCCATGAGCTGCTTGCTTTATCAGTCGAGCGCCAGTATCATTCAAACACTTAGTGACTCACACGAGGGGAATCGATATGCGAATAGCATTTTCTGGCACACATTTCTCAGGGAAATCTTCTCTGATTGAAGCTCTTCTAAAGGAAATGCCAGGATACGAGTGTTTCGAGGAGCCGTATTGGATATTAGCCGAATTAGGTCGTCATTTTGCGCATCCGCCATCCATTGATGAATTTGAAGATCAGCTTGAATGTTCGATCAACTTGATCAAAGAGAGCTCAGATGAGGCTTTGTTCGATCGGTCACCGATAGATTTTTTAGCTTATGCATTGGCTGTAGCAGAGCAGAATTCTGAAGAGTTTAACAGTGAAAAATGGGAATCCCAAATTGCAGAGATACTACCTTCTTTGGATTTGATCATTTACTTGCCAGTTGAGAATCCTGACCGTATTCTTGTACCGGCCGCGCAGGATAAATATTTTCGAAAATTAGTGGATGAGAAACTTAGAGAGTTGATCATGAGAGATTCACGTGAGATCGTGAATACCAACGTGTTAGAAGTCACAGGAAGCCTCACTGAAAGACTGAAGAAAATTAAGCAGTTTTTATCGGATAAATCTGCCGGTCTCTAACTTCATCAAATTTGCAAGCAGCTTGATATCGTGATACCCAAATCCACAACATCCGCCAATAAATTGCAAATCATAGTGGCGTGCTTTCTCGGCAATCATCTGTAAAGAGTCGATTTTCCTGGGCACCATTAACGCCTCTTCTGTTTCATAAGTCGAAGGATCTGCATCCCATGAATTGGGATAAAAGCCGATGATACGTTTGATGAGCTTTTTATCTTCAAATGCAGCAATCACACGATCGAAAGCGTGGGGCGAGCAGCAATTCAATGAAAATCCTTCTATAAATCCCGTTGTTTCACTGTCGATGAGCGAAATGACAGATTCGACGGTTTTTCCATCCAATAAATATCCTTCACGATCGACGACGAAGCTGAGAATCAAAGGGATATTGAGAGCCTGCGCTGCTTGACTGATTCCTAAAGCCTCACGACTCGTTCCAATGGTCTCATGCAAAATCACCACATCAGACATCGACAGTCCAAAGCGATTGAGTACTTCGATGCAGAGTTCATATTGACGTTTTGCAAAAAGATTTGCCTCTCCAATATCTGGAGCTAAAGCTGGCTGATAGCAGTCATTGGCAGGACCCAGACAGAGGGCGATCCGTTCATAGTTTTTGTCGCCTAAAGCCGCTAAAAGAGCTTCCAAGTTTAGACTGAGCATTTCTTTGTAGAGTTCAACAAAACCCTCTTTTAACAAAGGTCGTAGAAAGAAGGCATTGACGGTTGGCAGCGTTGCCCCTGCATTCACATAGCCTCTTGCGATCAACTCGACTGCAATGCGGTACCAATGCTGTTGTCCTTGACGCTTGACGGTCAGAGCGTTTGAAGAGATCCCGAGGCTGGATAACACACACCCATAAGGGCCAAATAAAATTTTCATAATACTCCTAAGATTTTTTTTGATCGTTGAGAACTAAGCGCTTAGGAGCAAAGACATGCTTAACGCCTAAGCGCTTCGCATGGACATAGAAGATTTAAAAACACTGTGCAAAAAAGACATAACATCATTATGTCATAATCTGGGGTTTTTCTCAAGGGAGCGTATTATTAACCCGAGCTTGAAACAGGTGACAAAATGCGCTAGCGAGGCACAGCCAAATCGGAGCGATAGTAGCCCGAACGACGAGGACCATAGCCGAGAAGGAGGGTCGATTTGGCACAGCCGCAGCAAGCAGATTGTCACCTGTTTCAAGCTCGGGTTAATAAGCTTTGTCAGCAAAGACTTATAGTGATATGTGTGGGACAAGATGTCTAAGAGTCTTAGCAAATACGGTAAAGCAATCGTTCCTTGGATCATTGCAATAGCAGCGTTCATGGAGACATTGGATGTCACAATCATCACGACAGCCATTCCTAAAATGGCGCTCGGTTTTGGTATTAATCCGATTACTCTCAAATTGGCGTTGACGAGTTACTTGCTCAGCATCGCTTTTTTCATTCCTATTAGTGGGTGGGTTGCGGATAAGTGGGGAACGCAGCGAACTTTTATCTTTGCTTTGTTGATGTTTACCATCAGTTCAATAGCATGCGGAGCGGCGAGGGATCTATCAGAATTGGTGATAGCGCGTATTATTCAGGGGGTGGGCGGGGCCTTTATGATGCCTGTAGGGCGTTTGATCCTGCGTCGAACATTTGATAAATCTGAAATGATTCGGGCGATGAATTTTGTGTCCATGCCTGCTTTACTTGGACCCTTAGTGGGTCCGTTTCTAGGCGGATTTATTACGACATATTACTCGTGGCCTTGGATTTTTTATGTCAACGTGCCGGTTGGGATATTGGGAATCATCTGCGCTCTAGCTTACATCAAAAATTACAAAGTCGAAGCCCCTCGTCGTTTCGATATGATTGGCTTTTTGCTTTTTGGCATCAGCCTGGCTGGAATTTTCTTCGCGATAGAATCTATAGGCACACCTTTCATTCCTACATATGTAATTGCTTTGGTAATTGTAGGGGGATTGCTGGGGTTCTTTCTGTTTTATCGGCATTATCAAAAGACGCATACTCGTGTGTTCAATTTAAGACTTTTTTCAATCCGTGCTTTTTCGGTGGCTGCGTTCGGAAATATATGGATTCGACAGGGGATAAGCAGCGTTCTTTTTCTACTGCCTTTGCTTCTTCAAATAGGCTATGGAGTCTCTCCTCTGAAGTCAGGGTTGTTGACGTGTGTCGGTGCTCTTGGAATGTTCTTTTCGAAGTCGTTTAATCGACTCGTTTTGCGGCGGTTTGGTTTTCGAAGAGTGTTAACGTTTACATCTGTTTTCACAGGAATAACCATTTTATCGTTTTCTTTCATCAATGAAGTCAATATCCCTTTGATTGTATTTTTAGTTTTTATCAACGGCACGGTGACATCTTTGCAGTATATCGGGATGAATGTGTTATATTATGCCGATTTAGATCAGTCCGAGATGAGCTCTGCAACCAGCATTTCGGGAACACTGCAGCAGCTTTCCATGGGTCTTGGGATTACCGTGAGCACATTGGTCCTGCAATGTTTCATAGGGTGGGACCATACACTTGCTTTAAACCAGCCTGTTCCATTCCGTTTAGCTTTTATCGTGATGGGGCTGATCTCTGCCTCGTCAGTCCTAATCTTTTTAAGGCTTAAACCGACAGATGGGCAAGCAGTTTGCTAGGGAGCGTACTCAAATGTTTTCAATGCTTCGGCTACGTCAAAGCCTCGGGGATTGACGCTCGTAAAAGGGTCCATATTGGCTTAATATGGACCCTTTTACGAGCGTCAATCCGCGAGAGCTTTCACGTTAGCCCAAGTATTAAAAACTGATGAGTACGCTCCCCAGCATTGAATAAAAGTTTATAGCTCTTGGGCTTCCATAAAATCTCTACGAGTGTTTTTTTGGTTATTTAAGTCTCAAGAGATGGTAAAATCACGCCCTAAAGATGAATGAGCAAACGCCTTTCCTTCCTATGATCGCTGATGGCGAGGAAAGACCTCTCCTCTGAAGAATCGGATTAGAAAAAACTATCGGCATGTGCGGAAATGGGCTAACAGGACCCGCACGAACTGCTTTCGGATCTACGATCGGGACATTAAAGAATATCCCCTGGCCATCGATTTTTATGATGGGCGGTTTTGCGTTCATTATTTTTCGGAATCAAAAGAGAGCGATGAGCCAAGGCAAGATCTCCATGAAGCAGCAATGAGCGCCATTTGCTCGATCTTTGGTGTAAAAGAAGATTGCATCCACTGGAAAACCCGCATTAAAAGAGAAAGAACGAGCAGTATGAGAAAATAGCCGAATCAAGAGAGTTTTTCACTGTTTTAGAATACGGGGTCAAGTTCAGGGTTAATCTCGTGAATTATCTCGATACAGGACTTTTTCTTGATCATCGAGAAACGCGTCAGCTGGTGGCTTCGATGGCCAAGGGCAAGCGGCTACTCAATCTTTTTGCCTATACATGCTCGTTTAGCGTCCATGCGGCTCTCAAGGGAGCATCCTTTACCAAAAGCGTCGACATGTCGAACACCTATACCGAATGGGGCAAGTTCAACTACTTCCTCAATACGGATCCCTCTGAAAAATAATGTCGATCGTCCGAGAAGACTGTTTGAAATTTCTCGATGAAGAAGAGGAAAAATACGACATCATTGTAATCGATCCTCCGACGATCTCCCGTTCTAAAAAGATGGATCAGATGTTCGATATTCAGATCGATTATATTTCTTTGATATCCAAAGCATTAAAGCTTCTGACGGAGGGCGGCGTCATCTTTTTCAGTACAAACTCCCGCAGATTTAGCTTTGATGAAGGCCAGTTTCCTGAATGCTCGATCCAGGATATCTCCAAAAAGACGATTCCGATTGATTTTCACAATCAAAAGATCCACCGCTGCTGGAAGATCTCTCTCCGTTAAATGTTTGTTATTATTTATATTCGAGGATAGATATTGGAGCAAAAAATTTTGCTTTTGGAAAGCTAGCTAAATGTTCACGTAACTGAGTTGGCGAGGAACAGGTTTTTAAGTTTGTCATCCCCGGATCTGATTTATAATTATGCCCAATTTTTCCGTTTTTGGGATTCTGGATAGTGGGTGATAAGCAAGAATATTGAGAAATGCCGTCGACGATTGTTATGGAGGGGAGTTCTTGAATGCATTGAGAAGCAACAACCTGCATAGTGACTGATTTTCTAGAGGCAGGTTCGGTTTGGTATAACTCGGAATAATAGCTGCGCCAAACGGCAACAGTGTCTTTTATTCCATTTGTTGTTTCATTAAAGTTATCTGCAACTCTTTTTGAGGAAAATTTAAAGTTTTCCGCTGAATCTCCTTCCAGTGAGAATTGGTATGTTGCGATCAGGATATAGTCTTTTTCGATGGGAACAGATTTTTCGAAAAGCGGCTTTAAGTTTTTCTTGCATGCTGTCTTAGGACTTCTTGCTCTGTTACAGGATCCTTCATTCGTTCAGCAGTCACTCCATAAAAGTTTCCTCGTGTAAGTCTAGCTAGCCTGCTTATCTCGTCTGCAATCTGTTTAGTTTTTTTGGTTTTTTCAATCCCATACCAGTATAGCACCGCCTCCCACAGCGAGATCAAAAAGACCTAACATAATCGAAGAGGTAGAGAACACTCCGATTTTGAATCCTGGCCCTGAGATTTTGTTCCAAATGAGTTTGACTGCAAGAATTCCTAGAATCGCTAAGGCCAAATTGGCAAGACGATCGAATCCTTCTTGTCAGGGTTTGATAGGCGGTGATTTGGGTTGTAAGGGCATCGATTTTCTTTTGCAAGTCTCTAAAGGCTACGGCATTGAATTTCGGGAGTGCCGGATCGAGGGACATGAGGTTCCTTTTGAAAAGAAAAAATAACCCAATGAGCGATAATAATATAGTTTTTTGAACTTAGTTCGCATCACCATTGCTGGACTTTTTTTTAGATCAAAGCATAAGCTTAAACAAAAATCTTCTCAAAGGAATGGAAAATGCAGCTGTTCATTTTGTCTCTAGTGATGTCTCTGATTTTTTCTCCGCTTCTTGCGGATCCCTTCAAGATTACCTTTCCAGCGAAGGAAAAGCTCACCATCGAAGATTATGTTGAAGTGCAAAAGCAGCTGCAAGACTCTGGATCTTGCACCTGCAGTGCAAGAGCTGTATGTGGAGGGCGGAGGTTTCCCGGGTTCAGAACTTTGAAGCTCGTTGTAAGCGTGGTGTAAAACAGACGATCATCGATGTAGAAAAAGGACTGCTGCCAATTCGTGAACTGAAAAAAATCGGCAAGGGAGGATCTGTGCATCGTCTGCTGGGTTCCTTTTGCTGGAGTGGAAGGGGAAAGACGTTTCAAATTACGCAGGAGCATATCGAGTCAATTTTAGAATCACTAAGGGAACAAATTATAACGGATACTTCTACTACATGATCGGGGGATTTCCTAATCCTACCGGCAAGGAAATCCAGTATGCAGGAGTCCCAAATAGCGCTAAGATTTTTATGATGCTGGAAGCTCAGAAGCTGGGATTTAAGAAAGTGCTCTGGATTGATTCGAATATCTTGCCATTGAGAAATCCGACTCCTTTTTTCGTCTGGATCGAGACCCGGAACTATTTCCTTCGAGGCTGGAAGGTTCCTACAAATGGATGGGAATTTATTTTTCCAGCCACTCGGGCATTGCTACAAAAAGAACTTGGAGTTGATGTGGTAAATACAAATTACATCGACACCCGCATTTTTGGACTTAGAATGGATACTCCTCTGGCACAGAAGCTCATTGCGGATTATTACCGCATGGTTGAGCTTGAAAAGCCGTTTCTCTCGTGCTTCCCTGAAGATTTCGTGTTGAGCGCTATTTTAGGCCAGCCAGAATTTAGCTCATGGAAACCATTTAATATGGATGTATTGCTTCAGTCGTTTGAACAATTTCCACCAACACCGGAGAAACTGCAATTTCTAAAGAACGAAGGCTGTTTCTTTTATCAGCAGGCTCAGTAGCAGTTCATCCGCGTCTTTTGAAGAACTGGATCTCTTGCTCGTGTTTGACGGCAGCAGCGCGTGTTGAGAAGGTGCCTAGATTTCTCCGTTTGCCCGTCTTGGGATTGATCTTACGGGAATACAGCCGGTATTTTCCTGAGGCGAGTTTTCGGATCATAAGTGTGCTTCTCCTAAGCCTAGTAACAGTGTCGTGTAGAGCAGGGCGCCCAAAACAAACCAGACATAGCCGCCTTTTTCTTTTTTAGGTAGTTCATAACGGAAGATGTTTAAGATCATCCCTCCGGCGACAAAAGAGATGCCGACTGCAGAAGCAGCAGGGGGGATCTCTGTGAGATACCCGACTAGGTAGCCTGCAAAAAAGATCAAGATCAAAGCTCCTAATACCACAGGGTGTTTGGTCACGTTAGCCATATGGTCGCGGACAAAGTAGTGCATTCCGATTGCGATGGTAAACAGCGTTAGGGGCTGAATTTCTGGATTTGAGCTGTCTGAAAGGCCCGCACCTACTAAGAAGTTAAAAAGAAGATAGCCGGTGATCGGAACCCATGAGTTATTCAGCTTGGACTGAGCCGATTCTACACCGTAGTAGAAAAGAATCCCGAGCAAAGCGATCAGATAGGTATGAAGCTCGAGGAAAGGGAGGAGATTGCCGAAGGCTTGTTTGAGAACTGGGCTTCCCTTTTCCAAAGCAGGGAGCAGATCGACAAAGACGTAAGAGAGCGAAATCCCAGAGGCAAATGATAGAAACTGTCCGTGCCAGACCCAGCCGAGGACTTTTGCCCTGTTGGCAAAGAGGTGGATAGCGGACAGGACTAAGAGTGCAATAAAACCGTAGCTCATTAAAGGGTGATCCTAGGGGGAATCCTAAATAATTTCTATGGTTTTTTTTGATCTTTATCAAACCACCCGGAAATGGTATAATTGGGGCCTAAAATATAGGTTATTATATGAAGGAAACACGCTTTAGACTTCAGTACCGTGCATCAAAATTTTGGCTCGTTTTCTGGTGCATTTTCTGCTTTCCAGTAGCTCTGGTGCTATTATTGACAGCGAGCACATGCAGGATAAAACAGACAACATATAACTTGAACTATGACGGTTCCAGGTTCTGGCTCTGTTTTTGGATCATAGTCTTTTTCCCAATAGCCTTTATTCTTTTGTTGCTCAATGGGTTTTCTGCCCTGGCTGAAACCCCTTGTTAGTGCTTTTCTTACTAAGAATGTCGATTAAGTAAGTAAAAAAATAACAGACTATGTATAGTTACTCACTTTACACCATCTGACGATCTAACAGTCGAGGAGGGTGTAAAAAGTGAAGTTATAAATATAAACGAGGAAATATCGTGTCAAAATCTACAGGTACCATTAAGTTTTTCAACGCACAAAAAGGATTCGGATTCATCACACCAGATAACGGTGGCAAAGATCTATTTTTCCATACCAACAACGTTAAAGGTGATGCTCACTCTTTGCGTGAAGGACAAAAAGTTTCATTCGTAGAAGGACCTGGACGCAAAGGCCCTGAAGCGACTGAAGTTTCTGTTGCATAATTAGTTTTCAGAGTTCTTATGAACTAAGAGGAGAGTACTACCTGTTCTCTCCTCGTTTTTTTCTTTTCTTATTTTTTTGATCTTCTCGCTCAAAAGCATGGAAATCCGTACATTTTTCTCAAAAAAAATTGCAAGATTTTGAAAAATAAACTTGCACAGATTCAGAAAACCTTTTAAATCAGCTAATAGAAGATATGGAAATATACAAAGTGTTTTTTCCATCTTAAAAAAGGAAAAAGGGAAAAAGTTATGGCAAAAAAGAGAAAAGCAGCAAAAGGTAAGAAGAAATCAGGACTGATGATGACACAATGCAAATTGTCTGCAGAGCTCGCAGCAGTTGTTGGGACAAAATCAGCGACACGTCCTCAAGTTGTGAAAAAACTCTGGGTTTATATCAAGAAGCATAAACTCCAAGATCCAAAGAAAAGACGAATGATTAGACCTGACAGCAAATTGTCAGAGGTTCTCGGTAAAAAACCTGTCGATATGCTCAAAATGGCAGGCTTGATCAGCAAACACATTAAGTAGTTATCTTTATCACGCGCATCCTTTCGGGTGCGCTGATTTCTCTAATTCCCAAGAAACCACTAATCAATAATAATTCGTCGAATGATGAATAAATATCGCCGAGCTGCCGGCGTCATAGCCCTGAACATCTACATCTAGTACCTATCCTTCAGTAAATTTATTTTTTAAAACCTTGTTTTGTGTAGTTTTTACTGCTTTGATTTTTAATATATTTACAGGTATAACTTACGACCAATTTGAAAATATTTGAATTCAAGGTGGAAAGATGAGTCATGTTGCAGATTCTGTAAAATATGATGTAGCCATTGTAGGCGCCGGTCCAGCTGGAGCGGGATATGCAGCGATGCTAAAAGCCATCGACCCTGAGAGGAGCATCTGCGTTGTTGACATCCGAGCTGAGACAAGGCGTTCCTATAGTCTTTCCGTTGCTAAAGATACGATTGTAGCCATCCATGCAGTCTTACAGAACAATTTGAATCATGTTGAAGATCCTGTAGAAGTGCGTAAATTCATGGCTGCGCTGAAGAAATGGCAGGGGAGTGCTGTTTCAGCTCAGAAGATTGAAGAAAAACTAGGAAAATGGGCAAAAAGATTCGGCGTTGCCATCACCCGAGAAGTGAAATATAAAGAAGCCCTGACAGCCCAGGAAATCGATAAGCTGCTTGCTCACCAAGAGGATGCTGATTTGACAGAGACACAACTGGAATTGCGGGATTATTTCCGACAAGCTTTGGTGATTACAGGTGCAGCTGGTGCCCATTGCCCAGTCCGGCAAAGATACATGGATGGTGGAGATGAAGAAAAACGGGTGGATGTCCAAAACTTGCAGTACTTCATTGAAATGAAATACCAAACGGATGGGAAAACCAAAAGCAGAAAGATCACAAAACTCATGAAACAATCATCCTGCGAAGGCGTGGGTTTTGAAACGATGCCGAAAGTCGATAATAAACCAAAATTTGCAACGATCCACTTCTTTGTCGGAAAAACAACCTATGAAGCCTTTGCTCAAGCTACGGATAAAGACCCATGGGATTTGGATAGACTGCAAACAGAAGCATATCAAAATCCTATCGTTGAAAATATGACACGGAAGATTGCCCATTACCTTCAAGGCCTCATCTATCGCGAGGGAACCTGTATTCAACCGAGGATCAAGCGACTACCCATCACAATCTATCGAAGCGCTGAAGTTGTTAAGGTCCATGAAGGTCGCGTTATTGTAGAAGTCGGTGATGCTTTATCGGGTGCTGTCTTCGCACGAGGCGTCAATAAAGCGCTTAAAGAAGCTGCACGGCTTGCACAGCATACAAAAGACTTCTTTCAATCAAGACAACCCATCGAAGAAGGACGCGTCCCGGAAGCATTTAGATCATACGAAACGGAAGTTCTTCAGATTTTCGATGAAGAAAGAAAGACTGCGGAATTCAAAGCGAAATGGATTGGTTATGGACGGATTGTTATGAGATGGATCTTGAAGCCAATCCGCATCTTCTTCTCACCCTTCCAATCTATTTACAGATCATTCATCTCGATCTTCTTCAAAGAACCCACTCTTGGCCAGTTGATGACCAAGATCCAAGGGCCCTCGAAGCCCCCTGGCGGCAAACTACCCTAGCAAAAAGCTAGGGGCATTGCCCCTAATTCTATTTTTTCAGTCGTTTTTTCATTTTAAGAAGAGTTTTTTTGAGATATCGCTTGTATCCCTCGGGGCTCATCCAATTTTTAGGGCATGCAATAGACTTGAGTTGATGTGCTTCAAAAAAAAGGAACTGATGAGAGGAGCTTGTTTTTCGCTGAACTCTTATCTTGTATTTTTTACCTATCTTTTCTCTGACGCGGCCTATGCGGCCATCTGGAATTTTAACGCATCCGTTTAAAAGGATAGATCTTGCCATCAAGACTTCTTGTTTTTTCTCCGAGAAACATAAACAACAACGCCACCTACAACAACTAAGGTGATACCAATGCTTTGAGTGACCATCGCTTGCGTATTGTGCTTGGGAAGTTTTTCTTGCGGCTTGCCGCCAAAAAACCTAATGAGAGGGTTCCATAGGGGATTATGGGTGAAGAAAACTTTAACGGCGCTGGTCTTTTCCATGTTTTTTGTAAATTCCCGCATCGAATGAACTGCTGCAATAAGAAGAGCAATGCCCACTGCGACAGCTAGCCAGCCGATAATTTGCTTTCGATTCATAATGACCTCTATTTTCCTTCTACTAGATTAATGAACAGTTGTAAAGAAGAGCCTGATCGACAAATATACTATTGAAGTAGAGGAGATCTTATATGTTGGATTTTTTTGCCGCTTTACCTGAATGCGCCCAGGTCGTCGTCCCTGAAGCTTCTGAACAGGCCATGCGGTATTACAATAGCGGCAACATCCTCTGGATCGTCAATCAGGCATGGAGCCTGATTGTTCCTCTACTTTTTCTATTGTGGGGATTTACTGGGAAGTTATCAGGGTTTGCAGAGAGATGGGGAAAGAAGTGGTATTTTGTCATTGTCATCTATTTGGTCCTCTATCTGACCATCTCACAGATTTTGGGTTTTCCTCTCGATTACTATGCAGGGTACTTGCGCCAGCATGTCTACGGCCTTTCCACAGAAACGTTAGGACACTGGTTTGGTAATTACGGCAAAAGTTTCCTGGTATCTCTGATTACTGCAGCTGCATTCATCTGGATCTTCTATCTCGTGCTGAAGAAAAGCCCCCGCAGATGGTGGTTCTATGGAACCCTGGTGAGCATCGGCATTGTGTTCATCACCGCGATGATCCAACCCATTTGGATCGATCCCTTGTTTAATAAATTCGGGCCAATGAAAGATAAGCAGCTGGAAGCGCAGATTTTAGCATTAGCCTCAAAAGCTGGCATCCATGGCGGACGGGTCTTCGAAGTCGATAAAAGCCAAGAAACAAAAGCGTTAAATGCCTACGTCATCGGGTTTGGATCGACGAAACGGATTGTTCTTTGGGATACGACGCTTGAAGCTATGACCCCTGATCAAATCCTGTTTGTTGTCGGGCATGAAATGGGACACTATGTCCTCAACCACATGTGGTGGGGTATGGCCTACTATAGCGCGCTTTCTTTTGTGATTTTTTATCTGACGTACCGGTCGGCGAATTTCTTGATGAGAAGATACTCGCATCGGTTTGGATTCCAATCATTATCTAATATCGCTTCTTTCCCGCTTTTTCTTCTCTTGATCGGGATCTTCATGCTTCTTGCAACTCCGCTGTCGAATTGGTTCTCCCGCCAGCTAGAGCATGATGCTGACCGTTTTGGACTTGAGATCACCCAAAATAATCAAGCTGCCGGCGAAGCGTTTATTGTTCTGCAGCATGGGAATTTAGCAAATCCTCGTCCGGGATCGATCTATAATTTCTGGCGCAATACCCATCCGCCCCTGGGCGAGAGGGTTGATTTCTGCAATAGCTACTGTCCTTGGAAAGAGCAAGAGCCGCTCAAATACGGCAAGTGCTTCACAGATTAATTATTTTCTTGGGCAGCTGTTCCTACCTAGGATTTGGTAGAGGATGCACCAGCTCATGAATGCTTCGAAAAGCGTAAAAAGCCCTAGGACTAATAGAACCCAGCTCATCTGCCAATAAGCCCATCCCAGCAAGAGTATTCCCACAATTAATCTTAGGATTCGATCCGGCTTTCCGATGTTTTTCTTCATTCTTTTTAGTCTAGATTTAGAAATATTTATTGACAAGTTCATAACAGATCAAAAATAGTCCAAATTAAGTGGGAGACTCATGAAAAAGCTGTTATTGGCCTTAATTTGCTTCGTATCGACATCTCTGTGGGCCGACGATGCCCCTATCGTTGGGTTTTGGAAAAGTATCAGTGACAAAACAGGCCTAGCTCAGTGTATCGTCGCGATTTATCCCTATCAAGGCAGCTACTACGGACGGATGATTGGGTCGTTTAACGATGCCGGAACAGTCATGGACGACACGATCTATAACCCCAAAAAACGAGCCACTGCACTTCCTGGACAGCCATTTTATAGTGGAATGGATTTCATCTGGGCTCTCGATCTGAGAGGCTCGACCTACGATGGTGAAATTTTAGATCCTGAACACGCCGATGTCTATAAAGCCTCGGTCTGGGTCGAAAATGGGAACTTAAAAGTCGAAGGGAAACTGATGTTCTTGGGCCGGACCCAGACATGGGTTCCAGCAAAACCCAGCGACTATCCTGCTGGATTCAAAATGCCCGATGTGAGTACTTTTGTTCCCGTAGCTCCGGTGCCTGATCTGTCACCTCAGCTAGGGGACCTCCGCTTTGGACATTAGGTTTAAAGCGCAATATAGACTTTGACTTCAGGTTTGTTCTGAGGATTGAAGTCAGTTCCGTACACTTCGAAATCCGTCGTATAAGCTCGTTTATAGGGAGCTTTCCAAATCGTCTGCCATGTGCTTGCGAGACCCTGAGGATACGCTCCCTGTGTCTTGTAGACAGCGAAAGAAGAGGCAGGAACAATGGTTCCGACCATTCCCTCAGGAATACTATCTAAAGTCGACACTTCGCATCCTACGATATACGAATACGGCTTGGTATAGTCGTCTTCGTAATCGGTATAAACTGCAAAAATGGTGTTACTGACCTTATTAGGGATTTTTCCCAGGGTTTTTTCTTTCATGAATTTTTCCCAGATCTGAGGCATATCTACAAGGCATGTATCGTTGCTAGTTCTGATCTGAATTCCCATGATCAGCTTTCTTTGCTGTTTTTCCATTGAGTAAGGCATAGAATTTTCTATTTCTCCGTTTGATGGGGCTTGTATACTAATACTTGAGGCAATTGAACTAATAAAAAAAAGTGATTCCAGGAACATATTAGTTTCCTTGTTGTTTTTTTTCGAGTTCGTCCCAGCGTAAATAAAGCTGCTCAATGCGGGTTTCTGCCAGGCCAATTTGAGTGCAGATCAGCGCGAGCTGATCGGGGTTTTGCGGGCCGCTTTCCAGCTGATGGTTCAAGGCTCTGACTTCTTTTTCCAGCTTTTGGATCGTCCCATCGATCTGATCGTATTCTTTTTTTTCTGCGTAGGAAAGTTTGACCTTGGTTATTTTCTGCTCCGGCTTTTTTTCTTCTAGTTTGGGTTTAGGTGGAGCTTTAAGAGAAGCCTCCCATTGAGTGTAGTCGCTGAAAAACTCATTCACCTCAGGATTGCCAAGAGCCAGCAGCGTGCTGCAGATTCTATCGAGCATGCACCGGTCATGCGTGATGAGCACAACAGCACCGGGGAAATCAACAAGGCTCTCTTCAAGTGTCTCTAAAGTCGGAATGTCGAGATCGTTGGTAGGTTCATCTAGCAGCAGGATATCAGCGGGCTGCAGCATCAAATGAGCAATCGAGATGCGGGCTCTTTCGCCGCCGGAGAGTTTTTCTAAAGGCATCTCTAAGATGTCCGTTGAAAAAAGAAACCGCTGGCACCAGCCGTTGATATGAACTTTTTGTCCACGGAACGTCACAAAATCTCCATCCGGAGAAAGAGCTTGGCGGAGCGTGATATTTCCAGGGAGCTGCAACCGGTGCTGGTCGAAGTAAACAATTTTGAGGCCATCAGCCTGTTTGATCGTGCCTTGATCGGGAGCAAGTTCTCCGGCGATGATCTTGAGTAGTGTTGTTTTGCCAGAGCCATTCGGGCCCATCAGGCCGATCCGTGTGCCAGGGGAGAGGACAAAGTCTAAGTGTTGAAAAAGAGTTCGCCCATCGATGTCCTTGGAGAGATTTTTTGCAGTGAGCAGTTTTTGCGTCTCTCTATGTGTCGCTGCAAAGTCGATCTCGCTTTTTTTCTGCCGGTTTCTTCCTTTGACATCGGAGAGTTCGCCCAGGAGTTCATGGGCATCTCCCACACGGGCTTTTGATTTAGAAGTCCGAGCCTTTGGTGATCGTCTGAGCCATTCCACTTCCCTTCGTGCTTTGGAGGCAAGCGACCTTTCCTGTTCAATCTGGCCGAGCAAGAACTCTTCTTTTTTCTCGAGAAAATTCTGGTAGGTTCCTTCGATGGAAAAAAGCCCCTGCGGATAGACAGGATTGATCTCGACAATCCGGTTGACCATGTTTTGCAGAAAATACCGGTCATGGCTCACTAGAACATAGGAGGGAGCTTCTCGAGAGAGGAACTTCTCCAGCCAGAAGATTCCTTCGAGATCGAGATGGTTGGTCGGTTCATCCAAGAGCAAAAGATCCGGAGAGAGAATCAACGCTTGAGCGATGCTCAGCCGTTTTTTCCATCCTCCGGAAAGACGTGCAGCGGATGTTTCATTTCCTTTAAATCCCAGTTTGCTGAGTAAGGTTTGAACTAAGACTTCTTTTTCGTAATCGGGCCTTTCATCTGCTTTAAGAGTTTCGTAGAGGACTTCTTCCGGTGAGATATCTGGGAATTCACACGATTGAGGGACATAGCCGATTTTTAACCCTCGTCTAGCGGAGACGATTCCACCTGTTGCTTTTTCATCTCCGGCAAGGATTTTGAGCAAAGTGGATTTACCGGCGCCATTGGGACCGATCAGGCCCACACGTTGACCCGTAAAAATACTGAAGCAGAGGTCTTCGAAAAGGGTACGGTTTCCAAAAGATTTTGATAGCGACTGGCAGTTGAGAAGAAGGGTCATGGACTCATTTTAGCAGATTCAAGCGAAATTTTCAGATTAAAATTATTTTTAATCGATCCGCCGCTAAATTAAAGCCTTCTTCTGAAGCTTTGTTGCAGATAGAGTCCTGACCAGGCTGCTGGAAAATGCCACGTTAAGTTTCATCCACATCCTATCTTGCGTCGGCCGAATCAAAAGACCCCAGCGAAAATCACGAAAGTGAGCAAACTGCGATTAAGGTAATTCCTTCATTCGGGTTCGATCCCAGCCGCTTCCAGGTCGCATTTCCCTTTTACAAAAATGCTGCTCTGCGTACTCTTGCAAAAAGAACTATAGAAAATATTTAACCCATACTCATGAGGACGTCCATGTCAACATCCTGGAAAAAATTTGCTTTTTCAACCACAGCCTTCAGCTTGCTCGCTGGGAATGCCTTTGCGTTAACAACTTATCTTGTGACTTCATCCGGTGACACGGTTTTCACTGGAGGTGCCGTGGGAGAGCTGCGTTATTTCCTCAACCAGATCCTGAACAACCAGGCTCAAGGCATCAATGATACATATCAAATAAATTTCATGCCTCCTATGGTAACACTCAGCGACACCCTCCCCATGATTAACCTCTTCACTGGCAACACCATCACAATTGGCAACATAGGGACCCCCACCACGATCGATGGTGGAAGTGCGAGCCGCCCCCTCTTCATCCGGCAGGGCAACATCACTCTCCAAAACCTCGTCATCCAAAATGGAAAGGCCCAAGGAGGTAACGGCGGTGGGCACGGCGGCGGCGGGATGGGCGCCGGCGGCGCCTTATTTATCGACAATGCCGCTGTGATATTAAGTAACGTCAATTTTTCGACCAACATGGCCAGCGCAGGCAGGGGGGATTCGGTAGGTATAGGAGAGGGTGGAGGTGGAGGTCTAGGGGGAGATGGAGGGGACAATCGCGGCGGAGGCGGAGGATATACTGGCAATGGAGGAAGTGCATTCGGCGGCGGAGGCGGAGCCGGCGATGGAGGAATAGGGGACTTTTCTCTCTCTGGCGCGGGAGGAGGAGGAGGGAGCGCAATCATCGGTGCTGATGGGGGAACCTTCAACACCAACGGAGGAAGTGTTGGTGTCTATGTCTTTGGCGGCGGCGGAGGGGGAAGCAATACTCTTGCACCTGCGGGCAACGGTGGGGGTGCATCTGGCGGATCTGGCGGCGGCGTCGACGGCGGCGGCGGCGGCGGCGGGTTCAATGGGGGAAATGGTACTCCCGCCGGCAACGGCGGCCCCGGTGGCAAAGGCGGCGGCGGTGGCGGAAGTGGGTCCGATGGCAGCGCAAACGGCTCAGCCGGCAATGGCGGCGACGGAGGAGGAGGTGGCGGCATCGGCACTGTTAGTGGTGGCAAAGGCGGCTACGGCGGCGGCGGCGGCTTCGGCGGCGGCGATGGCGGCTTCGGCGGCGGCGGCGGCGGCGGCAGCTCCACCGACGGCAACGGCGGCTTCGGCGGCGGCGGCGGCGACGTTCACGGCCAGGGCGGCTTCGGAGGAGGAGGAGGAGGCAACGGCGGCACCGGCGATGGCATGGGCGGCGTGGGCGCTTCCAATGGCAACGGCCTAAATGGTGGCGGCGATGGCGCCGGCCTTGGCGGGGCCATCTTTCTCAATACAGGAACCTTGACCATCCAGGGCCTGTCGACAACATCTTCCAACACTGCCTCAAGCAATGGAGGCACTGGCGCAGGTGTCGGAGGAGACATTTTCCTTATCAGCGGAGCGCCTTTAATCTTCGATACCACGAGCACAGTCAATTTCGCAGGATCGATAGCCGATGACAGCCCCTTATCTCTCCCCGGAACACCGGGACCTTACACCCCCGGCACCGGCTCAGGAGCCTCGCTCACCATGCAGGGAACAGGGCTCCTAGTCCTTGGCGGGAACAATTCCTATAGCGGAGGGACAATCCTCACCGCAGGCACTCTCCAGGTCTCAGCCGATGATAACCTCGGTTCCTCAGCAAGCACAAGCACCATTACTTTTAGTAACGGGGCAATCCTCGAATTTACAGCGGGATTTACAACAAGTCGCGGTGTAACCCTAAATGCGGGCGGCGGAATCCTGCAGACAGACGCGAACGTCACGATGAGTGGAATTATCCAGGGCGGGAGCTCCCTTACCAAAACAGGCACCGCCATCCTCACTCTCTCGGGGCCCAACACTTACAGCGGAGGGACATTCATCAATGCAGGCACTCTCAAGGTCTCAGCCGATAATAATCTCGGCTCCCCTGCAGGCGCCCTTACTTTTAGTAACGGGTCAACCCTCGAATTTACAGCGGGATTTACTACAAGTCGCGGTGTAACCCTAAATGCAACCGGCGGAATCCTGCAGACAGATGCGGACGTCACGATGAGTGGAATTATCATGGGCCCGAGCTCCCTTACCAAAACAGGCGGGAGCACCCTCATTCTCTTGGGGACCAACACCTACGGCGGAGGGACGACAGTTTCCGCAGGGACTCTGCAGGGAAACACAACGAGCCTTCAGGGTGATATCCTCAATAATAGCGCGGTGACCTTTGATCAGTCAGGACCGGGCACATACATGGGCAACATGTCAGGAACGGGTTCCCTAAGCAAGATCAATGGCGGCACTCTCATTCTCACGGGGACCAACAACTACGGCGGAGGGACGACAGTTTCCGGAGGGACTCTGCAGGGAAACACAACGAGCCTTCAGGGTGATATCCTCAATAATAGCGCGGTGACCTTTGATTAGTCACGATGGGCACATACATGGGCAACATGTCAGGAACGGGTTCCCTAAGCAAAATCAATGGCGGCACCCTCATTCTCACAGGGACCAGACACCTACGGCGGAGGGACGACAGTTTCCGGAGGGACTCTGCAGGGAAACACAATGAGCCTTCAAGGCGGCATCACCAATAATAGCGCGGTGACCTTTGATCAGGGATTCACGGGCACATACACAGGCAACATGTCAGGAACGGGTTCCCTCGCAGCAAAATGGATGAGGCGGCGCCCCTCATTCTCACGGGGACCAACACCTACGGCGGAGGGACGACAGTTTCCGCAGGGACTCTGCAGGGAAACACAATGAGCCTTCAAGGCGGCATCACCAATGATAGCGCGGTGACCTTTGATCAGGGATTCACGGGCACATACACAGGCAACATGTCAGGATCGGGTTCCCTAAGCAAAATCAATACCGGCACCCTCATTTTCTCGGGGACCGACACCTATATGGGCCCGACCGCCGTAGCGGCTGGAAGGCTCTCTGTGAATGGCTCCTTCACGCCAAAGCCCCATGACACCATCTGTTGTGTCAGGTGCGACACTGGGTGGAATCAGAACATATGAGTTCGGTGATGATTGAGACGGAGGTTTCCTATTCGCCGGAAACTCGATCGGCCCCCTTACAATTGCGACGCTGACTTTAAACAGCGGCTCTACCACGCAAATTGAGCTCGATCCCACCACGTCATCGGAGATTTTCATCACGAACTTTGCGATGGTTAATGAACCTTGCAGGTTTTGACCGATCCGGGGACTTATAGCCCGGGCCAGATTTATAACATTCTCTCCGGGCCCTATTCGGGGACATTTAAACAAGTCCTTGTAGCGCCGCAGGATTTATATATAGCACGATTTACTCACCCAGCTTGATCCAGCTCCTGTTGCAGTCGGTGTTTGTTACGCCGCAGATCAACACACTGGGCTTTCGGGAAACAACAAGAAGGTGGCGAATTATTTGAACGAGCACGCGCCAAATTCTGCGGCCTTTGCTGACCTGGCTTCTTTGTCGGGAGACACCCTGAAAAAAGCCCTGGAAAGCGTCTCTCCCTCGCGCAATGCGCTGCCGATTTTCGCCGCGCAAAACCTCTACTTCTCGCTGAGCGAGGTTGTCAGCTCCCATCTCAGCCAGCACCGGTTCCTCAAGGAGCTGAGCGAGAAAAACGGGACACTTGCCATGCAACTCTTCGAAGAGGGGCCAAGGAGATGTCGTGGGCTACCTCGCCGATGCTTCCGAGGAACTCAGTGCTTCCGGGGAACTCAGTGCTTCCGAGACAAGCCGGCCTACTTCTGGCCTGCAAGAAGAGACCGCTTGCCGAAATCCTTGTGATTTCTATCCAGAAAAACCCTACGCTTTCTGGGTGGGTGCCTTCGCTGAGAACCTGCATCAGAACAGTCACCAACAAACACCTGGCTTCAATTCCTTGTCTGAAGCGGTCTTCGCCGCGTTCGACTACTATGCTCAGCGGGGGGTGGCAGGGGCGACCAGGGGTATGCGCATACCCAACTGTGGGATCAGCATCACATGGGCAAGGCCAATGTCAATTACTACTACAGCTCGGTTTACGGAACGGCCCAGCACGCTCCCTTCTACATGGACTTCGCAGCATGGGGCGGCTACCTGGACATCCACAGTGAGAGGAACATCTCCTTCCCTGGCTTCCACAAGACTGCCAAAGCGCACTACCCATGCATGGCAGTTCTCTCCCCATCTTGAGCTGGGCGGAGATATCGATAAGTCGTGGGGCGGATTCGAGCCGTTCGTGGCTTTCAGTATGTGAATACCTGGCAGGTAGGTTTTAAGGAGCATGGCACCGATAGCATGAACATGAAGCAGAAAAACCACCACAGTTCGATGCTCAGAAGTTCTGCCGGGCTTCGCATCTCCGAAAACTGGACCTGGAACAGCGGGACGCTGCTCCTCAAGCAGCAGGTGGCTTACGTGAACAGGAAGATTTTCCGCACAGGCCAGGTGAATGCGGCCATCGTCGGGGGCACGGGCTCCTTCTTTGTCGAGGCGCTCATGCCGACGCAGAATCTCGGCGCGGCGGCGTTCGAGGCGCTCTTTGTCCTGCAACTCCTCCTGCCCGCAGTTTAGCCTGGGGTACTTTGGGGAGTTTGGAGCCGGGACCCAGTTGAACCAGATTATCCTGAAAATCATCAAGGAGTTCTAACCTAAAGAGGAAGGCTATCCTCTCGGGAAAACAGCTTACTTGCAGACAATTGAAAGTGCAGCGTAAGAGATTTCAAAACCTGCTGCAATTCTGGTTGGGAAAAGCCAAGTGGAGAAGATCCCAAAGACCCCCCCCAAATATCTAGGGGCCCTATCGGGCCCCCTTTACAAAAAATCTGTGAGCGTGAGCGAGCTCATATTAATTTTTTCACATCGATCACACTTTTTACTAGAAGAACCCTAAACTTAGGCGCGGGTTTCAGGTTACGTTTCGATAGGGGTGAGTTAAATCGAGACAGGGCATTTTTGAGCAGATTTTTTATACCTTTTGGATGACAATGTAGGCTTACATGGCTGAAAAAGGTGCCAAAGTTTTTTTGTAACTAACCATAAGGTATCTATGAAAATCAATTCCAAGATTGGAGTATCCTTTCTTCTTGCCGGAGTCTTTGTTCTGGGCCATGGGTCATTGTTTGCAAAAAGCAATGAAAAGAAAGGCAAGGAAGCTGGTAAAAAAGTAGATGGCAGAAGATGCAGTTAAAGCAAAAGCCAAAGAAGCCAAAAAAAAGGCTGAAGAATTAGCTGAAAAAGCAAAAAACAAAGCTAAAGAAAAAATCTTAAGCTTTCAAGAAACCCAAGAGTGAGAAGTATATGTTTAAGAAAGGTCTGTTCCTCGCATGTTTAGTGATGTTGTTGCCCCTTGTAGCTGAAGTCAAAGTGCTTGCTCTTGCCGGCAGCACTCGTAAAGATTCCTACAACAAAAAACTGATTCAAGTCGCTGCAGATATTGCCCGTCAAAAAGGAGCGAAGGTGACTGTCATTGATCTGAATGACTATTCGTTGCCTTTTTATGATGGCGATCTTGAGACGAAACAAGGACTTCCAGCTAATGCCAAAAAACTTCGCGATTTGATCAGCCGAAAATGACGCTATTATGATCGCTTCACCCGAATATGACGCATCGATTCCAGGGATCCTGAAAAATGCGATCGATTGGACATCTCGGGATGAAAAAGCCCAGTATTCATCTGATCCCTATAAAGGCAAAAAAATAGCCATTATGAGCGCTTCTCCTGGAAAAGGCGGAGGTGCAAGAGCTCTCGTTCATCTACGTACGATTCTTCAGGCTGTAGACGGAGATGTCATTAAGGATCAAGTGTCCGTTCCGCAAGCCTACAAAGCTTTTGATGCTAAAGGCAAGCTTGTCAGTGCAGAAACCAACAAGAAACTGCAAGAGGAAGTCCAGCAGCTCCTCAATTCGGTTCCAAAGAGTTCATCAGAATGTCGCTCCTTCCAAAAGATCCTAACGGCTGTCCCTATCTTCAGCTGGCTCCGATGGAAGGAGTCGGTGATCGGTCTTTCGGAAAGCCATGGCCTCGATCGGGGGATTTGACGAGGCCGTCAGAGATTTTCTTCGTGTTCCAAGGCAAGCCCACATTGAAAGTTTAGCTCGTGAATATACTCCCCATGAAATCGCCCCCATTCCACTTGCTGCTCAACTCATGGGATCCGAACTTGATCTCATGGCTGCGATGGCCCGCGAGATGGAAAAGAAAGGGAGCTCCCCGGATTGATTTGAATTGCGGATGCCCCTCGAATACGGTGACCGGTAAGGGAGCTGGATCGAGTCTGCTCAAAGAGCCTGAGTTTCTCCATGAAGTCGCCAAATCGATCGTGCAGGCTGTTTCGATTCCTGTCACATTGAAGATGCGCTCAGGCTTTGAAGACACGTCTCTTTTTAAGGAAAACTTATTCGCTGCACAAGAGAGCGGCATTCGGTATCTCACGCTGCATCCTCGCACCAAAGCAGATGGATATGGCCCTCCGGCCAATTGGGATTTAATCGCGCAGGCTAAATCCCTTCTTAGGATCCCTGTTGTCGGCAATGGCGACATCCTAACTGTCAATGACGCTCTGAAGATGCTCGTGCACACCGGCTGCGATGCGCTCATGATCGGCAGGGGAAGCATTATCAATCCGTTCATCTTCCATCAAATCAAGGCCCATTATGCTAAAGTGCCCTACGTTCCACAGTGGGAAGATCTGATGAGGTATTTCCAGGTCTATCGCAACGAAGTGCCTGCGGAGATCCCCGACAAAACACGAGTGAATAAACTCAAACAGCTGATGGGCTTTTTCTTCAAAGGCAATTCCAAACTTTTAGAAATGCGCCAAACGATCTTAACATCTCAATACACAGATCCTGATTCTTTCATGCAATTTGCTCTCCCTTTTCTTGAAAAGGGCTGGTCTTACAGTTCAACTTAATTGTTGACAATTTTTCAAAGGAGGTGAAAAAAGGGAATAGATACATTTCTCATTTGAGAAGCAGGTCGCGTGAAGACAATCTGTTTGAGTTTCCTGATTTTTTGCTCTGGCCTGATGGCTGAGAACATTCAAGGTTTTTGGAAATCTGTCGATGAAAAGACAGGTCAGCCGCGGTGTCTTGTCGCAATCTACGAATATCAAGACAAATACTACGGACGGATCGTCGGCACCTACAATAAAGAAGGTGTGATGGATGAAACCATCGATGCTCCTCAAGATCGCGCGCCGGGTGTCATCGGCCATCCTCACTACTGCGGGCTAGACATGATCTGGGATCTGAAGAAAGGCTCCCATTGCAAAGGTAAAATCGTCGATCCGGAAAAAGGCAATATCTATCGAGCTGAGCTCTGGGTTGAAGACGGCAATCTCATCGTCCGCGGAAAGCTCTTATGCTTTGGCAGAAACCAAACATGGATTCCTGCAACTGAAGAAGATTTTCCATCCACTTTCAAACAACCCGACGTCACTCAATTCGTTCCGGTCATTCCTGAAGTGGACTAAATTCCTTTTTTCATTATAGTATCCTGGATTTTTCAACAGGTTACTAAAGGAAAACTCCATGCGCAGTTCTAAGGTTTGTCTCTTGCTAGCTTTGATCTTTTGCTTTTCAAAAGCATGCCCAGATATCTTAAAAGATCGGCTTGTCTTAAGCCATCTTGTCCATGACATCAGAGATCCTCAAACAGATAAGAAGCATTTCAGAGGTGCCGTAGAGAAAATTGGAGAATACTTAGCTTTAGAAGTTCTTGCAAGATCTCAACACCAAGGATGTAGAGATCGAAACTCTGATGGGAGCAAAAGCTGTCCATGTTTTGTGCGATGAAGATCCAGTCTTAATTACGATCTTGCGCGGTGGAATTCCAATGCTCATTGGCATGCAGCAGGTTTTTCCCAATGCTGAAGTCGGCTTCGTAGGCATGGCACGCAACGAAGAGACCCTTCAAGCCGCCGTCAGTTACATCGGCATACCAAACATCCAAGATAAATGCGTGATCATCGCAGATACGATGCTAGCAACCGGTGGATCGATATTGGATGCCATTAAAATCGTCGAGAAGCAAAACCCCAAGCAAATCATCATCGTTTGTGCGATCGCTGCTAAAAAGGGGATAGCCCCGCATTTTAGACCACAATCCGAACATCAAGATCTATGCAGCCGCGACAGATCCTGAACTCAACGAAAAAGGGTATATCGTTCCAGGTCTTGGCGATGCCGGAGACCGCTCATACGGCATGAAGCATGAATAAGCTACCGCCCCCAAGAGACTGGGGGCGGGATCGATTAGACGTGGAAAGTGGGCTGTTTGGAGAAGTAGACCCCTGCTAGCATAGGAAGATAGCGTCCGGCAAGGTAGAATCCGAGTCCAGCATTTAAGAGAGAGAAGGCAGCGATCTGAATTTTTCTTACTCTTTCAGCTCTAGGGTCAATGGGAACAGAAAGACTTAGATTCTTTGAGGTCAATGTATTTAAGAACAAGTAATGAAGAACACCTGAGGCAATACCGAGCATGCATTGTGCAAAAAGGCGTCTTGTAGGACTAATAGGGGAAATAATCCCGACAGGGCCTTGAAAAATCACAGCGTCGCCGACCAATTTGACATGCTCTGGAAAAGCTGTCAGCAGTTTGTTGACATCCAACCAGGTCAGATGACTTTTATCGATGATAGCTTGAGAATAAGCAACGATGACAGCTGGCATGCTAGCTAAACTTGCAACCAAAGGCTTTCCATAGGGCAATGTTCCAATGATAGTAACTCCCATACAATCCTCATTTTTTGTTAAAAATGGGGCAATTATATGAAAGGTCCGTTTAGGTAACAAGATTTACAAAGAAATTGAACGCAGTAACGACATCTGAAGGATTTTCGATCCAGGGGAAGTGGCCGGCTTTTTTGATCTCTTTCATGACGATATTTTTGCGCGTGAATTCTTTTTTTTGGAAAAGCTCCAGAGGAGTGGCTAGATCGTTTTCACCTGACAGAATAAGAGTGGGGATCTTAGGGATCCAACGGGCTTTATACTTAGGATCAAAATGGACATTTGCCCACTGAGTTGCTTTGTAATTGTAGGGTAGGTTTTGCAGGCTACGGATTCCTTTTTCCAGATGATCTTTTGTAAACATATAGGGAGCCCCTGCAAGCACCCATTTCTTAAGGGAGCTGTTGGAAGGTCTTTTACTATGCGCTTTTTCGAGTTCTTTCATGTGACTTAGAGTTTTTTTCGGAAGAGGAAATCTTTGAATGGTTTTTGCATATTCAGAGTGCCAATCGGTATTGGGAGCACTGTCCATTAAAACAAGGCCCTTTAACATCTGCTGAAGTTTAGGAGTCGCTAAGGCAAACATTCCGCCTCTGGAATGGCCGACTAAAATAACATTATCCAAGGCTCGGACAGCTTCTAACAGGGCCGCTTTCCAGTTCTTGAAAGATCCCCTTCGATTAGAGCCGTCTCCAGGCAGATCTAAGTGCCACATTTTACCGGGTAATTTTAGGATAGACGTGAGAGGAGCGATCGATTCGGAGCCCAAGCCTGGGCCGCCAGGGATAAAAATCCAATTCAGCTTTTTCTTACCTGTCGAGCGGACTCGTTTTAAGCGGGATCCTAGTTTAGTCCATAGATAGGATGACATCCTTTTTTTTTACCATGGAGAAGGGATAAATGCTATCAACAAAGTTTTCCTAGAATGCATTCGAATGTTTTGATAAATTGATCCTATGAAAATTGTGATTAGTTCCGATGAGTATTTTCCTTTAATTGATGTCCTTTTGGAAGAAGTCCTGAAGAGGGGTCATGAGGTCCATTATGTGGGTCCTCGGCAGGGTGAAAAATCGATTGATTGGCCCGATGTTACTCTGAAAGCCATGGAAGAGATCAAAGTAGGAAAAGCTGAAGAGGGGATTGTGCTCTGTTGGACAGGCACGGGATGTTCGATTGTAGCAAATAAGGTCCCTGGAATCCGTGCAGCGCTCTGCAGCGATGCAGAAACAGCTAAAGGGGCTAGGATTTGGAATCATGCCAATGTCTTGGCATTAAGCTTACGGCTGACATCGTCAGCCGTGCTTAAAGAGATCTTGGGAGCCTGGTTTGAGACTCCCTATAGTACAGATGAATGGAATCTTCAGCAGATAGAAAAGCTGAAGATGCTCTCTAACGTCTAGAAAAACGTCTAAAGTTGCTTTTCTTCTGCTTAGGCCGGTAGTTTCCTTGGGAAACAAAGCCAGGTGCTGAAGAAGAGTGTGTTGATGTCCGAGGTTCCATTCCTGGAACTGTATGAGGAGTCATCTTCTGGTGAGTGAACTTCTCAATTGCACGGACAAAACCCATTTCTTTAGGAGTTGCAAAGGAGAGGGCAATACCGGTTGCGCCGGCGCGGCCTGTTCTTCCAATACGGTGAACGTAGTCTTCTTCGCTTTCAGGCAGATCAAAGTTAATGACGTGGCTGATTGCTGGGACGTCAATTCCGCGAGCGGCGACATCGGTTGCAACGAGAATACGGATCTCTCCTGAACGGAGTCTCATGATCGTCTTCGTTCTTTGACGTTGGTTCATGTTGCCGTGGAGCGCTCCTGCGCTGTAGCCTTTCTTAAGCAGCTTGTCAACGAGTGTGTCGGCATGGTGCTTAGTCCGGGTAAAGACAATGGCCTGAGTCAGGTCTTTGCCGTTGAGGAGCTGGTCGAGGAGTTTATATTTGTGCTCGATGTTGTCGACATGGTACACCCGTTGATTGATGTTATCATGTGTCGTTTGATCGTGGGCGACGGAAATCTCTTTCGGGTCTTTTAAGAGACGTTCAGAGAGTTTCATCACGCTGCCTTTGAGGGTCGCTGAGAACATCAAAGTTTGGCGTGAATCCGGTATAGCTTCTGCGATTTCTTCAACAGGTCCAATGAATCCCATATCGAGCATGCGGTCAGCTTCATCGAGGATAAACATCTCAACGCGTGAGAAGTTGATCTTGCCGCGGTTCATGTGATCCATGAGGCGGCCAGGGGTCGCAACGAGGATCTCATAAGGACGGGCTAATTGGCGATTTTGGATCGGATAAGGAGCTCCGCCGTAAATACAGACAGTTTTAATGCGGTCGAGGTATTTGCAGTATTTGGAAGCTTCTTCAGCGACTTGGATCGCGAGTTCGCGAGTTGGGACCAAAATCAGAACGCGAGGGCCGCGGCCTGGGAGTTTGGAAGGTTTCGCTAATTTACAGAGAGCAGGGAGAATAAAAGCAGCTGTTTTACCAGTACCCGTCTGTGCAGAGCCACGTAAATCGCATCCTGTGAGGATGAGAGGAATGGCTTGTTTTTGTATCGGGGTAGGTGTGTTATAGCCTAAATCTTCGATGGCTTTTAAAATCCCCGGTTCATCTATAAAATCTTTGAATGACATGTTTTGGTTTTCTTCTTTAAAGTTGTTTTGCAATTTAAAGTGAAATCAATTGAAAAGTAAAAAGTTATAATTCAAATGATAAGACTTCAAAATCTCCCAAATAATAGCAGAAATGGGCCTTAAAAACCTAAAGTAAAGTTATTCTTTGTCTGAAAAAGAGATAATTTTTTCTTGAAAAACGCCCATCCTGAGAGAGCTCAGGATGGGAACTGTCTTATGATGCCGTGGATGGCATGTAATGCATAATTAAAGAAATGATGAACAGGATCAGAAAGATAAAGAAGAGGACTTTAGCGATCTGGGTAGCGACGTTAGAGACTCCTCTAAAGCCGAACAGCGAAGCAACGATAGCAACAACGAGAAAAATAACAGCCCAAGTTAACATTAAAGTTTCCTCTGATTATTTCTTTTTGCGTGCGAAATAGAGAACGCCAGCGCCGAGAACGATGAGGATAAGCCCGCCGATTTCACACAGCTTAAGCGGTGTGTCGTATTGGCTGAGGTTACCTTCGACATATCCGCCAATAGAATTACCGACAGCATTACCGGAAAACATGCTAGTTCCTCTGCTGAACATACCTTTTGCATCCCCAACACGGTGTTGTTCATATTTAGCAAAAATAAAGAGAGCAACGCCTGCTAACAAAACGACGAGTCCCATAACCTTTTTTCTGGATTTCATTATAAATCCCTCCTTTCTAATCCTTAATTATCCAAAAAAAAGATGGTTGTAAAGGAATATTGCTTATTTGAACCTCTGCTGATAAAATATTTTTTTCACATTTGAGGTTTCATATGTTGTCTGGCGGTATCACACTTTTGACTGGAGCGGGAACGATTTTTACGGCCTATCAAGCCTTCCAGCAAGATGTTTCTGAACGGCATATTGTAGTTTTGTGCGCGGCCGGAGGACTGTTTTTTTCAATTTTTCTGCAAGCCGTCGCAGGAAAATTTTCAAAGGGAGAGAAATCTTTAGGGATGCGGATTTTCCAAGTTCTCGTCAAAGATTTTACTTCGGTCTTATCGAGCGTGGTCCTTCCTTTTTCGGTCGCTTATGGGTATATGAAAAAAAGCGCAGATGTGATTGCCAGAACCAGTCTTGGAATTCTCAAAATTGAACCGACCATCACTTTGCGAGGCAGGGATGTGACGCATCTTTACCCTGCTTTGGTCGGAGCGAATTTAGGAATTTTAATTGGCCAGATGGTAGGAAGAGTTCTTGCTCATATTGCTAAAGGCTGAGGCGAGGAGTTGAGCTCTCTCTTCTTTTTCTTCGGGAGTATAAGCTAGCCTGACTGGATGGTCCCAGACAGTTCCAGGCCAAGCCGGGTCGTTTGAGAACCTTCCGATCACATGGACGTGCAGCTGAGGTGTTTTGTTGCCGATTGCAGCAACATTGACTTGATCGGGATTAAAGCATTCCCAAATGATTTTCTGAGCCTGATCGAGTTCTAACATCAGTTGGAGTTGTTCTTTAGGCAATAGGTCCATCATCTTCTTGATGTTTGGACAGCGGGGGACAAGAAAGATCCAGGGATAATTTTTTTCATCTTCTAAGAGAACACGGCAGAGCGGCAGGTCTGTAATGAAGATCTTGCAGGCAAGATTGGGATGGAGCTCAAAATTCATGACCTAATCTCTCAATAAAAAATTCGGGGACGTCTGTCGAAGGCAATCCTGCTAAGGTTGCCTCTAATCCTTTGGAAGAGATGCGATCTGCCAGGATGCCGGTCTTTGTCACTAGCGCAGATGACATTCCGAAAAGACGGGCGCCTCGGATATCTGTTTCTGGAGTATCTCCGACCATCAAGATTTTGGCAGGGTCTGACAGTTCATGGTTTTTGAAGCACTCCATAGCGGCCGTATAAGCTGCAGGGGAGGGCTTGCCCATGTAAAAGACTTTGCCGCCTAATTTTTCATAGAGAGCTGCGATGCTGCCTTGTCTGACAACAGCTCGGGGAGGATTTCCCTCGTGGGCAAACCGGTCAGGATTAGAGCAGACCATCGGCAGTCTCGATAGAGTGAGTTTTCTGATTTCTTCTTCGAAAAGAGCTGGATCGGTCTGATCCTGCCCATTGATATGCGGGATGGAAATGTAGATAAAGTCAGCTTCTTGAATAAAGGGTGTTTGGGTGTAGGGTGTATCCTGAAATAAAGGCGAATGGGAGGAATACTTCGGATGGATCTCACCTAGTAGCCAGTATTTTTTTTTGGGTGTCAAAAAAGGTAAATTTCCCTGACGGAAAACTTTTTTAGCGATCTCGCCGGAAGTGATTAAGAAGTGAAAGTGTTTTCTCTCCACAAGACCGTACTTTGAGAGCTTGTCGGCTTCTTTCGTTGCCATCTGTGTGGAATTCGATAGAATCCCAACGATTTTTCCTTGTCTGACAAGCTCTTCCATGGCTTCTTTAGAGCCAGGAAAAAGACCTACGCTATTGCTGGCCCAAAAAACACCATAGGCATCTAAAAGAATTCCAGGAAAAGGCTCAGCGATAGAGAGTAAATTGGCGTGTTGCTGCATGTTCACCATTTTACCCTGTTTGAGCATTTAGAGAGAGCCTTCAAATTAAAAAGATGTTATCTGGAAAGTAATCCGAGGTAACAATGAAAAAAATTGCCGCAGTTTTCTGTGCTTTAATCCAAATCTCTCTCTATGGGGTGACCCCTGACCAGGCACTTCAGACTCTGATGGAGGGGAACCAGAGATTTTCCAAAGACCAATCTCTTCACTTAGACCGGACAAGCGAGAGGCGTCAGGAGCTCCTTTCCAAGCAAACACCCTATGCAGTTATTTTAGGTTGCTCAGACTCACGGGTTGCACCTGAGATTGTTTTTGATCAAGGAATCGGCGATCTTTTTATTGTTCGGGTTGCGGGAAATGTCGTCGGGCCTCTCGAGCAGGACAGCGTTGAGTACTCAGTGCTTTATTTCAATTCTTCGATTGTCATGGTCATGGGGCATGAAAATTGCGGCGCTGTCGGCGCTGTCCTTGAGGGAAATACCAAAGACATCGAAGCGGTCGCAGAATTGATCCAACCTGCAGCAGATGCAACAAAAATGCAAAAGGCCAACCGGCTGGAAAATACCATCAAGACCAATGCGAAAATGGTGGCAGATCAATTAAGAAACAGCCCAGTGTTAAGCGGTTTGATTGCCAAAAAGAAACTGTCCGTTGTCGCAGCCTATTATAACTTTCACACCGGAAAAGTGGAGCTTTTAGAACAGACGAAGAAAAAATAAAAGAATAGCGCTATACTGCTTCGAAAAGGATTTTATGAAGAAAAAAAATTGGTTATGGGCAGTAGGCTTTCTGTTGTTATCGACGTCGCTCATTGGTTACTTTGCACAGCCTCCGGGGCAAAAAGAACCGGCAGCTACTTATCAAGCGAAAGATTATTCATCACTCCTGGGCATGCCAGGATTTAGCGACAAAGCGCTTCAGACGCATTTCAAACTCTATCAAGGTTATGTCACCAACACTAATCTTCTTTACAACACGCTATCAGACCTAGCCGCTGGTGGAAAAAACCGCTCTCCACAATATGCCGAACTCAAACGCCGTTTTGGCTGGGAGTTTGATGGGATGCGTCTGCATGAAGCCTACTTTGAAAACCTCGGAGGTAAAGAAACGCTCGTTTCAAGCAGCCCTCTTTATGCGCAGCTCGTCACGGATTTTGGCAGCTATGACCAATGGAAGGCCGATTTTATGGCTACCGGAGCAATGCGCGGCATCGGCTGGGCAGTTCTCTATTTAGATCCTCAATCAGGACTCCTTTTCAACACCTGGATCAATGAACACGATGTCGGACATTTAGCCGGAGGAAAACCAATTCTCATCATGGACGTCTTTGAACACGCTTATATGATCGATTATCTTCTTGACCGTGCCGCTTATATCGAGGCGTTTTTCAAGAACATCAACTGGGACACTGTTAATCAAAGATATTCTCCATGAAGCTTCCACTATTAGGACTTGGCACATGGGACTTGCGAGGGCATGAATGCACGGAGACCGTCAAACGCGCTCTCGAAATCGGCTACCGGCATATCGATACCTCAATCGATTATGAAAATCAGGAAGCGATCAAAAAAGCTATCAAGGGTTTCGACCGGAAGCAGCTTTTCATCACCTCGAAGTTTGAGCTTGCGATGATCGACTTAAAAAAGATCCCTGAGTCTGTGGAAGAGACCTGTGATCTGGCTTTAAAGCAGCTCGGGACTGAGTATGTCGATCTCTATCTCATTCACTGGCCTTACAAAGCAATGCCGATGACAGAGGTTTTTAAAGCCATGGAGATGCTTGTCAAAAAAGGAAAGATCAAAAAAGCCGGTGTGAGCAATTTCACTATCCACCATTTAGAAAACTTGCTCAATGACGGCTGCAAACCTGCAGCTAATCAAGTTGAATTCCATCCGTATCTCTATCAGAAAGAGCTCCTGGATTATTGCAAGACAGAAAGTATTCAGCTGATCGCTTATCGGCCCTTTGGAAAAGGCGTGATCCTCAAAGATCCCGTCCTGAAAAAAATCAGCACAGCCCATAGCAAGAGCCCAGGGCAAGTCGTATTACGGTGGTTCTTTCAAAAAGAGATCCCGACGATCCCAAAAGCGGGTTCTGAAAAGCATCTCATAGAGAATTTCAATATCTTGGATTTTGAGCTCTCATCAAATGAAATGCACGAGATCGAAAAACTGCATCAGAACAAACGGTTTTGTGATTCTGAAGACTCTGAATTTAATTATTAAAGACTTTCTAGGAAACCGCTACTAAAATCCTATGCAACCATGAATCTACAAATCAAGAGAGGGAATTCTCCTATTTTTTAGGAGATCCCAGCTGATTGTCTTTGTACCATTGGACAGGATCTTTTTTAAGCCCATCGATCATTTTTACAAGAGAAGCCTTGAGATTGTTTTTGGGCTCCCAGCCTAAAGTCTTTTTAGCTTTAGCGATGTCTAGCTCATAGTGATCATCGGCTAGATCGATCATCCAAGGTTTGATGAACGGAGAGGGGATAAAGGGGAGGTGGCATTGGACCCAAGCACCGATTTTAGCGACGATCTTAGGGATCCTAAATGTCGTGAAAGGCTTATTAAAAAGCAGCTGGCTGATCTCATTTTGCAGATCGTCATAGCTGAGTGTTTTCGATTCGCCGATAAGGACAACGAGATCCGGAGGGAGTTTCTTTCTACTCTGGACAGCGATTTCAATGGCATCAACGAGATCGTCCATGTGTAAAAAAGCAGCTCCATGGTGGATATTTCCTGGGAAAAAACGGCTCTCTAACTGTTTTTCGTAGATCCGTTGGATTTGATGGCTGATCGGGATTGAATGGCATTTATCGTCATAAACGCCAGCGATCCGCATGATCACTGTCGGCATATTGCCTCGGAGTTCATGGATCACTTTTTCAGTATGGACTTTGGAGAGGGGATAGTCCCATTTAGGATCGACAGGCCACTCTTCGTTGATGGGATGTCCTGGAACACAAGGAGCATGGACAAGCATTGTGCTGGAGAAAATGAATTGTCCGACTTCAAAATTTTGCAGAGCTTTTAAGAGCCTTTCAGTGCCTTTGACCGTCACGAGTTCATATAGGGGCGAGTGCTGCTGATCAAAACTATAATAAGCTGCCAGGTGGATCACCGCTGCAATGCGGGTGCCGTATGTTGTCCGGATATGGGTAAAAGCTTGATGGACGCTTTCATCAGACGAGAGGTCGACGGGGACGAGTTCTTCATCAGCGGCAGCATATAGAGCTTTTAAAAGCTCGAAGCCGACAATGTGGTATTTTTTTCCGAGTCTTCGGCAGATGCTGGAGCCGATTCTTCCACTGCTGCCTGTAACAATAATGATTTCTTTGTCCATTAATTTCATCTGTATTCATTCTTAATTTCCAAGTCAACTATTTCTGATTGTGTTATGGTGAAAAAATGATCAGCAAAGAAAAAGTCGAAGAAATGAGCCGTAGAATGGAAACGTTAGGGATCCATGAGGATGATTTGATTGAGAAGTTCATCCTGGGATCAGGTAAGGGTGGGCAAAAGGTCAATAAGACCTCTTCTTGCGTCTATCTCAAGCATATTCCGACAGGGATCGAAGTCAAGTGCCAGCAGGACCGTTCACGCGAACTGAACCGGTATATCGCACGTCGGGAATTGTGTGATCGTTTTGAGTCTCAAATCAACAAGGTCAAAAGCCAAAAGCAGCACCAGATGGAAAAGATCCGCCGTCAAAAACGGCGCCGGTCTCGCCGGTCTAAAGATAAGATGCTCACGAATAAGAAGCAGCATGGTGAAAAGAAGAATCTGCGGCAGTCTCCACAGTCGTATGAATAAAAAAACTCCCATTCAGGCAAGCTAAATGGGAGTCGTATAAGATCAAAAAATCTCGAAATTAAAAGCGTGCTTTTGCAGCTCCAACGAGGTGGTTGATTCCATTTGCAACCCAAGATTGTCCCAAAACAGCACGTAATGGGCTGATGTATGTCAATACACCGTTCAGAATTGGGTTAGCTGGTCTCCAGAGAGTCTCTTTCGCTTCAAGAGCGAACAATGCAAAGAGAGAAAGTCCGAGTCCAGAAACTAACAGAGTAACGTTGCCTTTTACGTATTCTTCAACGCGTTTCTTTTCTGTCTTTACTGTTTTATTATCAGCTTGATAAACCTTTTTGCCTTCTGCGTCAAGAACAGGAACGTCTCTTTCTACTTTGTGTGTTTTGTTATAACCGCTGTCATCTTTGAAGAAGTTTGTAACTTTTTCTGGAACCCAAGCTACTGATTTGCCAGCCAAAGTATCAGCTTTTGAAGTGTCGAAATAAACCTTTTTTAAAGCTTCGTCAACTCCACGGCGAGCAACGACTGCAACTTTTGAAAGACCTTGTAATGCAAGGTTACCCATGTACAATGTATAGCTTGCTGAGAGTAAGCCATCGACTACGTAGCCAATTGACCATTTTGTGCCTGCTAATGCTGTCATAAAAAACTCCTAATTTTTGTTTTCCCTAATCCCCATTAAAGATTAGAAGGGCACAGTATAAATAAGTCGGATATTAAAGATGTAGTAAAAAAAATCTATCGCTCATGTGAAGGGCAGAGTAAATTTTTTGGTAAGAACTAAAAATCTTGGGAAGAAAAAAAATCCCACTCGAGCCATGAAGCCGAGTGGGATAGAATTGAATTACAGACGAGCGAGTTTTAAGAGAGGGTTGTGAGGTGTGAATTGGATTCCAACAACATTTAGGAGGCTGTTAGCGTTTGTCACGAGAGATGGGCAGAATCTATGAGCAACATAGAGAGCTGCTGTTCCTACGACAACGTTTTTAAGCGCTGCAATACCGAGCGATTGCCAACCTTTTGTAGAGCTGTAAGGTGTAAAGTCTTTTAGCTTCCACTCATCATTACCTTTAGGAGCTGGGGTAGCGCCTGGTCTCATTGCATAGAGTTGGCTAACAGCGCGGCGTACAACTTCTGCTAAGATCGCAACTGTGTTTGCGTTAGCAGCGAGTACTGTTACTCCAGCCACTCCTGATATAATTTTTCCTGCGGTTTGTGGTAATCCGTTTAACATAAATTTTCTCCTTGTTCTTGTGTTCTTGGCTAATCCTACTCGGACTAGAATGGCAACATCATATAACGCGGAATTATTAAGATGTATAAAATTATTTTTGTCGACTTCAACATGTGAAGAGAATCGGTAAAATTCTTGTAATCAACCAGATTTTGAATGGGCTTCCCGAAAGTGCCGGTATTTACCCCGGCGCGTTATATTCGGACGGCAGGGAGCAGATGTCGACAAAACGGTGATGTTCTTCGATAAACTCTTCATACAGCGGATTGAGCCTTTCGAAGATGGGATTCCGTTTTTCATTTCCAAATTTGCTCTCCTTGGCCAGGCACATCATTACCTTGCTAAGGCCGGAGAGGATGGTGAGCGACAGGGGAGAATCGTTGATGTCAATGAGCTGCGGATTCAATATCCGTAAGTAGAGGATCTCAGAAATGTAAGGCCTTGACGCGCTAACAGGATCTACATCTTCTGCAAATGGCGAGTTGGGGGACGCAGCGAGAAAATCGATGATCTGTTTGCGGCGGGAGGTGAACATGGTTTGCAAAGTTTTCGGGGGGACAAGCGCGAAAATCTTCGGGAGCACAGTGCGGGCAAATACTGAAAACTGCTCTGCATGCTCATCCAGCGTTTGCTCTATATCTTGCAAGGGAGGCAAATCCTTTTCCACGATATCGTAGTTTAACGACAAGGAGGAGAGGTTTTTGTGAGACATGGCTTCTTTGACCGCCATGCACAATTTCTGTATATCCTCTCTCCAAAGCAGGTTTCCGTACTCGCGGCAAAGAACTGAGGAAAGTTTGTGTTCCCGGAAGAGAGTGTCCATTGTTTCGGTCTCAAGCTCACGAGAAGTAATGCTTGAAATTCTTTCCAAGATTGTAGGGGAAAGGTCCTTTTTCTTAGAGAGCACGGCAATGGCGAATTGACCAAATCGGGAAATTTCCTCGTTGCGCATTTCACCTAGAGCTTTGAAGTAGGCATAGATCAACCTCTCGCTTCTCTTGCACCTAAAAAGGTTTGTTAGGACTGCATCTAATCTGTTTATGTGCCGGACTTTGACCAGCCCCCTTCGCACCTCGGCCATCTTCTCGATCATTGTCTCTCTATTGTCTCGAAAATGTAAATAAGAGTTTAAAAGCTGCGTTGCGGCATCTTTTTCATTGAAATAGAGTTTTGTTCCTATAGAAGAAAACAGCATCGTATGGATCTCGTTGGCGATTGGCAATGTCTTCTTTTTTTTTGTTAACTGCAGCGCCGATTGTGATCGCAGGTAGGACTTGCGGGTTATCTGAAGTTCCCCGGAGGAGCTGAAAGGTTTTTTTATAGATCGCAGCCTGACAGGTTGATCGGCGATTACGATTGGGTCTGCCGGATTGTTCTCGGTAGGCGGCTCTGAAAGCCTCGGCTCATAAGAATGATGTAGTGCATGGTCGCTCTGGCCAATAGTTTTGTGAATGCTTGACATCCGTACGCTCCTCTTAAGGTTTGTCCTGAAAACATAAGCGAATACACTGCAGCGTTGTTTCTAAAAACGTGTTTATTTTGTTTCGCTTTCTGATTGACCGTCCGGTTATTGCGGGATTTCTCTTTCCCAGCTGTCACATTTTCAGTCTCGATAAGGACGGTGGATACGTCCTTATTACGGTTACTAGAGTCCTGCCTGGAACAGTCAAGGGTTGCCCCCATTTCCATTCGGCGATAGAACCTCCCTTGAAGTATGATTTTTTAAGTCATACACAGCCCGATCACGGGATCGTTCACTCTTCAGGCATAGTTCAGTGCGGCAACCTGGTCCGCAATGTCAATCATGTCGACAATGTGGACATTGAAAGCGGTTCCCAATGCGATTTCCTTGATCCACAAATTTACACTCGGGACAGTTTTGAGAGCCATACGCCGGATTGACCTGCTCTTGACGGAAACCTTCCGCCAGCACTTTAAATGCAATTCGCTCTTGTAATTTCTCTCTTATTTATACAGTCTCATAATAGTTTAATTATGAGCACGGCTATTCCAGCCTCTTGGTAGGTTAATGAACCAAAAGGGGTTTGTCAATTTTATTGCATAAATTTTTTTGTCTCGACTTATGCGATCGGTTCGGTAAAATTTTTGGAATGGAAAAAATAGAAAATGGATTGTGCCCTTGCGGCAGTGGGAAAAAATATGCGCAGTGCTGCCGGCCTTGTCATGAAGGAGAGCTGCCAAAAAGCGCAGAAGCTTTGATGCGATCTCGCTACTCGGCCTATGCGAAGGGACTTGTTGATTATATTGTGAAGACGACCCATCCGGATCATCCTGATTCGAAAAGAGCTGAAGAAGTCAGGAGAAAAGAGATCGAAGAATTTTGCAATACGACGGTTTTCAAAGGGCTTAAAATTTTAGATGTCCAGGAAGGGGAGGCGGAAGGCATGGTGAAGTTCACGGCCTATCTCTTTATGGATGGAAAAGATTTTTCTTTACAGAAAAAAGCACCTTCGAGAAGGTGCTAGGAAGATGGCTTTATCTGAAAGGAGATTTATCAACTGCGTAAGACCGCTTGGATGTGCTCGCAATTTTTTGTTCCGCAGGTGCAGCCGACAGGCTCGCCTAAAAAGACATTATAGTGTTCTTTGGTGTCGAGAGGATTAGTCACGCAGTAGAGCTTATCGGCTTCTTGCTTGATGTCCCAGTTGCGGAAGGTTAGATCTTCAGCAGAAACTTCTTCTTCAATTTGAGGAGAAGAGGCTTCGGCTTCCAATAGAGCTCCAGTGATGGCACGGGTGATTTGGCAATAGGGGCAGTTGCAATGGGGCTCGGCTTTTTGTAGCGAGGTCAGATCTTCCGGAAGGATGCCTTTAAGAGATTGGATTTTTTCGAGGATCTCAGGAGGGAGTGGAGGAGTGTCGGCCTGTTCAGGATTATGTTGAAGGGTAGAAGTTAAGCCTTCTATAGGAAACGGAAGAGGAATGGCAAAAGTTTGTGTCGCAACGGGATTTTGAGGTCCTTCATTTTCTAGGACAAGCGCATGCATACTGAAGATTTTCTCCATGAGCTTAGGGTCTAAATTGGGGACTTCGGCCCTGCTCCCGGTGACCAGCTCTATAAGGAGAACGTGGCCGTAGGGGCGGGTCTCGACATGGATGGAAACAATGTTCTTCCAAGCTGTTGAGATATAAGGGGGAAGGCTTAAGATTTTATCGGTTATTTTCATACAAACCTCATGCGGTTACGAAGCTCATTATAGGATAGGGGGAGTTCTCGGTCAATAAATTTAGCAGAATCTATGACAGAGTGCTGAAAATATGGCGCATTTAACTGATAATTAATGAATTATAAAAAAATATTGTCATGCATGCGACGTTGGGCTATGCTGCGCAAAAAGAAGGGAAATAAAAAAATCAGGCCGGGGCATCGCGGTCAGAGGCTAGCTAGTCACATAGCTGGCTTGTTGGGGCGGTGCCTGGACCTGATTTTTTTACTGATAGTAGATAATAATGGAGGTGTCTTATCGGATCTCAATCAGCAGTTTCAGCAGAAAAGTTCGTAGTAAAAGGAGGGAAAGTGGCTCGCAAAACCTTTGTGATCGACACTAACGTATTAATTCATGACCCGGACTCAATGAAAAAATTCAAGGAAAGCGATGTCATCATCCCTTTAGTCGTATTAGAAGAGCTCGATTCGATGAAGCGGTCTTCCGAAGAGATCGGTAAAAATGCCCGGCATGTCATGCGGTATATCGATTCATTGAAGAACCTCAAAAACGGCAATTTGACCGATGGTGTGGTGATCGACAATAACATCCGGGTGAAAGTGCATGTTGAGCTACGTCCACCGGAGAAAAAATCGTTTCCTTTACCTCTTGACAGGCCGACGAATAAAATTTTGCTTATAGCTTTTCTATTAAAGGAGCAAGGCGAAGACGTTGTTGTGGTCTCTAAGGACTTCGTGACTCGTGTTAAAGCAGAAGCGATCGGACTGGAAGCTGAAGATTATGAAAACCTGAAATTCTCCTATGAGAACATCTATAAAGGATACCGAAAAATCGAAGTTCCTAAACGGGACATCGATATGTTCTTCAAGGACAATTCAGTTTCTCTAGATATCCAAGACTTTTCCCCGAATGAATACTGCATTATGACGTGCGCTGAGCAATCGTCTGCTGTTTGCAAATTCAATTCTGTGAGCAAAAAGCTTGAGCCTTTGATGAAGCTTACCAAAGATATTTGGGGCATCCAGCCGCTCAACGTGGAGCAAAAATGCGCTTTGGATCTCTTACTGCGAGATGATATTTCTCTTGTCACTCTTATTGGACCTGCAGGAACCGGTAAGACCCTGATGGCGCTTGCAGCGGGCCTGCGTAAAGTCTTTGATGAAAACGTCTATACGAAGATCCTTGTCAGCCGTCCGATTATTCCTCTTGGAAAAGACATTGGATACCTGCCAGGAACCAAAGAAGAGAAGCTCTACCATTGGATGCAGCCGATCTATGATAACTTAGAGTTCCTCTGCCAATCGACGAGCGGCGTTGGAAATGGCGCAGATGCCCAGCAATGGATCATCGATAGTAAAAAGCTCGAGATGGAAGCGGTGACTTATATCCGCGGAAGGTCACTTCCAAAGATGTACATCATCATCGACGAAGCCCAAAACTTGACACCCCATGAAGTAAAAACAATTATTTCTCGTGCGGGTAAAGGGACGAAGGTTGTGCTCACTGGAGACCCAACGCAGATCGACAATCCATATCTTGATAAAGATTCCAACGCTTTAACGTATGTGGTTGGGAAGATGCGAGATTATGCAGGCTACGGTCAGATGTTCTTAGAGAGAACCGAGCGTTCTGAACTCGCTGCGATAGCCGCGGAAATACTATAAATCTTTTTAAAACCTCTCTAGAATTAGAGAGGTTTTTTATCCCTTTTCCTATATACTTTCTGAAATATTTGGAGTTTTTGTGATCCAGTTCGATCATGTCGGTCTATCTTTTTCCGGTCATCCGCTTTTTGAGGATGCCTGTTTTACTCTCCAGAAAGGGGAGCGGTGCGGCCTGGTCGGAAGAAATGGCTCTGGCAAGTCGACTCTTTTCCGTTTGATTGATGGAGAGATGGAAGCAGATGCAGGCACGATCAGTGTTCCGAAGAACTATCGGATCGGCTATTTGCAGCAGCATATTAAGTTTACTCAGCCGACACTGATCCAAGAGGCAGCTCTGGGTCTTCCGGAACATGAAAAAGACGATATTTATAAAGCTGAAATGATTCTCTTTGGTCTTGGATTTACGGAAGAAGATCTCGAAAAAGCTCCTGGGGATTTCTCTGGAGGATATCAGCTCCGCTTAAATCTGACAAAAGTGCTCGTAGCTGAGCCTAATTGCCTTCTGTTGGATGAACCGACAAACTATCTCGATATCCTTTCAATCCGGTGGCTACAGAACTTCTTAAGCAGATGGGAAGGGGAGTTTATTTTGATTTCGCATGATCGCGAATTCATGGACAATGTCACGACTCATACGATGGGCATTCACCGGGAAAAACTCAGGAAGGTCAAGGGGACAACCATTGATTTCTTCAAACAGATCTTGATGGAAGAAGAACTCCATGAAAAAAGCCGAGTTAAATCGGAGAAGAAAAAAGCCCACTTGCAGAGCTTTGTCGATCGTTTCGGAGCCTCGGCTTCTAAGGCTACTCTTGCTCAATCCAAAGCGAAGATGATCGAAAGAGAGCCTGTTTTAGAAAAGCTTAACGCTATGTCAGAGCTTTCGTTTGCTTTCCAAGTAGCTCCTTTTCCTGGAAAGAAAATGCTCGATGCCAAGCATCTGCAGTTTTCGTATACAGACGAGCCTCTCATTGAAGATTTTTCATTGGAGATCGAAAAAGGGGAAAGAATTGCCATCATCGGAAAGAACGGAAGAGGAAAATCGACCCTTCTTCGTTTGCTCGGGGGCGATTTAATTCCTCAAAAAGGCGAGTTGGAATTTTCTGACAACACGCGGATTGGATATTTCGGGCAGACGCATGTCGACCGTCTGGATGGCAAGCATATGATCGAAGAGGAGATTGCTCTTGCTAATCCCTATCTAAACTATACCGAGATCAAAGGGATTGCCGGAGCGATGATGTTCAGTGGAACGCTTTCTGCAAAGAAAATCTCTGTCCTTTCCGGAGGAGAAAGAAGCCGGGTGCTGCTTGGAAAAATCGTTGCTAAGCCGTGCAATCTTCTTTTATTAGATGAACCGACGCACCATCTTGACATTGAGTCGATTGAAGCGCTCATCGATGCGTTGGAAGACTTTGGCGGATCGGTTGTCATGGTCACGCATAGTGAACTCATTTTAAGAAGGCTGGACTTGGATAAGATTGTTCTTTGCGAAGAGGCTCAGCAGACGGTGTTTTTGGGCAATTACGATGAGTTCTTAGAAAAAGTTGGCTGGGATGAAAAGAAGAAGCCAGCTCCTCCAAAGATTTCTCAACCCAATGTCCGGAAAGAACGGGCGGAAGATGTGGCTAAAAGAGCGGCTGTCATTAAACCGATTGAAAAGCAGATCCACGACACCGAGCAAAAGATCATCTCTTTGGAAGAAGAACAGAAGAAGAGTTTTGGAGCGACTTCTCCAGAAATCGTGAAATCGCAAGGCATTCGTCAAAAGCAGATCGAACAGCTCGAGGCTCAGCTTTATGAGCTCTACGAGCTTCTTGAAAAGACAAAGAAGGAATTTGAAACATGAACCTATTACTTTCTTACTCTGTCTAAGCCAAAGCAGATTTCAATGCAGAGGTCTTCATCCGTGATCAAGTCCATTTTCAGGGCGTCATTGGGGGTGACCCAGGTGAAACCTTTGTGTTCTTTGAAGTTAATCTTCACATCGCCAGGATGATCAATAGGAAGCTGGTATTGGATCATGTGATATTCGAAGTCGAAGTTAGGCACTTTGATGTAGAGCTTTCCAATATGATGAATTTTTTCTCTTTCTAAATGGTACCCGGTCTCTTCAAAAACCTCTCTGATGATGGCTTCGATCAGGGGTTCGCCTTTGTTTAATTTGCCGCCGGGGATTCCCCAACGATTTCCTTCAGACTTAAAGTCTTGACGGTGTAGCAGGAGGATTTTGTCTTGGTAATGCAGGTAGCAGCATCCCACAATTTCAGCTTTGGGATTGAAGTCAGCAGGTTTTTCTAGATAGACACTGGCAGAGAGGGAAGAGACGAGCAAGAGAAACAAAGATAGGATTTTCATAAATTTCTGAGAAACATACCTCTAAGAGATTTTCTGTTTCAAGAATATTTCCGGATGAGAAACTCATTGCCTTTATTTTCATGGGGAGATACATGGAAATTAGAGCAGTATGAAAAAAAACATTCTTATCACAATCATCATTCTAGCTTTGACCGTAATTATTATTGTTCTGATCGATCGTGCTTACGATGAAAGAAAAGATGTCTGCCACATTACTCTCTATGGAAACGTCGATGTCCGCCAGGTCGATATCGGTTTCAGAGTCAATGGGCAGGTCAAACAACTCATCTTCGAAGAGGGCGACAAAGTTCCTGAGGGGACTTTGATGTGTACGATGGACGATACTCCGTATGACAGCCAGCTCAAAGGAGCTTTGGCAAATGCTGAAGCGATCAAAGCAAACTTGGATAATGCCCAGGTATTGCTTGATCGCCGTTTGGAACTCATCGGCATCGGTGCTGTCTCACAAGAAGATCTCGATAATGCTCAGGCCAATCGCGACCAGCTTGCCGCAGATTTAGAAGCAGCCGAGGCTAACATCGAGGTTGCTAAAGATAATCTGGACTATACAAAAGCTTATGCGCCGACAAATGGGATTATACTAACCCGCATCCGTGAACCGGGAACGGTGGTCAAGCCCGCTGATCCTGTCTATACTTTGTCGGTGAGCTCGCCGGTTTGGATCCGGGCGTTTGTGAACGAACCAGAGCTCGGTAAAGTCTATTACGGCATGCCGGCAGAAGTTTACACCGATTCGGGAAGAAAATATTCCGGGACGGTGGGCTTTATTTCTCCTGTCGCTGAATTTACTCCTAAGACTGTGGAATCAACGCAGCTCAGGACGGATCTGGTCTACCGCATCCGTGTTTATGCAGACAATCCCGATAATCAGTTAGTGCAGGGGATGCCTGTGACTGTGAAGTTGAAGATCAAATGAGCCAGGCACTTGTCGAGATTCAGGATCTCACCAAGCTGTTTTCTCCTCAGCAGCCACCCGCTTTAGATAAGATCAATGTTTCTATATCCAAAGGAAAAATCATCGGTCTTGTCGGTCCAGATGGCGCGGGAAAAACAACGCTGATCCGTTTGATGGCAGGGCTTTTAAAGCCAACACAGGGGAGCATCACGGTCGAAGGGTATGATACGATCAAAGATGCGGAATTCATTCATTATCTGACTGGCTACATGCCGCAGAAGTTCGGACTGTATGAAGATCTCACAGTCCAGCAAAATCTCGATCTCTATGCAAATTTAAGAAACGTGCTCGGAAAGGAAAAAGATGCCGCCTGCGAAAAATTGCTGGGGTTTACAGGTCTTAAAGATTTCACAGGATTTCTGGCGAAGAATCTCTCTGGCGGCATGAAACAAAAACTTGGCCTTGCTTGCGCTCTGATCAAAACACCTGCGTTTCTTCTCTTGGATGAGCCGAGCGTCGGGGTCGATCCGATCTCTAGGCGCGAGCTGTGGAAAATGGTCACCACTCTTTTAGACGAGGGGATTTCTGTCTTATGGAGCACGGCTTATTTGGATGAAGCTGAAAAATGCGACACCGTTCTATTGCTCAATGAAGGGAAACTTCTCTATAGCGGAGATCCTAAAAAACTGACCGAACGAGTTGAAGGAAGAGTTTTTGAAGTCACTCAAATCGAAGGGGACCGCCGCAAACTGCTGTTTGAACTCTTAAAAGACAAGAATGTCATGGACGGAGTGATCCAGGGGCGGGACCTACGGATTGTCGTGCGGGACAAAGGCATCGAAGTTAAAGGCGCAACGCTAGAAAGCGTAGAGCCTAGGTTTGAGGATGCCTTTATCGACATTTTGGGTGGAGGCCCCGGGGGGGAATCTGAACTGGCCGACCTGGCTCCTGTCGTAAAAAATGATGATAAACCGGCGGTCATTGTAGAAAATCTGACAAAAAAGTTTGGCGCATTCACCGCTGTCGACAAGATTTCTTTAACGGTGAAAAAAGGAGAGATCTTTGGCCTTTTGGGTCCCAATGGAGCCGGGAAGACGACGACATTTAAAATGCTCTGCGGTCTACTTAAGCCGACATCAGGAGAAGCATTTGTCAATGGACTCGATCTTTTAAGAGCTCCCGGAAAGGCACGGGCAAGACTTGGTTATATGGCGCAGAAATTTTCACTCTACGGGAGTTTGAGCGTCAAGCAAAACCTGGAATTTTTTGCCGGGATTTATAATCTGACGAATGTGGAAAAAAAAGCTGCCATCGATGAGATGATCGAAGTATTCAGTTTAGAGCCTTACTTAAATCTTTCTTCTGAGATGCTGCCGCTGGGATTTAAACAACGGTTAAGTTTGGCTTGTGCCAACATGCATCATCCCGATGTCCTTTTTCTAGATGAACCGACCTCGGGAGTCGATCCGATCACCCGAAGAGAATTTTGGAACCACATCAACGGTCTTGTCGGCAAAGGGGTGACGATCATGATCACGACCCACTTCATGGGAGAGGCGGAATATTGCGACAGGATTGCACTCATTTACGGGGGAAAGATCATCCAGATGGACACGCCCAATGCGCTGAAAGACAAGGTGAAATCAGATCAGAATCCCAACCCGACGCTGGAAGATGCGTTTATACAAATGATAGAAGAGCATGACAAGTAGAGAAGAATGGATAGAAGAAGCCCAGAAGGGAAGAGCGCGCAGGATGCGCGCCCTCATGGTCAAAGAATTCCTCCAGATCATTCGCGATCCGAGCAGTCTTCTCATCACGGTTTTCTTGCCGCTCTTGCTCATTTTTCTCTATGGATCGGGAGTATCGCTTGATCTAGACCACCTAAGGGTAGGTCTTGCGATGGAAGACACAGCTCCCGATATCCAGAGCTTTGCCAAGTCGCTCACAGACTCGAAGTATTTTGATGTGAAAATCGTCAGAGATCGTCGCGCTCTTCAAGATGATCTGACGAGCGGGGCCATCCGGGGGATGTTTATCGTTCCTTCGTATTTTACACAGTACCGTAATCGTCCAGATAAAATTGCTCCGATCCAAGTGATTGCAGATGCCAGTGAAACAAATACTGCTAACTTTGTTCAAAACTATGCGCAAGGGGTTTTTGCGAATTGGTTGGTGCAAGAAGCAATATCACAGGGGCGCCAAGTTGAAACTCCGCTGATCTCCTCAGAGCCAAGATTTTGGTACAACGACCAACTCGAGAGCCGGTTCTTTCTTCTTTCTGGATCGTTGGCGATTATTATGACGCTCATCGGTTCTCTGTTAACTGCGCTAGTCGTTGCCAGGGAGTGGGAAAGGGGAACGATGGAGGCTATCATGTCGACGACGGTCGGCATTTGGGAACTCGTCATGGCCAAAGTGATCCCGTATTTTTGTTTGGGGATGATCTCGATGATTCTCTGCGTCTTTCTCTCGATTGTATTTTACGAACTGCCTCTCAGGGGATCTTTTCTTGTGCTTTTATTGGTATCAGCGCTCTTTTTGTTTTGTGCTTTAGGACTTGGATTGATGATCTCAACGATTACCAAGAACCAGATCTTTGCTTATCAGATCACGCTGGTCACAGCGTTTTTGCCCGCTTATATCTTGTCGGGATTTCTCTTTGAGATTCACAGTATGCCCAAGTGGATCCAGCTTTTAACGTACATCATTCCTGCCAAGTACTTCGTGCAGAGTCTGCAGAGTTTGTTCTTAGTAGGCAATGTCTGGCCTTTGATTCTCATGGATATGATCCCGATAGTGGGGATGGGATCATCTTCTTTCTTCATCACCGCCTCTAAAACAGCCAAGAGGTTAGATTGAAGAGAATCTTAGCGCTAATCTGGAAAGAGCTTCTGACTGTGCTGCGGGATCGCAAGGTGCGCCTCTCGATCTTGGTACCTCCGATCATTCAGCTGGTGATCTTTACTTTTGCTGCGACGCTCGATGTGAAAAATGTGCCGATCGGGATTCTCAATCGCGATGCAGGCGAGCAAGGATTTCTTTTGGTAGAGAGGTTTTACGGGACCAAGTTTTTTAACCATAAAATCATCTTTCTGAAGAGCATCGAAGAGATCGGCCCGTTTGTCGATCAGCAAAAAGGCGTCATGGTCGTCTCTATCGATCAGCAATTTTCCCGCAACATCGATGCAGGAAATCCCGCGACTGTGCAGCTGATCTTCGATGGAAGAAAAACAAACACAGCGCAGATTGTCGCTGGCTATACAAACGAGATCATCAATCGTTTCAATAACGACTATACGGCGCAGGCTGAGCTTGTGACGCAGAATGTCGAGCTTGTCCCTCGCTTTTGGTTTAATCCCAATACGCTGTATTTCTGGTATAACATCCCTTGCTTGGTCGGCGTTTTGTCGATGCTGACTTGTCTTGTGGTGACCACGCAATCGGTTGCTAGAGAGCGGGAGCTTGGAACCTTTGATCAGCTTTTAGTCTCGCCGCTCGTTTCTTGGGAGATCCTTGTTGGGAAGCTCGTTCCGGGCATTATTATTGGCTTTCTTGAAGGGATGTTCATGTTCACCATTGGGACGCTAGTCTTGGGAGTTCCCTTCACAGGATCGCTACTTCTCTATCTGGGGAGTCTTATCATTTTTGTCACTTCGATCAGCGGCATTGGTCTTTTTATCTCCTCCCTTTCGACAACGCAGCAGCAGGCGATGCTAGGGACATTTATCTTTATGATGCCATCCGTGCTATTATCGGGTTTTGCAACGCCGATTGAAAATATGCCTTCTTGGCTTCAGCCATTTACAGCAGTTATCCCGCTGAAATATTTTCTGATTATTTCGAAGGGGCTTTTTTTGAAAGCCATGCCGGGTAGCATTGTGTTTGCAAATATTTGGCCTTTACTCATTATCGGCTTCATCACTACCGTCGGGGCCGGTCTATTTTTCCACAGGAGGTTACAGTGAAAAAGTACATGGGTCTTATGGTTTTTTTAGCTGGCTGTGCAGTTGGACCTAACTACCAAGCTCCGGAAAATGATGTGGCAGACACATGGACCTCGGAAAACGCTGTTGCCTCTTCAGATGCACCTCTCATCAAATGGTGGGATGTCTTTGCAGATCCGCTGCTCACCAAATACATCGAGATGGCATCCGAGTACAACAACGATGTGCTGACGGCGACTTCGAATATTTTAGTGGCCCGCGCCTACCGTCAGATCGCAGCTTCTTCTTTTTTCCCGTTGATCGGCGCAGATGTCAATGCCACCAAGACCTACTTCAGTAAGAATGGTCCTCTATTTGCAAGCGAGCCGAGCGCCGGACTTCTTCCAGGGACAGTCTCACCTTCGACAGGATTGCCCGTCATTCCTCAGTTTCCTCAGACGCAGTCGCTCTATAATGCCCTTTTTGATGCGACATGGGAGATCGATATTTTTGGAAAGACCCGCCGGACAGTCGAAGAAGCCGATGCTGTGATCGGGGTGTCTATTGAGCAAAGGAATGATGTACTTCTTTCTGTTATGGCAGAAATCGCGCTCAATTACATGGAGCTGAGAAGTTCTCAGCAAAGATCCAAGTTGATCGAAGAAAATATCGGCATTTTAGAAAAGAAAGCGGTCTTAGTCCATAAGCAGTTAGAAGCCGGCTATGTCAGCCGTCTGGATGATGAAAATATCTTAGCGACTTTAGCTTCTGAAAGAGCTCTGCTCCCTGACATCGAAGCGAAAATCTATCGAAATATCTATACACTCTCGGTGCTAATAGGAGCCGTTCCTGAAAAACTCGTGGAAGAGCTCAAAGCAACGCAGCCTCTTCCTACAGCTCCCGATACCGTTGCTGTCGGACTCCGTTCAGATCTATTGCGCAGAAGACCTGACATCCGCCGTGTAGAACGATCTCTTGCGGCTGCAACGGCCCATGTAGGCGTGGCTGTCGCGAACTTTTTTCCGACCATCACTTTGATCGGGGATGGTGGATTGCAATCTCTGATGCTGAAAAATCTCTTTAATTGGGGTAGCAAGACTTGGGCACTCGGCGGAGATATCACGATGCCGATCTTCCAAGGCGGCCGTCTGATGGGGAACTTGAAAGCCGCGCGGGCAGAGACGGCAGCAACTGCTCACAGATATCAGCAGACGGTTTTAAATGCCTTAGAAGAGGCAGAGTCTGCAATTGTTTCTTTCACTCAGGATCTGAAGACCTCCAAGGAAAGAAGAGAAGCCGCCGACAGATATCAAGATCTGGTCGGTCTTAGCGAGCAGAGAAATGCCAAGGGACTCGTTAGTCTGCTCGCTGTCCTCGATTCAGAACGTCAGCTCAACCAGTCGCAGCAGGACGTTCTCAATTCCGATACCGCCAAACTACTTGACCTGGTCGTGCTCTATAAAGCTCTTGGCGGCGGCTGGGAAAGCGCCTTTTGTGAGGAATGAATGATGCGTCTATGGTTGTTTATCTTCGGAAAATAAAGTCCTTAAGATTTTCTTGCGGCCAATGAGAGAAGTACCCAGGCCCAGCCTGCTAGAATTAAATCCACTCCGAGAAACAGTCCTATGACCCAGAAGCTTGAGCTTGGCCATTCTGCAAGAATGAGTATTCCTAAGCCGATGGAAATCAGTCCGCTGAAGACGACCAGGCCCCAATAGTCAAACCGATGGTAGAGAGCATTCACTAATCGGAATGAGCCCCCGATCAAAAGCAGTGCAGCGATCAGCAAGGTCAGGCCTTCAGCGCTTTGAACAGGCTTGAAGATGCAAAAGATTCCAGCAATAGTATAGAAAAGTCCCATCAGCATTGAGTGGGAAAACCCTGTCCATTGTTTGGAGTAAGAGCTGCTGATCATCTGTAAAACGCCAGCGCCTGCAAGAAGAAATCCCAATAAGATAACAGTAAACTCTGTTGCCCACCCGGCATAGCCGATGGCGAAAAAGCCCAGAACAATCATCAGAAGTCCCATGGTGAAGAATCTTCCCCAGCGTTTACGGTTTTTTGGCATATCGCGGAAATAGATAATCACGTCGGATTTTTTCATAGAGATCTCCTTTTTAACTGCATAGTATGGAATTGAAAATTATTATCAATGAAATAGAGGGAGGATAAAAAGAAAAACCCGTCCTGATACATCTAAGTGCATCTAGGACGGGTCGTAGATAAATTAATAGTACATTGCTTGATTAAATCCTGAGTAGGTCAAATAGATCCCTAGGATGATCAGGATAATTAAGATCTCTTTGTAACCTTTGTGGAAGCAATCAACCATCTTCTTTTGAAGACGTGATGGGAATGCCATTCTCCATAGGCCTCTGAGAATCATAATGTATCCCAGTAAAGTAATCAGGCCGCGGAAGTCCCACTCATAAACTGGATGGCCGATAGCAACGGCAAGACCCAAGATAAGAGAAACAGATCCTGAGAAAACAATTAAACCTTTAGAAGAAGCAAAATCTCTAACTGCTCCTTCGAACTCACGTCGGCGTGCCATTAGCTCCACCGAAACGATCAGCATATATATACCAAGCAACTTAGCCAAAAACAGGGATAATTCCATAATCACTCCTTTCCCTTCTTCTAATAGGGCAGGGGAATTATTTCAAGAAAAGTTTTTACAACATGAAGTCTTATAGAGGAAGTTGAGGGGATATGGCCATTTTAGTATTTCAAAATAATAGTCTGTTTTAAGATGAAAAGGACAACAAGGAACCCTTTTTATGAACAAAATCGGACGGTACTGGCCTTTATTTGCTCTTATCCTAGTGGCGGCTGCAGGGGCAGCGGCTCTGACACAGAAGGGTCTTTTTGATTGGATGCACTATTTCATGGGCTTTTTCCTGTGCCAGTTTGCCATGCTCAAACTGTTCCATCCATCTGGGTTTGCCGAAGGTTTTCAAATGTATGATTTGGTCGCAAAAAAGTTCCGGATCTATGCCTATCTATATCCGCTTATTGAACTTGCCCTCGGGCTAGCCTATCTCTCATTCAGCGTTCCTTACTTGACCTACATTCTCACAATAGTCGTGATGGGAGTAGGCGCTGTCGGGGTCGTCTGGGCTTTAAAAAGGGGGCTGGATATTCGGTGTGCTTGCATGGGAACTGTTTTGGATGTGCCGCTCTCGACGGTGACCCTTACGGAAGACATTGCGATGATTGTCATGGCCTGCTGGATGCTGTTCGGATCCCTCTGATTAGATATTTTCTCGATTGATATAAATCCAAAAAATGTTTACAAAAAGAACTTAAATAGGAGTTTCCATGCCCGCGCCAGCTATGCAAACAAAGTTAAGTTTTTTTGCCTATCGCCTCTCAACGATCCTCAAGTCCTTCAAGACGCTTTACACACTTCCTCAGGAGAAAGTCGATGCCTTCATGGAATCTTACATTATCTACGACCATGATTGGGCCAACGAAGAAGAGTTGATCAGAGTCATGGGACCGGACTATTACAATCAAGTTCAGAAAAAGCTCGTCGACTATTACAGCGTTCTTAATCACCTTTGCGCGATCGGGCAAGTTGAGAAAATGTATATCCCTCCAATCATGGACATGTCAAAAGGGATCATTGCCAACCAAATGCTCTTTGAAAAGAAAATGGCCAAAGACCTTAACGTCAAAGAGGGTGGCCGTATTTTAGATCTCGGGTGCGGCAGGGGACGTGTTGCCAGCCACATGGCCAACGAGATAGGCGCCCACGTGACTGGAATGAACATCGACACGAATCAATTAGAAGCTGCTAAACGATTTGCTAAAGGTAAAAACCTTACCGAGCAGATCAACTTCATCCAAGGAGACATCAACAAACTGCCGCTTCCCTTTGAAGATGCTTCATTAGACGGCGTGTATCAAATCCAGGTCTTTAGTTATTCTAAAGACTTAGAGAAGCTCTTTGCAGACATCTACCGTGTTTTAAAACCCGGAGGACGTGTCGCATGCCTCGATTGGTTCCAGCTCGATAAATACGATCCTAAAAATCCGGAGCACGTCGACCTCATGCATCGGATCAAACCTCTCATTGGTGCAATCGGGACTCCACTTATCGAAGACTTCACCCGCGCCATGGAAAAAGCAGGCTTTAAGGTCCTCATCAATGAAAATGCCAGCATCAACGGCCTCCAAGCGCCGCTCATCGAAAAAGCCGACACGCTGTTCAAATGGGCAACACGCCTCATCAAAGGCTGTGTGAAATGCAAGATCCTGCCTCGCCATTTCCAAAGGCTTTTCGACCGTCTGACGCTAGACGGCGAAGCTTTTGTGGAAGCCGATCGCAAGGGCCTTGTCACCACCTGCCATTACATCGTCGCACAAAAACCTTAACTCACCCAAAAAGGCCGGGAATTTCCCGGCCTTTTTGCATTTTTCGTTTTGCTCAGCGGAATATCGAGTGAGGCTACGGGATTAAGTTTTTGCATCCCAAGTTGCTCGAACAAGTCACTTCTTTAGAAGAGCTTTGAGAAGAACTGCAATAAATTTCTGAGTTAACAATGGGATCGAGCTGCAAGGGCGAATTGAAAGAAGTAAATATTGAGATCTTCAAGCGACGTCCCATATTCGGAACTTCCCCAAGCAGCATCGCAGAAGATCTCACGAGCACGTGCGATTTCTTTAAGGCGGGTTCTCCAGCGCGTATCACTAAGGGTCAGATCGAAAAGCTCTAGGGCCCGTATGACGGCGTTATCATAGCGGTTTTTGTCGCTACGAGCCCGGATCGCACGATTAACTTCGCTTCCAATATTGCCTAGTTGCTCAGCAAGTGAAAGTGTAAACCATTTTCCTGCGGCGAGTGACTGATGCTGAAATTCTGTGGTCATTGTTTTACCAAGCGGCTTATAACTTCTTTGATTTTCTTCCGTGCCTCTGGATCATCTACATCACGTGACCGATTCCCTTGAGAGGGCCGTAGGTTAATAATTGAATCAAACTCAATTAATTCATCACCTGATTTATCAGGGTAAATATTGATACCCCAAAGATTTCTCTGTCTAGATCCGCTTTCTATTAGCACAGCCTCTTCATCAGAATGTAACTCTCCTCCGACAACCATGATGCCTTTTTCGATATCTACAACAGCTTTGACCAGATCACCAAAACGTTCTTTGGCTAATTCAGCAAGCTCTGATTTTTGGATTGGTTCCTCAATAACGGAAATAGGCATAAGATCCTTTATGATTTTCGGCGTAATGCCAATGATTATATCTGTATCATAGATATGGGTTAAGAGCAAACTCTAGTGAGAAAAGAATTTTTGTCTAATCAGGTTTAATGATGACAGTTCTTCCGAAGGAGACCACCGCTTCAAAGGCTGTTTTAGAACTTTTAGGTGGGAAAATTTAAATATTTCATTTATTCATTGAATAACCAATGAAACCTCACTTAGTGCTGCTTTCAGGCCTCTTATCAAACGAATCTCTTTGGCAGCACCAAGCGCGGCATTTGAGCGGCATCGCTTCCATTCAAGTTATCTCTTCTTCCCAAGATACCCCAAAGAAAATGGTTCAAGCGATTTTAGATCAGGCGCCCCCAAAGTTTGCTCTTGCAGGCCATTCCATGGGAGGCTGGCTTAGTTTAGAGATCATGCGGGCTGCACCTTCCCGTATCAGCCGGCTTTGTTTGTTGAACACAACAGCACGAAAGGATTCAGAAGAAAAAGGGCTCTCCCGTCAGCAGATGATTCAAAAAACGGAAAACGGGCAGTTCCAAGAGGTCGTGAAGGAGCTTGTCGAGAAGCTCGTCTTTAATCCTCTCGTTAAAAAAGATGTGGAAAAAATGTTTCTAGAGGTGGGTCAAGAAGCTTTCATTCATCAAGAGAGAGCGATGCTAGCAAGAAATGAATGCCTATCTATTCTACCTACCATTAAGTGTCCCGTCTTAGTCATCCATGCGGCTAAGGACAAAAATTTTGCTCTAGAGGAGCATGAAGAACTCGTGAATCACATCCCAAATGCTCAGCTTGCCATCGTTGAGAATTCAGGCCACATGAGTCCGATGGAAGCGCCGCAAGCTGTCACGGATCTTCTTAGATCGTGGTATGAATTGAAACTAAATTAAAACTCATCTATCGTTGTCTGAAATAAATGAGGACGTATTATGTCGATGATTGAAAAAATCAATGAGGGGATCAAGGAAGCAATGCGAAGCCGTGATCAGATTAGGCTTGAAACATTGCGGATGCTCAAATCCAAAATCTTAGCCGTCGATGCACGGGCGAATCTCCCTGACGCAGATGTCGTAAAACTGTTCAAAACGTACTACAGTAATCTTCAAGAAGCTCTAGAACATGCTCAGGGCGCTAACCGGGCTGAAACCGCTGAGCAATTGAAAAAGGAACTCGCGATCATTCAAGAGTTTTTACCCAAAGCGCTTTCTCCTGAAGAAACGAAAAAAATTGTCATGCAGGCGATTGCCGAGTCTGGAGCCAAGACGAAAAAAGATCTGGGACTCGTCATGAAGGCCATCATGAAGATCAATAATACCGTGGATGGCAAGTTAGCCAAAGATTTAGCCGGAGAATTACTGGCTGATTAGAAAAAATCTTTTACTGAGGGGATCCGATGAAATACTATATCGCAACATCACTTTCAAGAGTAACAGCCCATCATTTGGTCAGAGACGCTTTAAAGGGATTCGGCCATGCAATCTGTTACGATTGGACTTTTCATGGCAGCGTAAAATCAGTGAGTTTGGAACGGTTGCGAGAAGTTGCAATTTTAGAGCAGAATGCCGTTTCAGAAGCTGATTTTGTAGTTGTACTTCTTCCGGGAGGAAAAGGTACCCATTTTGAACTAGGGTTTGCGATGGGAAGTAACAAGAAAGTTTTTCTTCATAGCGAAGACCCAGCTTTGTTTGAACTTGGTCCTCAAACCAATGCCTTCTATCATCATCCTAATCTTATCCGCATTTGCTGTCCTCTCGATGACGTAGCAACTAAGATACATTCTAACTTATGCAGTCCTGCTTTGGCTGGAGAATTACTGGCCGATTAAAAAAAAGAGAATAGGGACACTCGAGTAGGATTTATCATAGAGCGCCGAAAAACACGGCCCTTTAGAACCGTGATGTAAGGCGCTCTATGAGAAAAATGCAACATAAAGAGCCAAGAAGCATAAAACAATGCCCATCGATTTTGTGATAATTAGCTGAAATCGTGCAAAATGTTTTTGAAGCAAACGGTGGGTGATCAGGTAGGAAAGTAAAACAAACCAGACGAAAACGATGAAAGCAAAAATACTTCCCAAAAGAGCTTTCCCCAAAAAATTCATGTCTGGATCGATGAATTGAGTAAATAAACTGAGCACAAAAAGAGTGCATTTAGGATTTAATAAATTGCATAAAAATCCAGAGAGGAATGGTTTGTGTTTTTTCTTGATTTCAGCGTCCGCTAATTTGGGAGATCCCTCCGGAGAGATCCGTTCCTTCAAGAGCATGATTCCGAGATAAAAAAGATAGGCGGCTCCAAGATATTTCAAAAGATGAAAAAGAGCAGGGATTCTTGGATGACTATTGCAAGGCCAAACAGGCAATATGAGACGTGAATTAAAACAGCAGATGCAACGCCCAGCGCTGTTAAATAACCAGCGCGAAAGGTCCCTGCTGATAGGCAATTTTTTGTGACTATCGCAAAATCAGGGCCCGGACTTATCGCCCCAAGAAGACTGATAAACGCAACGGAAGCAATTTTTGTGATTTCCATGATGCCCTTAAACGGTTTTTCTTTTCAGAGCAATGACTGATTTATCTCCAAGGAAGGTGGAGTGCTTTCCCTTCCAAATCTGAGATCTTTGAATCAATTCCCAAAATAAGGATCTGATCGGAAGGTTCATCCCCAACATTGATAAGTTGGTGAGGAACATTCGCCGGGCAAATTAGGGTGGATGGTGCGATACAGTGGTACTCTTTATCCCCGACGATGGCAAGGATGTGACCTTTAAGGACGATGAATACCTCTTCTGTTTCATGAACATGTTTGGGAGACTTACTGCCCACAGCAAGGCTGGCTCTCCATACCTCGAATTCTTTAGCCCCCGTTTCTTTTGTGGCTAAGCCTCGATAGGAATTTCCGTACATTGAATGGAGTTTGAGATCATTATGCGAGTGGATGCTGACTTCTTCACCGTGAAGAGAGAAAATTGCCAATGAGCAGATAAAATAAACAAATGTTTCATGAAAAAGCTCCCGATGTAGGTGGATTATCTGAAAAGAGAGAATTAAAAAAAAGGCCGGGATTTCGGCCTTTGCAATTGGGAGAGAGAGAGGCTATTCAGAACTTTTGATTGGAGCAAACTCAAAATCCATTTAGACCTTTGTTTTTTCACAAAAACTACCGTCTATTTGTAAAGTCAGCATGAATTTAACAAAGATAGCATCTTTGTTATGAAAAATTCGCAGAAAAGGCCGAATCCATGTCGATCTAAAAAATTAAAATTTCTCCCTTGTAAAGACCATGCTAAGCTTCATGAAAAAATCGGAAGTTTGCTTGATGTGGTTTTATTCGCTCATATGATTGTTATTTCTCTCTGTGGATTATATTTTTTTTTCATAGATGATGCACAAGCTTCTTCTCAACAAGAAGATACAAGCTTGGAAAACACTGATCCAGCAGTCGAAGTCAAGGATATCACCAAGACTTGATCGATCTTGTCGAAATGATCTATGGAAAAGGATTTCTCTCTCAAGGTGGAAGGCATCTATCGAACACATGGTAGAAGATGTCGCGATGGAAAATCGGAAAATCTTAGACATCGGATCGGGACTGGGCGGATCGGTTCTTCATTTGGCTGAGCAATATCCACAATGATATCACTGGCCTTGAACCACAAAAATTGTTGTTTAAAAAAGGCTATGGAAAATCTGAATGAAAAAAGGGATCCTCAAGGGATCTGCTCAGTTCATCCTCATGGATCATCCTGCCCATTTAAATCAATTTTCTGACGAGTCTTTCGATCTCGTCATCAGCAAGGAAACCATTCTTCATATTCCTCTGGAAATCAAAAAAGCTTTCTTCTTAGAAATAGCACGCGTCCTAAAACCAGGAGGAGCAGATCGTAATCATGGACTGGATGCGCACCACTGCCTAATATAGTCAAAAAAACTCAAAAAATGATGGAGATGGATGGGGTGGCTTACCACTTGATAACACCATCGGAGTATCAAGCTATGCTCCAAGATACAGGTTTTCCCAATATCCAGATGGAAGACGTGTCATCAAGAAACAGCCAATTTTTCCCAGGGCAATATCCACAAGATAAAGGAATTAGCGCACAGCATTCAAAGAGAAATACGGTCGAGATGTGTATGAGGTACTCGGATTGAAAGTTGGGGATATCAAAGAGACGCGTTTGCATCAAAGAACTAGTTGCAGTCATCTTCAGAGCTGAAAATTAGCCAATTAATTGGATACAAAGAGTATCCAGCCAATTGAAAGATGCTATTTCAGAGCTCTTGACCAGCGGGGTCTAAAGAAAAAAGCGGAAGGTTAGAAAAGCTCCCCATTGGTTGAGGTTTCTTTCGGGCAGACCCAGGGCATCTGAAGCTCCTATAGGTAAAAATCGGTAGTAAGGGGCAAATTCTAACCAGTAATTCTTTGCGTATCTGTAGGCAAAAGGAAGTTGTACTGCTACACCCGTTCTATTTTTAAGCACCCAGGCAGCTTCAGATAAACTTTTGATTCTGAGGTATTGATTGAAAGTAGGAAGGCAATCGAGCTTGTAAACCTAGCATCCAATCTTGCCAGGTATAGTGAGTTTCTAAACCGGCAATTGCGTAGTAAATCGTATAATTTAGATCGATAGGAGAGATGGAGGCATAACCTGTATGATCATCAAAGAGAAAATCAAATCCAAGGCCTGCATAGGGAGTGATCGTCCAATTCTTAAGAGCAGTAATACAATATCCTCCGACAAATTCTGAATACGATTCTTGAAAGCTCGTTTTATTTATTGAACTCGATAAGGGTCCGATATTGTAAAAAGAACGCGCTTGGCCAAAGAAGGAATCTGGTACCTGATAGGAGACTTTGCCCAGAACACCGCCGGTACTTCCTGAATAGGTAGGGGGAGTTGAAAACGACATCCAGGTATAGGCTGCCTCCAATATCAAAAGACCATCCTTGAGGCTTATTGATATTCGCACTGAGGTGTTTCTTTATTTTTGGAGTATCAGCAAAGATAGCGCTTGCCAAAAATAGAAACATCGATAAAAACCATTGCCATTTGTTCATAATAGTCCTGCTTGATTCAATTTTGTTATTGTTTCGTTTTGTTGTAGATTATAGATTGGTGTCAATCGATTAATATTATAGAGCGCTGATGGCAATGCTATGACGCTCACAGTATTAGAAGAATAATTAGTCACATAAGCAAATTGGCCATTGGGTGATATAGCAATCGCATCAGGAGAGAACCCAACCTCCTATTATTGGAGAATGACCGTATTGGTTTGAATATCGATAATGTTAACAGTTCCTTGGCTGGCTGTTAAATCAGTAAAACCAGCGCCATTATAAATAGTGCTATAATTGGAAACATAGGCAAAGGAGCCATCGGGCGTAATGGCAATACCGGAAGGTTGTATTCCAAGAGTGATCGTATCAACAATGGTATTGCTGCTTAAATTGACAACACTCACTGTGGTGCCTACGGGTGAAAAATTGTTGCTCCCAAAATTAGTTACATAAGCATATTTGCCATTCGGTGTGATTGCAATTGCAAATGGTCCGGAAAAACCTGTAATAGCATTGAGCTGTACAGAATTATCGCTTGTTTTTATGATACTTATTGTGCCAGTGCCTGGATTCCCATCGACATAACTAACAACATAGACATAGGCGCCATCCGGTGTTATAGCCATTGCCGCAGGAGCGAGTCCCACTGTAATTGGCGATCCAACAATCGCATTGGTGTTTAGATCAACAACTCTCACTGTTGTTCCATTACCACTTCCAACACCATCAGGGCCTCCGTAATTATTGACATATGCATGAGTTCCCATCAGGAGTTATAACCAAACCCGAGGGGCCATCAAAACCGCCAATCGTGCCTGTAACTGTATTGGTGGCTAAATCGATAATGGTCACAGTTGTGCCATTGCTATTGGTTACATAAGCTTTTGTTCCAGCTGCATTAATAGTGACTGTATAGGGTTCGTTAAAACTACTATCATAATGGTTTGTTCGAGGGTGTTATACGTTAGATTTAATACACTGACAGTATCTCCATTAGGGATTGCATCATTGTTGTTGTTCGCAACATAGGCGAAGAGGTTATTAGGGGTAACCGCTATCCCGGCCGGAGTATCTCCCACCGCAATAGTTGCAACAACCGTATTAGGCTCATCTGCGTATGAAAATGTCGACCATAAAAATAAAAAACCTACCGCATAGGCCCTTGATTTTTTTATCATTTGAGTTTTCCGAAAAAAGTTAAACTCTTTTTTTGAAAAACATATTAGATATCGCAAATCCATGCAACAACTAAATGAATGGGCAAAAACGCAGCATCCTTTGCCTGTTAAAAAAAAACCACGGGTTTATGGCCCAGTGGCTTTCACATGGGATCTCCATGCGGGATGGTAAAGACATCATAGTGGATGCTAATATGTTTGCATATGTGACAACACAGGATGAAAAAGTTGAGGCTAAGTATAACCTATGTATAACCATGTATAACTTGATATAAGTAGGTGTAAAATGCTGAAACGTTTTATTAGGCTCAATCTCAATCAGCCACCTCAGATCCTTGTGCATCCTTGTGAGCAAATCCCATTCAAGTCTACGGAAGCTGCTGAACTTTATGTTGAGGTCCTGAAACAGAAAGGTGAATTCTACATTTCTGACTAATAATACACTGCCAATCTGAAGCATTTAAACTGTAAAGGCGGGCAGTTTGGGATATAGCTTCATTCAGAATGGATAGCATGTTTCGATGGTTTCATCGAAATTCAGATAAAAAGAAACCACGGGCCGGAGCCCGTGGCTTTCGCATGGGGCCTCCATGCGGGATTATACGAACATCATAGTGGATGCTAATATGTTTGCATATGTGACAACGCAGGATGAAAAAGTTGAGGCTTAGATACTCTGTCTTCGTCTTGAGCTTCTTTTTCGCAAACGTGGAACCGCTTTGCGCAGTGTTACTGTATATTCAACTTGGCCATGTTTTACAGTGAGCTCAATACGATGACGATCAAATTCAAGCACCTGATGGTCGTGATTAGATTTGACTTCATCAAAGATGACGCAGAGTAGATCTTTCTTTTCAGAGAAAAAACCAACGCCAAAACCTTTTTTTGCCTCTACAGCATCTCCTTTGGGTTCTGAGCTCCAAGAAATAGTCAAACTTCCTGAACCTTCAATGGGGTGAAAGAATACTTTTCCTTTTTTCATGGCTTTATCTCTTTTAGGTCTTTATGGCTGTTTCGGATCGAAGTTCCTGTGCGGTACATCGATGAGAAATAGTTTCCTGCTGTCGTTTTCTTTACAATTACTACCAGGTATCTTTGATTGTCAAGGCGATAAAAAAGATGATATTGATGAAGTTTTTTTTGTTCAAAGATCTTGGTAGGGTCCTTTAGAATTCTTTCAATTAACTCAAGGAGAATATCTGTCGGAAGCATGGAAAAGTGTTCTTCTTTTGCATGAGTGAATTCAGCTTCGCCAATGACGATCCGATCACCTGTGATTGCTGTGATGACAGTAACAACTCTCCTGCTCATTTTTGCCTCTTATTGGACGTTCATTATTACATACCCACGCGTCTGCGGTAAAGAGGAATTGCTCGGTGAAAATTAGTTAAATAAAAAATTAACAAGGCTTCGAATATTCCGGCCATAAAATACTGTGGAGTTTGAGAAAAATTGGCTAGGAAGAAAGAGCCTTCTCAAAGTATCTGAAATAAGCCTTTTCTCGATACCGGGGTTCCCAAGCGAGTTGTTGGAATTTCTTCGCGGGTTCATCTTGAAGAAATCGATAGCCAAGATCGTAATACCAGTCTACTAAGTCCTGTTGTGTACATTCAGGGTGATAGACTGTTGAGACACGGATTTTCTGTTTCTTATGCATTTTATTGGCTCGATTCTCAGCAAACTCTATCAAAATTTTACCAGATCCTTTTGGAAGATCAGGACGTCTTGTTAGGTAGCTAATATAGGCAGCATCAGATGCGATCTCCAATAGCAAAGTCCCTACTACCTCATTTTTTTTGATGAGGATAATCAATTCTTTGCCTTCATTGAATAAGACTTTATCTCGATTATCAAAGCTGATGAGCTCTTGATCTTTTCGTAATATATGTTGGCGTATGGGAAGAACCCAATTGATTAATACTCGACTTTGTTCTCTATGAGTTTCGGTAGTTGATAAAATAGGTTCCATAGGCATGCTCATTGTCTAGCGGTTAAAAAAAGGCCGGGGATTTCCCGGCCTTTAGAATTGGAGGTGGAGAGATTCGAACTCTCGTCCTAAGCAAACATCCAACCCATGACTACATGCTTATCGTCTCCGATATATTAATAGATCTTACTGGAAGACGCCCCATTTCGGATCTACGTGCCCTAAGTGATCTCGGCTTTCCTCTCCCTTAAGACATCGAAGAGGGCCACACCAGGCTTAATGACAAGACTTCTAAAGTTCCTGGTCAGGCTTCAGAGTCTCGGAAACGCTTAGCTGTTAGGCTTAAGCAGCTTCTTGATAACCCATAGAGTTGTCAATTATAATTTGTCGATAGTTTCAAGAGGTGATCGACGACCTCCGCATGCCACGAGCTCTCAGCTTCCTAGTCGAAGCCTTTCACCCCCATGATCATTGTATCATATATGCCAAATAGTATACTATGAAGGGTCATTAAGGATCTATCATGTTCGATATCAACGACCAAGAGAGTTTCCCCCATCGAGAAGAACGGATTTTAAAGTTCTGGGGGGAGGAAAATATTTTCTTAAAGACCCTCGAGGCGACCAAAAAAGGGCCTCAGTTCTTCTTTCTATGACGGACCTCCCTTTGCGACGGGATTGCCCCATTATGGGCACCTATTGGCAGGGACCATCAAGGACGTCGTTCCAAGATTTTGGACCATGAAAGGCTATTATGTGATCCGGAGATTCGGCTGGGACTGCCATGGACTGCCGGTTGAAAATGAGATCGAAAAGGCAAAAGATCTTGTAGAAGCTGATTCCATCGAGAGATTCGGGATCGCCAATTTCAATGAAGAGTGCCGCAGCATCGTCCTCCGTTACACTAAAGAGTGGGAACATACCGTTAACCGGATGGGCCGGTGGGTTGATTTTAACAAGACCTACAGAACGATGGACATTCGTTCATGGAATCGGTCTGGTGGGTCTTTGCGGAGCTCTATGAAAAAGGGCTTGTCTATGAAGGATTCAAAGTCATGCCGTTTTCCGCACGGCTGGAACACCGCTTTCGAATTTCGAGGCTAATCTTAACTACCGAGATGTCGATGATCCGTCGCTGACGATCACGTTTCCTCTAGATAGATGAACCTGAAACTTCTCTCGTTGCTTGGACGACCACTCCATGGACGCTTCCTTCGAATTTAGCGGTTGCTGTCCACCTGAGATCGATTATGTCAAAATTTAAGATGGCAAATGGCCAATCAATACATCTTGGCAGAAGCGCGTCTTGAGGCGAACTTCAAAGAATACGAAGTAGGATCTCGAGCAGATTTAAAGGAAAAGACTCTCGAAGACAAACAGTACAAGCCGCTTTTTCAATATTTTGCCGACAGAAGATGAAAAATCGTTCCGTGTGCTCATGGATGAGTTTGTCACGATCGAAGATGGAACAGGAATTGTCCATTTAGCTCCGGCATTTGGCGAAGTCGACTTTTTCATCTGCCAAAGAGAAGGTATCGAGCCTGTTTGTCCGATCGATCAACAACGGCCGGTTTACTGCTGAAGTTCCCGATTATCAGGGGATGTTTGTTAAAGATGCCGATAAAGAGATCATCCGCCGTTTAAAAGCTGAAAAGCGCGTCGTTCCATCATACCCAAATCCGCCACCGTTATCCGTTTTGCTGGAGATCCGATACTCCGCTGATTTACAAAGCTGTCAGGACATGGTTTGTCGCGGTTGAAAAAATCAAAGACAAGTTGATCGATGACAATACACAGATCCATTGGATGCCCGAGCACATCAAAGACGGCCGTTTCGGAAAATGGCTAGAAAATGCGAGAGATTGGGCGATCTCCCGAAACCGTTACTGGGGAACGCCAATTCCTATTTGGAGAAGCGAAGACGGAGAGATCCGTCGTCATCTCCAGCGTGAAGGATCTGGAAGACAGAGTCGGTAAAGAGGTTTTAGATCTCCATCGTCATTTCATCGATGATCTGACATTTGTTGAAAATGGCAAAACGTTTAATCGGATCCCTGAGGTATTCGATTGCTGGTTTGAATCAGGCTCGATGCCGTATGCGCAAAACCATTTTCCGTTTGAGAATAAAGAAGAAACGCTTAAAGCTTTCCCTGCGGACTTCATTGCAGAAGGCGTGGATCAGACCAGATGTTGGTTTTATACACTCCATGTGATTGCTGTCGCTCTCTTTGATAAGCCGGCATTTAAGAATGTCGTCGTCAACGGAATCATCTTAGCTGAAGACGGCATGAAGATGTCGAAGCGTCTGAAGAACTATCCGGAGCCGGGTATTGTCATTGAGAAATATGGAGCCGATGCGATCCGTCTCTATCTGATGAACAGTCCTGCTGTGATGGCGGATGATTTAAGATTTTCAGGAAGGGTGTTGAGCTGGTGCTGCGTCAGGCGCTCATCCCTCTTTGGAACTCGTATGTCTTCTTAGCGACCTATGCCAAGATCTACAACTGGAAGCCGAAAGACCATTTCCCTGTTCCTAAAGCCGACATCGACCGCTGGATCTTATCCGTACTCCAGAAACTCGTTCACGATGTGAACGAGGCGATGACGCGTATGAACTCAGGCGGCTGTGCAGCCGTTCGTTGGTTTTGTCGATCATTTGACCGATTGGTACATCCGCCGCAATAGAACGCGTTTCTGGGCTGATGAAGAGGGTAGAGATAGGGATGAGGCCTTTGAGACGCTGTATACCGTTTTACACACCCTGGTACGTGTACAGCTCCTTTTGTGCCATTCATCAGCGATGCGATCTATACCGAGCTGCGTCAGAAGACTGATCCGATCTCTGTGCATCTCTGTAAATTCCCAGAGTCACAAAGCAAACTGCGCGATCAGGATCTTGAAAAAGAGATGAAGCCGTGCAGATTGTTGTGGGCATCGGCCACTCCTCGCGCAAAGAACACAAACTCAAAGTCCGCCAGCCGCTCTCTAAAGCCCATGTGATCTGCAGTGATGAAGAGAAGTTAGAAGCTCTTAAGCGGCATGAGAATCTCATTGCCGAGGAACTCAACGTGAAACAGGTCGAGTTCCATAGCGATGAGACGGCTTTTGTCAGCCTCATTGCTAAACCGAATTTCCGCGTCCTGGGTAAAAAAGTCGGCAAGCTGATGAACGCGGTGCAAAAAGCTGTTGAAAAACTTCCTCTAAAGATCAAAAACAGCTTTTAAACGGCAAAGAAGTCACGATCAAGGTCGAAGGGAGAGTCCATCGTGCTCACGCCTGAAGATGTCGCAGTGGAGCGTCAAGTCAAGGCAAATGTCATTGCTGGAACAGAAGATGACATCACTGTGGCTTTAGACACCGTGCTCAATGCTGAACTCATCTCAGAGGGAATCGCACGGGAGCTCGTCAACAAGATCAACACGATGCGAAGAGACATGGATTTTGCGGTCACTGATCGGATCCATGTGAAGCTCCAGACAGTCCTGAAGTCAAACAAGCGTTTGAAAAGCATCGGGATTACATCTGCCATGAAGTGCTGGCATCTGACTTTGCATTTGAAAAATGCGAAGGCGATGCATGGGACATCAATGGCTATCCGACAATGATCAATATCCAAAAGATCATTCACTGACAGAAGTGACGGCCGTAGAAGCGGAAGCAAGCTCGATGAATTTAATTTCTTTGAACCTTCGAAGGTATGTAATGGCGGATGATCTCAGACCAGAAAAATCCATGGATCATGGCGGAAGGATAGCCAACAAGGTAAGAGTCGGAGATGTTAAAGAGGGTGGAGTAAATTTGCTTCCAAATCAAAAAGCACTTTTCAGAAAAAGTTTTTTCAAAGAAGCGAGGGACAGTATTTAATTGTTTGAGCCGCTGCTCTGACCCCGAGATGAAGGGATAAAACCAACCAAGGCCAAGGCCCACGGCGCAGGGCACGGGATGCACATACAGAGGACTGAGCGCTAAGATGCCTGTGAGGATGTAGTGAAAAACTTGATCTGCCTTCTGATCGCTGCCTTTTTTCTTGATCTGCAGGAGGTGAGAAGCTGTTTTTTACGATGGCGAACACTTTTCTTTTTAGGGTGGGCAGCTTTTCTTGAGCGTCCGCAAGGGATTGAGGAAAGGGTTGGGAGAGGATCTCTCCAACTTGATTTTCTACATCTGCAACTTCTCCTTGCACTTGAGCAGGAAGATAAGATTTATAATCAAAGCTGCGAAGAAAATTAAAAAGAGACAGTAGGGGCCTGGAATTTCTATTTATTCGGGGACGTACTGGGTATAAAGTGGTCAGATGAGACACGAAGGTTTCCACTTTTATAAGAAGGCTTACTTCTTCTTGAATGACCGTGATAAATTGTTCGATAGAGGCTTGAAGCGTGCTTGGGACACTTCCAAAAAGAGCCTCATTGCTGCGATGGAGAAAATACCAGGAAAGAGGAGCCCAGAACCATCCAATGTTAGCAAGCGAGTTGATGCCTTTGATCACAGATAACAGATTGAGTGAAGGGACGCCCTTGACGAGCAATTGTCCGGCTTCACAGGTTAGGGCAAGCGTTGAACCGCTGAGGACAATTCCCCAAATTCCTGCAATGACAAAGCAATGATAAGCAAGTTTTGCTGATCTTTCACTTTTCTGATGCTGGTTGAACTCGGTAATGTGGAGCAGTTCGAAGTTTTTTTGAGCAAGAACGACCAAAGTTGCGGGAACCACCGTGCATAAGAGCGGGGCTTTCCCGAATTGCCACGCCAGTCCGGCCGAAGATAGAATACCCAGTGCAAAGATAGCGTAGCGTGTTTTGGGGTTGGCTAAGTGAGGAACAAAATGACGGTAGAGTTGCGTCTCAAGAACGTTGCTTGGTTGGACTGCAGCCATATCTACTCCATTTTAATCAAAAGACAAAGGCAACCGATTCCTTCTACGATGAACGTAATACCACGAACCAAAGCCAACCAGGGCAAGGCTCCAGATGATGATCCTGCCAGGATTTAAGAATGGATAAGAGGGTTGGTTCGGGGATCCAAAACGATTTCCAAATGGCCAGAAAATAAAGACGGGACCTCCGCGGAGATTTTCTTCTGGGACGAATCCGAAATCCCGGCTATCGCCGCTATTGGCGTGGTTATCTCCTAGACAGAGATAAGATTTGGGCGGAACTTTTAACCCATACTGTTTGATGAACTCGATGTTGAGTTTTCCGTCAGCATTCAAAGGAGGCCCTTTATCTAAGAAGGGATGATAGGTGACACGGCAAGCCTGACGTTTGGTTTCCCGTTCGATAAAGTTGACTAGAGCCGGATCGTCTTTCTTAAGAATGGGCGCTCCCATGAGATAGAGATCGCCGTCACGGTAGTAAGCGTAGCGGGAAGGAACAAGGTACTGTTCTTTGCTTTGAGGACTGTACCGGTTGTCGAATTCCATACCGACATTGAAGAGCAATTGGACTTGCTGAGGGTCGAAACGGTAGAGAGGGCTAGTTGAGGGGAGTTCTGTCGTAAGGCCTTGCCATTTGACTTGGTAGGCTTTTCCGTAATAATACTCGTAGGTGCCATTGGGAAAGGTCGGCAAATAGGGGAAGAACGCCTGCGTTCCATAACGGTCTGGATTAATGCCGTAGCGGTAGGAGAATCCATTGGAGACGACAAATCTCGCAGTGTAGAGATTGTCCATGATGGCTTTAAGTTGAGGCTCTTGCAAAGGTATGATCGAGGTTGAGAGGCCAACAAGCGGTCTTACTCGGTTGTATTCATCGGAGCCGATTTTTGCGCCTGTTAAGCTAGGATGGTGTTTGAGTTCTAGATAGAGTACGCCCTCTTCCATGGTCGCCGGGATCTTGATCGGTAAAAACACGGACTTGATCTTTGGTCAAAAGACGCGCCATGGCGAAATTCTTGATGCCCCACATGTTGCCGTAATGGAGATTGGGGTTTTGGAGCTGGATTTTAGGCAAGAGCTCTCCGCGTGCTTGAGTTGGGCTAGTTGCATAAAGGCGGGCGATCGGCTCATTCATTTGGTAGATGATGACAGGAGAGTAAATGCCGGGGATGGGGGAAGGTGTGGTGGAAACGCGGGTCCCTTCAAATGAAATAAATGGAATGTGGTCGATTTTGTCTAGTTCGGGGAGTTGCAGTTCTGACGTGATGTCTTGCCCGGCTTCATCAATACCATAGACTTTTCCTCCATAAAAATAGAGGGTATCGCCGGGTTTTCCGATCACTCGTTTGACCAGGAGTTTTTTCCCAGGGAATAAATAGAAATAGACGGTGTTGGCATCCCGGACATCCATGTTCTCAACAGTAAAGATAACGATGTTGTTTCGTTTGATGAGATCGGGGTTGAAATAGAAATGGCCGAGCTTGAGTGGAAAGTTAACACCGAAATCGGTTTTAGAGACGGAAAGCCTGTCTTGCTCTTTAAACGTCGGCCGCATTGAGCCTGTCGGGATTTCATAGAGCTCAAACCACATCTGCCGGATCAAGATCGCGATGAAAAGAGCTCCGGCAATTCCTAAGATAAAATCTCTTGTCGACTCAAAGAAAGTTTTTTGGAGGTGTGTACGAGCAGAAGTGTGGACAATATGAGTGAGCTCAACGGCTTTGATCGGGTCTTTTTGCATGACGGCCGTTTGCAGTGAAATGAGATCTTTTTTGATCTGTTCTTTGGTCTCAGGGGAAAGCTGTTTTTTCTTTTTGCAAAACCTATGATAGGTCGCCAAAAGAGTCTTCTTTGCTTTCTTCAAGATAAAGTGATTTTTCATAGTGAATTAGTCAAGTTTATCATAAACAGACTTTCCTGACCAATTTCTTTTTGCGCAGACGTGTTTGACTAGGCGTGGCCAGATGTGACAGGGGTTGTTGGTTTTTGGGCTGTGGAAAACTTGTTGATAACTCAGCTTGACAAGAGATGTTTAGAATTGGTGTCTGTCGTTTGCGAAAATAGCTGAAATCTATTGAAAATCAAGATCTTAAATCTTTTTCCTGTAGCCAAAGAAAAATCTCTGCGGAAAGTTTGTTGATAACTCGTGATTACCATTGGAAAAGAGCGTCGGAATAAGACAATAACATCCGGGGTATTCTGAAGAGATCAAGACCCATTTATAGTGGTGTCCTTTTTGGAGTTTGCTCTCAAGTGTTTTTTGAGGAACTTGGACTGTAACATCGGCCCCTTTTTCGGAAAGGCTTGAGAGATCTCGATCATCGGATGGGATGGGCATTGGTAAGATCCATCGCCATCAGACGAATTTGGAGTGATAGGGTGGGCAGTGGATGTGGAACTCTAAAGAGTCTTTGTTCATTTGATGGCTTCCGATGAAAAAAGGAGACTGTTGGAAGACGATCGTCTTTGGGTGATGTCATTTGCGTCCTGAGTCGATGGTCCGGATCGCGGCTTTATAGTGGGGGCTTTTAATCTCGATCCAATAAGGGAAGGCAAACCCTGAAAAATAGAGTTCGATTTCACAGCCGGCGATGATGGAATTGTCAGAGGGCCATTTTGTCGTCCAGGCGGTGATCGGAGGCTTTTCCATTTTTTTGCCTTCAAAGGTCACAGAAGGCAGCCAGAGGGCGCGGTGGTCTTCATCTCCGCTAGGAGGAGGGCCGATTTTTTTTCTTTTATCTTAGGAGTTTGTTCTAATGAGAGCATCATCAGACGGAGAGGAAATTGTTAGGATCATCGGCATAGAGCCAGGCAGATCTTGAATGGGAATAGTCTCTAAAAGTTTATTTTTTTCGAGGTGGATCAGGTAGGAGATCCAGGCGGTATGACCGGGGGCTTCGTAGAAATCCATTCTTTCCAAGAGGCGGGCGCAGGCTCGAGGTTGAGCTTGGGCGCATCGATTTCTTCTAAGAGAAGATGGGTAGGCGGACAAAGTACGGATAACCAAGATGGTATAGGTCCCCATTTGTTCGGTGACAACATAATCTCCAGGATTTCCTTTTACGATTTTATCTTTTAAAGAAAACGCATTTAAAAATGTTGTCAGTAAAATAGAAACTATTAAAATCACTCTCTTCATAATTTAATTATAATTTATTTTCACAATCGTAGCAATATTTAGGTTCAAATACTCTTGGGATCTTCGACTTGGATCGTCATATGCTTGATCCCAAACTGGGCTTCCAAAGCCGATCGGCCTCTCCCAACACATCGTAGGAGCTGATCAGCGATTAGGTGGACGCTCAAAACAATTTTATGATGGGAGGCTGACCAGATATGGAGGTCGTGGACTTCTTTGACTCCCGGAAGCCCTTCAAGAGCCTTTTCAACAGCTTCGGGATCGATCCCTTCAGGGGTCGACTCCATCAAAATCCCGATGGTCTGTTTGATCACTTTTCCGGAGCTTCGCAAGATGGTCAGAGTAAATAAAATGGTGATAATAGGGTCGATGAGGTTCCAATGGGTCGTCCAGAGGACAATACCGCTGATGATGACGCCGACGCTGCCCAGCACATCTCCTAAGATGTGAAGGTAAGCTGCCCTGACATTTAAGCTATGATGTTGAGAAGGATGGAGGATTTTCATCATCCAGAGGTTGGCCAGCAGCCCGATTGTAGCGATATAAAAAACAATCGGTCCATCGACGACTTCAGGTTGGAAAAATCGGTGGATCGATTCATAGATCAAAACGCCTGAAAGCGCCCACAAAGACGCTGCGCTGACTAGAGCTCCTAAGATTTCTGCGCGATGATAGCCGTAGCTCATGGTCGGCGTTGCGGGCCATCTGGCCATCCGTGCGACGATGATGCCGAGTAATAGAGCTCCGACATCCGTGAAGAGATGCATCGCATCCGAGATCAGGGCTAAGCTGTTGGCAATCCAGCCTCCGATGACCTCAACAAACATGAAAGCAACCGCTATCCAAAGGGAGCGGTGCATGGCATGGTGATGGGTTTTGTCGTGACAATCATGGGGCATTGATGCACTCCCTATTGCACTCTATAAGTATTTAGTGATATTGATGACAAGAGGGGATTATGCATCGATTAGTGTTTTTCCTGTTACTAGCTTTTGGTTCAATTGCCCAAGCTGAAGAAATTGCAGCTTCTGCTGAGTCAGAAGCGTGCGGAAAAGAGATTCAGATGATTGACAAGCAAGTGCAGAAGCTGGAGCAAGAAAAGAAATTTCATCAAGATCAGGCTAGGCACTATCAAAAGCTCGGGGACGAGTGGCAGTATTCCTCTGGCAATATCCAAGATGCCAACGCCAATTGGAACTGGGCCGATCAAGAGCGCCGCAAGGCGATCGATCTCCAACATCAGATCGATCTGCTCTTACAGCGCAAACTACGGATTATCCAATTCTATCCCGAGCTCTATCAGCCTTAAGCTAGGAATGCCCGCAATTCCGCCGAAGCATCTGCGGGAATATTCGCGATATCCATGTGGTGCCTTAGTGCAGGACCTTCAATGTTTTCTAAACACGTTTCAGCGCACACTCTCCACTCTCTTCGAAGATCCATATTGACTGTGTCTCTAAAATGACTCAGTTGAGACATCCGTTTTTTAGCCCAGAGCAGCGGATAATCCGATTTAGGGCTGTTATCTTTGAGCCATTGCTCAACAGTTTTGTCATCTTGCTTGAACATCGTTCTGAAAAACGCAAGTTCGTTTTTAAACCGTTCAGAATCCGACATCGCTTTTTTGGGAGCAGATGCAGCAGCGGGTTTTGCAGTTTGAGCAAGATCTAGCTCAGGCATTCCATTATCTTTGAGGCATTGCTCGGCAGTTATGTCATTTTTCTTGATCATTTCTTCTAAAAACGTCATTTCTTTTGCTAACTGTTCAGAATCAGACATCGCTTTATTGGGAGCAGATGCAGCAGGAGCTGCTGTTGCATCGAGCTGGATAGGCGAAGGCATTTCTGTGAGGTGCGTTTTCAAACCTAAGGCCAGTAATTGCTCCCGGCAGAAGGGATAAAGCACGTTTAACTCTCTTAACTGCTTTTCATCTAGGATTCCTTCAAATGCAGGCATATATAGACACAGTCCCCGGCTGACTATAAAGGGAGGGAAATACGTTCCAGCAGATTTGCAGCTTGTAATCCAGCCCTCAATGGTTTGTCGATTCGCATCGCGTGCAGCAGGGACTAAGTTGAGTTTTTTAAGTTCTTCAGAAAGGGGCCGGAGAAAAGAAAGACTCCTCGACAATATGTCTTGAAAACCTCCTTTCTGACTCATGGCAGCTTGTCTAAGTGAATCCATCATTTTCCGAGGAGGAGCTTCTTCGATATACCTCTGCAACCCTAGGGCTTTTAACCGTTCGCAGCAGCTTCCGGAGAGCTTTTTCATCTCGATAATTGATGGAGGAATCTCTGTTGAAGAAAGTTCTGTAGAAGCTAGACGATCTGATATATCCATGCTGAGAAAAAAAGGATGTTGATAAGTCGATTTAGCGACCTCGGCCTTTAACCAGGCTTCAACGTCTCCAGCGTTCTTGGCATGTTTTTGCAGCACCCTATCGAGGTCATTAAAAAAAGCAAGCAGAAGTTGGATTTGCGGCTCGATTAGTTTAACTAATACTGCAGGGTTAGTTCCTGAAGTTCCCATTTGCGCCCTCATCATTTCTGCAAGCTGAGAATTTTGGGCCTGCATTTGATTTAGCATTCCCTGAGGATCAGATCTTAAAGCCTTCATTTGCGCCCTCATCATTTCTGCAAGCTCAGGATTTTGGGGCTGTAGTTTATCGATCATTCCCTCAGGATCTTTAGCAAAGGAACTCATTTGCTCTCGTACGAGTTCTGCAGTCTGAGGATCTTGGCACTGCTCATCCGCCATTTGTGCCATGGAGATCGTAGGTTTAAATTTTTCAGAGATAGGGAATTCTGTTTCGTTGTAACGATCCAGTCTATTCCTTTTTAGAAGTAGGACGCACTGCTGATAGTTGTCTTTCCACTCCGTTAATAACGCCTGATTTAAATAGGGGTGGATAGGCTTTGCTTTATCAAGGTGTTCCATTAAGAAACAGCTGGCCCCAAAAGGATGGATATTGCCAAAGAAGGAAGTTGTTCCTTCGCTCTCCAACCAAGGCCCTGGATTTGCGGACTGAGCAAGAAGGGATTTAAAAAACAGATTGATGGGTCTAATGCAACGGTTGAAAAATTGTCCAATATCTTCATCAAAAGATTTCTGTAAGTTAGCGGGAACTAAGGCTTCTGCATATTGGAAGCAAATGATGCTGACGAGCAGCTCTTCTATTTCATGAAAGCTCAATTCAATGGCAGCGGGGGCAATACTCGGAGCGGCTGCAGGTTGTACAGAGGATGAACTAGAAGGTTCAAGGCTCATGTTAAACTCTTCGAGGGTTTCATCTAAAAGAGCATCGAGATCATCAGCCACCCATGTATTGGCACGAGAGGGGGATAGAGTCGGCACTATTGTAGGTTGAGTTTGCTGTCTTTGCAGAGTTTGCATCGCATCATCTGAACTTCTTTGTGTACCTTGTAGAACTTCACCACTGATGACACCAGTGACAGCTAAAGAGCCGATGTTAGGAAGTTCGGGAGAGCGAGGGGAGGGCGGAGGAGATACTTTGGTATCGAGAGAGGTTCTTGTGGCCATATCAGCACCTTAGGTTAGGGTTAAAATTAAGCGGACTGCATTTTTATTAAGTTTTGCAAGCTTGCAATGTTCTTCAATTGGGCCATTGCAACCATTAAAGCATTTACTGTTGCATGATTTTCTGGAGGTTCTTCAGTCGTATAGCTTTCTAGTTTTCTTTCTTTTAATAATGCTTCACATATTGATAAAATTTTAGAGAAAGGTTTAAGTTTTTCAGCTGCGGCCGTTTGACCCATAAGTTCTAGAACGCTAGGCTGTGTGTAGAAAGGGTAGGAGTAATTAGGAGTGCGTTTTTGGTCATCAAGCCATTTGCGGATCTCTGCAGTCTCCATGTTGCTTTCGAGCTTTGTTTTCAAAGCATTAAAGAACCCGACGTTGAATTTGAAGAGCGCTGGACGGGTTGCGTTGGCTTGAGCTCTGATTGATTGTAGAAGCATCTCATCGCAGTCAGGATTCAGAAAGTTTAGGCATGATTGTTTTAGAGACTGGAATCTTTCCCAAAGGATCTTGTCAGCACGAGCGACAATCTTAGGATTGGTTTCTAGTTGCTGAGCTAAATAAAAAGGGAAAGGATACAAAGGATTGCTACGAAATTGATCCACCCACGGATCTTGAGCTCCGTTTGCTATAAGTTTAGCCCTCAGATCCGCCAACGATACGATCGCTTTAGAAAGAGAATCATCCAGGGATTTCTTTTTGGTGTTTTCTGCTTTTTGGGCTTGATAAAACTCAATTAAATTTTCAGATAAATGCGGCATGAGCGGGTTATATTCCGCTTCAGTGATCTCTTGCACGTACTTTTTAGAAAACTCTGCATTGGCATCTAGAGACAGGAAAGAGCCTTGGGCAGCCGCAGGTAATTTTTTTAGCAATGCAATTTGCTTAGAAGGGGAAAGTTGGGAAAGAATCGCATTGGTAAACTCTCGATGAATAGGAAGAGAAAGAAATGATAGAGCGAGATCATCAGGTAAATCATTGAGGAGTTCGGTGCGCTCTGTTTCATTCATCTTTCGCATGAAAGCAAAAGATGATTCCATTAATTTGGACGTGCGATCAAAAGGAGAAAGTTGCAAGAGGAAGGCGTGGGAGTAAGCCCGATCGATTTGGGGGGAGCGGAAGCTTAAGTTGCGTGTTGCAATGCCAATAGGAGTTAATACCAGCGCTAGGAAGAATGCAAATAAGATAATGACTTTCATCAGCGATGCGTAAAAAGGAGGCGGGGCAATAGTTAGAGGAACCGCGCTGACTTTTCCTTTAAGGCTTTGATATTGTTTTTGTCCGACTACCTGCTGCAAAGGGGCAAATGCGAGATTGGTAATAGAGTTGAAAGTGGAAGGTGTATCGAGAGTTATTTGAGTTCTGAAAAAAACATCTAATCTTCTAATTGTCATATAAAATCCGGTTAAGATGCCGAAAATATTAACACGGAAATTTTCTTAAAGGCAATGTTTTTTTAGATGAGCCTCTGTAAGTCCTTTAATCTCGACATGTTTGATGCGGCTGGTATTTCCGCGCACGATTGTGATGGAGGATTTCGAAAGATCAAAAACATCCGCAAGAAATTCGATCAGCTCTTCATTAGCTTCACCTTTTTCAGGGACGGCATGCAGCCGGACTTTTAGAATTTCATTGTCATAACTCACAATCGCATTTTTTTGTGCGCGAGGAATCACTTTGACCGTGATGAGCATGTTAGCCTTTGATCACGAGGCTGGGCTTGAGACGAGCGACCATGGTTGCCAGGCCTGCTTGCTGAACAGCTTCTACGACATCATCGACATCTTTGTAGGCATCGGGCATTTCTTCAGCGACAGTGCGTCCAGAAGAAGAGAGGACAGTCACGCCTTTAGAGGCCATGTATTCGAAGACATCTTTTCCTTTCCAGGCTTTGAGGGATTTCACACGGCTTTGAGCTCTTCCTGCTCCATGGCACGAGGTGCTCCAGGTGAGGGGATTGCCTAGGCCGGCCATGAGATGGCTCGCGCGACCCATGTCGCCAGGAACTAAAACCGGCTGGCCGGTTTTACGGAAGAGGGGAGAGAGCTCTTCAGCATTCGGGCCAAAAGCTCTTGTTGCACCTTTGCGGTGAACGCAAAGCTGTCTTTTTTCTCCATTGAAAACATGGGTCTCGAATTTAGCGATGTTGTGGCAGACGTCGTAGAGGAGCTGAATTTTTTCTGGAGGAATATGGAGCACTTCTTCAAAAGCTTTCCGGACCAGGTGGAGGATCTGCTGCCGGTTGTTGAAAGCAAAGTTTGCCGCAGCGGCCATCGCGCTGAAATACTTTTGTCCATGCTCGCTCTGGATGGGGGCTGCAACCAGCTGCCGATCAGGAAGGCCTTCGGCAAAGCCGAGCTTGATAAATTCATCGAGTGTGTCTTGGCAGATTTGATGGCCAAAACCCCGAGAGCCTGAGTGGATCAGGATGTAGGTTTGCCCCTCTTCAATGCCCCAAGCCTCTGCGGTCTTAGGCAGGAAAATCTTTTCGATGGCTCCGATCTCAACAAAGTGATTGCCTGATCCAATTGTTCCCAAGCTGGTCTTTCCGCGGTTTTTAGCCAAACTTGAGACAACGGAAAGATCGGCGCCTTCGATCATCCCATTGCTTTCAATGTGGTCGAGATCGCGGGCAAATCCATATCCTTTTTCAACAGACCATTTGGCGCCTTTGAGCAAAAGGTTTTGGAAATCTTTTTCGGTGAGAGGATTTTGCTTATGGCCTTTCCCAACACCGGAAGGGACGAGTGAAAAAATCCGGTGGATGAGCATTTCTCGGATGGAGGATTGCAGGTCTTTAAATTTGATGGGAGCGAGGGCTAAGCGGACTCCGCAGTTGATGTCATAGCCGACACCGCCGGGACTGATCACGCCAGACTTTACGTCCATAGCAGCGACGCCGCCGATCGGAAAGCCGTAACCCCAGTGCATATCAGGCATCGCGATACTATATCCGACAATACCGGGCAAACAGGCGACGTTGCGGACTTGCTGTAGAGGCTCTTCGATGTCCATCGCTTGAAGAAGTTTGGGTGTTGCAATGACAAGTCCAGGGACCTTCATTGAACCTTCTTGATCGATGACGTAGGTCGCAGGAGCAATTTGTTTGAGTTTTGGGTGTGTTGTCATTTTAAGTTTCAGTCGATTTTTGGGGCTTTTTGAGCAAATTTTCGTTTCATTTGATTGGGGGTTATATCAACTTTCGTATATAACCCCCAACAATGAAACGAAAATTTGCCAAAAATCCTCCAAAAAGCGACGAAACCTTAAATTGACGACACGCCCTAGACATCGACGATCATTTTCCATTCTAAATGATTTGAATGATAGGCCATTTCATCATGGTAGCTCACGGCTTTGAATGGAACGCCGATATCGAGATCAGCGCGGGCTACGACTTCGTTAAGGGCAGCTATCACAGTGTCTAAACTGGGAAAATCTTTTTCTTTTGAAAGATAAGAGAGCAAAGCAGGGAATTTGAAAGCAAGAGCCAGCTGTGCATTCAGAAACAGCTCATAAAAATCAGCTCCGCGGATGAGAAAGGCAATATCTGCCGTGTGTTCGATTTCTGCAAAAGGCGGGAGGAAGGAATGCCTCCAGAGAGGTTGGTAATGGGAATGCCCTAAGCTTTCCATGAGGGCAATGGAGCGGATGTAGAACGGGATTTCACAAGGGATTTTTTTCCATGCTTCGACATCCAGCGGTCCCCTAGCTAGCGTGATGTGAGGAAAGAAAGGCCGTGAGTCATGCGAGGGATTGTCTTGGGTTGACCCACTCTGCTAATTTTTTTTGATAGTCAATAAGAGGACCGACAGAAGCTGTTTCAGCAGCGACGACGCGAGCTTCTTTTTCATCAGGCAAAAAGATCCATTTAGTCGAATAGCTTGCTGGGCCGATGTGGAAAGCAGGAAGAGGGATTGTTTTTTCTAACAGTTGAGACGGAGAGGTCAATCCTAGGAAAACCAACGTCATGTGACGGTTTTCTTCGTCCAAGATTCTGCCGGTGGGGAATTTTTGAGGCCAGACGGCGGTGAGTTCTGCGGCAAAGAAAAGCCGTTTTTTGTCGTTCATGAAGTTGCAGGCGGGGTGAGTTTGGGTAGGACCATTAGCGTCAAACGGGTGACTGAAACTAGGTTATTTTGGTCGTCATGGATCTCGATCGACCAGACTTGGGTTTTCTTACCGAGATGGTACGGTCTGGCAGTGGCAGTGAGGACGCCTGAAGTGACAGGCCGGATGTGGTTGGTGTTGATATCGAGTCCAACACAGTAATGGGTTTTGGCATCGACACAGTAGTTGGCTGCTGCGCTGCCGACGGTCTCAGCGAGACTGCAAGAGACGCCGCCATGCATGATGCCCATCGGCTGCATCAAGTAAGGCCCCATGGGCATTTCTGCTTTTAAATAGTCATCTCCGACTTCGGTGAAGACAATTTTGAGATGAGAGATGAAGGTATTGGCGCATCTTTTTTGTAGATCTTCAATGGTAAGGGGAGTCTTCCAAATGTCATGTGAGCGCCTTGTCTTTTTTGCCTTTGTAAATGTCGGCAGAATATTTTTTAGAGGCTTTTTCAAATTTCTCGTTCACCCAGCTCAATGACGTCCATGCCTAAAGAATCCGCGAGTTTGGCAAGAAAAATAAAGACGTCGCCGATCTCATCTTGGACAAGTTCTAAGGTTTTAGGATCGAGCTGAGAGCTTTCAGCTTCGGTCAAAAAGCGGAAGATCTGCAAGAGTTCTCCGGCTTCTGAAGCAACGCCCATGGACAAATTTTTAGGGGAATGGAATTGGTTCCACTCTCTTTCCGTGTAGAAGGCATTGAGCTTTGTAAGAAAATTCCTTGAGTCTATCTTTGTCATAGAAGGACATATTCAACGAGATGGGTTAAAAATTGTTCGAGGTACTTGCTGGCCTTCCGGATGGAGAGATTACTCAGATGTGTTTGATGAAGAGAGATGAACTTTTTCACGCTGCTTGGGATTGGTTTTGGAATATTCCCTCAGGGAGGCCCAGCCGATGGCCTTGCGGGATGAAAAAATCCTTCTCATGCAGCGTCTTTTGGCAGTAAGCTGAAGAGTTTTTCTTCGTCGGTTTCTTCTTTCTAGCGGAGCTGATGAAGAAGGGCTGCCCTTCGGATCCAGAGATAAGGGTCTTCGATCCAGTGGTCCATGACTTCGTTAGCTCAGGATGTGTTTTTACAAGATGTCCGAGGAGATTAGGTGCGATCATCTCGACCGTATTCCACCACGATTTAGTTCGGAGCATGGTTTCTAAGTTAGGAAAGATTTTTGGGGTCAGCATTTTGCGGTGCTGCTGGGCCAGACAAGGCCTGTGTATTGGAATTCTAGATGGTCTTGTTTCCAAAGTTTTAAGAGGATCGTTTGCAAGGCGTCAAGATCTTTTACTAGAGTTTTTTAAAGAGCTCTTTTCTAAGATTTCCCTTTGAGGTTTTGTTAACCCCAGATAAGGGAATAGATTTCTCATATAGGCCGATTGCTTCGAAGCGATTTCAGGGTCCGCAGCAGCGTTAAAAAGTTTTTCAAGATCTTTGATCATCCATCTATTATAAAGCAGGGCAAAGAAAAATCAAAGGTTGCAATTTCAAAAGAAAAGTTTAAAAATGTCTTTTCAAAATGGAGGTTTTTGTGAAATCGTGCAGCATTTTTCTAGCCTTATGTTTTGCAATCGTGACTGGACGTGTGGAGTGTAATACAAATCATGAACATGGCCATCATAGACATGACCATCATGACCGAGAGTATAAATTTTCAATTCATCAGAAAGACTATCGATTTTCGACTGTTTTTGAAATGGATTCGCATGGAAAGCCTCATGGCACTGTAGTCAAGAGCAAGCTGAGATGGCTAAAGCCGCTCCGAGACTCTTATGATGTCTACGATAAGGACGGCGAATGGACTGCAACAGGAATCTCTCGAGTTTTCTGCTTAGGGTTATTCCGCGCTTGGGGAGCTGAATTTGATGTCTACGACACTAATGGTGGGGTGGCCCATTGGAGTGATTGATGGCCAAGTCGTCACAGCCGAGTCTGCCAAGTACAGCATTTACAATAAGAATGGGGACAAGGTCGGCATTGCCTATTTGGATCTAACGAATGCAGGAATAGCGATTGTCCACCCAGAAAAAACGAATCTTATCATTGCCCGGCTGACTTTAGGAATTTTGTAAGCGATCAAGTCGATCATTGGGATGTGGTTGTGTATGATACCGATGCGATCGATCCTGCGATCATTAAAGTCTTCGCGGGTTTTGCTGTCGATTACCAAGAGTATTTTAAAGCAGACCTTTAGAAATTGTCTTAAACCCATGATCAGGATGCTTTGAGACAGCTTCTTAGAATTCGATATCCTAAGCCGATGCCGGTCCTAAACCCGCTGACATCGGCTTTTTTCGCTCTCAGAAAACCCACGTGCTGATAGTAATAATCGACAAAGACATCTAACACCCAATGCCGGGGAAGGTCGAAATAGATCCCCGATTTGGTTGCAAATCCCCATCTGTTTTTATAGATCTTTCTCCTGGTCAAAGGAGAGTAATTCTTGAAATGAGTAAAAGTATAGCAAGGGCCGATTCCTAAGTAAGGCCGTATCTTATGGGAGCAGAAGATGTATTTGAGTCCAGCGCTGACAGGAATAAGCCCAAGATGCGCTGTATGGTGATAGGGGCTACTGCCCCTTTTAAAGGAATATCCGGCATTTCCCCAGACTCCAAAGTGACTTTTGAATCGATAGGTAAATTCTGCCTCGCCTTCGATCCATGCATGGCCAAATCTCTTTTGGACAAGATGCCCGGTGGGGACAAAGGCTCCTGCGCGGAGCTCTGCTATCCAGTCTCTTGTCGTAGGGCATTTTGCATGCAAAACAGAGTAGGCTAAAATGGTGAGCAAAGCAAATTTCTTCATATCTTATCTTATAGAGAATTGATGCTTTTAACGGGGAATAAAAAAGGCCTCTTCCCTAGATCTTAGGAAAGAGGCCTTGTGGATCAACAAAAGGACTTAATCGACTTCTTCAATAGCTTGTCTAGCAGCTTGTTCTTGTAAACAGGCTTGGCGTGTATAAATGCCAGATTTTTCTTGGCCTTGCTCATCAAAGAAATCTGCTAAGCCTTTAGATGCAGACGTGTCAGCAAAGCTGGGTTGTCTCTCGCCCTTGAGCAATTCTACCGTATTTGCATACTTTGCTCTTTCTTCTGGGGTTATTGCGGCATCGTGCAGTTCTTTAAAGACCTTCAGAATAGGTTCATTTGCCTTTATGATCTCATCTTTTTGACGTTTTTGACTAGCTGCAATTTCTTGTTTCCTAGCTTCAATTTCTTGGTCCTTAGGTAGGGGGGCTTCCTTGGAGCTAAACATAGATGTAAAAAGAGAATATCCTGGTACTTGCTTTAGAAGCTTTCCAGGTAGTTCTGTGACCGTGTCCTTCATGGTGGTCATTAATGAATTCTTGCTATCTACCAGTTGTTCGATCATTTTATTCATAACACAGAAAATAACATATCCGCCTATTGCGGTTACAACGACTGAACTTATAACCGGAAGCGAAATCGTGATGAGTCCGCTAGTTACAGGAACAACTGTATTCAATGTCATGAACATTCCTGTTTTCAGGGCAAATCCAAAGATCGTGAGACCAGGTTGGAGAAATGCGACGGTGTTAGCAGCAACGATTTGCGAGGCAGCCAAAGTACCGACTTGTGAAGCCAAAACTCCAAAGGCTGCGGCGACGGCAGCAGAACCGATAACGGCTCCTCCGATCACTAGATTTCGAGTTGTGCAAACTCTCTCATAGAGGCTAGGGCCGCTAGGTGTTTTGTTAACGATTTCATTGACGTTTCCGGCGCTTTTAGCTAGAGCTAAAGCTGGGATTGAAGACGGCGCAGGAGGGACAACGATGACAGCTGTACGGGCTCTTGTCAGAGCTGGCGGGGGAGTGCCTTGAGCAGTTCTTCGAGCTGAGTTTCTTGCCGCCCTTACAGCAGCAGATGCTGGTGTGTTAGCATTTGTCCTTGCTATGCTACTAATTGCTGGCATAAAACTACGGGGCTTTATCTTGAGAGCCATAATTATTTTGTTCCTTTTTGTTTGCTTTGATTGTTAATCTGTTTCGTTTGTGCATCTATTATAACAAATATGTTTATATTTATTCAATAATCTATCAATTAATTTATAATTAAAATAATATGTATTTTGATTAAAAAATGATTGATTGTATTAAATAGTTTATTAGATGAAAACGTATTATTATTTATTTCAAAGTGTATAATAATTTATAAAATTATAGTGTATAAAAAAAGAGTATGAGTATTGACTTCAAAAGAGCATAAAAAAAATCTGCTCAAAAATGTCCTTGTCTCGATTGTTAAGAATTGAAGGATAGGTTCATGCGATTTTTTTTGCTTAGAGACTAGTGTCATAACACCCTTATATTAAGGTGCTTATGATTAATGATGGTGTCCGCCGCCGTGCCCACCGCCATGATGCCCGCCACCATGATGTCCACCGCCGTGCCCGCCACCATGATGATGTCCGCCGCCATGCCCATGGTCATGTCCGTGTCCATGCCCGTGGCCGTGGTGCCCATGGCCCCAGCCATTATTGCCCCACCAGTCGTTATATTCCCACTCTTCATCGAACCAAAGTCCGTAGTACAGGCCTGGGCCTATCCAAATAATTTGGTCCTCTCCATCGTCGTCGTAATACCCATCATCATCTCCTGCGTCGACTTCGACCCCGATGCCGACCTGAGAGATCTCTGGGGAAGTTTCCTTAGGAGTTTCTTCGCCATAACATGCTGAATATGAGCCTGTTAAGAAAATGCCTAGAATGAGGAGCTTTTTCATGGGGTGCCCTACCTTTTTAAATCTTAAGTCAATTAATTCCTAACTATCACACTGCCGATTTCATGTCTTGTCCGAATTTCTTTTTCATTTCACAAGAAACGGATTTCGATTAAGCTGCTCGAAAAAAGATATTTTTTAAAATGAGAAAATGGATCGCCTTTTTACTGTTTTACGGGTCGCTTTCGGCTGAGATGCAGAACCACTATATTTTGGGGACCTATGGGATGAACTCTGCGGTCAAACCGGAACGGGGCGGTACCTATGCTAACGTTTATACATTATATAAAGCCGAACATCTCAACGACCAAAGCGGCCATAAGGTTCCATTGAAGGGGGGTAAAAAAGAGCTCAAAGTCAAGTACCTTCAAAATATTTTTGGATTTTATTCGTCGGCCAAGCTTTTGGGGGCCGCCTATGGTCTTCAGATCGCGGTGCCCTGCGAAACCTTCTCTTTGGACCAAGCTGAATTCCATAGAACTTTTGACGGGGCTGGGAAGAAGCTAAAGTTGGGAGATATCTATTTCGAACCTGTGAATTTTCGATGGAACTGGAGCAGGCTCTATTTTTTCATCGCCTATGGCGCTTTTGCCCCCACGGGAAAATACGAGACAAATTCGATGAAAAATACCGGTTTAGGCAATTGGGGCCAGATGTTCACAGCGGCCACGACATTGTTTTTTGACCAGGGAAAAACACTTTCCGCATCGGCCTATGCCACCTATGAAATTCATGAGAAAAAACGAGGGTCGGATTTTAGGCCAGGCGATAACTTCTGCTTAGATTGGGCGGTGGGAAAAACCTTCGATAAAGTCCTGACAATTGCAGTTGCTGGCTACTATGAAAGACAGTGGAAAGTCGATAAAGGCAGCGATGTGCCAAGCCACGCAAGAGGAGTCAGAGACAAGGTTATTGCCGTTGGACCTGAAGCTGATCTTTTCATTCCCCAGATGAACGGCCATCTGACAGCGCGGTACGAATTCGAGGTTCAGGCGCTTTCTAGAACACAGGGAAAACGGATTACAGCTCTTGCTGTTTTTGCTTACTAAGGGTATTCAGAGGTTCAAGGTGAACCTCATGAATCGCATCCTCCAATTTATTTTCATTTTTTTATGTGCCTTCAAGGGCGTCGAAGGCTGTACAGCTTTTCAACTCAAACCCCTGAGGTAAAATGGCCGTGCTTTTAGGATTTGCCTTTTTAGCAGGGATATTTACGGTTTTATCGCCTTGTATCTTGCCGATCCTTCCTGCAATCTTATCCGCAGGGACAGCTCAAGGGAAATTGCGTCCGTTGGGGATCATTGTTGGACTGGTTTGCAGTTTCACTTTTTTCACATTGACTCTGACGGCGATTGTCCATGCCACAGGTCTTTCTTCTAATCTTCTTCGATATATGGCAATACTGCTGATCTTTTTATTTGGTCTTGTGATGATCTTTCCACGGCTTTCCAACTGGTTTGCACAAATCACAGCTCCGGTTGCGACACTCGGACAGCATTTGCAGGGGAAATCAAGCACAGGATTTATCGGAGGAATGATCTTCGGACTGGCTCTGGGACTTTTATGGACTCCCTGTGCAGGCCCAATACTAGCAGCGATAACCACTCTGGTGGCGACACATGCCATTAATTTGCTGACGGTCTTGATGACGATCTCTTACAGCGTAGGCGCAGGAATACCGATGTTTTTGATTGCCTATGGCGGCAGCCGCATCATCCAATCGTCGAGATTTTTATCGCAGCATGCAGAAGGGATAAGACAAGTTTTTGGCGTCTTGATGATCTTAGTTGCAGCGGTGCTGTTTTTTCATTGGGATATGATGCTGGAGCGAAAAATTAAGCCGGTATCTTCCATCCTCGATGGTGGAAAATAATGCAAAAGTCCAGCAGCAATTGCAAAAGCTGCGAGGCGGGCAAAGAGAAGATAGGGGATTTGGAAAAGCTCCGGAGCTCGTGGGAATCACAGGATGGATCAATTCTTCTCCTCTCACAATGGAAGAGCTGAAAGGAAAAGTTGTCTTAGTCGACTTCTGGACCTATAGCTGCATTAACTGCCTAAGAACCTTGCCGTACCTTGAAAAATGGTACGCTGACTATAAAGACCAGGGATTGGTCATCATCGGAGTCCACACGCCGGAATTTGAGTTTGAAAAAGATCCTCAGAATGTGGCTGCTGCTGCCAAAAGGCTGGGAGTTGAATATCCGATCGCCTTAGATAACAAATATCAGACGTGGCAAGCGTTCCATAACAATTACTGGCCCGCTCATTATTTGATCGATCAAGAGGGAAATATTCCGGATGGAGCATTTGGAGAAGGGGGCTATGCAGCAACAGAAAATGAGATTCGAAAGCTTTTCGGCCTATCTCCAATCAAGATAGCTGAAGCGCCGCTCCTATCGATGCCGCTCTCCCCAGAAACTTATTTAGGCTCTGCGAGAGGCCGCAGTTACATGTTAGATCAAGCCAGGCCAGACCGTGGAATACGATTACAGCAAAGCTCTAGGGGATGATCAAGTAGGGTCAAAAGGTCCGTGGCGGTCGAAGAAGAATACATCACACCCCAAGGAGATGATTGCTACCTGAACCTGAATTTCTTAGCTAAACGGGTTTATTTAGTGTCTCAGGATCGAGCAAGGAACCGATCAAAGTCTTTCTAGACGGCAATTATCAGGAGAAATTTACATGGACGGGGATAAGAAGTACGATATCGTGAGCACGACTTATAAAAGGCATCAACTATCTCCCAAAATTCCAAAGGGTGTGAATGCCTACGCATTTACCTTGGGAAACAAATAAGTCCTATTTTTTCTTTCTGCCCATGAAGATCAGGCCGGCGCCGACGATCACGAGCAACGCCTGTATAAGAGGCCGACTCGGACTGGCGTATCATATGCGCTTGCTCTAGCCTGCATTTCAGAGCTCATCATTTTTCCGACATAGTTCCCCAGACATTTGATTTGACATGTTTTGGACTTGGCTCTTGGCATTCGAAATGACGCTCATCGAATGGACTGCATAAATAATCAAAGCTATCCCTGCCAAAGATGCAATTGAACCTACAATTTGCTTATAACCCATAGTTTCTCCATTTATTTTATGTCTAATAAACGGAGAATAGTTTGTAAATGTTTTAAATAGGGGGTTCTGGTAAGGACTAATTTATGATCCTGGTGAGGTTTTTTGTCCTCGTTGGGGAATAAAAGGAGAGAGCAATGCTCGGTACTATTTTAATTATTTTATTGATTTTACTGTTGATCGGAGCGCTTCCACACTGGCCTTACAGTTCTGCGTGGGGCTATGGTCCAACAGGTATTCTGACTTTAATATTACTCATTATCGTCATTCTATTGCTGCTAGGCAGGATATAACAGCAGAAGCATAGGCTCTTAAAGGCCTATGCTTCGCTTTTTGTTATTTCATTTTATTGGCGATGACTTCTTCGACCGAGACTTTTTGTTCTTGGGCCATTTGTCCCAGGTATTGGGGCAGCTCAAGTCCTGCCATTTCAGCGATGTCATGGAGGGCTGGGAGCGACTTCACAAACTGACTGATGAAGTTTGAAGTCGATGATCCCTTCCCGTTTTCATTCGTTCCGCTGTCCCAGACAGTGATCTTGTCGATCTTGATATTCTTGATCGCTTCGGCTTGGATCTTGACGATCTCTTCGAGTTTCTCGATCAGGAGCATGGTAGAGGCGCTCTTAGCATCATCTCCACAGGCTTGGACGAGTTGCTTGTAACCCTTGGCTTTAGCGTCGAGCATTTTCAAGAGGCCTTCAGCTTCGGCTTGCCGGATCGTCAGGATCGCTTCAGCTTCCCCTTTAGCAACGAGGACTTTGCTCATAGCTTCTGCTTCGGCATCGATCTGGATCTTTCTCTTTCTGATCTCTTGGGGCACGATCTGATCGGCTTCTAAGAACTGGGTCTGAGCGAGTGCGCGGGCTCTTTGGATTTCCGCTTCGGCATTTTGCTTAGCGACTTGGCTGCGTTGAGACGCTTCAGCTTCTTTCTCAGCCAGTGTGGCATTGGTCAAGGCGATATTAGCCCTAGAGTCGTTTTCTCCTTTGACAGCTTCCGCATTGTAGGAGGCGACAGAAACCCTTCGGTCTCTTTCAGCCAGAGATCTTGCCGATTTCCCCTTGTTTTTCTTGATCCGCGACATCGACTTTAGCTTGGTTGACAGCAGTTGCAGAGGCTTTTTTACCGATGCTCTCGATGTATTCTGATTCATCGGTGATGTCGGTGATGTTGACGTTGATCAAAGTGAGTCCGATCTTATGGAGCTCAGGCTCGATGTTGTTCTTGATCGATTCTAAGAACCGTTCCCGGTCTTGGTTGATCTCTTCAATCCTAAGGGAAGCGACGGTTAACCGGAGCTGGCCGATGATGATCTCGGTGGCCATCGATTCGATGCCTTTGCTATCGAGCTCTAACAAACGGACGGCGGCGTTCATCATGACATCCGGAGTCAGACCTACAGCTACTGTAAACGTGCTAGGAACGTTAACGCGGATGTTTTGATGGGACAGGGCGCCTTTGAGCGGGATATGGATCGTACGGGGTGTTAAATCCAAAAATGCGCAGCCTTGGATCAAAGGCCAGACGAAAGTTCCTCCGCCTTGGTAGCATTGGGCGGCTTTGTTATCGCTGACGCGTCCATAGACGACCAAAACTTTATTGGAGGGGCATCTGCGGTAGAGCTTCGCTAGGAAAAAAAGAGTCGAGAAAATGAAGAGGAGAAATCCTGTTACAGTCGTGCTTAAGAATTCCATAGGTCACCTATTTGATGGGGACGACAATCACAATTTTGTCGTCCATTTTTTTAACAATCTGAACTTGCGTAAATGAAGAAATTTCTTCGTTAGCTGCTGCATCGATCTCATACGTTTGGTTATTCAGCGAAATCGAAATCTTGCCGAGGCCGTTTTTGGGGATGCGTTTGGTAGACGAAGGCGTCTTTTCCAACGGCATCTTCAATTCTGAAAACAGATCCTGGACTGCTAAGTTTTTTGGCCATTTTAAAAATGAAAGCTGTGGCAACGACAGCGATGAGCCCTCCAGCGACTGCACAAACTGCGCTGGCAGTGCTAGACATCACGAATTCTTTTTTGCAGGTGAGGCCGACCCAGCCGAAGAACATGAGAAAGCCTGTGACGGTCTGCTTCGTGAGCCATTTGAAGTTTTGCGCATCGAAATGCCCATGATCATCCACCATGTCGTGATCGTGGCCAATGCCAAAAAGGGTCAGGAGGAATTGAATGACGAACATCCCTGAGCCTGCCAAGGCGCAGAACCAATAAAAAGTATCTTTAGAGAAGGCTGTCTGTAAGAAAGTGATGAAGTCTGACATAAAGCCTCAGATGTTGGGGAGATTATCGCTCCTCTCTATGAAAAACACAATTAAAATAGAGCAATAAAAGGAAAATATTGAATTTACAGAATATTGCTGCAATTTCAGCTGAAAAAAATACCGTCATTCACTTTATCTTGTTGTGATAAAGACTTTTCCATTCTCATCAACCAAAACAGAATTCTCTGCTTGGGCAACCATGCCGTGACCTTCTTCGATGAAGGGAGCGTAGCCATTGATCACACCTGCTTTGAGGAGTTCTTGGACAGCCTTTTGAACTTCTAATAGAGGAAGATCCTTTGCAAGCTCATGGATGCTGAAAGGCAGGCCGTGAAATGATTTAATTTTAGGTAAAAGAGAGCGGGCAAAATCAGAATTTACAGGCCGAGAGGCCGCATAGGAAAAAATAGCAGGAATCCCTGCTTCATAGATCATGCCTTTTCCATCAGTGGCAAAGGGCTCGATGGCAAATGTCATGCCAGGAGTGATGACGGCGCGGGATCGATCGTCATAATTAGGAATCCCAGGAGGAGTGTGTACTTGATAAAGCCCTAGTCCATGGCCGCAAAGATTTTTAATCGGCTTAAAACCTCGGGAAACAATCGCTTTTTCGATTGCCGTGCCGATCTCTCGAACCGGGAGACCGACCTTGATGATCTCTTCAGCTGCAAGGAGCGCTGCTTCGGCAGCATCAATTAGAGGTTGGTGTATTCCCGAAAGGTCCACAGTCACAGCGCAATCTCCAATCGCGCCATTTACGCAAACACCGATATCTAGCTTGACCACTTGGTTTGAGAAAATCAGATCTTCATCAGGTTGAGGAAGGAAGTGGGCAGCGACATGGTCTAGGGCCATTTGAGGGGGAAAGGCCGCTAAGGCGCCGAACTTAGAAATCTTTTGGTAGATTTGCTCGATCACTCGATTGTACGAAGCGCCAGGTTTAATCAAAGATTTGCCGTAAGCTCGGATTTGCCGAGCGAGATTACCGGCAAGAAGAAAATCTTGTTTGTATTTTTCTTTCATAAGAGAAAAGAAGATAGCAATGTTCCGAGAGGAATTCAAGTGGTTGAAATTTTTTTTAGACAAAGCAAGTCGCTTTGTGTAAAGTGTTAAATTAGGCTATGAACAAAAAAATCAAAATCGTCTTCTCGGTTCTGCTGCTGATTGCTGTCATGTGGCTCAGCGTTTTATTCGTCGACATGAACAAATTATCCGTCTTGAATCCGAAAGGAATCATCGCTCTGAAAGAATACCGCCTGATTGTCATCTCTACATTGATGATGTTGATTGTCGTCGTTCCTGTTTTTATTTTGACGGTCTATTTCGCTTGGAAGTACCGAGCAGATAATCGAAAGCAAAATATAGACCTGATGAGCATCAGAATCACTTAGCTGAAGTTATTTGGTGGGGTGTTCCGTTTGTGATCATTGCAGTGCTGGGAGTGATCACCTGGAAAGGTTGTCTCGATTTGATCCTTTCAAACCGCTGGAGACGCATAACAAGCCTTTGAAAATTCAGGTGATTGCTCTGCAGTGGAAATGGTTGTTCATTTATCCGGAGCAGAAGATTGCGACGGTGAATTTCTTTCCAATTTCCAGAGCAGACTCCCATTAATTTTGAGATTACCGCGGATGCTCCGATGAATTCATTTTGGATCCCTGAACTGGGCAGTCAGATTTATGCCATGCCAGGGATGGTCGCAAAACTCCATCTGATGGCTGATATGGAAGGAAGTTATAGAGGTTGCTCAGCAAATATAAGCGGGACAGGATTTTCTGGAATGACGTTTACTGCTAAAGCCAGCTCAGAAGCCGATTTCGATGCTTGGGTAGAATCGGTGCAACAATCCAATTCTTCTTTAGACTATAGTCAAGTAGTTAAGCCGAGTTCATATGATCCCCAGGCGCTTTATTTGCTTACAGATGAAGGCCTCTTTGACCAGATTGTAATGAAATATATGATGCCCATGCCGACAAAGTTAATGGGGAAGTGATATGTTTGGCAGATTAACCATGGATGCCTTTAAGCACGATATGATCGAAAATGCCGCAGGGTATTCGATGCTCATCGGTCTTATTGTCATTGTCTATTTGATGTTCCACCATCAGCGATGGAAATGGGTCTGGAAAGAATATATCACTTCACTTGATCCCAAAAAGATCGGAGTCATGTATCTCGTCGTTGCCTTTCTCTGCTCTGATCAAAGGTCTGTTCGATGCGTTGATGATGCGGGTGCAGCAGATGTTTTCTGTGGGGGACTCGTTCGGCTATTTGGAACCCGACCATTACCAGCAGCTCTTTACCGCTCACGGCACCACGATGATCTTCTTTGTCGGGATGGGTATTGTCTTTGCCCTCATGAATTTAGTTGTGCCTGTCCAAATTGGCGCACGAGATGTGGCCTTTCCGTTTCTAAATGCGTTAGCTTCTATTTGTATGCGGTAGGAGCGGGGCTTGTCGTCCTTTCTTTGGTCGTGGGGGTATTTTCTGGGGCCGGATGGGTCACCTATCCGCCTTTATCAGGGCTGGCTTTTAGTCCGGGCGTGGGAGTCGATTATTGGATATGGAGCGTGCAGATTGCGGGGATCGGAAGCTTGTTCTCAGGGCTTAATTTCTTCGTGACCATTGTGAAGATGCGATGCTCCTGGCATGACCCTGATGAAAATGCCGATCTTCATCTGGGCTATTTTAGGAGCTTTGATTCTCATTCTGTTCGCTTTTCCTATTTTGACTGCAACGATTGGCATGCTCGACTTTGGACCGGTATCTGGATATGCATTTTTTCACTCCGGACTTTGGCGGCAATCCCATGATGTATATCAACCTGATCTGGGCTTGGGGCCATCCGGAGGTCTATATCTTGTTTTGCCCGGTTTTGGAGTCTTCTCCGAAGTGGTCGCTATTTTTTCTCAAAAACGGCTCTTTGGCTATGTCTCGATGGTCTGGGCGCTCGCTGCGATTACATTTCTCTCGTTCATCGTTTGGCTGCACCATTTCTTCACTATGGGAGCTGGCGCCAATGCAAATGCCTTTTTCGGGGTCATGACGATGCTCATCGCAGTTCCCACCGGGTGTAAAAATTTTCAATTGGCTCTTTACGATGCATAGGGGACGCGTTCTGTTTACGACTCCCATGCTTTGGTTTTTAGGATTTGTCCTGATCTTCACGATTGGCGGGATGACGGGTGTCATGATGTCGATGGCCCCGATCGATTTCCAGCAATACGTTGAAGGTTGCTGTTGCTGTACTTCGTCGGTTGGCGTATGTACTTGGCGGCGCTGCGGAAGCCGTCGTCGTAAGCTTTCCTGAGGTTTTCTGTGAGATAGCATTTCGTCGAGGGGCGTGACGTCGCCGCAGGCGGTGACCCGCTCGTCCGCCTCGATCACCCGGTCGTACAGCACCTCGGGCAGCGTTGATCGAGGTCGAAGATCCGCGGCCGGTTGCTGGTAGGCGATCCGCAGCGCGTCGGCGAAGCCCCTGGTGATGACCAGGACGGTCGGCTCGCCCTTTTCGCTCGAGCAGGGCGTTGGTGGCGACCGTGGTGCCGAGCCGGACCGAGCCAACCCGGTCGGCGGGGAACTCCTCGCCCAGCGAGACACCGAGCAGCTGGCGGATGCCCGCCACCGCGGCGTCGGGGTAGGCGCGCGGGTTGTCCGACAGCAGCTTGTGCGCAACAACTGTTCCGTCGGGCCGCCGGGCAGCACTGTCTGATCTACTCGTCAGCATATCTGCCGGCGGCCCCGGCGACGACGTCGCGCGCCAGCTGCTGTCGGACAACCCGCGCGCCTACCCAGGCGCCCGCGGTGGCGGGCATCCGCCAGCTGCTCGGCGTCCGGCCTCGCAGAGCCCCGCCCAAGCCCAGTTCCTTCCATCCCTCGGCACCACGGTCGCCGCCGACGCCCTGCTCAGCGAAGGGCAGGCGACCGTCCTGGTCATCACCAGGGGCTTCGCCGACGCGCTGCCGATCGCCTACCAGGACCGGCCGCGGTTCGACCGCGAGGTCGCCGCTGCCCGGGGTCTGTACGACCGGGTGATCAGCGGCAGGGTCACCGCGGGCGGCGTCCTCGCGCCTCGACCGAGGGCAGTCACAGAAAACCTCCAGGAAAGTTTACGACGACATTCCGCAGCACCACCAGCAATACGGGCCCCCCCCCCCTTATTGTGTATTGCGTCAGTTACATGTTTCTTGCTAGATGTCTCGTCGATGCGTCGAGCCCGATGTACTTCGATTTCCTTTGCGGTATTCCCGGTGCTTCATCGGCGCGCGATCCAGGTAGAGATTTTTCGGGTAGATCGGCCCCTCGTACAGCAGTCTGGTAGAGCTCGGTACGAAGGTCCTTCAGCCAGTTGTCCCATTGGGCCGACCCGCGATGGTGCCGCAAGGCCTCGATATCGATGACCCCGGCGACGTAGTCGAACCGGCCCCATAGTCCTGGCGGCCGACGATCGGCCCCGATAATCGATGACGAAGGATCGCCCGCCGAAGGTATCGATCGGCGTGTCGTCCTCGGGAAACAAATAGTACGTGCCCAGGTTGGGCGCGACAACGTACATGTTGTTGTCGAGCGCGCGCGCCGGCTCTGGATCTCGAAATAGTCGTTGCCGGTACGCCGGATGTGGATAGGAGCCCGATAGACCAGCTCGGCGCCATTCAACGCGAGCGCTCGGCATTCTCCGGATACGAGCCCTCGTTCGCCATCATGATCCGAGCCGGCCAATCTCGGTATCCACGACCGGCCAGAAAGCGTCGAGGGTGAGGCCATATTTCTCGACCCACCAGTCGAAGACGTCATGCGGGCAGACCGAGTGCTCGACCGGAAAGAGCGGCGACACCTTGTAGTGCTGCAAGATGACCTCGCCCGTGCGGGTCCAGGATGAAGCCGACATTGAAAAACCGGTCGTTGGCAGATCAGGATGCCGGGCCTTGGCTTGGGCTATAACGAAGGCATCGTACTGGCGGGCGAGCTCACCAAGCGCTTCGGTCTCGCGGCCCGGGTATGTCAATGCGCGCACTCGCGAGCGAAGATGCTCGTGATCGAGGTCGAGCACTTCGTCATTGAAGCCTGCGAGGCGCCCTCCGGGATCGCGATCAGCCGGACCGGCAGACAGGCCCGACAGCCAGGCCGCCGCCTTGCACCAGGTGCCTCAGGTGCTCGAGGTTTAACCGCCGATATCGGCCCGCCGGCGGATTCCACGAACGGTAGGAATCAAGCCGACGGCAGTGTAAGGCTAAACATGCAGGCTCCGTTGACGTTGTTAACCGGCGCCGAAGACGCCGCCGAGGAACGTCGACAGGCTTCCCCTATCCAACTCACGACGATGTCGGCGTTTTCGCAACGAATTTGGGCGAGCTGGTAATACGTCAACGCCTCCTCGATCGCTGCGTCGGGATACGAGGAATCCTCGAGCTTGCCGCTCAGGTAGCGGTCATACGCCGCCATGTCGAAATGGCCGTGACCCGAAAGGTTGAAGAAGATAGTCTTGGGCTCGCCGGTCCGCTTGCACGCCAGCGCCTCATCGATCGCGACGCGAATCGCATGATGTCTATTCCGGGGCGGGGATGATTCCCTCGGCGCGCGCGAACATCATCCCTGCCTCGAAAGTCGCGCGCTGCGGCACCGCGACGGCTTGGCCCAGTCCCTCATGATGAAGCTGCGACACCAGCGGCGAGTCGCCGTGGTAGCGCAGGCCGCCAGCATGAATCGACGGAGGGACAAAATTGCGCCCGAGCGTGTACATCAGCATCAGCGGCGTGAGGCCCGCGGTATCGCCGGAGTCGTAGGCATAGTGGCCGCGGGTCAAGGTGGGACACGATTCGGGCTCGACCGCGACCAGCCGGACATATTTGCCCGCGGCTTTGTCGGCGAAAAATGGGAACGCGACGCCCCGAAGTTCGAGCCTCCGCCGCGCATGCGATTACCACGTCGGGATAATCGCCAACCTTCTCGAAGTGCTTTTTTGCCTCCAGCCCGATCACCGTCTGATGAAGCAGCACGTGATTGAGCACCGACCCGAGCGCGTAGTTGGTGTCGGCGCGCGTCGCCGCTTCCTCGACCGCCTCGGAGATCGCGATGCCAAGTGACCCGGTCGAATCGGGATGCGCGCGAGGATGTGCGCGGCCCGACGTGGTATCGCGTGCTCGGGCTCGCGATGACCTCGGCGCCCCAGGCTTCCATCATCGAGCGCCGAAACGGCTTCTGCTCGTAGCTGACGCGAACCATGTACACGCGAACCTCGATACCGAACATCGGCCCGCCATCGCCAGCGCCGAACCCCATTGACCCGGCGCCGGTCTCGGTCGCGATGCGCCGCACGCCGGCCTGGTGATTGTAATATGCCTGCGGCACCGAGGTGTTCGGCTTGTGCGAGCCGGCGGGGCTGACGCCTTCGTACTTGTAGTAGATGTTCGCGGGGGTCCCGAGTGCTTGCTCCAGGCGATGCGCGCGGAACATCGGAGTAGGGGCGCCATTGACGGTAGATTTCGCGCACCGGCTCGGGATCGGGAATCCATCGCTCGCGCGAGATTTCCTGTTCGATGATCGCGGGCGGAAAAATCGCGGCGAGCGATTCGGGATCGACCGGCTTGCCGTCGCGCCCTAGCAGCGGCGCAGGCGGCTTCGGCATATCGGCCACCACGTTGTACCAGTTCGCGGGAATCTCGGATTCGTCAAGAATTTTGACCTGCTGCATGGAAACACCCGTGAACAATAAAAACAACCGTCAGCGACCGACCTGCCGACGGGTTAATGTCCGGACGAAGTCATAAAGTTCCCGAACCGTAGAAGCATCGCGGTCCGCTCGCGCGGGTCCTTTACAAATCATCCGAGCAGGCTTTAAATCGGCCTCCATCGCGAGTTCGCTCGCTCGCCATCGAATTGAGAGCGCATAATTATTCAGGAAGTCCGGAGGGTGCGTTCATGCTGAATGCGACACGCGACAAAGAGCTGGTTGCAATGATGGGATCGCTTCCGAAACCCGCCTGGTTCACCGAGAGCCTCCGCGGGAGACCGCTCAAAATCGCGATGGGCGATTCGCTCTATCGCGAGCAGTACATGGACGCAGTTTGTCACAATACGTTTATGTACTTCGTCAGTTACATCTATGCTGAATC
>CAWIQH010000013.1:0-42669 GCA_963838185.1 uncultured Chlamydiae bacterium
CCGACCGTATCGGCAATTTCCCGCATCTTGGCAAAATCGATCAGTCGTGGATAAGCCGAATAGCCAGCGATCAAAATCGCAGGCTTTTCTCTTTTGACTTGGGTCTCGAGCGCTTTATAATCGAGATATCCTGTTTGCGGATCGACATCATAGGGAACGGAATGCATCATTTTAGAAGAAATATTATGCCGATAGCCATGCGTCAAATGCCCGCCGGAATCGAGCGACATCCCCATGACTTTTTGGTTCACAGCAGCTTGCGCATCTGTTCGTATTCTTCAGGCGTCAGCTCATCTATCCGATTTTTTGCCCAGTCTTTCGACTTCTTTGTTTTGGACCCGGTGGACCAAGATCGACCAAAAAGCCACCATATTGGCATCGGCTCCCGAATGCGGCTGAACATAGGCATGATCGCAATTAAAAATTTTCTTAAGCTCTTCGACGCCGCGGCTTCAATGAAATCGACATTGTCGCAGCCGGCATAGAACCGGTGGAAGGGGTATCCTTCGGAATATTTATCGGTCAGGAGGTTGCCCATCGCCAGCTGGACGGGAAGTGAAGAAAAATTTTCAGAGGCGATCAGTTTCAGATGGGACCTTTGGTCCTTGAGCTCTTGAACAATCGCATCGCCAATCTCAGGAAATTCCCCATGGACAGCATCAATGGAGGCCAAATAGGCAATGGCTGCCGGTTTTTCGCTGGGCTTCAGGGACTTTGTTAAAATATTTTTTTAAATATGACATTTGACTGCATTCTGACAGAAAGGGACATTTCTCTGCGTACATATCTTCTCAAAAATTCCCTTGAGAAGAAAGTGAGCCCACCTATATTCTATCGGGTTACAAACCAGGATATATTGCAAATGAAAGATGCCCTCAAGACGATTTTGGAGATCCAAGAGCTCGACATGAAGATGCTCCGTCTGATGCGTGTGAAAAAAGAACGCTTAAAAGAGATCGAACAGATCGAAGCTCTCCGCAAAGAACTCCATCAGCAGCTGACTGAAAAAGAAAATGAGATCATCGAGTTACGGCAAACAAGCTCAAACACTCGAAACAGAAGATCCAAGAAATCACTGCTAAGATGAAAAAACTTGAATCTCAACAGGGCTCTGTCAAAAAAGTAGAAGAGTTCAATGCTCTGACTCAAGAGATGACAGCTTTAGAGCGCGAAAAGATCAACACCGAGCAAAAAGTCTCCGATCTCGTTGATAAACGCGTCGCTGGAGAAGAGCTTCTCAATAAAATTAAAGAGAGCCTCCAAACTTCTGAAGCAGCAGCTCTGCCTTAGAAAATGAGATCAAAGACAGCATTAAGCTGATCAATGAAGAAGGCTCTCACTTAAAAGCAGAAAGAGATCGCCTTGCAAAAACTGCGGATCGCTGAAGTCCTCCAAATTTACGAAAGACTCCTTCGCAATAAAAAAGACCGCGTGATCGTTCCTATCGAAAACCGCACCTGCAGCGGATGCCACATTGCGCTGACAGCCCAACATGAAAACATCGTCCGCAAAGGCGAAAATCTCGTCTTCTGCGAACACTGCTCACGCATCCACTACTGGCAGCCGGAAGAAGCGGCTGTCGAAGGCGCAGCAGACAACGACAAAACGCCGCCGTCGCCGCTGTAGCTGCAACCATTAAGTTTTTTCGGGAAAGAAGCAATCGCTGTCTTGCTTGCAAGACGAGAGGAAAGTCTGGACTTCACAGGAGAGGATACCAGCGAAAGGCTGGGGGCCGTAAGGCTACGGAAAGTGTAACAGAAAACATTCCGCTATCGACTTGCAAACGGTAGACAGGCTGAAAATGTGGGCTTTAGGAGTCCGCCACACTTGCCGAGAGGCAAGGTGCTATAAACCCTATCCGAAGCAAGAGTACCAAGGCATATGTTCTCCGCAGTTGCTTGGCTACAAGAACGCTCGAGGGCTTTGGCGACAAGGCTCCTAGAGGAATGATTGCCCACGACAAAATCCGGCTTATCGCTTTCCCGAATTTTTCTCAAAATCAGCCTGTTCCCTATGAGGGAACAGGCTCATTTTCAAACCTTAGAAATCAAATCTGAAATCAATAGTCAATCCTTGAAGACCGAAATCGCCAGCAGATCGGCTATAATTGACTACTCCTAGATGTGTGCTGACTTCGTTGATGAGCATTTGGTTCTGTCTCCACCAGTATTGGAACTCATAACCAACTCTGCAATGCCAAAGTGGCAGCGATTGCAATTGAAGCTAGTATCCCAGCTCATTCCGAACATCGCCTGCAGCATCGGCACCATTAAATTACGGTCCAATCCAGAAGGAGCTAAATCCTTCTATTGGACCAACTCCAATCATTGTTTCGACGTGCTTAACATCAAAGTGGCCGTACATCAGAGCTCCGGCAAAATCACCGAAGAAGTCAAAATGGTGAGTCCCTACAACGGCAAAAGTCCATGCGGTATTAAATCCACCAGATGCTCCAACACCCCAGAAATCATTTTTGGTCTTGAACTATAAGTTGCCTTACAGGGCTTTGTGAAGTTTTCTCTGACATGCTGGCTGATCCAACCGCCTTTAATTCCGATATGCGGACGGAGAGACAAGTGCTTGCTCACATAGAAAGAACGTCCGAGTTCCCAATCAAGCATCGAATAATGGATACTCCAGTTGATCGATCCTTGTGTAAAGGGAGCGGCAAGACCAAAAAGGTCTGAACCGATCTGAGACCAGTTGTCCCAACGGAATTAGAATTCTTTGTTCGGAACCATGTGTAATAGACATTGGTATCCCACTGATCGTAGTCCATATTAGCCCCAACTCCAACGCGGAAACCCCAGCTCCATTTAAAGTCCAACGCATGGTTAGGACCTGAAATAACAGGTTGCAGCTGTGTTGGTATTTTTAAATGCCCAGTCAGAATTATCGACATCAGCATGCCAGTAGAGTGCATCTGCAAACATATACCAGCCGTTTTCGCTCAACGGAGCTGCAGAACAAAGGGTATTGTTACAGACAGGCACTGGAGGGCAAGGTTTTTTACAAACAGGCGGTTTAGGTTTGCAGGGCCGGTGGCTTAGGTTTGCAGGGCTAGGTGGAGGCGGCTTGCACGGCTCAGGTGGTGGAGGTGCGGGAGGGTTGCATGACGGCTTAGAACAGCTGTCGCTGATCATTTGTGAATCTTGTGCTACAACGACATCATCTGCCATTGTATATGTTGTTAAAGCAGTAAAACTCAATAAAACTATTTTATTCATAGTTTAGTTTCTCCTATTTATAAATCACTAATTAACATAATTAAATAGTTATTACAATATATTATTATTAGAAGCTTAAAATTAGAGAGATATGAAAATTAAAATATCAATTAATTATTGATTATTTAATTAAATATAATTAATAATACGAATATAGAATTAAATAATATTAGATTGAATTAGATATTGATCTGAAGAGAGGGCTATATATAAGGGGAGATAGAGCCTAGAAACAACTCAGCCCATCCCCTTCACCTCGGTACCCAGACCGAAGTGAAGAAAGATGGGCTGAATATTAAAACTTCTAAATTAAGATCTTAGAAGTCGAAACGTACATCAATAGTCAGACCTTGCAGTGCGAGGTCACCCGTTGTGCGAGTGTATCTTGGAGCTGAAGCTGTCTGCACCTGATCACCTCCAGTATTGAAGTTAGAGAATCTTTGATTCTGTCTAAACCAATATTGGAGCTCATATCCTGCGCGGATGCCAAGGTGCATCTTGTCGCAGTCAAAGCACATATCCCAAGCTAATCCCATGATTCCAGTTAACACTGGAACCATGAGATTGCGGTTGAGGCCTGATACATTGAATCCGCCGCTAGCTGCGCCAGCTGCTGTTGCACCTGTCTCAGAATGGCTGTTCTTAAAGTGACCATACATCAGAGCACCGGAAAAATCTCCGAAGATGCTGAACATTGGTCTGTCTCTAACTTCGCCTTTAGGACCCATTGTGTTACCGCAACCGAAATACCAGTTGGAGTTAATACCAGCAGAAGGACCGACAGCCCAAGACTTGGTTGTGTCACTAGCGTTATAAGCCACTGGAGCAACTGCTGCTGTGAATGACTCAGTTTCATGCAATTTGTGCCAAGCGCCTTTAATACCAACGTGCGGACGGAGAGAAATAGAATTGCTGATATAGAACGAGCGTCCTAATTCCCAATCCAATACGTTGAATTTCAATTTTGATTAGCTGATCCACCAGTTACAGAACCAGGGGCTACATAAGGAATCGGTATTAAGGCTAGTAGCTGATCCACCGGCGGGCACAGCAAAACCTGTGCTGCTAGTTGAACCGCTTGCTGCGCTGCTACGGAACCATGTGTAGTAGATATCTGAATCCCACTGATCATGATCGAACTCATAACCGAGACCTACACGGAAACCCCAGCTCCATTTGAAAGCGAGTTCTTGGTTTGTTCCTGATACTGGAGCTGTTACAGCTGCAGTATTGTTAACAAACGCCCACTCAGCGTTGGTTACATCTGCATGCCAATAGAGAGCATCAGCAAAAATGTAGAGACCAACGTCGTCACATGGACGAGAAGAAGTGAGCACGATTGGTGCCATTCCTTTTCGTACACATGGTTCACATGGTTTTGGTTTTGGTTTGCATTCTACTGGTTTTGGTTTACATTCTACTGGTTTTGGTTTGCAAGGAGTATCACATCCTCCTGCAATCAAATTGTCATCTGCAAGCAATGTAGAGGAGTTTGTTGTATCTCCATCTGCAAAGGCAAATGCTGTTAAAGCTAGCATACTAAATAACAAATTCTTGTTCATGCGCTACTCCTTCTTGTTTTGAAATAGTCATATCTCTTTCTTTTACCAAAGGATGGGCCTTATCGTAAACAACCTTTTTCAGTTTTGTCGAAACTTTTGTGTAAATCGTGGTGGTTGAAAGTGATGAATGTCCCAATAGAATTTGGATAGTTTTTAGGTCCATACCTTTTTCTAACCAATGTGTTGCAATTGTGTGTCGAATTGTGTGCGGAGTGGCTTTTGAAGCCAGTCCGGACTGCTTTAAAAAGGTCTGAAAATTGCGATCAACGGACCGAACAGACAAACGATCGCCCCATTTATTTAAAAAAATCGCGTCGTGATTTTTTTCTGCTTGGGTGTGTTCGCTATCAAGTGATACGTTCTGGATGATTGAGATAGCTGTTGATCCATGCTGCTGCATTTTTTGTAATTGGAATAACGCGTTCTTTTTTTCCTTTTCCTCTGACACGCAGCGTGAGATTCGTTGCATCAAAATCTGATCTATTGAGTCCGATAAGTTCACTGATGCGAAGTCCTGAACTATAAAAGAGTTCCATGATCGTGCGATCACGAAAACCTAAATACGTCTGTGTATCTGGCTGCTGAAATAAGCGATCGATCTCTTCTATTGTTAAAGGGGATGGAATGGTTTTTTCTAATTTAGGTGCATCGATCTCTTCTAAAGGATTATGGGAGATGGCTCCTTCTTTAAGGAGATATTTAAAAAATGACCGGAGAGCCGACAGCCTCCTTAATATAGTGCGCTTGGTCACCTGCTTCTGATTCAGGTGGGTCAGATATCCTCTAATCATTCTTTTATCGACAGACCTAACATCATCTGCTTGAGCAAACCCCTGGAAGTCTGCAAGATCCATCCCGTAATTTCTCAATGTATGGACAGAGGCATTTCTAATCGCCTGCAGATAGCTTAAAAACTTTTCTTTCCATTCCTTCATAAACTCACCTTTTGATATACTGTTTCCCTATGATTACTATAACCAAAGTTTCTAAGAAAGTCGGACCGCGTCTTCTTTTCGAAAATATCAATGTCTCCTTTAATGCAGGAAACCGTTACGGACTCACAGGGCCTAATGGTTCTGGTAAATCGACACTCATGAAAATCATGATGGGCCTGGAAGAACCTAACGAAGGCACCATCACTCTGCCGCGCAAAGTCGGATTCCTTAAGCAGAACATCGAAGACTTTAAAGATCAAGATGTCATTTCCGTTGTCATCATGGGCAACAAACGTTTATGGGATGCCCTCCAAGAAAGAGACCACCTATATACACAAGAGATCACCAACGAGATCGGCATCCGGTTGGGCGAGCTCGAAGAAATCATCGCAGAAGAAAATGGCTACAGCGCAGAATCTGAAGCGGAAGAACTTTTAACTGGGATGGGCATTGCGCAAAAATTGCATTCCTTAAAAATGCACCAGATCCCGCTCGATTCACAATTCCGCGTTCTTCTTTGCCAAGCGCTCTTCGGAGAACCTGATGCTCTTCTTCTCGATGAACCGACCAACCACCTTGATATGGAATCAATCGGTTGGCTAGAGCAGTTCCTGCTGCAGTATAAAGGTGTGCTGGTTGTGATCAGCCATGACCGCCACTTCCTTAATACCGTCACAACACATATTGCCGATATCGATTACGAGACCGTCATTATCTATTCCGGCAATTACGATCAGATGATCATTGCCAAAACAGCTGTCAGATCTAGAGCTGAAGATGAAAACAAATCGAAAGAAAAGAAAATTTCTCAGCTGCAAGATTTCGTTTCCCGCTTCGGTGCAGGTACAAGAGCGAGCCAAGTGCAGTCCCGCATCCGCGAGATCAACCGGCTCCAGCCTTTAGAACTGAAAAAATCGAATATCCAACGCCCTTATATAAGGTTCTACCCACCGGAAAAGCCTTCTGGCGAAATCGTTCTTAAAGTTGAAAACGTCTCAAAGGCCTACGACCATCCGGTGATTAAAAATTACAGCTGTGAGATCCTGCGCGGAGACAAAATTGGTGTAATCGGAAATAATGGCCGCGGAAAAAGTACACTTCTGAAGATGATGGCCGGGGTTCTCCAGCAAGATAGCGGCAAGATCGAGCTCGGACACCAGGTTCAAATTGGATATTTCCCTCAAAACCACTCCGATATCGTGAATAAAAAAGGATCTCAGACCATTTTTGACTGGCTCAAAGCTAAAAAAGAAAATGTCTATGACCAAGATGTCCGAAGCGTGCTGGGTAAAATGCTCTTTGGCGGAGATGATGCCTTTAAACCAGTCGCCCACCTCTCTGGAGGAGAAACCGCCCGCCTCATCATGGCCGGCATGATGCTCTGCAATTACAATTTTTTGATCATGGATGAGCCCAACAACCACCTCGATTTGGAAGCTGTAGCTGCCCTGGCATGGGCTTTAGAAGATTTTAAAGGGACCGTCATTATGGCGTCTCATGACCGTGGTCTTCTCGATGAAGTTGCTACTAAAATCATCGCCTTTGAAGAGGATGGAATACATAATTTTAAAGGACCACTGGAAGAATACTTGGCAACTTGATATACTCGGCGCAGGGTGACTTAAATGGTAACTAGAATCAATCCAACCAGTCCATCAAATTCTCCAGGAGATTCTCCGGATGTGACAGCAACAGCCAAGTCGTTTGGGGCAGAGCTTGACACAGCAACAGCTGTCCTTTCAAATTTGGATTTGAAGACGCTTGAACCCAAACTCGATCAAGTCGCACAACTCATTTCCAGCCTTAGCGCTGCAGCACAAAAAGCCTTACAAGCCGCAGGAAGATAGATCATGTTAAGAGAAAAACTCTACGATGCAGGTGAAATTGTTGAAACGATCTTGACGCAGCCTCTCTCTATCCCCGGCCTGCAAAAAAATGTTTCTCTGCTCGATGCTTCTAAACATTACCTCGCAGATCCCACATCTCCTGAACTGAAAAAAATGCTCGAAACTTTCCTTCGAAATCCTGCCGCATTAGAAATCATGCTGCAAGAATTCAAATTGCTCTCTCAAGATCTTCACTAGAAATCAAATCTAACTTGTAAAGTAGCGCCTTGGAGTCCAAGATCGCCGTTTTGCGCTCCCACTGTTGTGACACCTACCTGCATATTACCAGCATTGTCTACAAGATTAAATTGCTTCATGCGGTTCTGTGAGAACCACTCGGAAAATTCATATGCTAGTGAGATTGCGACTCGGTAATCGTCATCCGAGAAGAAACATTCCCATTCAAAACCTAGACTCGCTTCTAAGTTCGTGGCAACTTTAGTGAAATTGTCTTTTAATCCGAAATTCATTGGAGCTAGAGTTTCAACTCCAGCCAATTTTTGGTTGATATTATACCAACCGCATAATAACGATCCCGAAACAGACCCCACAACAGACCAGTCGGAGACAAAGTGCCACTTGAACTGAGCACCCGCGCGCGCGCCTAAACCCTTAAAATTATTTTGGGCTTTCATATGGGTGTGCGGATCAGGAGCAAGTGGAGTAATGACACCGTGATATCTTGCTTCATAGTGCTGCAAGATCAAAGCGCTTCTAATCCCAACATAGGGACGGAGAGCTACGGTCTTACTGATGAAGTAATTCCGGCCCATCTCCAAATCCAACGTATTATAACGCACTTGCCAATGGGCAGAAGCGGTTGTAGCTAACTGATCTAAAACAGTCGGAGACCAAACAGGAAGCAAAACATGCGAGCCCGTTGTATTTGGCGCTTTTTTCTCTCCGCTTTGCTTGCTATTTAAATGGGTCCATCTCAAAAAAAGATCCCAAAAGTCTTGATCTCCCCATGTATAACCCATACCGATTTTAAAACCTGGATCCCAGCTAATGTCGGGTTTATGTAATTTTGAATCGGTTGAACTATCCGAGGTGTTCGTAGTCATCACATAGTCTAGACCGTCTTCATCAACTCTCCAATAAATAAAATCGCCTTCAATTGAAAATCCGCCGCTATTCAAATAAGGAGCGCTTTTGCCTTGCCAGCATCCGTGAACATTTTGCTCGCTGACAGCCTTTAAACTTAAGGGCTGACAGCTTTGTCTTTTTTTTGTCCCACATGGCGGGGCATCTTTCCGCTCATGGCAACCCACTGTTATCAGAAGAAAAGCAACTGCTGAAATAGCAATTGGATGTGTCTTTAGGTCCCATTTTTTGATGAACCGCTTAACTTTCTTCGATTTTAGATTCCGAATTAAGTTTTTCAATTGTCACCCAACCTTTTAACAACCTCTATCAGGTTGGGGGAATATGTAAAATAATTTTTTTAATTTTGACTTTTAGCGAAGGGAAAAACCTTTAAATCGTCCGCGGCAAATGTGTTAGGAAAGATCGACCGAGCTTCTGTTTCAAACGGCTCTAGATCTTGATAACGGGCTGAGAAATGTGTGAGGATCAATTCTTTAGCGCCGGCTTTTTTTGCAATCTCAGCGGCTTGCTTGGCTGTCATATGATGATATTCTTTAGCTAAGTGTCCATGTTCATCAAGATAGGTGCTTTCGCATAAAAGAAGAGTCGCATTTTTAGCTGCATCAATAGCGCCCTGGCATGGAAGTGTGTCGATTACAATCGTAAAAATATCGCCCGGCCGCAAGTGGCTGACTTCATCCAAGGTGATGATTTTTCCGTTCACCGAAACTTTTTTATCTTTCTCGATTTGGCGGACCATCTCGCCAAGAACTCCTTTCTCTTTGAGTTTTTGCTTATCGAATTTGATGGAGTCTTTCTCTTTGATTCTCCAGGCAAAATTCTCAACTCCGTGCTCAAGAGCAAACGCTTCGATCCGAAATTTGTCATCTTCTTCCACAAGGCCGGGTTTTTGAACAGGATGCGGAATGACTTGGATATTTTCATGGTACATCGTGCCGTAACGGAGCCTATCGAAATAGACTTGTCCGCTTGCAGGATAATAGCAATGGATCGGATGGGTCACCTTATCAAGATTCAGACGCATGAGCATCGATCCGAGCCCTAAACAATGATCGCCATGAAAATGGCTGACGAAAATCCGCGTCACACAGGTCGGAGCGATATTGGCAAAAATAAACTGCCGCTGCGTTCCTTCTCCGGGATCAAAGAGGAGTCCTTCATCATTCCATCTTAAAAGATAGGCGCCGTGATTCCGTTTGCGGGTCGGCTGCTGGCTTGAACACCCTAATATTGTAAGGTCGCGGACACTCATTTTGTACTCCGGCTGAAAAAATGAAGACGAGCCAGTAGAACTCCCGTCAGGCCGCCTATAATATGGGCCGTGTTGGCAATATTAGCATAAAGTTCTGTTACATGGAAAAAATCAAGTCCGAGCGACAACATTTCAAGGACAAGTAAAATCGCGACATAGATGACAACAAAACGAACGATCGTGGGATTGAGAGGATATCCTTCCCAGGGAGCCATTTTTTGCCGCATCCAAATAAAACCGACCATGCCCATCACGATGCCGGAATAACCCAAAAACTCTGGGCCGCTCATGATATATTGAGCGATGTTGGCGATGATGCCGACAATCAATGAAAGAACAAGATATCGGAATATCCCGATACGCTGTTCAATCTGCCGTCCCAATAACCAAAGCCAGGCCATATTAAAAAGGATATGCAGCCAATTGCCATGCAATAATACAGGTGAATAGAGACGCCAGACTTCTCCCTGTCGGATCTTTCCAAACAGTGTGCCTGCAGGAAGCTTCTCATAGTCATTCAAGCTCCGTTTCATCAGAAGATCTGTCAAACCTTTCCAAGTGGGAGCATCTTTGGCTTTTTGAAACGCGGCTTGGGCCGCTGCCGGAAGCTCTTTGATCTCAGCCATGGTCTTGACCGGATACTCTGCCAAAAACTTCTCCAGATTCACAAAATACTGGGGATAATCAAAGAGCAGTTTTTTTTCAATCGGGGTAAAACTCAGCTGATAACCGGCTTCCCCTTTTTGGGTTATAATACTTTTTTCCTGAATGCCGTTTAAAACGAAAAGCAGACCGCAGATCAATATCATCAGATTGTTGAGCGAAAAAGAAGACCCTTGCTGTCTGACCATGCGGACTTTCCACTTGGGAGGAGCGGGTTTGGAAACCGTAGGTTCCACTTTTTCTTGTTTGGGCTCGAAGCGGACATCATGAGGATTTTTTTGCCATTCTTGATAAAAGGCCCACGCTTGATCGAAATCGTCTTCTTCGACAATCCAGAGACGAAACATGGTTTGACCGGATGCATCTTTCGTTGAATCATAAAGACTTTGGATTCCTTCTTTTTTCAAGAATGCTTGAAAACCAAAGGATTGCCTTTCGTCTTTAAATTCACCGATTAGGCGCATGTATCGACTATTTTTTTGATCAATGTAGAAGTCGAAAGACCTGGAATCAGCTCGACAATATGGATCCGTCCCCCGTGAGATTTGACAACATCGGATTCGATGCAGCTTTCCCCGTATTCAGGACCATTGACATGGACATGCGGTTTAATTTTAGAGAGTAAAACGCGAGGATCTGTCTCTTCAAATGTCGTGACATGATCGACAAACTCAAGCGCTGCGATCATTCTCAGGCGGTATTCTAAAGGAACAATCGGTCTAAGAGGACTTTTGTATTTTTTGATCGAGATATCTGAGTTTAGTGCCATGATGAGAAGATCAGCTTGGAGCGACGCTTCGTAAATCATATGGAGATGGCCAGCATGGAGCAGGTCAAAGGAACCATTGAGAGTGGCAATTGTCTTGCCACTCTTTTTTAGATCTTCGATTCTCTCTTCAAGCTTCGATGGGTCAATCCACTTTTGAGAAAAATATTCCTCAAAGTTTTTTGGAGAATGCAACATTAAAGACCTCATCATAGTTATCCACAAAATGCACTTGCAGCCCTTTCTTCACGTAGAGTGGAAGTTCATCAAAATCCCGTTTATTTTCTTTAGGGAATATCAACACTTTGACGCCCGAGCGCCGTGCAGCAATCACTTTTTCTTTCACTCCGCCGATCGGCAGTACTTTGCCTGTCAGTGTCAGCTCTCCTGTCATCCCGAGATCTTGCAAAATCGGCTGATTGCGGAGCAATGAGACCAAAGAAGTCATCATGGTGACACCAGCGGATGGTCCGTCTTTAGGAGTCGCGCCTTCTGGAATGTGAATATGGACTTGGCTCTTTTCAAAGAATGCCTTTCCAGGAGCATATTTTTCAAAGGTGCTTTGGAGATAACTCCATGCGATCTGAGAAGACTCTTTCATCACATCGCCGGCTTGTCCGGTGAGCTTCATCTCTGTTTTTTCTGCTGGGAATTTAACAGATTCAACGTAGAGAGTGGCTCCCCCCATTGATGTCCATGCCAGGCCCATGCAAACTCCGATCGGAGTGCGCGGATAGTATCTGTCGCTGGTGAAAATCGGCTTGCCGAGATACTTCTCTAAGCTCTTATTCGTCAGATGATGCTCTTCGTACTTGGGTTTTTTCTTTTTCTTGGCAGCGCTCTCTTCTTCACGGACAACTTTAACAGCGACTTTACGCATGATCTTCTTGACAGTGTTCTCAAGACTGCGGACCCCCGCTTCCCGAGCATAGCCGTTGATCATCTCTTTTAGAGCGCTGACAGAGAAATCGAGGTCTTGGGATTTCAATCCCATGAGCTTGCGGTTTCTTGGAATCAAGTATTTCTGAGCGATCTTGATTTTTTCTTCCATGATGTAGCCGGAAAGTCTCAAAATATCCATCCTGTCTTTCAAAGGCTCTGGAATCGTATCAAGAACGTTGGCTGTCACAATGAAAAGAATATTCGAGAGGTTGCAGCGAACATCGAGATAATGGTCCAAGAAGTCTTTGTTTTGTTCTGGATCGAGCACCTCTAAAAGCGCAGAAGCAGGGTCGCCCTGATAGCTGTTTCCTAATTTGTCGACTTCGTCGAGCATGATCACAGGGTTCATCGTCTGGGTGAACTTAAGCGCCTGGATCATTTTGCCTGGCATCGCCCCTATATAGGTGCGGCGGTGGCCTTTAATTTCAGCCTCATCGCGCATCCCGCCGACAGAAAACCGGTAGAATTGACGATTGAGGGCGCGTGCAATGCTTTTGCCGATGCTTGTTTTACCCACACCTGGAGGGCCGACTAAACAAATGATGCTTCCTTTGACTCCACCGGAGAGTTTCCCCACGCTGATGAACTCCAAAATCCGCTCCTTGATATCTTCCAGACCGTAGTGGTCTTCTTCGAGGATCTTCTTGGCTTTTCCTAGATCGTGCGACTCTTCACTATAGATACCCCAAGGAAGGATCGTGAGCCAATCGAGGTAGTTGCGGCAGACAGCATATTCGGCAGATTGGACTTCCAAGACGGAAAGCTTTTCCATCTCTTCGCGGATCACTGTCATGACATCGTCAGGCACTTGCCTTTTTTTAAGACGGCTCTCAAACTTTTCTAAGTCGATCGATTTGTCTTCTTTTTCCAATCCAAGTTCTTTTTTGATCGTCTTGAGCTGTTCGCGCAAAAAGAAATCGCGCTGTGTTTTGGAGATGGTCGATTCCATCTTCTGCGTGATCGTATTTTGCAGTTTGCTCAAATCAAGCTCTTTTTTCAAAAGCATCAGAGCTTTATCGATACGAGTATGAAGATCAAATGTTTCTAAGACTTCTTGCAGCTCTTCACGGCCCGCTGTTGTCAATGCGACAGCAAAGTCAGCGAGTTTTCCCGGTTCTGTAAAGTCGGAATGGGACAAGAAGATCTGGAGCTCCTCCTTAAAGAGAGGATTGAGTTTAAGAAGTTCTTTAATCGTCGTGATGATGCTGATCGAATAAGCTTTGAGCTCTTTCGTCAGTTTGCCCCCGCCATCTTCGAAATATTTCACTTGCGTACGAAGATACTTAGCTGACTTAACCGGCTTCGTGATGGAAATTCTCTTTTCCATATTAAGGACGACTTGCGCTCCGCCTTGCTCCATAGGAATAATGCGCAGGATGCGAGCGAGCACGCCGACTTTATACAGATCATCGAATCCAACTTTATAGACATTGGCATCTTCTTTTTTCGTGAGAAAAAGCCCCATGCATTTATGTTCGGTCTTCGCAACGATCTTCAGCACTTCATAGAAAGGGCCTGGCTCAATGACAACGGGTGCGGCCATTCCTGGAAAGAATGGACGGCGTGTCAGAGGAATAATAAATACTTGATCGGGACCGCTGGGAGAGGGTTGCTCTTCCTGCTTGCCTTGTAAAGATTCTTTGACAGCATCGACAACGGCTTCTTCTTCTTCAGTGAAAACGTTTTCATCTTCCATAAATTGATGCATTATTCCTCAATGTTTAATCTTAAAAATTTACCAGCTCTACAAAAATATCGCAATGAAAGGTATAATAATAACCTATGCTGTCCCTTATTATCGACACAACAGGCTCTCAAGCTTTTATCGGCCTTGCCGAAAACGGCTCACTCCTTTCTAAAATTATCATTTCAGAGGGTCGCCAGCTTTCAAAATTTCTTTTACCATCAATCCAATCCATTTTGCAAGCGTCCTTACCAAATTATATCGCAATCGGCACAGGCCCAGGCTCTTTCACCGGATCCCGAGTCGGCGGCATCATCGCTCAAAGTTTAAGCTATGGCTGGAATATTCCCCTCATCTCTTTTTCTTCAACGCTTCTCCCTGATTTAGATGCCATTGCAGCACTTTCTTATGAAAAATATCTCTCCGGAGAAAGATCTGCCCAAATAGAACTTGTCTATATTTCCTCTACACCGTAAGATTCTAAGGATATTCTAATTTAAAGGAGTGCATTCCTGAATGACTAGCGTAAAAGTCCGTCCCGGTGAGCCGATTGATAAAGCTCTACGCGCTCTCAAAAAGAAAATTGATAAAGAAGGCATCTTAAAAGCTGCGAAAGCGCACCGCTTTTATGACAAGCCGTCTGTCAAAAGTCGTGCTAAAGCCAAAGCTGCTTTAAAATATAAAAAATTAAAATCTTTTAATAGATACTAAGATATTCGCTCTTTCGGCACTCTTTTTGCATTAGGAGGTATCTAATTAAAATCATTTGTTAGATATATTTTGCCAATTGAATTTTTTAGCACTCCTGTTTAAGGATTGCTAAAAAACTCCTTTTCGCGCTAAGCTTGTCTAAACAACAGAGATTTTTATGAGCGACTATTACAACACTCTTGGCATTTCCAAAGGCGCAACTGGCGACGAGATCAAAAAAGCTTACCGCAAAAATGCTCTCAAGTACCATCCCGATAAAAATCCCGGCGATGCATACTGCCGAAAAAAAATTCAAAGAAATCTCCGAAGCCTATGAAGTCCTCAGCGACGACAAAAAACGTCAAATCTATGATCAATACGGCGCAGACGCTTTAAAAGGCGGCATGGGCGGTGGTCCTGGCGGTCCGGGTGGAATGGGCGGATTCTCCTCGATGGAAGAAGCGCTCCGTACATTCATGGGAGCTTTTGGCGGCGGCGGAGGCGGCGGAGATTCGATTTTCGATTCGATCTTCGGCCAGGAGCAAGAACAGCACAGCTCTGTCCAACAAGGCGCCAGCAAAAAAATGAGCATGACTATTTCTTTTGAAGACGCCATCAAAGGCTCGGAAAAAGAGATTGTACTCACCAATTATGTCTCCTGTTCTCGCTGCGACGGCTCAGGAGCAGCTTCAGCATCCGCCATCAAACGATGCTCTAGATGCCAAGGCTCCGGCATGGTCCACCAAAGCCGCGGATTTTTCAGCATGTCGTCTCCCTGCCCCACATGTCACGGACAAGGCAAAACCATTTCCGATCCTTGTAAAGAGTGCCATGGCGAAGGAAGACAAAAGAAAAAGCAAAACGTCACAGTTAAAATCCCACCTGGCGTCGATAACGGCATGCGGATTCGCATGGGCGGCTATGGCGATGCAGGCCTCGGCGGAGGTCCTCCTGGAGATCTCTACGTCTACATCAATGTCGATCCGCATCCTGTTTTCCAACGCGACGGCGACGATGTGATCATTGAACTGCCGATCAGCTTCACAGAAGCTGCTCTTGGAACTAAAAAAGAAATCCCTTCTCCTGTGGGAAGTTCTCTTAGCATCACGATCCCTGAAGGCACGCAGCCTGATAAAGTTCTTCGCGTCAAAGGAAAAGGCGCTCCGAATGTCCACGGTCAAGGCCTCGGCGATCTTCTCGTCCGCATCACGATCGAGACACCCGTCCGCCTCTCCGATAAACAGAAAGACTTGCTCAAGAAATTTGCCGATCTCGAAACAGAAGACAACTCTCCTCGCAAACAGAACTTCTTTGATAAGGTGAAATCGTTTTTCAAGAACTAAGGCGTGCCGTCAATTAAAGTTTTCGTTTAATATTATCGCCTTCTTCATGGAGGCGTTATGTCGACAGTTCCCCCAGTAAGCTTACCTTCAGTCAGATCCGTTCCTTCAATCAGTCAGAGCTCTCTATGGAATACGCGATCAGTCACCGTGCTTTGCGGTGTTGCTGCCGTGCTGCTCTTTCTGATTTACGACATGATCAGAGATCTTCGGGCACCAAAGAACGAGCAGCCTTCGCAAGAGAAACCAGATTTAAGCGACCGTTTAATGACTCAACTTTTCCCATTGGCTGCAAATTGTAACAACCAGCTCTGCTTTTCCCATTATGCCGCAGGGCTTGTCAGAATTAATTTAGATTCTGTTCGTTATTATTCAAAGGATTCCGGTGAACCGGTATTCATTAACTGTACTTGGAATCAATGGAGCTTTCGTCAACCCATGATTTATACTTCTTCGGCTGATTTTCCCCTGCAAGTCTTTATTCCAGAGATGCCCTTTGAACACGGACTTAAAGTGCGGTTTACCCAGGGACAAACTCCTCTCTTCAAAGTGACCTTGGATGTCACAGATGAAATGGGAATTTACGAGTTTGCCAACGTATCCGACAAACCCACCCTCAATTTCCATCCAGCATCTTCCACACAAATTGGACCACACCACCCATTTACACGCTCCGTCAAGGAACCCCTGATGATTTTGATCCCCCTCCAAGGCCCACTAGAATTCCGTGATCGCGAACTAGGGGTCGGCAATTATCTCATCTGTAATACAACCGACAAAACTCATGTCCTTTTTTTTGAAATTACGGACACCATTTCTAGTACGCCCGCTGAGGTGAGACTCGTTGTCTCCATTGTAGCCCCGCCTCAAGAAGATCCGATATCTGTTCCCCATAAGCTTCTTCTCAATAGTTGGGAAGACACATATCTCGCGACTCATGGAAAGCTCTATTTTCAGTTCACTCCCACCCTACTATCGATTACTGACACCGTAATTTGAACTACTCGCGCCTTTAGATGAGAGTAGTTCAAGGGAATTCAATTTCGAAAAAAGATTATCATCTCTTTCCTCTGCTGTGATTTACAAAAAAGCGATGATCCAGGACAATAGGTTCCCTCATGGAAAATAAAGTCTCCCTCGAAGAAATCGTTTCTCTTTGCAAAAGACGTGGATTCATCTTTCAAAGCTCCGACATCTATGGCGGACTCCAAGGGATCTACGACTATGGCCCCCTTGGCGTTGAGCTCAAAAATAATCTTAAAGCCGCCTGGTGGAAAGCGATGGTCTATGAGCGAGATGACATCGAAGGCATCGATGCTTCGATTATCACTCACCGCCTGACTCTAAAACATTCAGGACATGAAGAGACCTTTTCCGACCCGATGGTCGACTGCCGCAACTGCAAACACCGGATGAGAGCCGATCACATCATCGATGGTAAATGCGACAAGTGCGGTTCTAAAGATCTGACCGATCCCCGGCCATTCAATCTGATGCTAAAGACCAATCTTGGCCCTATTGATGACGGTGCAAGCTACGGCTACCTCCGTCCTGAAACCGCTCAAGGTATTTTCACCAATTTTAAAAATGTCATTGATTCGACCTCACGCAAACTCCCGTTTGGTATCGCCCAGATCGGAAAAGCGTTCCGCAATGAAGTCACACCTCGCAATTTCATTTTCCGCGTCCGTGAATTCGAACAGATGGAGCTCGAATTCTTCGTTGAACCCGGCACCGATGAAAAGTGGCATGAGAAATGGGTCCAAATCCGTTTGGACTGGTGGAAAACACAAGGCCTCTCTTCCGAGAACCTTAAACTCGAGCCTCAGAAAAAAGAAGACCTGTCCCACTATTCTAAAGCCACGACAGATATCCTTTACCAGTTCCCTCATGGCTTAGAAGAACTCGAAGGCATCGCCAACCGCACAGACTTCGATTTAGGTTCTCACTCCAAGTCTCAAGAAGGCCTCAAACTCTTTTCCAAGGTTAAGCCAAATCCTGATTCAACCGCTTTTCTCGTCGTCCAAGATCTCGAGAAAAAAACCGCTGTTGTTCCGTTTGTCATCGAACCATCTGCAGGCCTTGACCGGGGTGTATCTAGCTATCCTGACAGAAGCCTATACGAAAGAGAAACTCGAAAACGGCGAGCGGATCGTTCTCAAACTCGCAAAACACCTCTCTCCGATCAAAGTGGCTGTTGTGCCTCTCGCCAAAAACAACGAAAAGATTGTTGCTAAAGCCAAAGAGATCAAACAAAATCTCCAGAAGCTCGGCTTAGGCCGCATGAAATACGAAGACATCGGCAACGTCGGTAAAGCCTACCGCCGTCATGATGAAATTGGTACGCCGCTGTGCATCACTGTCGACTTTGATACGTTTGAAGGCGACAAAGAGACCGTCACCGTCCGTTATCGCGATTCGATGAAGCAAGACCGGATTGCGGTTGCTGACCTCGTGCAGTTCGTCCGCGATTACTTTAATTAGTACAGCAGATACTTTTGACGTTTTTCTAAAAAAGCTTGCCGCTCTTCTTTATCGACAGCGACCATTTTCCAGCCGGCATATTTTTCTTTCACAAGAATATCCCAGATCAGCGTGTTGCCATTAGCTTTGCAAAAGAACGCCTTCTTGCTTTCAGGAAGACCTTTAAGCCTTTGGATCACTTCCCTTGGATATAGAGACTTGAGCACTCCCATCATCATATAATCAATCGAGACAGGCCGGAAATGCCTAGGATCTGTGATTAAAATCCGAGCGCCATGGCACTCTTCACCTTTATACGGCCCAAAATACGGCTTGAAGTGAAAAGGAATGAATTTGACGCCTTTTAAATTTTGTTCATTGAGGGCTTTGACAAAAGCCTTCGCATCGATCCACGGAGCTCCAATGACTTTAAACGGCAATGTATATCCAATCCCGATGCTCACCAACTGAAGTTCTCCTAAGAGTCCCGTTGCAGGATAGAAAAACGGCGTATCGGCTTCAGGGATTTGCGGACTGGTTGGGATCCAGACAAGTCCAGTCTCCTGATAAGTCATCTCCCGCTTCCATCCTTTCATCGGGACGATTTTCAATCGGCATTTGACTTTGTATTCTTCATTAAAAAATCGTGCAAGCTCACCCAGCGTCATTCCATGGCAATACGGCACATTGATATATCCTACAAATGACCTACTGCCGTCTTTGAGCATCGGACCATCCACAACGGTCCCTCCGATCGGATTAGGCCGGTCTAACACAATCACATCGATGTTGTGCTTGGCAGCTTCTTCCATGACATAATAGAGCGTGGTTGCATAGGTATAAGCTCGGCATCCGATCTCTTGGATATCGCAAATAATGACGTCGATCCCCTTGAGCATTTCGGCTGTCGGCCGGCGATGGGTGCCATGCAGACTATAGCATTTAAGCTTGCCTTCTTTTTTGTGTCCGACACTTTCTGCTGCATAAGCCACCCCGTTGAATCCATGTTCAGGGCAAAACAGCGCAACGATCTTGTATTCTTTTTCAAACTGCTGCAGAAGTTCTAAGGTGGGCTTTTGCTGTCCATCGACACTCGTATGATTCGAAAGCAAAGCGACTTTTTTTCCATTCAAAACCTTGAATCTCTCTTCTTGAAAGAAGACATCGACGCCGAGTTGGATTTTCGCAAAGAGCGATCCGCAGAGCAGAAGAAACAAGCAGAGAAATTTCATTTTAAAAACTCAGTGAGATTTTTATATGCGATCTTTTCTACGATAGCATGCGGAAGATGTTTTTCCAAAAGACCAATGACTTTTGGGTAGCAGCTTGCATTATCAAATCCAGAATTGAACATCGGCATTAAATACTGGAGCTCCGGGGGCAAAACATGATCGGCAAAAAAATCTGCCCCAAAACAAAAATGATCTAAAAGCCCGAGCTTATCGGCGTGTTCAACCTGACGAATGAAATCTTCCGGGCCGTGTTTGCCGAGAAAAACCCGCACAAAGTTTAATCCGATCACGCCGCCTCTTGCGCCGATCTCTTTTGCCAAGTGATCGGGTAGATTTCTGGGGTGATCTGCAATTTTTCTGAAATTAGAGTGGCTGGCAATCGGAATAATATCGAGATTTTCACACGCCTTCAAAATCTCTTCTGCCAATCTGTCCGACGTATGGCTTAAATCAATGGCGATCTTTTTACCGCTCATCCATTTCATCAACTGCTGGCCATCTTTTTTGAGTCCCACCTTAGTTGCATTGCCGCCGCCGAAACGGTTCTCTTCATTCCATGTCAAACTAATGTAGGCAATCCGCCCAGCTTTCTCAAGCCAGCCTTCTAATCTTTCTAATCCTCTGGAAAGCTGCTCGGTTTCATCGCAAAAACCCGAAGCATTCTCAATCGAGACCATTGTTTTAATCTCGCTTCCAAAGACCGGATATTTCTTTGACATCTGAAAAAAAACCTCTGCCTGCTTGATTCCTTGCTGGACAGAAGTCTTTTCTGTTTTGGTAAAGATCGCCAGCGTCTGGAACCCGACGCCGCCTTCTTTTAAAAGCGGGATTGAGGCCCTTGAGACAGGATCATGAGCGGTACGACCGTCATCTTCGGCTAAATATGAGAGAAGATCGCAATGTAGATCGGCAACTTTCATATCCGGATTATGTGATCTTAAGGAATAAAATCAAACGGACTTCTAAGTTCCAGAGCATGAGTTATAGAAATCAATTCTATAACTCATCTTCAGAAATCTAAGTTCCAGCGGAAGGTAATGCCTTGAAGGCCGACCCAGCCTGAATCAATAGATGTCAGCTTTGGCGCTGTTGGGCTTGCTGTGGTATCGAAAGTGGTCCGAAGAACCTCATGCAAATTGCCCCAAATATTGAACTCATAGCCGATGAAAATCTCTGTACGGATCTTCTTAAACGACTGCTGCCAAGAGGGTCCGCCAAAGACTTGGAAATGAGGAACAAGCCGTGTGTCTTGATAGTGTGCGTTTCTTAATGGCCGAGCCGGGTCAAATCCTGCACCAGAAAAACTGGAATTCTGCTTGCTGACGTTATGGTAATCTCCCCCAAGAAAAGCAAGACAGCCGCCGGCTGTTAAATAATAGCCGCCCTTTCCCATAAACCAGTCGAAAATGCCTCCGAGTTCCATACCAGCTCCGATGAAATGCCATTTGTTATGCAAATGGCTTTTATTCCCTGCTGTATCGAGGTAATTGATTTCCCAGTTCTGCCGTATCCAAGCAATTGTGGGACCTCCATGGACCCGAATTCTTAAGTGAGGATTTGGATGAAAACGACGGGTCATGGTCAGGTCCACGAGGTTCATCATGAGACTAATCTCGCTCTTGGCACGTGCAAGTGGAGTCGCACCTGTAGGATCCGGCTGCGGCCATGTACCGTTTAAGAAGAGTCCCGACTCGTGAGGAGCCTTGGCAGTTTCACTTCCTGCCGAATAGAAGTAAGTGTATTGAATTTGTGCATCCCAAAAATGTGGGGCATTGAAATATCCGAAACTGATACGAGCACCGGGATCCCAATTGAACTCAGCCCGTTTATAATGGCCGACAGCATCTGTCGGTGTTCCCCACGCGGTTTTTTTCATTTTAATGGCATAGTCAAGGGCGCCTTCGTTTACTGTCCAATAGAGGAATTCGAGATTAAAGAATAAGACCTTTCTCTCTTTGCTGAAGAGATCGCAGTCGTAACTGCAAGTGACGACCTTTTCTTTGACTGGACGCTGGGCAGTCTTTTGGTTGACTGCGACAGGCCCTTTAATCCAAGCGACAATACTGGGTGATTCACTTGCGGTATCATCTGCAAAAAGAGAAAGTGTCAAACAACTGAGAACGAAAGCAACTTTAAGATTCATACGACCTCGTAAAGTTACTCATACGAATAATCTTTTTTTGAATCAAGCTTTGTTATCATTGTTTAGGTCGAAAACCTTAGCCTTTAAATCTAAACGAGTTCATTAAAAATATTTTTTTATTTCATTTCTGCTATAATGTGATCATGCGCTTAAAAAAAATTGTATTTCTTTCCCTGGCTTTCTTATTTGGCTTTAAGCCTCTCCCTTCTGCTCCTATTATGGACGAAGAATATCCTGTTGTGATTTTAGGAGGAGGCGTTGCAGCTCTGACTGCTGCTGTCCAAGTCAGCCAAGCGGGATTCCAGCCTTTGGTCATTACAGGTCCTAGCCCTGGAGGGATCATCGTTCAATCGCATAGCGTGCATAACTGGCCTGGAGAAATCGAAATTTCTGGAGCAGAACTCGCTGACAAATTACAAAAACAAGCCAAAGCCTGCGGAACTCTATTCGTGCATGGACAAGTCGTTGATGTCGATGTCTCAAAACAACCCTTTGTCTTTACGGTTCAAAACAGTGCAGATCCATCAAAAACCCAAAAAATCAAAGCCCGTACGTGTATTGTTGCTTTGGGAGCCCTTCCAAAACTTCTGGGAGTTCCTGGAGAACAAGAAAATCTCTTTTCCAGCATCTTCACCTGCGCTCCTTGCGATGGGATGCAATTTAAAGATAAGACAGTTGCCGTCATCGGCGGCGGAGATAGCGCTTTAACCGAAGCCCACTACCTTTCTAATCTGGCAAAAAAAGTTTATATCATCGTCCGAAGAGACGAGTTTAGAACGATCCAGCCTAAATATAGAGACTCCGTCCTCTCCCGTCCGAATGTCGAAGTGATCTATAATACCAACGTTTCATCGTTCCAAAAAAATGACAAAGACCTGAACCTGATCGTATCTTCGCCAAAAGGATCTGAACAACTCACGGTCCAAGGAGCCTTTTTAGCGATCGGCTCTTTGCCCAATACCGCGCTCTTTAAGGGCAAACTTGAACTCGATAAAGAAGGATTTATCGTCCTCAAAAACCAACAAGAGACCTCTGTCCCTAAAGTCTACGCTGCAGGCGATGTCTCCGATAAAATCTTTAAACAAGCGATGACCGCTGCTGGCGACGCGACGAAAGCTGCTCTGCAAGCTCAGCAGCATTTTGGGAATAAACTCGTCGTTCAAACAGAGGCGCCAAAAACTGCAGCCATCCAAGAAATTGGTTCTATGGATCAACTCCGCACCCTGGTTTCTTCTTCTGAAAAGCCAGTCGTTGTCTATTTCTATTCAAAGAGCTGCTCTCCTTGCCGGTCGTTCACCCTAACTTATGATATGTGGGCCGTACAGTTCCGTGAGAAAGCTCAATTCGTTAAAGTCTGCGATAGCGTTGCTCCTGAAATTTTCGGAGCGTTCAATATCCGATTGATCCCTTCTGTCGTCGTCTTGGATCCTAAGGGTAAGCTGATCTTTGAAGCGCGCGGAGAAGAGCTAGCTAAACTGCCCTCTGTCTTAGAACAACGGATCCCTCACTAAAAACATTTTTTTCAAGGGATCGGGGGGGGGCAATGAACTGCTTCCCCCTCGATAAGTCTGACAACTTAGAACCGGTAGCCCAAAGTGCCGCGTCCGCCAAAATAGTTACGAGAAAAATGCGAACTGTTCAGATAGATATAAAAGGGCTCTAAACGAAGATCCCAATGTCTATGATATCCGAACCGGAACGTGATTGGCAGGCTCACATCAATGCCTCCCACAGTCGATCCCCAGTTCTTATGATTACTACCGACTCCTCCGCCGATGAGTCCCTTGAAGTTCACACCTAAGTTGAAAATGGAATTGAACTCATGGTCGTACAAAAGCCCAAAGACCCCGTAGACAACGGGAGATTTTTGGTAATAGTGATGTTCACTACGCACGAATGTTCCATTGAAAAAGAATCGAGTCTCTGACCTTTCTTTGCAAAAGTCTTTGATGACTCCAGCTCCGACAAAAGGCGTTATATGATCTCTTTTATTGTAGAAATAGTTGTAACCCATCCTAATTTCAGCATCTCCTAGAAACCGATTGGAATGTCCCTTGTCGTTAGAAAGCACATAGGTCGCCCAAGCCTCAATGCCAAAATAAAAAGCATCCGTCTTAATCCTTTCATAAACTAGGTTCATAGGATAAAAGACACCGATTCGATTGTCGTATTCATAAAAAGTAGGTTCGCATGACCGAATAGGCGCCGGCTTTTCACATCTAGCCCCAAAAACCGTCGATACTAATATTAGGGGCAGCACCAGATATCGTTTTCTCATCCTCGTCTCCTTTGGAATCGTCCAGTCTACTTATCCAAAAGGATGACTTCAAGAAAAGTTTAGAGAACGCCTTTATCGAGTTTTTTTTGAGCCGCTTTGAGATCGATCCCTTTTCCTAAAACGGCTTTGAAAGGATCTCCCTTTTTGCAACCGCTTCGGCACTGTCTTAATCGTAAAGTCTCTAGGATCGAGTCCGTGTTTGACCTCTTTCCATAAAAGCGGCGTTGAGACTGTCGCATTAGGCCTTGCCCGGACTGAATATGCTGAAATGATCATCTTCGTTTCATTGTTTTGTAGCACATCGATGTAGACCTTCTTTTGCCGTTTCGCAGGATTTCTCTCTAACGAAATCACCTTCGGCAGCCTTTGCTGGGCCACCTGTGCAATGACTTTCGCAAATCCCAAAACTTGAGCATAAGGATACTTAGCTTGCATAGGAACGAAGATATGCATGCCGGAAGCTCCCGATGTCTTGCAAAAACTCTTAATCCCAAGCTCTTCTAAAATCTCATGGATCACCAGAGCCGTATCAACCACCGCATTAAAAGAAATCGCCTCGGGATCAAGATCAAAAACCATGTAGTCGGGCTTGCTCAAATGCGGAAGAGTTCCGCTGAACATATGGAGTTCAATGGAGCCTAAATTTGCGACATAAAGAAGCGTCTCCTTATTCTGAGCAACCAGATAAGAGATGGTTCGATTTTCATGCTGAAACTTTGTCGTCTTCACAAATTTAGGAAGATTTTTTCCTGCATCCTTCTGATAAAAATGGACGCCTTTGATCCCGTCAGGATAACGGTTCATCACCAGAGGTCTGTTTTTTAAATACGGCAATATCACAGAGGAGATCGACTCGTAATACTTGAGCATGTCGCCTTTGGTGATCTTGGCCCAATATAGCTTGTCCAAATGCGAAAGCTTCAAACTCATTCTCTCACCACTTGTTTCGGAGATTTATCGACTCTGATTCCAAAAAAGATTGGCTGGCGCATCATCCCATCTGTCGTCCACTCTGCAAACTTCACTTCGCAGACGTATTTAGGTTTGACCCATGTCACCGGAGTATTCGGATTTGGCTCACTCTCAAATGGACACTTTGACGTGCTGATTTTTTTCAGCCTATCGTACATCTCTTTCAAGGCCTCCCGATCAAATCCTCCACCGACATGGCCAGCATAGACGAGCTTTCCTTTTCTATAGACTCCGACTAAAAGCGCTCCTAAATAAGCGCGCCCGCCTTTGGGCTTAGTAAATCCTCCGATGACGACTTCTTGCCGCATCCCTGTTTTAATTTTAAGCCAGTCTCTTGTCCTGGTCGATCTGTAAAGGCTCTCCTCTCTCTTGGCCATGATCCCTTCGAGCCCTTTCTTCTTGGCCTGTTGGAAAAAAGCCTTTCCCTTTTCTTCGATATGATCGCTGAATTTGACCGACTTTAGTCGAGCTTTTTTCAAAAGCTGTTTTAAGATTTGTCTTCGTTCCATCAAAGGAAGATGTCTCAGGTCTTTCCCCTGATAAAACAGAATATCGAAGACGTAATAGACAGGAGGATGAACCTTTTTTCTTTGATAATTTTGCAAGAGTTGAAAATCCGGATCTGCCCTTATTATCCAGGATAACAACTTCTCCATCTAAAACCCATTTTCCCGGAATCTTCTTGAGTTCCTCAACAATACTCGGAAATTGATTGAAGAATTTGTGGTTTCTGGAGACCAGATGGACATCTCCTGCTCTCTCAGCCAGCGCCCTATATCCATCCCATTTGATTTCAAAGATCCACGCTTTGTCATCAAATGGCTTGTCAACGAGAGTGGCGAGCATCGGTGAGATCGATTTTTTCATTCTCTTCTCTGTATATCTCTTGGGATTTTTTTCCTCTATGTTTAAACAATGGTATGGGAAAGGTTTTGGTGTCTCCACTTTGCTCGATGTGCGTCAATTCTATCTAACTTACCCGGATCTCTCAATATTGAACGCCTAAACCCTCGCTTAAGTTCTACATATTGACGTAAGGTCTTTCGTCAATGAATAAGAGTGGGCTTGTTCACTAAAGAGATCATTCTTTGATGTGAAAATAAGAAACCAACGATATGAGAGCACAGACCAAAATATACCAGCAGAAGGCTGCTTGATTGCCCGTCGCATGAAAAAGCATTAAAGCAATAGCAGGTGTAAATCCACCGACAATGCCATCAGCAAGATTCAGCGACACTCCAACACAAGTGAAACGACAAGAAGTCGTGAAGAGATTTGTCAAAAAGTAAGGAAGAAGCGCAATGATGCACGTAATAGGGATAAGGAAAAGCACTCCGATCAAGCCGATCCAGAATAGATTCGTGTGATCGATAATGACATACATTGGATAGAGAAGGGCAATGATCATCACCGTCGAAGCAATCATCATATTTTTCGCGTTATATCGATCGCCAAGCCTCCCGAAAACAGGCAGTAAAACAGTCGTCAGGATCAGAATAAAAAGAGTGACACTGATATTTGCCCAGGAATTAAGGCCAAGGGCCTCGTTGAAATAGGTAGGAATATATGAAGCAACGAGATAAAAAGTCGCGGCATCGATAACACCAAACCCAGTTCCTAAAAGAATATTTCTCCACTGACTATTCAGAACTCTGGTTAATGTTGACTTGGCAATCTCATGGAGATCTTTAATTTTTTTAAAAGAAGGCGTCTCATGGAGTTGATGACGAAGATAGATTCCTAAGAGGCCCAGAAGTCCTCCAGTCCAAAATGAGATCCGCCACCCCCATGTCAGGAGGAATTCTTCAGGCATGAATTTCTCCATGAGGAAACATTCCATAACGCCAGAGAATTGCTCCAATCTGATTTCCATATGCACCCCAGCTCGTCATGTACTTCTTATTAGAAGCATCAGCATATTCATAAAGATAGCAGAAAGCTCCGGGAGCATCCCCTGCAGAAGGAAACGATTGTAGAATACGCATGATCGCAAGAAGAATGGGTGAAAGAACTCCAACTTGTGCATACGTCGGAAGAAGTCCAATGAGAAAAGTAGGAATTGTCAGTAAGGTTATCGATAGAGTAAAAGCGCGTCTACGACCGATCCTATCCCCAATACGACCGAAAAAAATCGCTCCGAAAGGCTTCGCTAAAAAGCCCGCCCCGAAAATCACGAACATACTAATGAGGTTTGCTAGATCAGAATGGAAATCGAAAAAGACACGGGAAAGATAAGGAGCCCAATACGCGTACAGATAGATTTCAAACCATTCCAGGATGTTGCCAAACGTCACAGCCATGATGACACGGAACTGAGGTCTGGTGGCTTGGATAAGGGCCATTTTTTTTCCTTAAAGGTCTTACTCCCCTTTTTACCTTAAGGACCTTTTCTATCCAAGATTCCTTTAAGAATTGGATAGTTTAGTGGCAATGATATCGATTTTAGGAATCCTAAGTAGAACAGTTCCATCAGATTGGACAGGCAATAACCTAAAATATTCCTCAAGAACATCTCTGAAAAAACCTTCTCTTAAATCCTCAGGCAATGGTTTAAGATAGGGAAACCATAGCAAGACGTATCTTTCAAAGGCCTCTCTTGAAGGGAATTCGACTTCCTGGATCGAGAAATGGGAATAATCGACTTTAAATGTATTTTCAATGATCAAGTGCTTGATCGATTTGCTATCAGAAAAAAACCAATTCGGATGAAAACCATGGAAGTATTCTCTCCATTTAGGAAGCATGATCAACGTATGAACGGCTTGCTCTAACTCAGGACTAACTCCAGTTGGAACAATCATCGCTAGTTTTCCATCCTTCTTCAATGCCCGATATGCTTTCTGAAAGAATAGGTTCTTATTTTCTATCCACTGCAATGCAAAAGATGAAAAGATCATATCGAACTTACCCTTGAAGAGTAATTTTTGAGCATCCCGTATTTTAAAAATTAAGTTCGCATGATGATCTTTAGGAAAGTTTTCCCTTGCAAAAGAGATCATCTCTTTAGATTTATCGATCCCTAAAACTTGGCCTTTCTCTGCCATTTTCGCAAGTTTTGCTGATATTTTACCATTTCCACATCCTATATCCAAAATAGATGCATTCTTTTCAACCTGAAGCCGTTTGAGAAACTCTTTCGCAGCAGAATCCTGAGCCAATGACAACTTGTGATATTCATCCGCGCGCCAGACTAGAGTATTTGACTGTTTCATTGCTCCTCCGATTTTATATTCATGCTGTACCAATTTCTAGGGTTTCCACCATATCTTAATCCTTTCCGATAAAGAGTAAGACCTGCTTTTTGAATAATCTTATTGGAAGGGATATTTTCCGGATGTGCCGTTGCAATCACTCGATTAATCACAACACCCTTAACTTTGAGTTTCATATTGACGATCCGTTGAACCAGCGGCATTAAAAAAGACATGACTGCTTCAGTGCAAAGCCCCTGACCATGGAATCCTTCGAGGAAGATCCATCCAATTTCCACTTCACCTGGATTCTCTGTAGGGACTAAATCGACCTGTCCTACAAAAACACCTTCCTTCAAAAACACCGAGAATATCCCAAACGGCAGACCCTGATCAAAATACCTGGATCCCCTATCTCCCACATGCTCTAAAATTTCTTTATAACTTCTTGGTTTCCCATTATCGAAGTACCTCGTAAGCTCCTTATCTCCATACAAAGATAGGCATCTTTCAAAATCCTCATGGGCATAGGAGTGGATAAAAAGACGGTCTGTAAAGGCTTCAATAGACAGCTGAGACGCATTCCTAGAAAGGGTGATGCTTTCTATCAGATTATCAACCATTTACTACCCCCTTTGTGAAGGTATGTCTTTGATGATAGCTTTTCCGATTTTTTAAGTAAGCTAGGAGTTTCCTCCAAAGCTTAATTCCCTTTCTTTTTAGGCCCAAACCTAACCAGACCAGGAAAAAGGCCATAGAGGCCTTTTTAGCCTCATTTTGGTGCCTAGGAAGCCATTCTTTATGTTCTATGGTAATCAAAACTCTCCCCATAAAATACGTTAATTTGGAAACTATTACACAAACTACTAAATGTTAAGCGTTTTAGTAATTATCTATATAAACCTTAATAAATATTATCTGATTGATTAGAAAAATGGAATGCAAAAATTATTTTAACATCTGCTATGGCAATTCATGGTAGGCACAATTAATGAATGAAATCGCTTTTTGTAAAGGATAACTTAACACACCGAATGTAGGACTAAAAGATGAATTAAATCTTGAATTTGGTTAGCCTGACAACATTGAGGAGATCGAGTCCGTTCCATAAGAACTCGTTGTGAAGGCAGAGTGAAATGAAAAGAACTCAGTCATATCTAATTCTTTTACTGGGAGCAATATTCGTAGATGAAATTAGCGATAATTACATTTTGGGGCTACTATCAGCAAGACCTGCAATTCAAGACTCCGTTTTTACAGCACTTTTTTTTGGATTCCAAATTCTGTTTTCTCCATTTCAAGCAGGTCATTCCGATTTTTATTGTAGAAAAAAAAGCTTACTTATCGCGCTTACCTGTCTCTTTGGTTAGTCTCCTAGTTCTCTTCCTCTATTTTGGTGTTTTCTTATCGCCTTTTTTACTTTTATTTATTGTGGTTTTTGCCAAAGGAGCCTTGGGGAATATTTTGCCCATAGCATGGGCTATATCCGTCGGATACAAAAAATCGCGACTACCGTTTTTCTCTCGGCCTTTCTACCTCTATCATAGCGTGTGGGTACCTAGCTTTATTGGTCATTGACTACTTCTTCAATGAATACAAATCATTGATCATATTCTGTCTTCTTTTTGCCATTATCATTTTTCTCATAGGAAGAAAATTTCAAGATCTGGTTGATAGAAGAGCCGCAAGAGATAAGCTCATAGACCAACATAAATTGGTTATTTCCCCCAACACAAGCGAATTAAAAAGATTCTTTATTCTTATGAAATTGGACTACCAAATCATTAAAGATAAATTTCTCAAATCTAGACGGCTTCAGTTAGGACTTTTTGGAACCTTTCTTCTTATAGAAATTTCTTTTTATAGCACCCATGCTTTAGGCGTAGATCTACTCATTAATAATTTTAAAATTGTTACCTTCTCAATGATACTAGGATACTTAGTGGGGATTGGCATACTCAGATTTTGCAAAAATGAATCTGATGAAAATATGATAAAAGCAGGATTCAAAATATCCATTTTTTCATTCGCACCCTTATTTTTATACGCCCTTCTATTCAGCATTAACAACTTAGAATGGATAATCACAATCTGCTATTTTTTATATAGCATTGGAATTGCGTTTATTGTGCCAAGTCTTTTTTCGATTTTGTCTATTGAACGTGACCCCCATGAACAGGGTAAAATATATGGGTTAATTGATTCAACTGACACTATCGCTTTATTAATTGCAATCTTTGCCGGCATAATATACAATTATTTGAAGTTAAACCAAATTACAATAGTTTTGTTTTCATTTATTACGATTGTTGTATCAACATATTTTTATGCAAAATTTGCTAAAACAAAAAAAGAAGCCTAACACCCACCAAAATCTCAAAAATGAAGCACTCAATTTTATAACCATAGGGATTGGATGCAATTGCCTAGTGGCCTTATCTGAGGCTGGTGTTTTAGAGAAACTTTTAGAGAACGGATTTATTACCACTAGATCTATAGCGCACTTTGAAAATCCAACATGTATCAAATCTGCTCTTGTTACCTTAGAAAGATGCAATATTGTGCAATGCAGCTCAGGAAGTTTTAAAATCACCCCCTTTGGCAGGACTCTTGCAAATTACATTGGCCTTATAACAATTTTTTTTGATGGATATGGCGGCTTAGTCGCAAAACAGAGCAGCATTGTAAAAAAGAATATTTCAGGGTTAGCAAAATTAGTGAATTGGCCTGCTGTCTCAGAATCTTCCATATGGATTTCAAAAAAAACAATTATCCCAACTCTGTTTAATGAATTCAAAAATTTGCATTTTTCTGGAACAATCTGCGACCTGGGTTGTGGTCATGGTGTGACACTATCTAAAGTGTGTGCGAAATTTGGAAAGCAAGGGTTGGGGTTTGAAAGCCAACATCAAACCGTTAGAGAAGCTAGAAAACAGCTTAGAAACAATCATATCTCAATTGAAAGAGCAGATGTAACGAACTTGCAAGGGATTTGGGAAGACGTCGTTATTCTAATGCAATGCCTCGTATTCCATGATTTTAACCCCTCGAAAAACTGTGTAAAGATCATGAATTCTTATCTCGATAATTTTCCCAATCTGAAGTATTTTTTCTATGTCGATATGGTAGCACCATCCACTCCAAAGGACGAAATTTTGCCAGGCTTTGATTATGTTCATGGGTTATTAGGTGTTTCCCCTAGAACGTACGAAGAGACAATCCAAATGTTTGAAAAATCAAAATACACTTTGGTCAAAGAAGTTCCGATTAAAGACCTACCAAACACTTATCTCTGGCTTTTGTCACCAAAGAAAACTTGATAAGAGGATCTAAAGATGAAGCTGCCTTCCAAAAAAGAAAGTTTTAACCGAAGTCATGCTAAAACTAATACATCTTTTCAAGAAGCCGTTCTTCGTGTCAAAAACCGGATCAAAGCACGAGGAGATTTACCACATGTTTCTGTTAAGAAGCAATTGGAAATCGTTGATCAACTTTGCGAGTTTCCCTTTGGAAGACATACCCTTGAAACAAAGGGAGCAAATGGCTTTTGGACTGATTATCTAATCTCCCCTCCTAAGGATCAAAATCCGGATGATCTTACACCCATTGAGAACTTCATTTTAACCCGTTCTCTTATCATCCTGGCTCATAGGGAGAGGTTCCGGACATATCAGAACTTGATGCAGAAACTATTAAAAGAGGACATCGTTCTTGCATCCGTTCCCTGTGGTATGATGAGAGATCTCATCACTTTAGATTTTTCTCATATCTCTAACTTCAAGCTTGTAGGGATCGATATTGATCAGGAATCGCTTGATCTAGCCGAAAAGCTAGCCAAAGAATGGCATATCTCAAATGTAGAACTTCTTCAGCAAGATGCCTGGCAAATGGACTTTAAAGAAGAATTCGATGTGATTACCAGCAGCGGTTTAAATGTCTATGAACCAGATCTAGAAAAGGTCTTGGATCTGTATCGTAGATTCTATAATGCGTTAAAGCCTGGAGGCTCTCTTATAATCAGCGTCTTAACTTATCCTCCCGGTGATTCCAAACCAACGGATTGGGCTCTAGAAAACATAGCTCCAGAAGATCTTCTCATGGAACAAGTCTTATACAAAGACATTCTGAATCTAAATTGGAGAAATTTCCGTTCAGCTGACGAATTGGATAAAGAGTTCAAAAAAGTTGGATTTGACAAAGTGACAGTCTACTTCGATCAAAATCGGATATTCCCCACAGTCGTGGCTCATAAGAGCGCTACTAGAAGAACCAATAGAGCGTTACGACTCCGGATGCGAAAGACAAAGCATTCCTTCCTGCAAAAGAAAACCAAGCTCCAGCCTCAATGCCAAAGTTCGTGCTGGGATTATACTCAATACAAGGCGCCAGACTGAAAAATTGCTAATTTTTTAAATTTCATTTGTTGTACCTTGTGAGCTACTTAAATATTCTCACATGTGTGTTTCCAAGATTTGACTATTTGTAGGACTTTCATACCCATGATCAAAAAAAGGAGCTTGGGGTGGGGATCTAAGCGGACCAATCCCTCCTTTTAACTTTATTTTGTATAAAGTTGATGCCATTTAAATGTAACTTGTGGAGCAGAAACATGATGACTAAATGAAACAGCAATTTGATCCAGAGATATTATATAATTACAGTAATTATCTCCGATGCTAATGATGGGTACGTTTATAGGCCCCCATACCCCAGGAACAGTACAAGCTAAAGTTCCCCAAGCATGCTTTTTCCCTATGTTTCTTACTTGAACAACTAAATAATTAACCGATGTGCTTGCAAGTTCGCCCCCTATACGTTGTTGAGGCTCTACTTTAGGGTTGGCAAGTAAATAAGCAGCTTGATCGCCTGTCAAAATATATGTCTTAACTTCGATGTTTTGCCCATAAGCTTTATCTGAAAGAAGAATTCTATCCCAAAAACCCATGTCAGCTTTCAGAGAAAACGGTAAGACTATAAAAATCAGAACCAACAAATTTTTTATAAACATTCGATTTCCTTAATTTTTTTATTCTAAGTTAAAAAGAAGGCGTATTTTTAGCAATAAAAACTACTCTTTAACTTCACCATTGACCACCGGAGGCGAATGCTGAATTACTATTCTCTCTCGGGGATAAATAATAACTAATGGATCATATCCATGCAACTTAAGCATTTCCGATCTTAATTCTGAAGGAAGAGGCAAGAACTTACTTAATTTAATCTTTTCAGCATGAACAAATTCCATGGCTTTCATACCTTCCATAGCTGTATAAACGCAATTATGACTGCGAGTCCATTTGATTTGGTGCATAACGTCTAAGCTCTTTTCCACCTTGGCTCTTTCACAGAAACATTCTATTGAAAGAGTCTTACTATTAATGTTTTTCAAATCATCCAATGTTAGTTCTCCAGGATAATTCCCAATAGCGAACTTTCGATCTGGAAATTCTAAAAAAACATGTCCTCCGACTCCTTGCCCCCCTCCAAAACCAGGTAAATCGTTGATATGAAGAATTACTCGCTCGTATATGCCTTGGATTCTGGCTGTATTCTCAATTGCACGAGTACTTAATTGAGCAAGCTGTGTTTGAACAGCCTGTATCTGAGTCAAGCTTGCTCTTTGAAAGAGGTCGGCTACAACTAAAGGATTGACGAACAGCGTTGTTTGAGAATCGAGTTTGAAAGCCACAGGAGCCACTGCCATTGTATCCCACCTCGCAAAAGGCTTCTCGGGGGAAGCATGCATCTGATACATAAATCTTGCCGTCTCTTCAAACTTCCTGAGCATCGTAAACTGAAATTGGGGATCTTTTTCAACTGAAGGAGTCTTCTGGCCATAAGAACTTAAATAACCAGGAGTCCACTGTACAACAGCTCTATCTGAATTAAAAGGATCTCTTCGTGATGAAGAAGAGGGAGGCGTCCAAGAATTCCCCCTAGAGGGCAAGAGAGAGGCGCCTCCAAGGCTTGAATATGTGCTAGGCAACCCGGCTCGTCCTGAAGGCAGCTGTGGAGAGTATGGGACGACTCCTAGATAACTTGGAGACGAAGAAACAGCCTGTGATTCGATAGTGCGGAGTAAAAAAGGATTCATGGGTTGAAACGAGGGCACAGTAGGACTAAAAGGTTGCAAAGCAAAGGAGGGTATAGAGGAGAAGGAGTTTATCCGATAGTCTGAACTAGGAGGATTGAACAAAGATGAAGGCTGCATCGTTGCAACCCATGCCGGGATCAAACCTGGAGGCGTAATCGGAGAGTTGACCCCGTTAGGTCCCCTCTGGGGTGGATTAGGATTAAATGAAGGAGAAGGTCGTGAATAACTGGGAATGCCAGAAGGTGGAAGAGAGCCTGGGAGACTTGAAGATGGGTAAGAGGGCTGAAAAGAGGGAGCCATGCCCATGGAAAAGTTGCGTTGGGATACGCTCCTATAGAAGATCCTGGATAAGGATTTGTAAGTGGGATCGAGGGATTTGGCGGGTAAAAATTTGGGGGTTGGAAAGAGGGTCCCGTATATCGAGAGAAATCAGGAATAGGTGCGGAATAATTTCCGCGAGAAGTTCCAATAGGATTAGATGACATGATTGTCCTCCTTATGTAAATCGTCTAATTTGCTTGTAAGTAAAGCATCCATTAGTCGAGATGATCGACTTTATTTCGTATAGAGTTTGTCCCATTTGTATGCTATTTTTGGATAGCCAGATGGCTTAGACGGGGGAACTACTTGTCCTAAATAAAACATATAAAATTGGGAGTTTCCATTGTTTGATAGCGAAGGGATTGGGATATCAATCGCATTATGAAAAAGAAGCGACAGTGTACAAGCGTATTCTTGATCTTAGTTTTGATCCACCGTTTTTAAGAAGAAAAAACAAATAGGTGTTTTTTCTATCTAATTCATCATTGCTTAATTGTTCAATTCGCAAAGTGGGATTGGATAAAGCTTTGCAAACCTGCTCTTGAGTAAGTATAAAAACTTCAACTTCAATATTTTTTGCATAAGCTTTGTCAGAGAATACTGATTTTTGTCCAAAAAAGTTATTTCTGCCTTCAAGCTGAATGGCAATAATATTAAAATCAAACAAATCATTTTTGATCTAATAAACATATTTTAGCTCCATTTTATTTTTTCCATCTATTTTCGTTCGCTTTCGGTCTCTTCCTCTACCCTAGGACGGTCCAAATCTTTTATTCCTTCCTGAGGTTCAATAGGAAAGGGAGGAGCGTTTGAAATTTTTATTCCTGTACGAGGGTAACTGACAATATTTGGATCCAATCCATGTAGTTTAAGCATTTGTGATTTTATTTCGGAAGGTAAAGGTAAAAATTTACTCAGTTTGAGTTCATCTGCCCGGCTTTTCGCCAACAAGCAATTTCCAGTCTGTAATAAAACTTATAAATATCCTCACCGTCATAATTTGATGTGCCATACTCCTTCATCACAGCTACAAGATGGTTTAATGTTAACTCTTGAAGTGGGAGGGGAAGAAGAGCTATTTGTCTTATCAACTCACCTTCTTCTCTGAATTGTTCAAGATCTTCAAAACAAGCAAACAACCGGAGTACGTCCCCATAATTTGAACGGAAATCTGGATATTTGTCTCCAAATGAACGGTATTTAGAAATGTCAATGTTGCTCCAAAATCGCATATAGGGTGCATATTCTTGATTTTCTGGCTGTTCTAACCACTGATATAATGGATTTGCAGCTGGGAGCGAAAAGTCGTCAGCGTAGATCAGAATAATTACTACCCCGCCTGGCTTTAAAGCCTTTCTGATAGCATCAAACAGCTTGTAAGGATTGTCATCCCATTCATCGAACTGCGTACAAATAACATAGTCATAGCAATTTTCCCAGCCTTGCTCTACAAATTTTCCTTGAAAAAAGCTGACATTGTCAGAACCAGTTTTCGGCTCTTCTGCGAAGGTATTCTCAAGCCCAACAATGCGTCCCTCTGGGAGATACTGAGCAATTTCATTGGTAAGATAGCCATCCCGACATCCTAGATGTAGGATGGTTTCATTGCCTTTGATCTTGAAACATTTCAAGTATTGCAGAACCATGGATCTCTCTTGCTGAAGAAATGTTAACGGAACATTTTTAGGATCTGGGACTTCAGGAATCTCTTGGTAAGCAATCAGGTTGGCAGAAATAAGAAGAAAAAACATGAAACATCGAAAGGCCTTGAACAGGATGTACATAGAAAACAGTTTGTCGATAATGCCATGAAATATCAATAAAAAATCATTGTTATAACACCAGGCACGCGTCTATTGAAAGAGTCTCTGATTGAGAAACAAGCTAACTTCCTAAATGCCTCTTTAGAAGAACCAATAGAGCGTTACGACTCCGGATGCGAACGATAATGCATTCCTTCCTGCAAACGAAAACCAAGCCCCAGCCTCTATGCCAAAGTTCGTGCTGGGATTATACTCAATACAAGGCGCCAGACTGAAGTCTTCAGAAGACGGCAAGTGTAAATCTCGTTGGTTAGAACGACACGTATTCTGATGGACATAGTGCAAATCACAACCTAAGATCCAATTCTCTGTGAGGCTATATTCTAAGCCGAGGTTCCCGAGGAATTGTTGTCCGGGTTTGATTGACCCATTTGCATTTGGACCCCCTCCATAGAGATTAAAACCTCTGGCGTGAACGCTAGATGGGAAGTCATACCCAAAGTTTAGATTAACCGTGATAACTTGCCTGGGAGTGAAATAGATGATCTTTCTTAGGATAGCAACGATCCACGTTTCAAAAGCTCCAGATCCTGATACATCAGCGATGGTTTTTTTAGGATCTAAATGCTGGTATTTACCTGTGGGGAAGCTTTCAAAGAGAACGATTCTAAAATCAGGTGTTGCTCCATCAACTTTATTCGTTGTGATTTGAAATCCTAAAGCCAGCCGAGTATCGCCATAAAGGTAGGATTTTCTTCCATGAGAGGACGTGTAGTTCTCATTGACTGTTAAGGTAATGTCCAGCCAGGGAGTAATGCCTGTTTCAACTAACAATAAAAGTTGTGATTCAAAGTTGTTGATGATGGGCTTGTCTTTCCATTCAGAATTATAGACTCCATTGGTCTTACCGATAAAGATGTAGGGTTCAATGAGCCACTTTCCTGGTGGAATATTCTGAGCGAAAAATGCAAGCAGAGTCCCTGCAAAGATGGGTTCATACTTATCTTCAGATTTCTCTTGTTCAGGTTCTTTCGAATAGAGCAAAGATGATAAGAATAAAAAACTCAGCAAGATTTTTTTCATGAGATTAATTCAGAGTTTGTCAGAATACTCTGTCTTTGACAAGATCTGAGTTGAAAGACCGGTATTTGACTAGGTCATCCTATAAGTGTTTTATCAATCCGTTGGAATGATCATTGACAAGTCTTCCAATGGCTGACATAACCTATCTCCTGATTCAATTTAAACGAAAAGTCTCAACTTATGAGGGAGTACTGCCATTCGGTGCTACTTCTAGGGTTCTTCCCTTGCCAAAATAGCACTTGCTAACAACGTACGGAACAAAGGTTTTTTTAAATCCATCTCTAACACTAATCCTAATCTTCGCAATGACTCTTCATAACTTGATAGCATTGTTAAAATCTTTGGCGCATCGCGTATTGTTAAAATCTTTGGCGCATCGCGTTCGGATTTTATTATTATTTTATATGCCTCACTAGTAAACTTTCTTGCGTTATCTTCCCCTTGAATTAGCACTGCATTATCTGGATCCAACCATAAACATGCGTCTTCCGACCAGAAATGTGCGTTTTCCGAAAGCTTAAGGTTGTCTCTTATTAATTCGCGGGAGCTTGCAGGAACCTCAACACAATAAATAGTTTCATCGAGCAAGAGGCATTTTAAAACAAGCGTGTTCCTCTTAAGAATCATCTCGCATCTAGGATTACTTAACCTATCTTTCAGAGACTCAACTCGATCTTTCCATTCTCCATTTTTTCTTTCATACGCATCACTAACAGCTTTTATCTTGTTATTCATCGTTTTCTTCAAAGCATTCAATGAAAGTGTTTCATTTTTAAATGCTTTTTCAATCTCATCTTGTCTGTCAATAATTTTTTCAACATCGTCTAGATCCGTTAGCGCTTTGTGAAAACCCTTTAAATCTTCGAAGCACTCATTAATAGTCTTTTGAAGGAGTTCCACAGTTTTGTCTCGTTTTGCCTTACTTTTGATTCTTGTGTATGTATAATACGGCAATCCTAATGCTCCAATCAGAAGTGCTCGGACCCATACAGGCAAATCCATCTTCCGTTTTACGATAATTGCAGCTTTCTCTTTATGTTCTTCTTGGATGTCAGTCCAAGCTTTCAGTATCTGTTCCTCACTTGGATGTAATTGGTTTTCAAATTTCTTCGGGTCTTTTAATTTTATGATAAGCTCAAGAAGCTTGTCTAGTATATCGTCAAGAGCGTTGACAGTGAGCTTCCCCCTGTTTTCTTCTCTTTTCCTTCTGCTACCATAGCCTTGTAATCTATAACGTCGAGATTACCAATGAGCTGGTCTAGGCAAATGTCAACACCAGTACGTGCAACTCTTTTATCATACTCTCGAACAAGTTTTGGATTCATCTCAGAAAGATGTAATAACTCTCCAATACCGGGGGCTGACTGGGATAATAATACATTAATTAGACTAGACTCTAAAATGCTTCTTCCAAAGCTTTTAAAATCTTGCACCAATCTAAAGTTGTATTCATGCTCATTTATCTGCCTTGCCAGTTCTTCTAATTTTTTTCTTAAAGGTCCTTCATGGTTATCATCTAAAATCTGCTCTGATTTTAGATGTACACCTTTTTTCTTAGAAAGTTCTGCAAGCCATAAAGTTCGCTCTTCTCGATTGGCGAGATTGGAAAACGACCCACCACTTTTCAACCCAGCTTGCTTGGTCATTTCGTCTTCTGTTCTTTTAATAGCGTCTCGTAGCTCGCGTTTGTCATCTGTTTCTGGTAAGGGTATATTTGGATCTTGCCCTCTTTGCTGCCTTAGCTCATCGAGCTCCTGTTGCAGCTCTTGTATTTTGGGATTACGGGGGTTTTTTCGAGTCTTCACTATGATACTTGCTTGGAGATATTCCTCTTCTACGGTAGGTTTATCTTGCGCTCTTCTTCTTTGCTCTTTTTCTATCTCCGCAATCTTGTTAAAGCGACGTTCTTGCGTATATTTTGTTAGCCCTAGCATACACTCTTGTTTACTGTTCGTGCTTATTAAACGCCCAAGTCGCTCTCCGAGTTTTTTGAAGTCGTCCATCCTTTTACCAGTGCTGGTGATAGATTCTAGAACTAAAATTTTGGGCTGGTATTTCAAGATAAGCGCCTTGAGAGCAAACTCTATACCTAAATTGACGAACCATCCATTAGAGTCTTCGAAGCCTGGAAAATCAACGATTACTAAATCAGCATCTGGATCTGGATCTGGATCTGGACCTCGGGCAACTATTGCTCTGTTAGGCAGGAAAGTACAAGATGTGTTTGGGTCATCACTAATAAACTCAGCATCTTTTATTGAACTGTAAGTAGAAGTTGGTTCGTCAAATATCATATCATCACCTCGAAGATAGCACATAGTAGTAGACTTTCCGGCTCCAGTTCCACCCAGTAAGAATAAAATATTTGAATGATTGGCAGGAATTCGGCTTTCTACTCTTCGGATGATGGCTTGTCTAGTCTCTAAAATGACATGAGACAATTCGGAAAAGCTTATATTTTCGATAATTGAGTCTCTACCCTTTGAATCTCTACCCTTTTTCCTCATTTTGATGAGATGGTCGCATAGATAAATATAACCGTTTTGTAGAAGTTCTGTAAAATACGCAGGATATTTTTCTCCTGCTGCTCCAGCAATCCCTAATTCTTCTATGATAACTCTTTTTAAATTCTCATGTTCCTGTACTTTTGTCCTTTTTAGATTTAAAATCATTTTTAATGAAATAAAATGGTCGAATTTCTCAATGTAACCATTATGTAGTAGTTGATCCAAAGATGAAAAATCCATAGTAGGATTATCTTTCCTCAGTTTTTCTAGTTTTTCTTCTCTTTGTCCGATCTCATCTTCATCATCATCCGTTTTAACAGGCTTTGGGTTCTCTATGAATTTTTTTTCGGGTTCTTCATTTTTGTTGATCAATCTCTCTACGTCTTCATCAAATTCCTTTACTGAACCACAGTAAGGAAGGTAAAAAGCCAGCTCTCTTACATCCCTTTCTTTCTGATCCTCAATACCCTGTGCAAGATCATTTTCCAGTGTATTCCCAGCTTTTCCAATGATTTCAAATAATGAAGCGAAATTAAGAATATACTTTTATCCTTAATGATCTTTACTTTCGCTTTTACTTGTTTACGAGCCCCCGCAAGTGATCCACCTTGCACTGCTGTTAGTTTGTTGCATATGCTGTTGATATCTTGAACATCGTGCCGGCAAATAACACCTTTACGAAATATTTCGTTAATGATTTCCACTCCTGTAACTTCTAGTATTTGAACTTCTTCAGGAAGGGGTATTCTTTTTTGGCTGCAATAGCTAGGTACATTAAAGTTGGGGTTTTAATGGACAGGGTACGAATGGAGCCTACTTAATTCGATTGAGTTCTCGCAATCATTTCCTTCTTTTAAAATTTGACAGCGAGTATAGACTCAAAAATTGATTTGCATCAAATACTTTTTTTATCTGAGCATAAGAATAAACACCTTAAAACCATTATCTAATTTCGGGCAAGCCCATTTCTCTATCCTGCTGTTTGTGGTGGCCGTGCTGTATGAAACCTTAAACAACCACCATGTGGTTTGTGATTGTGAACTAGAAGACTCAAGAAGCTGGGGGTACACAAATATGATACTGATTTATGTGGATGTGCTGGGCGAGGTATGTGTATGTATAATAATTATTTTTAATGGGTGTTGGGTATGTGAATGTGATTGGATACTTAAAAATGATGGTGGTGAACTGGAATTGTTGGTGGTATTGGTGGTGGCTTTTAAAGGTAGCTGGAGGTGGATGTTTGGTGATTGTGGTTGTTGGTGTGGTGTTTTGTTGGTGGCACTGGACATGGTTGTTGGTGAGGGATTGGGTGGTGGTGGTGGCCTGTGGTGCTGGATGGTGGTGTGTGTGGGCTGACAGAAAATGATGACGTGGGTGAGGTGGTTGTTGTTTTATAAGCAGTGAGTCTGGGTGGTGATGGAGGGTGGTGGTGCTGTTATTGGAGTGTAGTTGGGTGCTGCTGGATGGGCTGGTGTAGTATTTGAACTTTGTGGAGATGGTGTGTGTAGGCTTTGTTGTGAAGCCATATGGGTATGTTGGGTGCATGGCAATCTTGTAGTGTACATTCATATGTGATGTTGGGGGTGATGGTGGTTGCTGGTGCACGTGGTGTGCTGGTGTGTGTGGCGGCGGTGATGGATTATGGAGCAGCCTCATGATGGTGAGGCAAGGAATGGATGATTCATGGTGACACATATTGATCATGGTGACGGACCTGTAAATGTGGGTGGATATGGGGGTGCGTGTGTGTGTGTGTGTGTGTGTGTGTGTGATGGTGGCGAGGTGTTCCTGGAGGTGGTGGGTGGAGTGATGGAGCACAGTGGTTGTTGGAGGAATGGGTGTGTGTGTGTGTGGCCTGTTCCTGTGGGTGGGCTGTTGGTGATTGGATGATGATGATTTGAATTATGGATGGACGATGGTGCGATGTATGGGTGGTGTGGATGATGGAGCAGTTGGGTATGGTGAAATGTGGATCTGGTATGATGATGGTGGCTGGTGTGCTGGTGTTGTGGACACGCGAATGTGGGGCGTGATGGGGGTGTTGTTGGAGTGAGATTCCTGAGTGATGTCGGTGAATGGTATGTTGTAGTGGGGGTGTGGTGGCTGTGTGAAGTGGTAGTGGGCACTGGATGATGGGGTGGTGGGGGGGTGGTGGGGGGGGGGGGGGGTTGGATGGAGTGGTCGGTGGAGTGGTCGGTGGAGAGATCGGATGAGTGGGAGTAAGAGAGTGAGTGGTTGGTGAGTGGTGGTGGATGGAGTGACTAGTTGGTAGTGGTGGTGGTGACGTTGGTGAGTAAGTTGGTAGACAGTAGTTAGTAAGTTGGTGACGTAGTTGATTGATCTGGTAGACAGTACTAGTCTAGTAGTTCAGTTGGAGTCTCGTCGTCTAGGAGAGAGAGAGAGAGAGAGAGAGAGCGAGAGAGAGAGAGAGAGACAGAGAGAGAGAGAGAAAGAGAGAGAGAGAGAGAGAGGAGGAGGAGGAGAGAGAGAGGAGGAGGAGGAGGAAGGGAAGAGAAGAGAAGAAAGAAGAGAGAGAAAAGAGAAGAAGAGGAGAGAAAAGAGAGA
>CAWIQH010000014.1:0-7346 GCA_963838185.1 uncultured Chlamydiae bacterium
AAACACATCATCCTCAACCTCGACCAAAAAGCCAAAGACTTCTTGGCCGAAAGGGATACGACCCAACCATGGGCGCACGGCCGATCCGCCGCGTGATCGAGACTTACCTCGAAGATCCGCTGGCAGAAAAGCTGCTACTCAATCCAGACAAAGCCGTTGCTTATCTTGCGACCCTTGAAGACAATAAGATTGTCTTCATTGAGCAAGAGCAGCAAGCTCCTGAAGCAAAACCCAATTTAGCGATTACAGCTCCTGAAAAGGGATCTTAATTTTCGTTAATTTGTGATTGTTTCTTGATAAAAAGTTATTGTTTAACGATAATTTCCATTCACGTACCTGCACAAAAGCTTTCTTAAAAAGAAAGGCTCCCTCGTTCAACAGGAGAGAATGTGAATGGACAATAGTAAGAAAATTCGCAAAATAAGCCGTCTTTTAAGATACAGCTGTATTTTTGGAATGGTTGCCGCTCCCCTTCTCAATGCTTTTTATTGGATCCATGACGGCTTCCGGATTTTCTACTTTGAAAAAACTAAGTGGATGGTCAAATTTGCCGATTCTCCCTATACCTCTATCGAGGAACTTTCTCAGTGGCAAAAATTGGAAGGCTTCCTCACAGATCTCATCCCTTATTTCTTTTTTCTGACCATCATGTTGCTTATGATTCGGTTGTTCTCACGTTTTGAGAAGTTAGATTTTTTCTCTGAGAAAACTGTCCTTTACATTCGTCAGATCGGCTTTATTATTCTCATTAGTCTCATCGTTCATCCTTTTTACATCGCCTTACATAGCTACATTTTATCCCTGCCTAATTCTCTGGGCCAAAGAATGGTGATTTTTGCCTACGGGCCTAATGAAGTTAATTTGTTGTTTTTATCTTTGATAGCATTTCTAGCAGCACGCATCATGGAAGAAGGACGCCGCATCCATGATGAGAATTCATCGACTATTTAAAGAGAATGAGCTAAACCATATGATTTTTTGTCATAAAATAGACAGTCGTCTAAACTTAAACAAATCGATAATAGATGTAAAAATTAAGAGTAGCGGTTGCTTCTTAATTTTTTTTCGGCCTGCCCGCTGTTTGTTAATTAAGTTATGGACATATAAAACATGCCCATTGTGATTAATCTAGATATAGCCCTCGCAAAGAAAAAGATGCGTTCGAAAGAACTAGCGGAAGCTATTGGGATTACAGAGCAAAATTTATCGATCTTAAAGACCGGTAAAGCCCGCGCTCTTCGCTTTTCGACTCTAGAGGCCATCTGCAAGGCCCTCGACCGCCAGCCCGGCGATTTACTCGAATACCGCGACTCTTAAATCTCCTTTGCAAGTTCCTGTTCAAAACAAGGATGCAGCTCGGGATACTTCTTATTGATCCACCGGCCTAAAGCCCGTGTAACATGTTTGACTTCTCGTTTGATTTGATCCGGTGTCATCTCTGAAATATCTTTTCTCAGCGACCCGACATCGAACATAATCACTTTATTTCCGCAAAAGCCAATGTTTCTCTTCAGCGCAGGATTTTCGATATGCACTCCTCTTTTGCTCCAATCTTCAATCGCAGTAAAAAGCGATTGGATGGTTGCCTTGGCACCTTCCACATCTCCGCTTTTCATCCGCGCAGCAATTCTACCCGTAGCCAGTTCGCAATAATCCTGGACCATGAATTCCATGCCATCGAGCTCTACCGTGTGAGAAACACTGCTATTATCGACTATCACAACAGGTTTGAACAAATCCCTTGTCTTGTTGAGATGGAGGTAAGAAATGGCCGTTTGATCCTGTAAATCGACATAAGCCAGTTTGCAGCTATCAAAAGCTCCTCTGGGATCGAATTTCTTCGTCAGATGCCAGAGCCATTTGTCAGCTGAAAACTGACTGACGATCTTCATCAAGCTCAAATCGTTATGCCGGAAAAATTTTAAGACCGTCTTTCCATCCTCTCCTAAGAAAGCATGAGACTGATTACCCGATCCTAAATACCGAAACTTCTGATTGAGCTTTTGGACTTCTTTTTTTTGCTGCTCGGCAGGGAGCGGTTCGACATCCCACGCAGGATTATTCGGAATATCGCTTAAGATCTCTTGCAGTCGAAAGCCCTTCGTCTGAGCCTCGCAAAAGTAGCCTAATCCGACAAAACCGCAGATGAGCAAAAAGATTCTAAAAATTATTTTTTTCATGAGAAAATGATTTTATCATAGTTCACAAAAAGCGGGAAAACCATTTTTCTGCAAAATTTGCGACGTCTTCTAAAGCTCCGGGTTCCTCAAAAAGATGGGTAGCACCCGGGATCACCATCAAATCTTTTGTTGTTTTGATCAGATCTAAGGCCTCTTGATTGAGTTCAAGCACCTCGGCATCGTCTCCTCCGACGATCAAGAGTGTAGGAGCTGCGACTTTGACCAGAGACTCCCCTGCGAGATCCGGCCTTCCTCCCCGGCTGACAACCGCATCGATATCTTTTCTTTCAGCTGCAGCCACGAGTGCTGCGGCAGCTCCCGTACTCGCTCCAAAATATCCAATGCTAAGATCTTTGGTTTTAGGCTCTTTTCGCAGCCAATCGGTGATCTGGCTCAGACGCTGGGCTAAAAAAGGGATCTTAAACCTGAGCTCTCTTGTCTTGTCATCCAGGACTTCTTCTTTTTCTGTCAGAAGGTCAATCAGAAGCGTCCCGAGACCGCCCTCATCACGCAAATATTTTGCGACAGCCTGATTACGAGGGCTATGCCTACCGCTTCCGCTCCCATGAGCAAAGACCACGAGACCCGTGGCGTCTTTAGGAATCAAGAGGTTCCCCGTCAAAGTGACGTCTTTTAAAGGAATTTTTACTAAACCTTCATCCATAACCTCATATTACCAAAAAATATTTTCTTCCATAGAAGAAACTTGTTCAATGGTGTAAAATATTGGGATGCAAAAAAAGAAAAAAGTTGTCATAGGCATGTCCGGAGGAGTCGATTCCTCTGTCTCTGCCCTTTTACTCAAACAGCAAGGCTATGAAGTCATCGGCCTTTTCATGAGGAATTGGGAAGATAAAGACGGCACCTGCACAGCTTCTCAAGATTACGACGATGTCGTCCGCGTCTGCAACACGATCGGCATCCCCTACTATACGATCAATTTTGCTCAAGAGTACATGGACACGGTCTTTTCTCATTTCATCAGAGAACTTAAACTCGGCTACACGCCCAATCCCGACATCCTCTGCAACCGTGAAATCAAATTTAAAGTGTTCTTTCAAAAAGCGATGGAACTTGGAGCTGATTATCTCGCGACCGGCCACTACGCTCAAACACAAGACGGCCAGCTTCTCCGAAGCGTCGACCAAGACAAAGATCAAACCTATTTTCTCTACACCCTGAAAAAAGAGATCTTAGAAAAAGTCTTATTCCCCATCGGTCATCTGAAAAAAGATCAAGTCCGCCAGATCGCCAAGGAACATAACCTCTCTACAGCTGAGAAAAAAGACAGCACAGGCATTTGTTTCATCGGCGAAAGAAAGTTCCGTGACTTTATCAGCGAGTATATCCCCTACCAAGAAGGCCGTTTTGAAACGCTCGCCGGGCAAGCCGTCGGAACCCATCAAGGCGCAGCTTTCTTCACCATCGGCCAACGCAAAGGTCTTAAGATCGGCGGTCCAGGCGAGGCGTGGTTTGTGGTCGATAAAGACATCAGCCGCAACGTCGTCTATGTCGAACAAGGCGATGACCATCCTGCGCTCTATGACACGGCCCTGACCGCAACGGAAATCAGCTGGGTCAGCGGAGTCGCTCCACAAATCCCCTTCCGCTGTACGTCTAAAATCCGGTACCGCCAAGTCGATCAAGAATGTTTAATTGAAAAAATCGAAGATGACAAAGTCTTTGTTTTTTTTCCTCTGCCTCAACGTGCGATCACCCCGCGCCAAGCCATCGTCTTCTACGATGGCCAAATCTGCTTAGGCGGCGCCCTCATCAGTCCTAGATGAATCAGAATTTACCCACAAGCTGTGGGGAAATTTAGCCTGTTAACCTGCAAGAGCTGCATATCAGAAAGCAACTGTTTATCAATTCCTCTGTTTCCGGCGAATTCGAGTCTTGTCATGGAGAAAATCGTCGATTTTTTGAAATCCCAGACTATAAATAAAATCCTTTCGCATATACAATTTCCACATGGATTTACAAGAACTGAGTCAAATTGTCTCCCGAGGTGAAGACGGCGTCCATCAATTTAAGGAAGATATTCACAATGTCGATTCTCTTGCTGCAGAGATGGTCGCCTTTTCAAATTATCGCGGTGGACGAATTTTTATCGGGGTCACCAATCTAAAAATATTGAAAGGTCTTTCAGGTGAGGACGTTCAAAGAATTAACCAGCTGATTAGCAATGCAGCGAGTCAACATGTTCGAAGCCCCATTATCGTGCAGACGGAAAATATTTCCGTAGGAACACGCCGTATTGTGATCGTCCTTACAATTATTGAGGGTTCTGATAAACCGTATTTTGATCAAAATGGAGTGATTTGGCTCAAAAACGGAGCTGATAAAAGACGTATTAACTCCAAAGAAGAGCTTCGCCGTATATTCCAAGAAAATGGCGACTTATACGCTGATGAGGCACCTGTGCGTGTCGGTATTGAAGCTTTAGATTTGAGCCTATTTTCGAAGTTTTTCAAGAAGTTCTACAATTCGACTCTCCCTGAATCAGTACCTGCCCAACTTCTTGAGAACATGAATTTAGCAAAAGGAGATCGGCTGACCCTTGCCGGACTTCTTCTTTTTGGAAAGGAGCCTCAACTGCATAAACCGCTTTTCATCATTAAGGCAATCTCTTTTGCGGGCAATAAAATTGCGAACACTTATCTTGATAGCGAAGACTTTGAAGGACCGATCGTTAAGGTTTTTCAGGGCGCACTTGCTTTTATCATGCGAAATCTCAGAAAAGTTCAAAACCAGAAAAGCGTCAACAGTATAGGCGACCCTGAAATCCCCCCTCTTGTCTTTGAAGAGCTCTTAGTCAATGCTCTCATCCATCGTGATTATCATATCATGGCCTCGATTCGGCTTTTTGTTTTTTCCGATCGAATTGAGATCATCAGTCCTGGACATCTTCCAAATCATCTGACCGTTGAGAAAATCCTCTCCGGAACCTCGATTGCACGTAACCCCATTTTAATCTCCTTCATTGCCAAAGGAATTCTACCCTACCGCGGCCTCGGCAGCGGCATACGCAGAGCTTTAGAAGGTTGGCCTCAGATTCAATTTGTCGATGATCATGATGGATGCACTTTTAAGACTATTATCCAAAGGGTTGACGTTGAAAAGGCCGTATCAAAATTATTGAAACAGCGAGCGGGTGATACTGTAAATGATACTGTAAATGATACTGTAAATGACCCTTTATCCGAGGTTGAAATCCAGATTCTTGAATTGATGGTCAAAAATCCTAACATTTCCTATGAAAGTATTGCCACCGACTTGAGAAAAAGCCGGATAACGATAGGCAGACATATTCAGCAGCTGAAATCTCGAAAAGTTCTCCAAAGAATAGGATCCGATAAGAAAGGTTGTTGGGAAGTCAAAACGAGCTAAGAATTCGATTCGCGAGCAGCCCGATCAAGCCTTCTTTAGTTTGAATCTTTTCAATACTCAGAGAAATGACTTTCCGGAAGAGTCTGTCCCCCATCCACGATCAAACTTTGACCTGTGATGTAAGAGGCCTCTTCCGAAGCCAGAAAGAGCATTGCATGCGCAACATCTTCAGGCGTCCCTAATCTGCCAAGAGGAACAGCTCGGATCATATTCTTCATATGTGCCTCTCCCTGTTCGTTTAAACCTTCTGTGATAATATTTCCTGGCTCGACTGCATTGATATTGATTTTGTATTTTGCCAGTTCAACAGCAGCAGTGCGGATGAATCCCGCAATTCCTCCTTTCGAAGCTGTATAATGCGAAAATCCAGGAAGAGCAGTCTGAGGACCCGAAATCGAAGACGTGATGACGATTTTACCGCCGCCTTGCGCTTTCATAGTTGGAATGCAGGCCTTCACAGCCAAAAATGTTCCGGTGAGATTCACATCGATGACTTTCTGCCACTGTTCAAGAGTCATATTTTCAAGTCTTGAATGAGGATAGATCCCCGCATTGTGGCAAAGGATATCGATCCTTCCATAACGAGCTAAGGTTTCTTGGATGACTCGCTCGATATCTTCAGAACTACTAACGTCTGCACGAATAGAGAGAACCTCCGTTCTCTGTTTGGCAAGATTTTCTGTGACCAGATTCAGTGCACTTTCATCTCTACCGATCAGAACCAGCTTTGCTCCTTCTTTTGCAAAAAGATGAGCGATCCCTTTGCCAATCCCTTTAGAAGCTCCTGTGACGATGACAACTTGATCTTGAAAACGTTGGCACGAATGAACTTTTTTAGGGGTGTCTTGAGCGACAAGAGAGTTCAGCATGAGTATACCTAAAAATAGAAGTAAGATTTTTTTCATATGCAAATAATATGAATAAATGGTGGTTTTTACAAAAGAAAAACTCGCGTTAGGAACCTAACGCGAGTTTGTGAAAGCTTAACCGTTTCTCAGTTTGCTGTGCTTACTTCCGTATCCGAAGTAGAACAGGCAGCCGATACCGATAAAGAGAATAAAGAGCAGCCAGGTCATGCCGGGCATCAAGATCATTTGGAAGAAGCACGCGAGAGTTCCGAGTAAAGGAACCCACGGCGTAAATGGCGTCTTGAAGGGTCTATGGAGGGTAGGTTGAGTAAATCTCAAGACCAGCACTCCAAAGCAGACCATACCGAACACGAAGAGCGCTCCCATAGAAGTCAGAGGCCCTAGGATGTTTAGCGGGAAGAATCCTGCTAACAACATGCCAATGCCTGCCAAGATCCAGGTTGTGTTGAACGGTGTGCGGTAGACAGGATGGGTTTTACCGAAGACGGCAGGAACCAATCCATCGTGGGCCATGGTATAGAAAATCCTTGCTTGCGCAGTCATCATGACGAGAATAACCGAAGTTAGGCCCGCGATGATGGCAAATTTAACGATATACCGGAGCCAGGTAAAGCTAGGTCCGAAGGCATTAATCGCAACACCTACGGGGTCTGGGACTCCCAAGGTTTTGAAGCTAGTTACGCCTGTCATAACGAAGGCAAAAGCGATGTAAACAACCGTACAGATCACTAACGATCCGATCATCCCGATAGGCATATCCCGCTGGGGATTTTTTGCTTCTTGGGCTAGCGTTGCAACAGCATCGAAGCCAAGGAACGCAAAGAAGACAATGCCCGATCCGCGGAGAACGCCGCTCCAGCCGAACTCGCCGAAGACGCCGGTGTTGACCGGAATAAACGGTGTGAGG
>CAWIQH010000015.1:0-6823 GCA_963838185.1 uncultured Chlamydiae bacterium
GACATAGAAAATACCGTCAAAGATAAATTTGATGACACGAAAGAAAAAGTCGAAGATGCAGCTGATCATGTCGGCAAAAAAATTGCCTCTAAAACCAAACATGATGAGCATCATCATAAATAGGCATTTCCGGGGAAGGGGCGATCGCCCTTTCCCTAACTTTTGAGATACTTATCGATTCCAGAGCTGGCAACGCCCTTGGCAATCTGATCCAAATATTTCTTGTCTCGCGAGATTGCTTCTCTCGACGATATTGGTCATAAAGCCTCCTTCGACCAAAATCGCTGGCATCGTGGTCTCGCGGATCACATGGAAGTTTCCGTTTTTGACACCTCTAGAAAGCGCATGGGTCTGACCGATCAGCTCTTTTAATACCAAATTCCCCACTTCTTTCGATTGCTGCGCTCGCTTGTGGTCGCTTCCGGAATGGTAGAAAATTTCAATCCCATGCGCATCGGGAGATGGCGACGAGTTGTAATGCATGCTCACAAAGAGCACGGCTTTTGTTTTATTCGCAATCGAGACTCTTCGGTGGAGCGGGATAAAGACATCCTTACTGCGGGTCATGATCACCCGGTAACCCATCTCATTGAGATATTTTCTTAAAAGAAGCGTCGTCATCAATGTGAGGCGTTTTTCCATAAAGTAATGGATCTTGGCTCCCTCATCTGTCCCTCCATGGCCGGGATCTAAAATAATCAGCGGCTTGGCATGCTGAGGAACAGAGACTTTATATGTGCGCAGCGGTTTATAGGCGTAACTGGGATCGTTTCCAGAGAGAGGGATGACAAACAAAAGACATGCCAATAACAAAAATTTGCGCATGAGAGTGGAGTTTACCATATTTTTCTCACCCTCTGCAAGCTTCCTTCACTATCTCCCTATCATCAAAGACGATCGTCTGATGGGCAAAAATCTGATAAGCCTCATGCCCTTTGCCGGCGATTAAAATAATATCGTCAGGTTTTGCTAGCTCTAACGCCTGCAAAATGGCTTTCTTCCGATCCAGCTCAACAAGATACGCTTTTTTTTGAAAGCCGCTGATCACCTGCTTTGCAATCTCCGCAGGATCTTCATTCCGGGGATTGTCATTTGTGACAATCGTCAGATCTGAAAAACTTTCCGAAATCGACGCCATCTGAGGCCGCTTTTGCACATCGCGATTGCCTCCGCAGCCAAACACCGTGATCAAACGTCCTTTTTTCAGTTCAGTTAACGTTTGGAGAACATTCTTCAACGCATCAGGCTTATGGGAATAATCGACAAACACTTGAAGATTTTTGGGATTAACAACTCTTTCTAATCTACCCGGCACTCCAGAAAAACTCTCTAGCTTGCTTGCAATCTTCTGCAGCGGCATTCCCTGCGCTAGCGCCAGGGCTGTCGCAGCCAAGATGTTGTAGACATTGAAACGGCCGATCAAAACCGTTTTAAACGAAACAGTCTCCTGCTTCCAGCGAACATCAAAGGTCATTCCCTGCGAAGAGAGTTGTAAATGAGAGGCAAAAAGCTCGAATTCAGGATTCAACCCATACCGAATCACTTTTTTCGCAGTGCGAATCATGATGGGCGCCCAAGGGTCATCCCCATTGATAATGGAGACTCCTGCATGGGCAAAGAGCCGCGATTTCACTTCCGCATACTCTTCCATTGTGTGATGGTAGTCAAGATGGTCTTGAGAAAGATTCGTGTAAACGGCGGCGGCAAACTCGATATCTTTAACTCTGCCTTGATCGATCGCATGCGAGGAAACTTCCATTACAACGGACTTACAGCCTTCTTCATCCATCTCATGAAAAAGCTGCATGAGCGTCAATAAGTCCGGCGTCGTGTGAGAAGCCGGCAAAACTTTTTTGCCTGTCATCCAGCTCACGGTTCCAATGAGTCCGCACGGAGCCTGATCTTCTAATAGATATTTCATCAAAAACGTTGTGGTGGTTTTTCCGCTGGTGCCGGTGACGCCATAAATGGAAAGCTTCTGGTCAGGATCGTGATAGAACCGTTTTGCTAGTATCGCTTCAAGATCGTTCACGTTGGGATGGATGATTTGCACCGCAGCTAAAAAAGGATCGTAGGTATCGGTAAGAACAGCGAGTGCGCCGGCGGAAATGGCTTCAGCAATAAACCGGTGGCCGTCGCCTGTTTTTCCTCGACGGGCAATAAAAAGCGATCCAGGCGCGACACTTTTCGAATTTGCTGTGATGGAGGTGACATCGATCTCTTTGCTCCCCTTCCAAGTCACTGCGATCTCTTTGAACAGCTGTTTTAATTTCATCCGTCTCACCCGTGATTCCACTTATCAAAAAGGACTTTGAGATCTTTGACTTCTTTATCCCAGGCATCATTTTTTGGATCGTCTTCGGGAACACCCAGATATTTGAGAGTCCTTAGGCCGATATTACTAAACGCAGGAGCTGCGCACGTTCCGCCCATCTGATTTTTGCCGACACCAGGAGTATATTTGTGCTCGGGGTTATCGATTGCGATCAATAGAACAATCCGAGGATTGTTCGCTGGGGCAAATCCAATGAACGTCGAGATGTGGTCTTTCTTAGAATAGACTCCATTGATGACTTTTTCTGTCGTGCCGGTTTTTCCGATTTCAGTATATCCCGGAATATTTCCTTTGCGGGCTGTCCCTCCAGGTTGAGTGACAAACCGCATGGCTTTGTTAATTGTTTTAACATCATCAGCATCTAGGATGCGGCGGGGTGTTTTCGGTTTGGTATTGTCGAAGATCACAGTGCCGTCTTTTTTGACAATCTTGCGGAGGAGGGTTGGTTTCACATCGACTCCGCCATTGGCAAAAATTCCATAGACACGGAGCATCTGCAGGCTGTTGACTAAGATATTATGCCCCATTGCCATCGACCAAGGGGTTGCTTTGGACCATTCGAGAGCGCCGTTGAGGGTGTGTTTTTCCTAGTCTTGGGAGTAAGCCGGCGCTTTCAGCTGTAAGTTCAATTCCAGTCTTTGTTCCAATCCCAAAATCCTCAAGAGCATTTCGATACCACGCTTCTCCCATCCGTTCGATGACGCGCTGGATCATCGTCGCCATGTAGACGTTGGATGATTTTTGCATCCCCATGTACATATTGAGATAACTATAATGGTGGGTATCCTCTAAAGGTTTGCCTCGTCCAGGAAAGTTGCGGGCTTTTGTCGGGATTTTTTCATCGATGGAAAAAAGCGGAGCTTTGCCTTGTTTTTTCAATTCTGTATTGGCTCTTAGACAGATGGCAATGGTCAGGTCTTTAAACGTCGATCCTGGCTCGTACGGATCGGTGATCGCTTTGACTTTCGTATGCTCTTCTTTTTTAGGATCGTTGAAATAGTCTTTGTAGCGAGATGGTTCAAAGAAGGGATATTGCGCCAGGCTAAAATCTCGCCCGTGTAGGGATCCATCATGATAGCCCAGCCGCTGTGTGGAATTCGCGGTCTTGACGGCTTTGGCGATCTCTTCTTCCGCAATCGCCTGTAAATAATGGTTGATGGTCAAGTAGACATCCGATCCATGCTGCGGCTGTTTTGTCACAGTTCCCGTCTCCAGGGCTGGCGAGGCGAACGTAAGATCACGCGTCTACCATCTTCTCCCTTGAGATATTTATTCAGAGAGAGTTCCAAGCCTCCGGTCGGGATGCATTGGTGAGTCGCTTGATCTCTTTCAGAGCGGACCGTGTGGAGAACTTGTCCGAGAAGTTTTCCAAACGGATACGACCGTTTGTAATCTTGACAAAGAAAAGCGCATTGCGTGGAATTTTGTGGGACCTGGCATAGGTCTGCCACCATTTGGCGATATTATCGTGCATCTTCCGTGTCAGCCAGAGGACGAGTTTCCGGCTGCGGCTTTTTTTCTCGAGCTGCACAGCGAGTTTTTGGGTATCGATGTCGGAAAGATCCAGCGTTAACTTCAATCTTTTGACGATCTCTTTGCGGCATGATTCGGGGATCATTTCAGGATCAGCGTAGAGATGGAACTTAGGAACATCGATCACAAAGGCTTGGGCTTTTTCAGGATGCCCTTTTTTGATTGCGGTGTTGGAATAGAACACTCCCCTGCAGTACGGCTCGATCACGGAGAGTTTATGCTGGCGGTCAGCCGCACGGCGCCACTTAGTGCCATCGATGATTTGAATTTTATAGAACTGAACGATGATCAACGAAAAGAGAAATAACAAGAGGGCGACATAGACAAGCAAACGTCTATCATGCGTAGTCGGAGGAATTTTGGGATCTTCAGGCATAGCTAGAAATCTTTAGAGAATTAGTTCGTAGCAACGATCGGGGTCTTTGATTTCGCTGGCTCAGCATTTCTTTTCCCCTTTTTGCAATCCGGGCGCGCTATATTGTAGCGCAAGCCCCTCCTTTACCGTAAGCACTTCTTCTGTAAAAGGAAATTTAAGATGGGCATATTCCTTACTGCCCGCTAGGGTAAGCAAATTCTGAGGGTTTTCAAAACACTCGATCTGGTACTGGAGATTGGCATTGACCTCGTTGATCGCTTGGATTTCTTTCGTCAGCTTAGGCAGATGCATCTTCAGTTCTGTGCAACTATTTTGTTTATCTAGGTAAGAATAGATCGAGAGGCTAAAGACAAAGAGACAGACGAGGAGTCGAGAAAAAATGCCGCTAAACATGACTCCCTCCTCTCTTTCCTATGTTCTCTCGACAAAACGCATCTTGGCACTGCGAGATCTCGGATTCATCCGTATCTCGGCATAGGTCGGCGCCAGAGGTTTCTTGGTTAAAAGTTTCATAAATTCAGCTGGACCGTCTTTTTTAGTTCTTTGGCACGCAGTACGGAAAATATTTTTGACTAAACGGTCTTCTAAACTGTGGAAGCTGATCGGCTCCGGCTCTTGAGCCATGGGCCATAAAACTTAAAGCTTTTGCTCAATCCATTTTGGATCGCATCTAATTCTTTATTGACCACGATACGGAGCGCTTGAAAAACAAGCGTTGCAGGATGGAGTTTCCCGCCTCTTTTAAAGCCTATAGCGGACATGAGTAGTGCAGCTAATTGATGGGTGGTTTCGATGGGTTTTTTACGACGTGCTTCAACGACGGCTCTAGCGGCTTTTTTCCAATGAGGCTCTTCACCGTATTCGCGGAAAATCTCACCGAGTTTTTGTTCGGAAAAACGATTGACGATCTCTTTTGCAGTAACATCATCTTCCGGATCCATTCTCATATCGAGAGGTCCATCTTTAGAGAAGCTGAAGCCTTTGTATCCTTTATCGAATTGCATGGATGATACCCCTAGGTCAAAAAAAAACCGTTAACTTCTTTGATTCCCCTTTTCTTAAGAATCGTATCGAGATCTCCAAAGTTTCCTCTGACGAACTCGACTTTGTCTTTCCAGGGCTTAAGCCTGGCTTCCGCTATCTCTAGCGCCTCTGGATCCCGATCGCACGCAAAGTATGTCTCAATCTCGGGATGGGCCTGTAAAATTGCTTCTGCATGTCCACCCGCTCCCACTGTTCCTTCGAAGAAAACCTTAAGGTTTATCGGTTCGAAGAACTTCAAGAACTCGGCGACCATGACGGACGAATGATTAGCTTTCATGTTTTGCGTAGGATTTGTCTTTAAGTTCGGCCAGTTTTTTTGCAGCATCGGAGACAGTCTCTTCGCTTTCATCTTCGCCCAGTAATGCGAAGGCTTCTTCAGTCATTTTCGCTAAATCAAATCCTTCTTCTTTGCCTTCCATCGCAGCTTTTAATTGAGCGTCGTAGATCTCTTTAGGCCAGATCTCAATCTTATTAAGGACCCCTGCGATCACAAGCTCACTCTTGATATCGACGGCTTTCATCAGCACTGGAGGAAGAAAATCCGTCCGACAGAATCACATGTCGTTTGATGGAGAGTAGAAAAGAATAAGGTAAAGAATTTTTGGTACTTGGCCATATGCTGTTTCGATTGGAATTTCTCCACAATCTTTTCGATATCGCTCTTGCGATAGATCGCCAAACAGCCGCCAAGTCCTAAAGCGATGGTGAATTCTAAAGCGCCGTTTTCCACCAAGCCAAAACGCATCTGCTGCGGAAGAACAAAACGGTTCTTTCCGTCGAGTTTTGCATGGCTAGATCCGCTGAAGAAAAACTTGGGCATCGCTTTTCTTCTACCTTTTGCCACAATTTAACACCGATCCATCAAATCCGCAAGATCTTTCGGGTTTTCAACCCACCAACCGACCATCAAAATCATTTCTTAACCTTATATTTTCAGTAGAGTTTATAATAATTTTAAGAAATATGGGAATCTGTGGGAAAACTAAAAATAAAAGATCGAAAATAGGACAAAATAGGGCCCGACCAGGCCCTCTTCTACTATTATGCGTGGAGATTAAGATTTGGGAGTTGGAACTGCATTTTCGTTAGATCTTTTTCAGAAGTGAATAACTTTTTTGCCGCTGATCTAACATTTCAATATTTACCTGAATTGGGTGTTGAGTCAAATTTTGAATCGGAGTAAATAAGAAACAGGACCCTGATCTTGGTATAAAAGCTAAAGATTGTTAAACTTGCTCACCCAGCAAAAGGAAGCAAAGCGTGGTTGAACCTAAAACCGTCTCGAATCTCCCCCTAGATGTTTCGATTCGATGGGCCAAAGATCAAGAGCTTTTAACGCAAACGCAGCCGATGACTCAGGATGCGGACAGCATTGCAAAGCATGCTGTCTCCGACGTCAATCTGCCGACCTCTCAATCTCAAGTTGAAGTTCTCTTAGCTTCACAACCGTAATCCCACCTGGGCTGCTTTCCAAATGCCGAAAGGCTTCATTGGACAAAGGCGACGTCTTTTTACTTCTCAGCTCGTCGGTTTTT
>CAWIQH010000016.1:0-8534 GCA_963838185.1 uncultured Chlamydiae bacterium
AATCTTATTTTCTCATGCGTTGACTCTTTTGAAAAAGAGGAATATCATGCACCCTTACTAACCTTTATCTGGAGAAATGTGATGATGAAACCTCTTGGAAATCGTGTATTGATTAAACGTGCCGAGGCTAAGACGACCAAAGGAGGCATTTTACTGCCGGACTCCGCAAAAGAAAAACCTAAAATCGGAGAAGTCGTTGCGGTAGGCCCTGGAAAAACCGATGAAGATGGAAAAGTCCTTCCGATGCATGTCAATGTCGGCGATAAAGTTTTATTTTCTGCCTACGCCGGAACACAAGTTAAAAGCGATGATGTGACAACAGAATATTTAATCATGACCGAAGAAGAAATTCTCGGCGTACTAGTATAAAGGAAACCTTATGTCAAAAATGCTGCAATTTAACCAAGAAGCTCTCAAGTCGGTTTTGAAGGGCGTTAGAACTCTCGCCAAAGCTGTGATTGTGACATTAGGCCCTAAAGGCCGCAATGTCGTGATTAACCGCGGTTATGGATCTCCCATCTCGACAAAAGACGGCGTCACCGTCGCTAAAGAGATCGCTTTGAAAAATAAATTCGAAAATATGGGCGCTCAGCTCGTTAAAGAGGCTTCTTCAAAAACGTCTGATGTTGCCGGCGATGGAACAACAACTGCAATCGTGCTTGCTGAAGCGATCTACACTGAAGGGCTGCAAAGCGTCATTGCTGGAGCAAATCCCGTCAGCGTTAAACGCGGAATTGACAAAGCAACTGCTCAGATTTGCAAAGCCCTCGATGAGATTGCGATCAAAATCAGCAAACCTGAAGAAGATCAAACAAATCGCAACCATCTCAGCTAATAACGATCCTGAAATTGGCAATATCATTGCGGAAGCAATGGAAAAAGTCGGCAAAGACGGTACGATTACAATCGCTGAAGCAAAAGGCATCGACACCACGTTAGATGTCGTGGAAGGAATGCAATTTGATAAAGGATACGTCTCTCCCTACTTCATCACGAATCCCGACAAGATGACTGCCGAGCTTGATAATGCGTGGATCTTCATCACCGATCAAAGAATTTCCTCCATCAAAGAGATCGTTCCTTTCCTTGAAAAGTTCATGGAAAAGGCACAAAAACCACTCCTCATCATTGCGGATGAGATCGATGGAGAAGCTCTTGCAACTTTAGTTGTGAACAAAATCAAAGCCGGCCTTCCCCTCTGTGCTGTGAAAGCTCCAGGTTTTGGTGACAGACGTAAAGCGGTTTTACAAGATATCGCTGTCCTCACCGGCGCGACAGTTATTTCCGCAGAAGTGGGTCTTTCTTTAGACGACATCGAACTTTCGATGCTGGCCGTGCGAAAAAAATCAAGATCGCCAAAGATACCACGACGATCATCGATGGAGCCGGCGATGCTAAAGAGATCGAAAAACGAATCAAGAAGTCCGTGGAGAGATCGCCGCATCAACTTCCGACTACGATAAAGAAAAACTCGAAGAAAGACTCGCGAAACTCGCTGGCGGAGTCGCTGTCATCAATGTCGGCGCAGCCACCGAAACCGAGCTCAAAGAGAAAAAAGCCCGTGTGGATGATGCTCTGCACGCCACACGCGCAGCGGTCGCAGAAGGAATTGTTCCTGGCGGCGGTGTTGCACTGCTCCGTGCTGTCAAAGTCTCTGGAGGGTTTTGTTCTTCCGGGAGATGAAGCAGATCGGCGTTGAAGTCGTCCGTAAAGCAGCGTTTGCTCCTGCAATTGCAATCGCCAACAACTGCGGCGAACAAGGCAACCTCATTGCTGAGAAAATCTACGAGAGACAAGGAGCTTGGGGATTTAACGGACTAACCGGTGAATTTGCTGATCTTAGCAAAGACGGCGTTGTCGATCCTGTTAAAGTGACCAAGAGCGCGTTTATCAATGCAGCTTCTGTCTCTGGCATATTGTTGACTGTCGCAGCCATGATCACCGACAAACCTCAGCCTAAAAAAGCCCCTGCTCCTTCAATGGACGGCATGGGAGGAATGGGTGGCATGGGCATGGACGACATGATGTGAGTTTCAGATAGGGCTCAATCGTTCGATTGAGCCCTATTGTGAGAGTACAAATCCAGTCCAATCTTTTTCAGTTAATTTCTTTATTTCTTTCCAGCCTTGTCTGATGCGCCACTCCAGATATTCATCGGCATTTTCTTCTAAAATGCCGGAGGTGATCAGGATGGCAGATGGTGGAACTCGGGTTTCAATCACACTCCAAGCCTGAGCTTGTTCCGAACTGATCATGTTCATCAGAAGAACTGAGGGTATTTTTTCCGGAGGTTTTGTCGAAAAATGGATCTTCTTTTGGAAACGGCTCAGTGTTGCATTTTTTTTCGCATGTTCCACAGCTTCCGGATCGATATCATAGCCATCGACTTGAGAAGCTCCCATTGCTGCGGCAGCCAAAGATAAAATGCCGCTTCCGCATCCGATATCAAGAACTGGATGATCTTTAATATAGGGCTGCATCAGAGTAAGGACGATGCGTGTTGTCGGATGAGACAGGTCGCCAAATCCAGGTCCGGGGTAGAGTTGAAGAATTTCCGAGCAACCATACGGTGTGAGATCGATGTGGGCTTTGCCGTTCTTGAAGTTGGGAGCAAAAAGCTCCCATTGTTTTTCCCAGATCACGATAAATCCTTTTTGTCTCAATGATATCGGCAAGATCTTCCATTGACAAGCGGAACAAAGCAATTTGCCTTAGATTTATGACTACTCCCTTTAGGGGGGGAGCCTAATGTGAACGTGCTAGTGCTATTTGGGGCTGCCGCACCTCCGCCTGCGATTGTTGCGACTTTAACGTATCCGCCCGTGTATCAAACGATCTCTGCTTTCAGGTCTGAGCTATATAGGATTTGATGTGGAGTTTTAATTTTTATTAAATCCTCTCTTTGTGATACGGCAATATATAAGAGGTTGCTCATGTCTGCATGTAAAATATTGCTATCTTTGGCGTTGATTAGCCTGCCTGTCGCAGGGTATAGCATAAACTGCTTTTCAACTTATACGGGTGCGGGTGTTATGCTTCCTGGAGTTTGGGGTATAGGCGACAATTGGACTGATGGAGTTGGAGGCTGTTATCCAGGCCAACCTGGAGATATGCCGGGCGATACTGCGACTTTCATTGGTGCAGCAGCGTCAACGCCTGTGACATTGGAAGATGCATTAGGGATGCAAATACATCCTAGTATTACCACGCTCACTTTTAACACAGCAGGGTCTTACACAATTAACCCCGATAATCTTACCACTCCAACGTCAAGCTTAAACTTTGATCCAGGCGCCGGTAGCAGTATTGCTGTTAATACGGGTAATCAATTGATCCAGGCCCCGGTCAACTGGAGCACTTCTTCTCCGTTAACGGTGACAGTGGTAGGTGGATCGACATTGACCTTTAATGGGAATATCGGAGGGAGCACGCTTGTTTATAATGGGCCTGGTACCTTCATCAACACCAATCAAGCATTGAACAATGTCAATCAGACATTCACTCTAACTGGAATTGCTGCGTTGCCGGGTGGACAGGCGCCCTTGATATCGAGAGCGGGATCTTTCAAATTACGAATAATTTTCTGGTAACAGGCACTGGGGTAGGTGTCACCTTCTCAACATCGGATCCAGCAGGTCACATCACTATCAATGGAGGAACATTAGCGCTTCCTCAATACAGGCGAAAATGGTCTAGCTGCTGGTGTGCATTTTACCAACACGTCAAACAACGCTAACATTTTTCTTCAAGCGGGCACTTGCAGCATTACAAATACCGGTCCTATTACAGGTCTTTTTGGAACTTTTTGCGATTTCACTAATGGTGCCCTGATAATTTCGCCAGGCACAACAATGACTGTGAATAATACCGGCGCTCTCACTAATATGGCCGTAGCGGGTGCGTTGGGCGGTTTTACCACTATGACCTTCAATGGCGGAAGCGGAGGAACAATCACCGTTGAAAATAGCGGGAATATCAGCACCGCTGCTATTGGCGCATTATTAAACGCAGAACTGTCAGCGACCATGAACTCGGGCACATTAACAGTCGTTAACACGGGCTCTGTCACAGGAGGAGCAGAGGCTGGCGCACAATTTTTTTGTAACACATTCGTTCAGAATGGGGGATTGGTTCAAGTCAAACAGTCATTTCCGCAGGCAATACTTCCTCCGGGCGCAAACTTCAATGGTGATGTAAGCATTACGGTTAATAGCAACGGGGTCTTTTCCAATGACGAAAGCACAACTACTAATATTTTCACTCAAAACGCGGGTACTTTCGTAACCGGTGTTGGAACATTTTTCAGGAGCAATCGGCTTAGCTCTTTCCGATACCGTATTTACTAATAATGGGGGGACATTGATCCCAGGAGATCCGACGGACCTAACTAACATTACTCCTCTCAATACACCAAGAGGGGTCATGAATATTGTTGGAACCTATAATCAAGTCGGAGGTATTTTTTCTGTCACTGTTGCAGACTCTACTCTGTTTAATTCTCCTGGCCCCACGACTTATTCTCAACTTGCTGTGACAAGTGCGTCTAAATTGAGCCAGGAACAGCTTCTTTAAGCGGGTCTGTTGAAGTGGCATTGACGCCGGATTTTATCATCCATAATGGAGATACCATTACTATCCTGACTACAACAGGCGGATTGGGCGGGACCACGTTTAATCCTGACATCATTAATTACAATATCCCTTTTTACATCACGACCGAGATTTTATATGATCCTGATATGAACGTGCTGCTGAGATTTCTTGTTAATAACCCTCCGCCTTCTTCTCCCGCCTTTCATCAGTCAATCTTTGCTTCGATCAATCATACCCATACGCGCTTGGAAAGACAGATGCAAAATCTACGATATCGATTTTGCATCAAAGAGGCGCCTAAATGTATCCCTAAACCAAAACCATGTGCCAAGCCAAGATCGAAATCTTGTTATAAAGAGGCCTCAGTGGAAGAAACGCTTCCTGTCCAAGCAGTTTCTGATCTTGTAGATAGTCAGGATACATCAGAGTTTCTCTCTTGGTTCAGAGTGCCAGAAGAGAGGCAGACTCAGAATGATGCGTGTGAAGAAATGCGTGACTGTTGTGCGGAGAGCCGTCATTGGAATGTCTATTTTGGACCTACTGGGACTGTAGGTGAAGTTCATACTAAGCATTCACAGCCCGGATACGATGAATGGTCGGTAGGAGGTCTTGCCGGCTTTGATTATGCTTTTTCGGAGGGCGGCATAGGATTCATGGTGGACTATGAAAATATTAAAGGCCGTGTGCATCAACACTGGGGAAAATTCGATATTAATCAAGCCCATGCTAGTCTCTATTCGACATATGCTCCTAAGTCAGCGCATAGGCTCTCTTTTGATGCTATCGTGGGAGGAGGATATGATTGGTTTGATATTCATCGCCGTACGTCTGAAGGAACCGCCAAAGGAAAGCCTCGTGGAAAAGAATTCGACGCATTGTTTGGCTTAGCCTATAATTTTTATGGAAGACAAGATTGCTGCAGGCCTACGAAGTTCCAAGTCACTCCGATGGCAAACATCCAGTATATCTATCTTGATACTTCTAGGTATAATGAACATGGGGCTGATCCATTTGATTTCAAGATCCATGGTCAAGTCGACAAGTCGCTGCGTTCAACGTTAGGAACCTGGATAAGCTATGGTTGGGACAGGAAGAATTTTTCTTTCACACCTGAAATCTATCTGGCTTGGCAGAGAGAATATTTCGATCACAATCATTCTTTATATGTGACTCCTCTTGATATCGTAGGACCGACCTCAAAGCAGACTGTTAGAGGTGCTGGCCGCAATACTTTTCAGGCAGGATTAGATCTCATGCTTACTCTGTTCGAGTTCTATGGCATCGAAGCTAGCTACGACTTTGAATGGAACAGCCTGTTCCATGACCAAGCGTTCTACGTGGGATTTAATGTAGAGTTTTAGTCTAAAGACTTGCCTTTACTTTTTTCGCCAGAACGCAGGGACTAAGAGGACGAGGACGCTGAGGTATTCCAGACGTCCAAGGACCATCCAGAGGATGCAGACGATTTTGGAAAAAGGAGAAAGGAAAGCAAACGATTCTGTCGAGCCGACCCCTCCAAAGCTAAGGCCTGTATTATTGATCATGCAGCTGATCGTGCCGATGGCTGTTAGGAGATCGTGGTTGTCCCAGACAAGCAAATAAGTGCCGAAGATCACCAGAAAAATCACGATGCAAAAGAAAATCAGAACAGTCGAGGCTGTTTTAGAAGTGATTTCCTTATCTCCCACTTTCAGGACACGGACGACCTCAGGACGAAATAGCGATTCAATCTTATTTTTTATCAGCTTCAAGACAATGAAATACCGGATGACTTTGATACCGCCGGTTGTCGATCCCGACATTCCGCCGATGAACATCAAGATGAGCATGAGGAGCTGGCAGACAAACGGCCAGAGGTCATAGGCGATTAGAGAAAAGCCTGTTGTGGTTTGAGCAGAGATTGCCATAAACGATCCTTGTGCTAAGGCATCTGTCAGGGAAGTTGTTCCATGCCAGAGAGGAAATGACATCAAAAGGCATCCAAAGAGCAGGATGACGAGGAAGAGGAAAAATTCAGGTTCGTAAAGCCGGTAGAACTTTCCCTTGAGGCCATGGAAATAGAAAGTGAAGTTGATGCTGCCGGCGATCATAAAGAAGGCAATGATGAGAGGAGTGGCAATGCCGGCATAAGAGAGGAGGCCATTATTAGTGACGGTAAAGCCGCCAGTAGAAATGGTTGAAAATGAAAGCGTGAAGGCATCAAAAAGAGGCATAGCGCTGCTGGTGAACTTGAGGAGAATGACTTGGAGAAGAGTCAGGCCGAGATAGATTTTCCAGAGTAAGCTGGCGGTCTCTTTAATTCGAGGAGTGATCCCCTCTTTTGAGAGGCCGGGCATCTCGTTTTCATAGAGGAACTTTCCGCCCATGGAAAGTGCCGGCAGAACGGCGATGAAGAGGACGACAATCCCCATACCTCCGAGCCACTGTAAGAAGCTGCGCCAAAAAAGGAGCGGTTTACCCAGAGCCTCGATACCCGTTTTAACGACTTGGCCGGTTTCTGGGTCAGTGAGCGGATCGACGGTTCCATAGAAAGTATACGTGGAAGAACTGTCAAGAGGGCTTTGAATGGTTGCCTGCACTTCATTTCCATTCACATAGGATTTGGGATAGATGATCGTAGCGCCAGTTGTCGTTAGGCCCGACATCGTCTCGAAGTAGGCATCAACAGGATTTTTGATCGTTTGGGTGATTAAGAAAGGACAAGAGCCGACGGCTGCTGTGAGAAACCAAATCGAGACGACGATAAGAATCCCTTCTTTCCGATAAAGAGTTCCTTTGGCTTTCCGTCCCCACCATTGAAAAAGCAAGCTGCAGATCACACAGATGCCAATGGTTCCTAGAAAAGCAAAAGAGGCAGGGATGGGAAAATAGATCTTTTTTTCTAGAAAGAATTCATAAGAGATAGCGACGAGAAGTGGAATGACTAATATGCCGGCTAAATAGAGAAAATATCGACTCAAGACCCGACTGATCTCAGTGTATGCCATAACTCCCGTCAATTACATCGCGTCTTTCATCTTCTCACAAACTTCTTTTATTTCAGTAGGAGCGAGTGGTTTTTTTAAATTAGAGATCAACATCTGCGCCATGAATTTGATGGAGGAATCATCTCCGGCCTCACGTGGAAAATAATGAAAATGGACATGAGGGACTGTCTGTCCGGCTTCAACGCCGTTTTTTTGCATCAAAAGGTAGGATGCTCGATTGAAAACTTTGATCGAAGCTTGATCGACTTTTTTGATGACGCTGCTAATGGAGGCGGCTTCTTGGTCAGTGAGCTGTTCAAAACGCTCTGCATGTCTTTTGGGAATGATCAAGCAGTGTCCGGGCACGACGGGCTTGTGTGTGTACAGGGCGATAATGGCATCGTCTTCGTAGAACTTCTGGGCCTCGATGACTTTTGGATCGCAAAAAGCACAGTAGTCTTTAGAGAGTTTTGGAGAGGGAATTAAAAAATAAATGCCCGCGGACAAAATAGAAATACTTAAAAAGACAAGGAGGAATTTTTTCATAAAATCTTTTCAACTTCTGGGATGGCTTCAGGGCTGCACAGTACAATGGCTGTATCGCCCGGGGTCAATACGCTGGTTCCTGTGGGAACAGTCACACCGCTGCGGTTTTCAATCATCGCAATTAAAAAGTCTTGTGGAAGTGTGGAGCTTAAATCGGAAAGAGGAGATCCGATGATGCCGGATTCTGGAGAGATCTTGACTTCCATGATCTTGGCTTTGTTTTCATAGAGAGAGGCGATCGATACAATGGAAGCGCCTTGCAAAATTGAGCGGATGCGGCGTGCAATGCTGGCTCGTTCTGATAAAGTATGCGAGATGCCAAGCTGTTGGAGAAGAGGAGCAAAGCCTTCTTCTGAAACAAGCGCGAGCACTTGCTCGCAGCCGGCTTGACGAGCTAGAGCTGCAGCCAGAATGTTTGTCTCTTGCGAT
>CAWIQH010000017.1:0-11762 GCA_963838185.1 uncultured Chlamydiae bacterium
TTTCCGTTTATATATCTTTTTTTGAATTCGATCACCCGCATCGTCGTCGAAGGCCGTGAAGTATTGATTCAAAAAACATCCTCGCAATCGTGGAAAGTATCTACACCGATTTTTGAAGGCAGAGGAGAATTTCCCACGGAGATTCATGAATGTCTAAAGTTGATTCAGCAGATGAAGTGGGAAAATGCTGGACGAGTTGAAGTCGATGCAGTTCTGGGAACGATCCATTGGACTCAACAGGTAAATCCTCAAAACTTCGGGAAAGAGTTCCCGTTATTTCTTAAAGAAGCCCAAGAGTGGGCAGAAGTCCTTTCTCAAACCCTTGCCAAACTGGCCTAGGGATCTTTCTAAATAGTAACATCAGGTATTTTCTTTCGGTCGCGGAGAGCAAAGATGGCTCTGCTTGCCAGGATAAAAAGCGGACTTAAAAGAACTGTGGCTAAAGGCGTCAGGGTGAGGACGCAGCCTGCGATGAGGGGTCCCCCGATCTTGGCAAAAGCTTGGATCGATTGGTGGAGGCCCATGATTTTGCCATTGTTTTGCGATGTGCCGTAGTCGGAAACGAGGCCGGTCAAGGAAGGGATCAGCATTCCGTAGGCTAGGGTAAAAAGAGGGACAATCAGGCAGGCTGCCCAATAGGTTTTGGCAAAATAGAGCGTAAGGATCGAGAAGGCCAAAAAAGTGATAAAATGGTGGAAAAACTTTTCTGCTTTGGCATACCGATGGAGCCAGACATGAAAATGACTTGAGAAAGAGCAAACCAAAGGCCGTATTGGGAATAGACGTTGAAAACCTGGGCTTCGGTGCATTGGATTCCTTCAATCAGGAAGACCTGGAAGGTCTTGATGAAAAAGTACCAGCCAAAAAAGATCAAAAATTCAGCGAAAAGCAAGACTTTGACTTCGCGGCTACATTGAAAGAGATCTTTCCAGTGGATTTGGTCGGTTTTGCCGTCACCATTTTATCTTCATCAGGAGTCCAGAAGAAATAGATTAGTAAAAAGTTAATAAAAGAGAAGATTGCGCAAGAGAGGAAAAGATAGAAACAGGCATCAAAAACATGAGGGGGAAAAAGCGACGATCTTGCCTGCAACAAAGGGGCCCAAAATAAAGCCGATTCCTAGCATTAGATGAGAAACGGCAAAGAATTTAGATCTTTTTTCATTCACACTGACATCGGAGATAATGGCATTGGTCGTTGAAAGATTAACGCCCATGAGCCCTGCGATGAAATTTCCTAAAAATAGATAGAAGATAGACGTTGTTAAAATTCCGATGCCGCAAAGAAGATATCCGACGGTGTTGCCGATATACGAATAAAGGAGGATCCCTCGTCTGCCGATCTTATCGGAAAGATGGCCGAGAAGCGGAGCGGCAATGACTTGAGCAATGGGATAGGTTGCTGATAAGATGCCCAAGAGAATATAGCGGAGATTAGGTGAGAATGAGGTTGAAAAAAAGCTATGGGGCGTAGAGAGAAAAAAAAGCGGCAGGAAAGCGATCACAGCCGAAAATGAAAAGAAGTCGAGAAAGAGGACTGAAAAAATTAAGCTGAGCTTTTTGTTCATCGAGCTTATTATAAAGCAATACCGTGATAAAGTAAAAATAGCATGTTCCCATCTAAAATTAGACCTTTACTTCCGTACGCCATCGTTGTCTTTTTAGGCTATGTAGGATTTTCTTTACCGCTTCCTGTGCTTCCTGAGATCTTTTTGGATGCTCAAAGATCGATTTTACCCCCTTCAATGTCTATTCAACTAAAAACTATTTTACTGGGGATAGTTTTGGCTGCTTATCCGAGCGGCCAGCTGCTAGGCTCGCCTTTGCTGGGGATTTTCTCGGACAAGTGGGGCCGGAAAAGGGTGATCATGTATTCGCTCGCCAGCACGGCGTTAGGGTATGCGATCACGGCCCTGGCGATGAGCGCTCATTCCGTTGCGGGAATTTTCGGAGGACTTTTTCTCTGCGGATTTTCCGAAGGCAATGTCACGATTGCTCAAGCTGTCATTGGAGATATTGCGGGTAAAGATGAAAAAGTAGCCCACTTCGGGTGGATCAACTTCTTTGCGTGCACGGCATTCATTGTCGGACCGCTTTTGGGAGGATGGCTTGCCGATCCGACGAATAACAAACTTTTTACGTTTGCAACGCCGTTTTGGCTAGGCGCTTTGATGTCATTAGCAGCGATTGTGATTATCTGGAAATTTTCCCAAGAGACTAAAAAACATCCTCATCATGGAAAGGGCTTTTTACAGGGCATGAAATCCAACTGGGAAAATCCCAGCTTGAAAAAGTTCTACATTGCGATTTTCTTTCTCTACTTTGGCCTTTATGCATTTTGGAACTGCATCGGGATTTATCTCCAACGAGGATTTGGTTTTTCAACGACCAGTTTAGCCTACGTCATGGCTTACGATTCTTTCTTTTTTGCTATCGGGCTTTTATTCTTGGTGCAGAGGATAGCAAAAAAAATGAAGCCTTTTACCACAACAGGATGGGCAGCATTTGGTCTAGCTATCATGCTAATTATTCTAGTCGTCCCTGATTCTCCGTGGGGGCTTGTCATGACAATTCCTCCAATCGGAATCTTGATCTCGATTTTAATGACCAATGCCGCTGTAATGGTCTCCGATGCCGCGGACGACACGGGTCAAGGCCAGGCCTTAGGGACGATGCAATCGATCCAGGTCTTGGCAGGGATGTTCGTCGGTGTTATAGGTGGATTATTGGGAGCTCTTAAGCCGGGACTTCCCCTGATTGCAGGGGCTATTATGTCAGCGGTGTGCGGATATTTGCTCACCAGAAGGAAACAAAATGTTTAAAGGTTCAGTTGCTGCGATTATAACTCCGTTTATACAAGATGGCGAAATAGATTTTGGGGCATTTAAAGAGCTGGTCGATTGGCATGCTGAGCAAGGAACGGATGCCATTGTCTGCTGCGGCACAACGGGCGAGGCTCCGACTCTATCTTCAGAAGAACAAATGCAAATTTTCAAAACAGCTCTGGATGTTTCTAAAAAAAGAGTTCCGATCATTGCGGGAACAGGTACTTACGATACACGAAAAACAGTCGAAACAACGAGAAAGGCTAAAGAGCTTGGAGCCGATGGCTGTTTGGTTGTGGTTCCCTATTACACCCGGCCGACTCCCGAAGGGTGCATCGCGCATTACACGGAAGTCAGCACGGTCGGTCTTCCGATGATTGTCTATCACCATCCAGGAAGAACCGGTGTGAGCCTTTCTGCAGAGGTTTTAGCCGAAATTGGCAAATTATCCTCTGTGGTTGCTATCAAAGAGGCTTCCGGCGGATTGGAGCTTATCCAAGAAATTCAGCAGATTTCCGATATTCCTATTTTCTCCGGCGATGACACGATCGCACTTGCGATGATGGAGCTCGGAGCTGTGGGAGTCATCTCGATTGTTGCTAATGTTATTCCCAAAGCGTGGAAAGAAATGATCCAGAGTTTTCTTGAGGGAAATATAGAGCGTGCAAGGGAGCTCAATGCTCTATATGCGCCGCTAGCTCAGGCGATGGTCTTAGAGACAAATCCTCAATGCGTCAAATACGCCCTCAGCTTGCTGGGCAAATGCCAGCCTTATTTGAGGCTTCCGCTTTTAGAGCCGCGCAAAGCAATCAAGCTAGTGATTTTGCAAGCGCTGACCGAGCATACCTTAGCTAAAAGCTTGAAGCATTAATCTTGTATGATTCTTCTAAATCCTGGCGTCGAAGCAGAGACTGCAAAAGCAAGCGCGCTGAGTGCTCCAATCGTATATAAAGAACGCTCGCCAAAATAACCTGAAACAGCTGCTGCACCAAAAAACAGGGGCACTTGAAAGAAACGCAGTAGTGGGGCTCCAAAAAATGCTGAAATAGGAGTTGCTGATGCCAAGCACGATGATGTGGAGAGTTTCTAAGTGGAGGGCTTTATCTGCTGTGAATGGAGAGAGGGTTCCGCCGATGGCAGATAAAAATCTAACGACAAAGAAACTAACGGATGCTCCAGCGATAAAAGAGATGGTTGTAAATATTAAAGAGGTCGCTGATTCGAACGGAAGTTTACTGACCCAGTGCTGATGGGCATATTTATTGATTGCATAAGCTGCTCCTCCTCCGGCAACCAGGGGAGTGGAACAGACCAAAGAGTTCCAAAGATATCCAGAAATATCTGCTCTTGTAATGGAGTTTTGAGCGCCATTTTTTAAATCTATCCATGTTGCTGAAGCGGGTGACACAAAATGTTCTGTAAAAAGACCTTTTGCAGTAGCAGCTGCCATAAAAACCCCTAATTTTTTTTAGAAGTTTAATTCAACAAAAGATTTAAGCAAAGTTGTAAGCTGACCGCAGTACAAAACAAAAAGGGCAGATCCCTAAGGACCTGCCCTTGAAAACAAATTCTGAAGCGAGAGCTTATTTTTTGATCAAGCCTGAGCCAAAACCAGCTCCTAATGCTCCGAGACCTACAAATAGACTATATCCAGAGCGTGCTGCTGCAGCACTGTTGAGTCCTACAAGTGTTGCAGTATAGTACTTTAGACCGACAAATTTATCGATGGCGAGGCCGACAGCAACTGGTACAAGGCTTAACATGAGCATGGTATTCGAACCACCGCTGATCAAAGAAAAACGTGAACCAGGAACGAACTTGTAAGCAGCAATAGCAGGAGCAAAGCCGAGCGCTGCGCCAGCATATTGAGAATAAGATGCTTTATCAGCATTGTTCCAAGTTGTAAAAGAATTAAGAGCTATTGCAGCGACTTTTTTTACACCATACGCAGTGACTGCACAAGTTGCAAAAACGCCGAGACCAACAGCTGTATTCCAGCCGCAGTTAGTTACATCAGAACCAGAAACACCCCAAAGTGCCATAAAATCTCCTGTGGTTAATTTTGAGCTTTCCAGTTTATGAAATATTGATTTTTAATGAAACTCTTTTGTAGAGAGGAGCTCAAAAATTGATGCAGAAAGATGAAGACTGCGATCTTTGTGTCTTCTTAATAAAAAATTAAGTGCTGACGTGGCTAGTTAGCGCACTAAGCAGTCTTTGAATCTCGAGTTTTTGTTCGTCAGCCGGACGGAATCTTTTTTGGGTGAAAAGTTCTTCGAGTTTTTTCAGAGCAATAACGGCTTGCTCGCCGAGATCTTCTTTTCTGCCGTCGCGGTCATCGAGAGGAAATGTTTTCCGAATCAGGGTGAGGACTTCATTTTTTGTCTCACCGTTGTAGTTTTTTAGAATTTCTTCTTTTTGTTCGAAAGGTGCATCGCGGCTGGCGAGTGTATAAACAGCTTGTCTTGGCATTGCATCGAGCTTCAGGTGGAGCGTAGGAGGAAGCTGAAGGTAGAATTCATAGTATTGCAAGAAATTATAGGGTGTTTGCCTATTGCCATAGGTGTTGATGAGCCATGCAGAGAAAGCGCCGTCGCGGTATTTTTTTAGGATCTCTTGGGCTTTTTTGATCCGCTCTCCGTGGAGAATAGCGGCTTGATTGTTGATGGCTTTAATCTCAGAGGTGAGGCTGGAAAGAGTGCTGAGATCGTCAGCGATGGTATAGTCAGATTCGCTTTTGTAGTCGTTTAAAAGGGCTTCTAAATCTTCTTTTTCTTGGACAGTCAGAGGACTGACCTTGAAAACTCCTGCGAAGCTCGAAAGATTTCCTTTAGAGGAGATCTCGGCTAGCTCCGTCATTTTGGAGAATTTTTGTCTGAGGCGATTGAAAAGAAGGTCGTTTACTTTCGACATGCTTTAGTCCCTTTTGTACGAAGACGTTTTAAAAACTCTTTTGCTAATGAAGTGTAATCTTCCGCAGCGCGCGAAGTAGGTGCGGTATCAAAAATGGATTTTCCGAAGATCGACGCTTCTGAAACGGAGATATCGCGGCGGACTTTGGATTTTAAGATTTTTCCAGGGAATGTCTCTTCGATGACATCGAGGAAGGCGGTATTGCTTTTTCCGCGGGGATTCCAGAAGGAAAGAATAACTCCGAGGACAGTGAGCGCATGTCTTTCTGAAATGCACTCCATGAATTGAGACAATCTCTGGAGTCCTTTGACGCTGTAGAATTCAGGTGTTGCAGCAACAAGGGCATATTCCGAGGCGATCAGCGCTGATTCGGTAAGCCAGCAAAGGGATGGCGGGGTGTCGATCAGGATGGTGTCGTATCTTTTGAGGATCGGCTTGAGTAATTCGCGGAGTCTTTCATGAGAATAACGGTCGGCGGCAAGCGCTTCTGTCACTTCTACCCGCTCTAACCATGTATCGGCAGGAATGAGCGACAAGTTGTCGTGCGTCGTCGGCAGAATCACATCGTCGATTTTTTTCTTACCTTGCAGGACAGAGGCTAAGCTGTCGTGTGCATCGGGATCATAGCCAAGGCCCGTAGTGAGGTTGGCCTGAGCGTCGAAATCGATCAGAAGCACTTTTTGCTTATGAAACTTTGCAAGAGCAGCTCCTAAATTCAAGGAGGTGGAGGTTTTTGCGGTTCCACCTTTGAAGCTACTGACTGTGATCGTTGGCATGCACGAACTCCGATTCAAGAGATTTAGTTTCCATCTCTTTCTGAAGGGCTTGCAAGAAAGGTGTGATGCCGATTTCTCCATGAACAACATTATCTCGGGTCCGCAAACTCAGTGTTTTGTTCTCCAGCTCTTTGTCACCGACGGTGAGCATATAGTTGATCTGGAGCAGCTGCGCGTTCCGGATTTTCTTGTTCATTGACTCGTTAGAGTCATCGACATCGCAGATAAATCCTGCTTTTTGTATTTCCTTCATCAGATGATGGGCGTACTCGCTATGACGGTCTGCCACGGTGATCACACGAACAGGTAATGGACTGATCCATAAAGGGAATCTTCCGGCAAAGTGTTCAATCAAGATGCCAAAAAATCGCTCGATCGATCCAAAAATAGCACGGTGCAGCATAACAGGTCGTTTTAGCGTTCCGTCCTTATCCATATATTCGAGCTTGAATTTTTCTGGAAGCGCCATATCGAGTTGGACGGTTCCGCACTGCCAAGATCTTCCTAAAGCATCTTGGATATGAATGTCGATCTTCGGCCCGTAAAAGGCGCCATCGCCTTCATTGATCTGGAAAGGTTGGCCCCATTCTTCAAGGGCATCTTTAAGACCTGCTGTGGATATTTCCCAATATTCATCCGTTCCGATGCTATTTTTAGGACGTGTGGAGAGTTCCATCCGATAAGAAAGGCCGAAAGTGTCGTAAACTTCCTCGGTAAACCCAATATGCCTAAAATTTCAGACTTGATGTCGGACGGTTGCATGAATATGTGAGCGTCGTCTTGGTGGAAGCCCCGAACACGCATGAGCCCTGACAGGGCGCCGGATGCTTCATACCGATGGACATGTCCGATTTCAGCGATACGAAGCGGCAGCTCGCGATAGCTATGACTGTGAGTTTTGTAATACAACATACAGCCAGGGCAGCTCATCGGCTTAAGGGCAAATCCCCGTTTTTCAACTTCTAACCAGTACATATTGTCGCGGTAATGGTCCCAATGTCCTGATATCTGCCAGAGTTCTTGGCTGCAGAGCATCGGAGTTTTGATTTCGGTATAGCCCGATTTTTTAAGCATGAAACGTAAGAAATCGACCAATCTGATTCCAGATGATCATGCCTTTGGGATGGATAAACGGAATTCCAGGAGCTTCTTCTTTCAGAGAAAAAAGGTCGAGCTTAGGGCCTAAAATTTTATGGTCCCGTTTTTTTGCCTCTTCTAAAAAGGTTAGATAATCTTTTAAAAGTTTTCGATCGGGAAAGGAAGTTGCATAAACGCGGGTGATCATCTCGCGCTCAGGATCCCCTTTCCAATAAGCGCCAGAGGTTTTTAACACTTTAAAAGCTTTGATTTTACCGAGGTTATTTAGGTGAGGGCCGCGGCAGAGATCGAAAAATTCACCTTGCTCATAGCCGGTGATGGGGCCATCTTCAAATCCCTCGATCAATTCGACCTTATAAGGATTGGATTTGAAACGAGCGATCGCCTCTTGCTTATTTTTGAATAGGTGCCGTTTAACTTGGTAGTTTTCATCGATGATTTTACGGACTTCTTCTTCGATCTTGGGAAAGTCTTCTTCAGTGATTGTCACATTGGCAAAATCGTAATAAAAACCGTTTTCAATCGGAGGTCCAACCGTTGGCTTTGCATTAGGAAAGAGGCGCAGGATAGCTTGGGCCAGGACGTGGGCGGAGGTATGCCAGAAGACTTCTTTGCCCTGAGGTTCATCAAAAGAGATAAATTTAATTTTATCTCCATCCTTCACAAGATATTGAAGGTCGTAAAGGGTGCCGTTAATATCGACAGCTAAGGCCTCATGAGGGCCTCTGAGATTCATCTTATCGGCGATCTCTTTTGCAGAGCAGGCTTCAGCTAGCTCCACCCATTGATCATTGACTTGTATTTTCATAATTTTGTGTGTTAAATAGAGGTCAGTATAATCCAATGTCAGAAAAAACCGAAGAAATTCCTCTAGATTCAGCGTGGATCGCCTTTGCTTCCCAGGCAATGGACCATTCTGGAATTCAAGATTCTTATTGTTTTCGCGCGGTCAGTTTAGCCAGAGCGCTAGCCCGTATTCTCGTGGATGAAAAGGGGCAGCTCCAAACTTTTTCTAGAAGGCTGCCTCATTTTTATTATTCTACAGGAACATCCGACGGATCGATCTGGGAGCACCAATCAAAATTTTTAAAACGTTGGGATAAAGATGCGGAGTTTGTAAAAAAATTTCGAAGGTTTTCTCTTCCGCTTTTTCACAAAAAAGCTGAAGAGATGGTTCGGGCTACTCTTTTACTCTCCCCTACACAGCCTCTTTCTGATGCCCATGTCCGGAGAGCGGCAATTTGCGCTTGCCTGACTCCCCTGCGTCAAAGTGTCGGATCGTGTTTTGCGACAGCGCCTGCGATTTTAGCCCAAGGCCACTACTTGGATCTTTTTATCGATGATCTCTATGAACTTCTCACGGCGGGAAGGCTCAGAAGAGTTTCAGAAGGAGTTCAATATAGTGTTCCTCTTAGTTTGACATTTGGAGTGGGTGATTTAAGAAAAGTTATTGACCCTTCAAGAGAATTTTGGTTCTCTCCCGGATTGATTGCGGCTTTGGAGGCAGGCCAATTTATTGAGTCCCAAGCTCCGTTTCAGCAAAAGATTCTGAGGGCAAAAGATGTCCTTTTGTCCCGCTACCAACCTTCCATGACAGTCGAGCAGTTATTAAAAAAGGTTGTCAGCCATGCTAAATTTGAAGAGGCGTGCATTGCTTTCAAAAGTAGCGCTGATAATGCGCTTCTCAAAGCCTGGGAATTTACGCTCGCCTCTTTTTCCGATATTAAAATGGAGTTCTCCGGATGGAACTTGAACTGGAGCGTGGGATTAAATCCCGAGCAGACAGGTGGAATTGGAGCTGCGCTTTATGAGGCGTTGGATGCAAAGCTTCAAGAGGCCAATGAGAAAATTGAGGAATATCACCTTGCTGCTCAGGAAGCTTTTGATCAGCTTAAGGCGGCAGAGAGTCTTATGAAACAAGCTTCGACAGAAGCCGAAATCCGTCGGATGAAAGCAGAAGGTCAGGCAAGAGCCCATCATTTAAGGGTCTGCGAGGAGCTCAAGGAAGAATTTAGGGTTAAAGCGAAGATTTATTCCGAATTCTTTTCATTCTTGATTCGTCAATATGCCACGAAATTCCAGGAATATTTCCAAGAGATCTACGATGCGGAGATGCCGGAGATCTTTAAAGGCCCCTATGAAGACCGGATGGCAGGATTTAGGCTCGTGTTTAAACATGGGCGGAGCGACAGCTCGCTATGGACATTGATCTATGATCAAAATCAATTTGTCCAGGCGCTGGTCGAGTTTTTCACTTTGATCGAAAATCCACTGATGCATGCCTGTCAGACGCCAGTGGAGAAAAAAATCGTTGAAGAGATGACAACCGTTGTTATTCAGCATGTCCGTTCGGATCAGTTTATTCAGTCGGTGATGGCAAAAGCCGCTGCCTCTAATAGGCTTCCCTGGGCATATCTTTCAGGGGGATCGATCGGTCAGCTGGTTCCCCTTTATTTTCGAACACCCACTTTGAAAAAGGAATCGCGCGAAGTTCAAGACGAACTCGATCTCTTTGATTTTTTATTAGAAACCATGAAAAGCCTTCTTCCTCCCATGACGGCGCGATTTTTAGAAGATCCGGCGGAGAAATTTTTAATCGAATCTCCGACGCATGTTTTTTCTTTTTTGCCGGGATCTCTTCTTTTTAAGGAGGGCTGGATCGATGAAGGTTTTACCTATACGTGGATCCGAGACCGGTTTTTGCTGCCCGGAAAAGAATTTTACAGCTCGATCAGGCTCTCTCCTGCTGAGCAAAGAGAACTGATGCGTCGTCTTTCGATCGAAGGTGATGTGACTTCTTCTGCAACCATCGAGATGTTTTGTTCCAAGTGCCGGCATATCCCGGAAAAAGATCTCGCAGCATTTCTCTACCGGACGCTACCTCTTATCCCGAGAGATCAATGTAAAGCCGTTTTACAAAAACTTTTGGAAACCGATCATCCGGTCATTCCATTAGAGCTGCCTGATTTTCTATCCTCTCAGGAAATTCAGAGCCTGGCCAAAGCGCAAATCCATTCCGATATCGACCGGCATGCAAAGATTGCTGCACGTGCCCAAGAATTAAAACTTGTACCCATGGCCTGTATTTTTGCTGATACGAACTGGCCTGAAGGGTATTTTGCCTTTGTGATTCATCCCATTACGCTTGAACTGGAGGTCTGGAAATCAGATCTAACAGGTTCTGTTGCCTCTCCGCTTCCTTTGGTCAAAACTTGGATGGGAAAGGGAAAAGAGTTCGCTTGGGTTGTCTACACAAATAAGATTTGAATTTTGAGGCTCCGGCTTTTAAGATAAACGGATATGAAAAATTATCTGTTGGGAATCTTTGTCGCCGCGCAATCACTGGTAAGTGCCCTATACATGGGAAATCCTGCCGAGCCGGAAATTATCGATACGGGGCTTTTTATTTCGCCTGATTGCAGTTTCGGCATCAAAATCGGCTATAAGGCGATTTTGTATTAGATCGAGTATAAAATGGTATGCCAGATCCCGCGGAAGATCGATCAGTTCGAAATCATGAGCAACCAATGCGTGTCATCTTAATTACCTGGATCGTTTTGAAGTTTACGGGACAGTTGGAGCGATGAGAGCCCATTCCTGGTATCGGCCGCATGTCGATAACAAGCGGAGGGAGTTTGAGACCGACAACCGTTGGACGGCAGGAGGCGGAGTCAGATTACTATTGGCTCAGTGGTGCAATACGGGGCTTGGGCTGATGGCAAGATCCAATATGGGAAGCCTTCTATTCAATGGGTCACGGTCAACGGCGTTCTATTTTTCAAGCGGCCATGTGACCTATCGCGAATACCAGGGATCTATCGCCGTTTACCATACGATGGGATTTTTACGCCTTATCTCGGGGTTAAATATTCCAATGTCCACGCAAATGCTGGCGGACTATCAAAAACGGTTTACCCTCGGAGGCATTTTAAGTGACCAACCGATGCCGGTTTGGCATGGCGATAGGATGTTCGCTCTCCCAAAGGAAGAAAGTCGATGTGAACCTAGAGGTCCAGTTGATTGATGAGCAGGGCTTGACGATTGGCGGGAACATTAAATTCTAAAAAGAAGGGCGGGAAGTTGCCTTCCCGCCCCTATAAAATCAAGAAATCAAAAGACTAGCGCTTACGTTTCGCTGATCTCTTCGCTTT
>CAWIQH010000018.1:0-72521 GCA_963838185.1 uncultured Chlamydiae bacterium
CCGAGGATATCGTCATTTTCCTTCGATGACACCAAATAGCCAAATCCATCTTTATGAAGGACCTTTTTGCGATGTAGCCCACATGCACAAGTGTTGTCCCATGGAGCGGGATCTGGAGAAGCTGAGGAAATACTAATCTTCCAATGATATGAGACGGAAGAGCGCTGAAAATATAATCCGCCTCATAACCGCCCTTTGAAGTGGTGACCTTATTGGTCTTGATTGACGTGACTTCCTCTCCATAATGGAATTGAACCGGTGTCATCTCTTCTAATTTTTTGATAAAGCTCTTCATGCCTCTTTGGAAACTAAACAGCCGAGGACCATCGAATCGTGGCGTTTTTAAAAGACCTTTGATGACGGATCCATGCTTTTCTTCTAAAGCTTTGAAAGTAGGAAATCCAAGCTTCATCGAGATCTCCTTCATGTTTCCGCCATAGATCCCTGTCACCATTGGATCAAAAACATCTTGGGCCACCTGAGGATTGAAACGTCTGCAAGCAAAGTCCCAGACCGATTCATCCTCTAACTTAGGTTTGACATAAAGATCTCGAAACGCGCCTTTAATTAGTCCCCAAGAAAGCACAGGAGCCTTGCGGAGTTTTCCATCGCTCCAGATAAAACGGCTTCTGGCATCGGGATTGCATGGGATCATTTCTTTATCCATGCCGATCTCAGATGAAACTGAAAGAAACTCTTTTGATTTCGATCCTCGGAAAACCCTAGGGCCCTTTTCAAAGAAAAATCCTGTGGAACGATCCGAATCGATCCAACCTCCCAGCCGCTCGCTTTTCTCAATGAGCTGGATGTCAAAAAGATCTTTTCGTTTGGCTAAATAGTAGGCAAGTGTCAGCCCCGAAATGCCGCCGCCCAAGATTATTATTCGCTTTTTTTGCATAATGACTCGAATTATGAGTCAAAAAGAAGAAATAGTGCAATTTTTAAAAAATCTTCGCAGGAGATCATTGCGGCATTCGAAACCTTTGAGCCGTATGCAAAATTTGAGAGAACAGCCTGGGACTACAAAACAGGCGGCGGTGGAGAGATCAGCCTCATCCGCGGCTCAGTTTTTGAGAAAGCTGCTGTGAATTGGTCCGGAGTTGCTGGGCCAAAATTCCCCATGGATGACGGCAGCGGTGCTTTTTTTGCGACCGGCGTCAGCCTTATTACTCATCTGCATAATCCTCATGCGCCCACCGTCCATATGAATGTCCGGTACATCGAGACAGAGAAGGGACATTGGTTCGGAGGAGGCTATGATCTAACTCCGATGGGATTTCCCTATGAGGAAGATACCCAGCATTTCCACGCGACTGCTCAAGAATCCTTAGATCGTTTTGACCCTGAGCTCTATCCGAAACTCTCTGCTTCAGCAAAAGAGTATTTTTTTATCCCTCACCGTCAAAAAGAGCGCGGTGTAGGCGGATTATTTTTTGATCATATGAATACGGGAGACTTTGAAAAGGATTTCGCTCTTTGGAAAGCGATTGCCCATAGTTTCCTTCCTGCGATCCTTCCGATCTACCGCCGCCGCATCAATCAACCTTTTACCCGCAGCGATAAAGATAAACAGCTAGAGACTAGAGCGCACTATGTCGAGTTCAATCTCCTCTATGATCGTGGAACGAAGTTTGGGTTTCTCTCTGGAGGCAATCCCGAGGCGATCCTTTGTTCGATGCCTCCTTTAGTTAAATGGTAGACAAGTTTAAAAAAGCGTGTCAACTCCTCCTAATTTCTCTGATTAATCGGGGAAGCTCTCCGATCATATAGAAAGGGATGGAAAGTAGATCTTTGTTTAAGGAAAATGGAATCTCTGAAATACGTACGCCAAGAGGAATTTTTTTCTCCTCAAGAAAGATGCGGAGTGAGCGGAGAGTACCGCTCGCTCCTGATTTGACTTCTATTGGAACTATCTGTGCATCGACTGCCATTAAAAAATCAATTTCAGCACTACTATTTCTTTCCTCGCGCACCCATGAATACAAGGCATTGGATTCTTCTTTTCCCATATAGGCTAGAAGCTCTTGGCCAACAAATTGTTCAGCTAATCCTCCATCATTAATCAGAAACGGATCAGTTTTGAAAAGCATTTCTAAGTCTAAATTGCAAGATCGTTTGACTAGACCTACATCTAAAAAAAGGAATTTGCATTTTTTTTCGTTTCTATGGGAAATAAATGGCAACCCTGAACCCGACGTTGCGTAAACAAGAATAATTAGACCTGCATCACAAAGCATTTTTAATGCATTTTTCAATGTAGAGGGTGCTGTTTCGGGATCTAGTGTGGAATATTTCAGCCATTGACCAACTAATCCCGGAACTTTGCTAAAAATGGTCTGCAGATGAGTATGAGGCATTCGTTTGGAATATTTTCCAAAATCATTGCGAAATGTCATAAGTATATTATTTTGAATATCCTGACACTGCAAAAGCTTCTTGGTGGCTAGATATTCTGCAATGACAGCCGGCATACCACCAAGAGATAAATATTGTCTTACTAATGAGAGGGTTTTTTGATGGACTGCCTCTTCGATAACCTCTCCAACATGCACTGTCTTCAAATACTCTCTAATTTTAGAATGACCTAAGGCTTCAAGGTATTCCCCAAAAGACAATGGCCTTAGATACATAAACTCGATCCGACCGACGGGCATCCGAAATTCCTCATCATTAAGAACAAATTCAAGCAACGAGCCTGCCCCAATGATGTGAAGTTCTTGCATTTGCTCTTTGAAATAGCGAAGTGCCATAATCGCTTTCGGACATTCTTGAATCTCATCAAGAAATAAAAGCGTCCTTCCTGCTTGAATTGTTGTGCCCATAACAAGCTCAATGGCGCTGATAATTTTGAGAGGTTCAAGTGACTCGAAACAGATCTTATACTCGGGATGTTGTTCAAAATTAAGTGTCACTAGCGACTCAAACTCTTCTTTACCGAACTTTTCGACCACGTAAGTTTTTCCTACCTGTCGAGCCCCCCTTAAAAGAAGGGGCATATGACGTTCTCGATTTTTCCAACTTAATAAATCAGCCTCAATATTTCTTTTCATAAAACCCCTTTGTCTTAAACTTACACGTCTGACTTAATTTTTCCAAGGCTATTTTTTATATCAGATTTAATTTTTCCAAGGCTTGCATCATAAGAATTTAATTATAAAGGACTTAACATATAAAAATTGCCTTGCTTTTTGCAACCCATTAATAACCAAGAGAATAAGAATACATATATCTCCGATAGAGAAGGCTTTTGGAAGATGTCTAAGTCGCTTTGACATAATCAATGAGCCAGCGGACATTTTCAACAGGGGTCTCAGGAACAACTCCGTGGCCTAGATTGAAGATGAATCCCCTTTCGCCTTTCATCGATCCGAGAATGAATTTCGCTTTCTCTTGCAATGCTTCTAACGGGCCTTGCAAGATCTCTGGATCGAGATTTCCCTGAATCGCAATATGCGCAGGAACTTCTTTTCTCAGCTGCTGCATCTCTTTTTCCCAATCAAACGCCAGAGCTGTCGGCTCTAGGGAGACAAGCTCTTTGATATAGCGTGTCGAACCCCGGCAAAAAAGCGTGATTGGAATTCCTGTTGGTTTGATTGCATCGACAATCTTTTTCAAATAAGGAAGCGCTAGTGTCTGAAATTCTAAAGGCTCTAACTTTCCTGCCCATGAATCAAAAATCTGGATCGCATCGACACCGGCATTGACTTGCATCTGGAGATATTCAATGGTCGCAGCAGTGATTTTCTCGAGCCACTCTGGAGTTATTCTTCTCATGTAGGTGGAGACTGTGTAGGGACCACCGCAAAATCCAATGAGGGGAACTTTCAGATCTTTTTTGAGGAGCTTGATGGTTTCTGCAACATAAAAAAGCGTCTCTTGAACATCTCGTCTGATCTCTTTCTCAGGTTCTTTTAAGCGAATCCCTTGCCCATCCGAGAAATCAAATTCAAACCCAAAGACTTCTGCAACGACTAAAATATCAGAAAATAAGATCGCTGCGTCCATGCCTAGAAGATCTATGGGAAGCCTTGTGATTTGAGCTGCAATCTCGGGAGTTCCGACAAGTTCACGAAAAGAGTGTTCTTTGCGGATTGCACGGTACTGGGGAAGAAAACGGCCGGCTTGGCGATGAAGCCAAATGGGCGGCCGTGGAATAGGTTCACATTTGAGAGCTCTTAAGAGCAAATCATTCATGAAAGAAGCTTAGCTAAAATTGCATCTACAGTGAAACCAAATTCTGCAGCAAGATCTGCTTGCGGAGCAGATTCTCCAAATGTTTCAATGCTGATTGCGATCCCCTCATGGCCGATCCACTGATGCCAGCCAAAGCTAACTCCAGCTTCAATGCTGACGCGCTGACCGAGGTTGCCCCCAACAACGGAGTTTCGATAGGTTTCATCTTGCTTCCAGAAAAGTTCCCAGCATGGCATGGAAACGACACGGACTGATTTGCCTTGTTTCTCTAAAGCAGTCGCAACATCAAAAGCTAAAGAAACTTCAGAGCCTGTTGCGAACAGAGTAAAGTCCGGCTGCTTCTTTTCTTTTTTGATGATGTAAGCGCCTCTTGCCATCCCCTGCGCATAAGAAACATGCGTTCCTGGCACATCAGGTAACGACTGTCTAGAAAGCACCAGAGCTGTCGGGCCTTTATATGTTAAAGCTGCAAGCCAAGCCATTTTCATTTCCGCATTATCCGCAGGACGGATGAGATGGAGATTTGGAATCGCACGGAGCGCTGCTAAATGCTCGATCGGTTGGTGCGTGGGGCCGTCTTCTCCTAGAAAGATCGAATCGTGCGTGAACTGATAGATCACTTGGATATGAGACAGCGCAGCAAGCCGGATAGCATTGCGCATGTAGTCAGAAAATGTCAAAAATGTCCCGATATACGGAGTGATCATCTGAGTCTGGGCAAGGCCCGTTGCTGCTCCTGCCATCGCAAATTCGCGGACGCCGTATTTAATATTGCGCCCTTCGAAATGCTTTGAAGCAATCAAAGGAAATTTCTTCATCATCGTCATGTCAGAGCCGGAAAGATCTGCCGATCCGCCATAGAGCTGAGGGAGCATATTGCCAAGCACATCCAATACGAGTTGTGAGGAGGTGCGGCTAGCTAGCGGAGATTTCATCTCGATTGCAGCAAGCTTGGCTTCTAGATCTGCAGGAAGCTCATGCTGGAGCATCTTGTTGAAATCTTTAGCGAGTTCTGGATTTGCTGCGCTCCACTTTTTAAACGTCTCTTGCCAGGCAGCTTCGAGTTTGGCACCTTCTTCGGCTTTTTCCTTAAAAAATTCGTAGATCCCAGGAGCGACAAAAAAGTTTTCTTCAGGAAGCCCCAAAGCTTTTTTCGTCGCTTCGACTTCTTCAGGCCCTAAAGGACTGCCATGGACTTTATGCGTCCCGGCTTTATTAGGAGATCCTTTTCCGATGATCGTATGCATCATGACAAAACAGGGTCTTTTTTGTGACCCTCGGATCTCTGTAAAAACTTGGTTCATTTTTTCAAAGTCGTAGCCATCGACATCGTAGACATCCCACCCATAGGAGCGGTATCTCATTTTGGTATCTTCTGAGCAAGACTCTGCAAGAAAACCATCCAGAGTCACTTTGTTGGCATCGTAAATGAGAACGATGTTATTTAAGGCTAAATGTCCTGCAAGCGAGGAAGCCTCTGACGAGATTCCTTCCATGATACAGCCGTCTCCTGCCAAGCAGTAGACCTTGCTGTCAAAAAGAGTGAATTTCTCTGTGTTGAACTTTTTGCCGAGTAATTTTAGACCTAAGGCTTGCCCGACTGCATTTGCGACGCCTTGTCCCAAAGGTCCTGTTGTTGCCTCGACACCATCGGTAATATGGAATTCTGGATGTCCCGGTGTGAGTGATTTGAGCTGACGGAATTGCTTGATGTCGTCCATTGAGAGTTTAAATCCTGCAAGATGGAGGCAGGAATACAGCAGCATTGAGCCGTGGCCAGCAGAGAGGACAAACCGGTCGCGGTTGATCCATTTTGAGTCTTCAGGATTATGTCTTAACAGACAGCCATAGAGATAAGCGCCGAATTCTGCGCATCCCATCGGCAGACCCGGGTGGCCTGAGTTAGCCTTTTGGACGGCTTCCATGGAAAGTTCCCGGATTGTATTGGCGATCTTACTTAACTGTTTTTTTAATTCTGTGTCCATGTCCACATCCCTTTTTACATTCAAAATTGTCATATAACCTGAGGCTTGGAAGGGATAATATATAAGAGAAGTTTCTTTTATCCTATGAGAAAAATTGACCGTTTGAGTCCATGCTGCTATGCTAGTGGACTTTTAGAGGGAATTTTATGTTATCGCAAGAGATCCGCCGCAACTTCTTAAAGTATTTTAAAGACCATCACCACCTAGTGGTCCCATCTTCATCTGTCGTTCCGCATGACGACCCCACTCTTCTTTTTATCAATGCCGGCATGAACCAGTTCAAAGATGTCTTCCTCGGTAAAACCGTGCGCGATTACAAAACTGCAGCCACCTCTCAAAAGTGCATCCGCGTTGGCGGCAAGCACAACGACCTCGATAATGTCGGACACACCAGCCGCCATCTCACCTTCTTTGAGATGCTTGGAAATTTTTCTTTCGGCGACTATTTCAAAGAACAAGCCATCGCTTATGCGTGGGAAGTTTCCACCAAGGTTTTTCAATTCGATCCCGATAAAATCTGGATCACCGTCTTCCGCGAAGACGATGAAGCCGCTGAAATGTGGAAAAAAATCGTCCCCGCAAACCGCATCGTCCGCATGGATGAAAAAGACAATTTCTGGGCCATGGGAGAAACCGGTCCCTGCGGTCCCTGTTCCGAACTCTATTACGACCGCGGCCCTAAATACGGCAATGCTGCTTCACTCAAAGACGACGTCACCGGCGAGCGGTACATCGAGTTCTGGAACCTCGTTTTCATGCAGTTTAATCGCGACGTATCCGGCAAGATGACTCCCCTTCCGAAACAATCGATCGATACCGGCAGCGGTCTCGAGCGCGTCATCGCCTTAAAAATGGGCGTTGATAACGTTTTCGCAACCGATATCCTCCACGGCATTATTTTGCAAATCGAACAAGTCTCCGGCAAAAAATACAATGCACAAGACCAAGAAATGGCTCCTGCGTTCCACGTGATTGCCGATCACATCCGCTCTCTTTCTTTTGCTATTGCCGATGGTGCACAGCCAAGCAATGTCGAGCGAGGCTACGTCTTAAGAAAACTACTCCGCCGCGCTGTCCGGTACGGAAGAATGCTCGGCATCCAAGATCCGTTCCTCGCTAAAGTCCTCCCCCGCTTAGTGGCTCTCATGGGAGAAGATTATCCCGAACTTAAAGCTTCCGAAAACCGGATTGCTGAAATCTTAACCCTCGAAGAAGAATCTTTCCTCCGCACGCTCAAGCGCGGCGGAAATATTTTAAGCGCTGTGATCTCCGATGCCAAAGGCCGACCTCATAAAGAGATCACCGGTGAAGAAGCGTTCAAGCTCAAAGACACCTATGGACTTCCTCTGGAAGAGATCATGCTTATCGCAAAAGATTCTCACCTCAATGTCAATCTCGATGCTTACCAGCTCCTTGAAGAGCAAGCCCGTGAGAAATCGAAAGCCGCTCATGTCAAACAAGCTCAATCCATCGAAGACAGCGTCTATAAAGACTTTGCTGCAAAACACCCCTGCAAATTTGTCGGATTTACCGATGAAAAGATCGATGCCAAAGTCCAAGGGATTTTAATCGGCGGAGCTTTTGTCAAAGAAATGCATGCCGGCGATGAAGGCTTTATTCTCCTGGATCAAACTCCTTTCTACGCAGAAAAAGGCGGACAAGTCGGAGACACCGGAACACTGTCTCACGGTCAATCTGTTTTCAAAGTCACCGATTGTCAATCTCCTTACCAAGGTGTTGTTGTCCATATCGGCGCTTGCCAATCCGGCACGATCCGCGTCGGAGACTCGCTGACGGCCTCCGTTGAGCACGGCCGCCGTCAAATGATCCAGAACAACCACACGGCGACACACTTGCTCCATTGGGCTCTCGTGCAGGTTTTGGGCCCTCATATTAAACAGGCGGGATCTCTGGTTGAAGCGACCCGTTTCCGTTTTGACTTTTCTCATCATAAAGCACTTTCGAAAGAAGACCTCCAAAAAGCTGAAGATCTCGTCAATGAAAAGATCCGCGAGAACAAACCTGTCAAATCGTACGAGCTCTCCTATGAAGAAGTGCAAAAGATGCCGGAGATCAAACAGTTCTTCGGAGATAAATACGGCGCAAAAGTCCGCGTGATCGATATCGAAGAATCGAAAGAGCTCTGCGGAGGAACGCACACGTCCCGCACAGGTAATATTGGATATTTCCGCATTCTGAAAGAAGGAAGCATCGCTGCCGGCGTCCGCCGCATCGAAGCCACCTCCGGTAAAGCCGCTGAAGAGCTCGTCCGTGAAAAGGAAAAAGAGCTCGAAACTAAGATCCAGCTCCAAGTCGAAGAGAAAAAACAAATCGAACAGCATTTAAAAGCCGCGCGACGTGTCGTCCTCAAAGAAATGGCTCAGAGTTTGGTCCAAAAAGCCTCTCATGTCGGCTCGATTCCGTTTTTGGCAACGATTGCATCTGTGGGTTCAGATGAGCTCGGAGCTTTAGCTGAAGAGATTTCCGGACTTTTTTCTTCCGGCGTGATTTTACTGGCAGTCCGCGCTGAGGGAAGATGCCAAGTTCTTTTAAAAGTCACAGCTGACTACGTGAAGAAAGGATTCAACGCAATGCAGATCCTCAAAGAGGTCGCTCCGATTGTCGGAGGATCCGGCGGAGGCAAACCTGAAGCTGCGCAAGCCGGAGGAAAATCTCCTGAGCATCTGGAAAAACTGTTTGAGAAAGTGCAGGAGATCCTGAAAAAAATCCTCTAGCGGAGTATAATGGGCGATTACGCCATGGATTTCCATAGCCCGTCTCTGCAACAATTTCGAGATCAAATCGCTCGAGAGCCGTCTCTTCTCATGGAAGGACTTTGGGATGCCCCCAAAGCCCTGCTGGTCCGTTTTTTGCAAGAAGCCACTGATAAAAACATCGTGATCCTCACAGCTGAGAGCAAGATGAGCAAGCTGCTTGATGACGCAGCGTATTTCAAAATTTCCGAGATCATGGAATTTCCCGCCTGGGAAACGCTTCCCGGGGAAGAAATTTCGCCGAGCCCTGACATCGTGGGCAAACGACTCTCTATCTTGCACCAACTCCTGAAAAAAAAGACTCCACAGGTCGTCGTCTGCCCTCTACAATCGGTCCTCCAAAAAGTTCCATCCCCTGCTTTTTTAGAGCCTCTCTGCCGGACACTGACCAAGGGAGAAAGCGCTGCCTTTGAAGAACTCCCCCTTTGGCTTTCTAAAATTGGTTACCGCAGATCATCCGTCGTCGCCGACAAAGGAGAATTCGCTGTCCGCGGGGGCATCATCGATGTCTACCCTATCGGATCTCCCGACCCTTACCGCCTTGAATTCTTCGGCGATGAGATCGATAATATCCGGACCTTTGATCCCGTCGGACAAAAATCAACTTCCAAAGTTACTTCTGTCTTCATCTCCCCTGCTTATGAAGATACGCTTTTAAAAAAAGATCCTGAGCCCACTTCGCTGTTTTCTTACCTAGGCAGCAATACTCTTGTTATCTTTGATAATCTGCTCGCTTTAGAAGACCACTACGTCTCATTTCAGGCACTTCCAGGAGCCACCTCAAAATTCTTCCAGACGTTTGATGCGCTCCTCACCGAAATCCAAGATCTCCAAAAAGTCTACTGGACTCAAGAATCGATGGAAGAGCTCTCGGAAGTTAAAGTCGGAAAAAAAGTCGGCAGAGATTATTACACCGGGAAAAATCCGATCCAGCAGCTCTCTTTTGAATTCTTCCACCGCCAACTAGAGACCAAACGGTGGCACCATCCGTTTGTTCCAGTGCAAGGATATCTTCCCACCCTAGAACGATCTCCTCATCTCGACATCCATTTCATCTGCACGAGCGAATCAGAGGAAAAATCGATCCAAGAAAAAATTAAAGTCCAACAGTGTCACTTTGAACGAGGCTATCTCTCCAGCGGATTTGCGCTCGCTGACTCCAATGTCATTCTTGTTCCGATGACAGAATTTACCCATAAGCACAAAGTCCGCAGAGAAAAATGGAGAAACACCTATCACACTCCGCCCTCTGATTTCCATGAGCTTGTCCCCGGTGACCTCGTCGTCCACTTCAACCACGGCATCGGAAAATATCTCGGCATCGAAAAAAAACCCAACCATCAAGGCCAAGAAACAGAATTTCTCACTTTGGAATATAACGACCGCAGTAAACTCTATGTTCCGGTCTCACAGGCCTATCTTGTCAGCCGTTACATTGGCACATCAGAGGAAGTCCCACAACTACATACCCTCGGCACTAAAAACTGGCAAAAAACAAAAGCAAATGCCCAAAAAGCGATCATCGGCTATGCGCAAGATCTTCTCCGCATGAACGCAGAAAGAATCGTCCAAGGCGGTTTTACGTTTCCTGCCGATACCCAAGAGATGCAAGATTTTGAAGCCGACTTTCCCTATACCGAAACAGAAGATCAGCTCCGTGCTATCAGTGACATTAAAAAAGATATGACGACTTCCAAAGCGATGGACCGGCTCCTCTGCGGCGATGTCGGCTACGGGAAAACGGAAGTTGCCATGCGTGCAGCTTTTAAAGCCGTTGCTGAAGGAAAAAAACAAGTTGCTGTCCTTGTTCCCACCACAGTCCTATGTATGCAGCACTTTGAGACATTTCAAGACAGGATGTCAAATTATCCAATCATCGTTAAAGCTGTCTCTCGTTTTCAATCTGCTAAAGAAGTGAAAAAGACTCTTAAAGAACTCTCTGAAGGAAAAGTCGACATCCTCATCGGCACGCATCGGCTCCTGAGCAAAGATGTTAAATTCAAAGACCTCGGCCTGATCATCATTGATGAAGAGCAGCGCTTCGGCGTCCGCTCCAAAGAACATCTCAAAGCTCTCAAAGCCGGCGTCGACTGCCTCACACTCACTGCAACACCAATCCCCCGCACACTCTATCTCTCTTTAGTCGGCGCACGAGAAATTTCTGTGATCAACACACCTCCGCAAGACAGATTGCCGATCAAAACGATGATCGTCGAGCGCGATCCTGTAATTGTCGCCAATGCACTCTTAAGAGAACTCTCCCGCGACGGACAAGTCTATTTCATCCATAACCGCGTCGAATCGATCTACCAAGTCTCCGATGAGCTCAAAAAACTGATGCCTCAAGCCCGTGTCGTCACGGGCCATGGACAGATGAATCCTGATGATATCGATACAGTCTTCCACACCTTTAAAAACGGCGATGCCGATATTCTTGTCGCAACCACGATCATTGAAAACGGCATCGATATTCCTAATGCCAACACGATTCTCATCGACCGGGCTGATCAATTTGGCCTTTCTGATCTTTATCAGCTCCGCGGCCGTGTCGGAAGATGGAACCGTCCTGCCTATGCTTACTTTCTAGTCCCGGGTCTTAAACAACTTCCTGAACTCTCCCGCAAAAGGCTCTATGCCCTCATCGAAGCTCAAGGCTATGGCGGCGGCATGAAGATCGCGATGCGCGACTTAGAGCTCCGCGGGGCTGGAGAAACTCTCGGCCAGCGGCAATCAGGCCACGTCTCTTCGATTGGTTTCCATCTCTATTGCAAACTTCTCAAACGTACTGTCGATGCTCTGAAGAAACATCTTGAGCCGACATTTTTTGAAACGAAAATGGAATTCCCCTACGATGCGAGGCTCCCCGAAGATTATATCCGTGAAAATTCTCTCCGTTTAGAGATCTATCATCGCCTGGGTGAAACGATCACACTGGAAGAAGTCGACGCTCTCTTTGAAGAGCTCAAAGACCGTTTTGGCAAACCGCCTCTTCCGACAGTCTGGCTCTATCATTTAAGCCGCATCCGCACACTCGCGGCGCAAAAACGGTACATTTCTCTGAAATTTAATTCTCATACGCTCGACACTGAACGTCAAACTCCGAAGGGCACGGTCAAAAAGATCTTTTCGTTAAAACCATTTAAAACTCCCGCCGATCTGGAAAAGCAAGTTGCCCACCATTTAGCTCAGTGATGAACCTATCCCACTAAATCTCATCATGATCTTTTCGCACTTTTCAGTTCGAAATTGAACAATTCACATTGGCTCATATTAATAATATTAGCCAATGTGAATTGTTCAATTTGGAATGAAAATTGTCGGAAAGCTCTATTAGAGAGATTTAGTGGAATAGGTTCATTACTCAATTTCTGGCGTCTCTTTTTTCCTAAAGACAAAGTCCTGCAACAGCTCAATAAGATCCGTGCACTTAAACGCATACGCATAGAAAAGGAGTCCCGTAGCAAATGCGACAAACTGCAATACAAACGACATGAGCTGAGCAGCTATAGTCCGAGGGAGATTCAAAGCTCCTTCGATAAACGGAGCGAGCACCATCGGACTCGATAGAAAGTAATCGACTGTGAACGCACACAAAAAAGCAAAACATCCGGCGCAACTGATTTTGAAAATGCGTGCGGGAGTAATCTCCGGCTTCCAGCCCATCTTTCCTGTCATGCGATACAAGATCCAACCATTGACAAAAGCGCTGATACTCGTTGCTAACGCTGTGCTGATCGCACCCATCTTAAATCCGAAAATAAAGATCGCATTTAAAATGATATTGACGATCACCGTGAGCACAGAGATCAACATTGGCATCCGGAAATTATTCTGCGCATAGAAGATCGCAGAAAATAAAATCACCAACGTTGTCGGAACAAGCCCCAGCCCATACGCCCAAAGACAGGCGGTTGTTTTACCAATCGCAAATTCCGTAAAGTGGCCTCTTCCATAAATCAAATTCACAGCAGCGGTTCCCATCGCAATAATCGCAAACGTACAAGGAATCATCACAGCTAAGATCCGTTTATAGCTTAGAGCAAAGAGATCTTGCGCCTGCGGCATGTCATTACTTTTGATCGCACGGGATAATCTCGGAACCACCGCACTGATGCACGCAATGCCAAAGATCGCCAACGCCAGCTGTTCCAATCGGATCGAATACCAAAGGTAAGCCGGACCCCGAATGTCAGCGTAACGGGCAAATAAAGCATCGACAAACGCATTGATCTGCATTGCACCGACTCCAATTGCTCCCAAAGTAAACGCTTTAGCCAGATCTTTGACTTCTTTCGGAATATGAAACTTAAACCACTCTTTCCATTCTGCTGCTGCGTATTTGAGTGTCAGTGGAAGCGTCAGTATCCACTGCCCGATAAACCCAATCACGATCCATTTCGCGAGCGTCGGCATCGCCATTGAGGGATCTTTGTTTCTTAAAAAGAAAGCAGCGCCGATCCACGTGATATTGCAAATGATGGGAGCAATGCTTGGAATAAAAAAAGAATCATAACAATTGAGCAGGGAGATATTGATTCCATAGAGGCAAATGAAAAGAATCGCCGGAAACAGCCATCCTGTTAAAGCGATGATCTCATGATTGCCCTCAGAAAGCGTTCCCCACGAAAGAAGTGCTGCAATCCCCCCCTCGACAAAGATCGTAATCCCCAGAAGCAAGAGAACAATCAATAGCGAAAGCTTTCTAAAGAAAAAAGTTGCTTTGGACGGGTCTTGGACACGAAGGCCTTCAAAGTGAGGAATGAAAGCCGATTGAAAAGGTCCCTCTCCGAGAAGCCTTCTAAATAAATTTGATAACCGGAATGCGACCATAAATGCCGCAACAGACGGATGGTCCCCGAAAGCAAACGCCATGGTCAAATCACGGACCATTCCGCTGATGCGGCTGAGTAAGGTTCCTGAAAAGAAACGCCTGACGTGGACGGCTAAAGATTTTTCTGTCATCCGATATCCCTAAGTGTAGAAACAAAACCTCTTACAGGTCAAGAATACTTGACCATAAGAGGCAAAATCTGTCATTCTATTATGATTATGTCACAAGTTAGCACAAATGAATTTAAATCCGGATTAAAAGTAGAAGTTGATGGCGAGCCGTATACCATGGTTGCCAATGAGTTTGTCAAGCCGGGAAAAGGCCAACCCTTCAACCGAGTAAAACTCAAACACATTAAAACAGGCCGTACCATTGAACGGACCTTCAAGTCAGGTGAAAAACTTGATATTGCAGATGTCGTTGAAGCCAAAATGCGCCTCCTCTACACAGATGCTGATAACGCTGTGTTCATGGATGACACCTCATTTGAACAGACCGAAGTTCCATTGAAAAACATCGGCGAGGGCAAGCAATGGCTCATGGAAGAAATCGTCTATTCCATTATCTACTACAAAGGCGAACCGATCGAGGTTGTTCCTCCGACCTTCATGGAAATGAAGATCACGGAAACAGCTCCAGGTCTTCGCGGCGATACTTCTGGACGCGTGCTTAAAGCCGCGGTCTTAGAAACAGGCGCTAAAGTCCAAGTCCCTATCTTCGTTGAAGAAGGCGACAAAATCAAAATAGACACGCGTACCAGTGAATACGTCTCTCGCGTCTAGAATAGAAATTCTCAAGCAACGCGCGTACATGCTTAGCCAAGTGCGCGCCTTTTTTTCTCAGAAAGACATCTTAGAAGTCGACACTCCAATTTTATCCCATGCAGCTCCCATCGATACCCACATTGAAGTGATGAAAATCCCTTTTCAAAATGGAGAAAATGGCTACCTTCATACATCCCCTGAATACGCCATGAAACGTCTTATTGCTGAAGGGTCGGGAGACATTTATCAGCTCAGCCACGTCTTCCGTGCTGAAGAAGCAGGACGGCTGCATAACCCAGAATTTACCATGATCGAATGGTACCGCATCGGCGTTCCATTTCAGTTCTTGATCGATGAGACACTTGAGCTCGTTAGCCTTTTCTTAGGAGATATTCCAGTTCACATCTATACCTATTCGCAGGCTTTTAAAAAGTTCGTCGGCATAGATCACACATCAGCCTCCCCTTCCGATCTTAAGAAAATTGCCGAGAAAAACAATCTTCCCCTGACATCTGATGCGGACTCCTGGGACAAAGATACTTTCCTGCATTTCCTGATGGCCTTTCTAATTGAGCCGCAATTTGCCGGCCTCAACATCATCCGGGATTTCCCCTCCACACAAGCGGCCCTTGCACAAGTCTCTCAAAGCGGAGATGAAATGGTCGCAGAGCGATTTGAAGTCTATTTCAATGGCATTGAACTGGCTAACGGCTTTCATGAACTAACAGATCCCGTTGAACAACGACGGAGATTTGTTCAAGCCAATACTGAACGAAAAAAACTCGGCAAAGAGACTTTGCCTCTGGATGAAAGATTTCTTTCAGCTCTTGAGCATGGACTTCCCGATTCTTGCGGCGTCGCTGTCGGATTCGACAGGCTTCTCATGCTCCAATTAAAAAAGGAAACCCTCAAAGAGATACTTCCTTTTGCTTGGGATCTTATTTGATCACATCCATTTCTGAACAATCGGATAACGCCTACCCACTTTAAAGGATTTTTTAGTGACACGGATGCCCGGGGCAGATTGACGCCGTTTATATTCCGAACTATGAATGCGATGGACTAAATCCAATACCAGCTCTAGAGGGAAACTATACTTTTTGACGATCTCGTCAGGCGTCAATAAATCTTCCACATATGCTTGCAGTACTGCATCGACAATCGCATAATCGGGAAGTGTATCGGTGTCCCGCTGATCGGGCCTGAGCTCCGCAGAAGGCGGCTTATCAATGGTAGACTGAGGGATAATCTCTTTTTTCCGATTAATCCAGCGGGCCAGCAAATAAACTTGTGTCTTGTTGACATCGGCGATTACTCCAAGGCCTCCAGCCATATCTCCATAGAGCGTGCAGTAGCCCATCGCCAGTTCGCTTTTATTTCCCGTGCTGAGCACTAAATAACCGAGTTTATTCGAAAAAGCCATGAGGATCATACCCCGGATGCGCGACTGGATGTTTTCTTCGGTCTCATCTAAAGGCTTGCCTTGAAAAAACGGAGTCAGTGTTTTGAGATTGGTCGCATAGATCTCATCGATTTGCACCACTTCGAAATCGATTCCGAGATTTTTGGCCAACGTTTCAGCATCTTTCAAGCTCGAAGGAGAATTAAAATGGGACGGCATCGACAACGCATAGACGTTTTCTTTTCCTAAAGCCTCGACAGCGATACACGCTGTCAAAGCTGAATCAATCCCCCCGGAAAGTCCTAAGATCGCTTTTCTGAAATTCTGTTTCTGAAAATAATCTCGCGTTCCCAAAACTAATGCCTTGTATAAATCCCCGATCGCATCGTAGTTGAAAGACAAGATGCACGCATTGGAGTTGAGATCGACCATCATCAGATCTTCTTCAAAGCCCTTGGCTAGCTGACACAGCTCTGCTCTTTCATTGACGTAGACGCTATATCCATCAAAAACCAGCTGATCGTTAGCGCCGACTTGGGCACAGAGAATCACTGGGCATTTTAACGTCTTGGCAGCTTTTTGGCAGACTTTGACTCGGACATCTGCCTTTTGATACTGATAGGGAGAAGCCGATAAATTCAGTAGAAGATCGATTTTTAGTTTTTGCATCTCTAAGACAGGATCGCAGGTGTACCGGGTGTCGCCGACATAACCCGCATGCTGCCAGATGTCTTCGCAGATCAGCACTCCGATCTTTTTGCCTTTCCAAACCCACGTTTTGAATTCCGTTCCCGGCTCAAAGTATCGCCTTTCATCAAATACATCATAGGTAGGAAGCAGCACTTTGTCGTGGAAGCCCACGATTTTCCCATCCTGGAAAATCGCAGCGCTGTTAAGTAAAGCCTTTTCTCCATGGGCAAGATTGCGTCTGACCAATCCCACGAGGACCATGAGTCCTTTCGTATGGGGAAGAATTTTTTGAAGTGTTTCTTCGCAAGAGGTCACAAAATGGTCATGAAGGACCAGATCTTCAGGAGGATAGCCGCAAACTGTCAGCTCCGGAAACAGAACAACATCGGCTTTTTGTTTTTGGGCATGTTCGAGAGCCTGAATAATTTTTTGGACATTTCCGGAAAAATCTCCAATTGTCGGATCGAGCTGGGCAACTAAAACTTTCATCGGTATAATGGACCTAAAGGATATAAATTTTATATGACACAAGGCACTCTAAAAATCCATACAGAAAACATTCTCCCCATCATTAAGCGGTGGCTTTACTCTGACAAAGACATCTTTGTCCGAGAGCTCGTTTCGAATGCCTGCGATGCCCTCCGCAAGCTCCAAATTCTCAGAGACCAGAACCTGGCAGACTTCAAAGACGAAGAGCTCAAAATCGAACTCTTTGTCGATAAAGAAGCTAGAACCCTGCAATTTCTCGACACCGGCCTTGGCATGACAGCGGAAGAAGTTGAAAAGTACATCGCCCAGATCGCTTTTTCAGGCGCAGAAGAATTCTTAAACAAATACCAAGGCTCCGGCGAAAAAGAACAGATCATAGGCCACTTTGGCCTCGGATTTTACTCTGCCTACATGGTCGCAGAAAAAGTCACGATCGATACGCTCTCTTACCAAGCTGCTTCTAAACCTGCTTTTCTGGTCGTGCGCTGGATCTTCTGATTATACTCTAGAGAAAGGCTAAGGACCTCTCGCGGCACTACGATCACGCTCCATGTCGGAGCCGATAGTGATGAATTCCTCGAAGTTAGCCGTCTGCGCGAGATCTTAGAAAGATATTGCCAGTTCCTGCCGTATCCGATCTTCCTCAATGGCGATCGGATCAATGAAAGCAAGATCCTCTTTGGCTGAAAAATCCTTCCGATTGCACGGAAAAAGAGTATCTCGATTTCTACCACATTCTTTATCCGATGGAGCCTGATCCGATTTTTTGGATCCATCTCAATGTCGATGTTCCGTTCCATCTCCAGGGAATTCTCTATTTCCCCAAACTCACCAAAAGATTCGATTGGAACAAAAGCAATATCCAGCTGTTTGTCAGCCGCGTCTTTGTTTCAGAAAGCTGCAAAGATCTGATCCCTGATTTTCTCATGTGCCTCAGAGGCGCAATCGACAGTCCTGACATTCCCCTGAACGTTTCCCGAAGCTCACTGCAAATGGACCGGACCGTTCGTCAGCTCTCTTCCCACATCTCTAAAAAAGTCGCAGACAAATTCGGATCACTTTATCAAACCGATAAAGAAAAATTCTACCTTGCTTGGCCCGAGATCGAAATGATCGTCAAGCTCGGCATGCTCCAAGATGAGAAATTCTACACCAGCGCAAAAGAATTCCTCATCTGGAAAACCACCTCGGATACCTGGACAACTCTCGATGAAAAAACCGGTACGGTGTTTTACACCTCCGATGCCCATCCTTCGATCTTAGAGCTCTACAAAGAAAAAGAAGTGCTCCTTTCGACATCTCCGCTCGATACTCACCTGTTCAGTTCATTAGAGCCTAAGCTCTCGCTCAAATTCCAACGAGTCGATGAGCTCTCGATGACTCGACTGGATGCTTCCAGAGAAAAGAACATCCTAGATAGCGAAGGGAAAACAGAAAGCGGCAAGATCGCTGACTTCTTCCGCAAAGTCCTCGACAATCCTCAAATGGAAGTCGAAGCCAAAAGTCTCGCGTCGGATACCCTTCCTGCTTTGATCATCTTTGATGAAAATACACGCCGTCTTCGCGATGCAATGGCGCTCTCAAACCACAACATGCCATCTTTTGAAGCGAAGAAAGCATTCGTTGTTAATACGAATAACGCTTTGATTGAATCGGTGTACCAGCTACAAAATTCTCAGCCAGAACTAGCAAAAGAAGTCGCTCATCATTTGTATGATCTTTCGATGCTGGCTCAAAAAGAGATCGAACCTGCAAAGATGACAGCGTTTATTAATCGCTCGACACAGGTGCTAGAGAAGCTTTTGAAATCTGATCGATAACTTCTCCCTGGGAGTTTTTGGCTTCGATCAGGCATTTTTCTTCTGAAAATGTCACGATATAGCAGCAATTGATCGATGCTGATTTTTCTTGATATACCAGGTCTTAGCAGGGGTGTTGACGTGCCGCGGGGGCAATCCCCAAGAACCGTCTCCCAAATAAACCACGCCGCTCGGATTGATTTTCCCCTCTTTAATTGGATGTGTCCGTTTAAACGTGTGGTTGTGATGCTCAAACGCAAACGGCACTTGGTATTTCTCAAAAAGCGGCACCCAATTTTTCCTGATAAGTTCTTCGTTATCCCCCGAGAATGGATAGAAAGATGGATATGCTGCGATATGATAAGCGGCTAGCAAGTAAGGCACCCCTTGTTTTGCTTGGAGCGTTTTATCAAGCCATGTTGTCTGGTCCCCTTCTATGGGCCGGGTATGGCCGGTATCAGCATGACCAGGCTTAAATAGTCGCCAAAATCAAGGGAGCGGTAAGCCTTGCCCATTTCAGGAAATGTGAAAATCTCGTAGAACAATTCAGGCTTTCCGGTTCGATTCTTAGGCTTAGTAACATCATGATTTCCCACAAGCGGCAGCATGGGGATCAGCCTGCCATCTTGGCCGATGTCTCTTTGTAAATCGCGTAAAAAAGCCTGCCATCTGGTTAGGGCCCACTTGGGGCCTTTTAAGAGGTTTTTAGTTCCGCTCGTATAGGCTAAGTCACCCCCGATAACGATAAAGTCGGGCTTGTTAAAAGCGATCATCCGATTCATCCGGTGGAACATCTCAGATGACCCTGTATGATAGGCATCCCCGCCGATGACCATCTTGACCGGCCGGGTCAGTTTTTTAGGCAATGTCTGAAAGGAGTACTGCCTCTTACTATCCTGAACCTTAAAGACATAGGCGCTATCCTCCGTAAGTCCTTCTAAATAAACACGATGCACATCATAATCTTGGACAGTTTGAGCCTGGCCTTTAGCCGGTTTCCAGGCTGAAGACCCCTTCATCTGGTACTGCAGTTGGGGAAGGGATGACCCCGTCGGGGTCTGCCATTGAACCACCATCGTCGTCGTAGGATCCTCCACCCAGGTTAGATAGAGCGCAACAGGCTCTACAGCCTCCAATAAGGGGCTGACCACCCATAATAGGGTTAAAAAAGCCGTTCTGAGATAATTTGCAACCATCTAATAATCAAATATTTATATTTAAGACCATTCCTTATTCTCCCTATAAAACACTGATAATTCAACAAAAATCTATCATTATTAGGATTTTGTAAATATTTAATATACTTTTATCGCATTTTTTGTTAAAATAAATACTATAATTAATACTAACCCTAATATATTATGACAACAATTACAGCTTCAGAATATAGCCCTAATCATCCTGCCCTACCTTTGACTGCTTTAAATCCAGGCAAGGTCGCACTCCTCAATCAAGGCAAGACATATGACATTTCACAAAAAGTTAAAACTGTCGTCCAAAACCATCTTGGCTATAAAGGAACAGAGGTCTTTAGAACGACATTTACCAAACAAGAGATTACTTTCACCTTAACAAACGCCATTGCAGCCGAAACCCGCACTCTAAAACTTGTAAACGGCCACTGGGAGCTCACTCAAAATACCGCTCCAGCAGCTCTTTTGAATCCAGATGTGGAAGGCGAAGTCAATTCCCTCGTTACAGAAATCCTCGCAAACATCGGGGAAGCAAGTAAAGCTCCCGATCCAGCTCCAGTAAGTGGTGCCGCAATGGTAGAAGCTGTTGATGCAGCTGTTCCTGCTGCCAATGCATCTGAGCTTGTTCAAATCAGAGATAGACTTACCGCATTAGAAGCTCAGCTCCGAGCAAATCCAACTCTTGAACGATCGCTCGAAGTTCAACAAAAAATCTTAGAACAATTAGCCGGCTTAAGAGCTGCTTTAGAAAACACCCTGCAGCCAACACAGAAGAAAGAGAAGAACTACGCGGACAAGTTGATCAACTAAACCGTGTCTTAGTTGAAGAAGGCAGAAGAAATGAAAGGACGTTAGCCCTACAAAAAGAAGAGTTCGAGCAAGCGATGAAAGTCAGCCAAGGCCATTTTGAAGAATTACAGGCCGATCTAATTGAAGCAAGAAGAGAACTCGCAAGACAACAACAAGTCCATGGAGAAAAAGATCAAGCTGCAGTCGCAATAAAACAAAAAATTGCTGCATTAGAATCCGAACTAGCCAAAAAGACAGCTGAACAAAAACAGCTTAGTGAAGAACTGCGTGCTTCAAAACTTCACGCTGCCACAGTAAGCCGTCATAAAGAGTTGGTACAAAAAGATCTCACAGCAGCAACACGAGAACTCGAAAAACAACAGCAAGCCCTTGACGAAAAAGATAAAGCTACAGTCGCATTAAAAGAAAAAGTCACTGAATTAGAGGCGATAGTCTCTCAACAAGATGAAAAGCAGAAACAGGCTCTTGAAGCACTCGAAGCCTTTACAGCTGAAAAAGAATCATTTCAGAGACAGTTGCAAACTCAATGCGCAAGAGAAGAACAAGCTGCGAAAGAAGCCGCTGCCCAAAACAATCTCGGTGTGACTGCGCTGCGAAAACTACAAGCTCAAAAAGCATTCCTGGAGCAACAGCTGGCAGCTGTTCGATTAGACCTTGATCAGTTAAGACAAACCAATCAAAAAGATTTTGCTGAAACCTCATCACAACTCAAAGCTTTAAAAGCTGAAAAAACCACATTAGAAGCAAGATTAGGAGCTTCTACTGACGAAGCTAAATCAGCAAATGCCGAACTCTCTCAAAAAATTGGCGAACTCGATAAACAAATCCAAGCCCAACAAGCGCAATTGGCAAGTGATGAACTTCTCAATAAATCTCAAGCAGCGCTGATTGCAACGCTGGAAAAACAACTTCAAGAACTCGACGCACGTCTTAGATCAACTGATGAGCAGGCTGGATCAACGATCGCCTCTCTGCAGGACCAAAATAAACAACTGAATGACTCCCTTGCACAGTTACAGAAAGCCCAAGAAGCTGCGCAAAACAAGAATACGTCAGATCTCGCAGCGGCAATATCTGCGCTCCAAAGTCTAAATGCAACACATGAAACAATACATGCTCGACAACTCCAAAACACAAAAGAAACATTCCAACTCCTAAACGCAGAGCTTAGCGGTTTAAAACAATTGCTTAAAGGTTCCCAAAAAGCCCTCCAAGATCAAATCGCTTCGACGAATCAACAAATGGATACTCATTCTAAGCAAAATCAAGCCCTGCTCCAAAGCCTTAAGCAGCTCGATACAAAACACGCAGACCAGATAAGAAGCTTAGAATCTGCATTAACAAGAAATGAAAAAGCACTTGCAGCTGAACAGCAAAAAGCTCGCCAAATGGAAGCTCAGCACAAAGAAAAGTTAGACTCACAAGTCAAAGCAGTCGAAACTATCCAAGCAGAAAAAAGAGAACTAGAAACCCATTTTGATGGAGAAAGACAAAGCCTTATTCGGGAAAAAGATGAAGCTCTCAAAGTAGGCAAAACTGCTGAAGCTCAAATCAAGATACTCCAAGAAGAACTTAGGACGATCCGACAACATCTCCAAGAGATGCATCAAGCTAGACAAAAAGAAGTCGCAGAAGCAGAGGATAAACATCGGGAAGCAGGCCATGACACGGCAGCCGTTTATCGTGAAGTTGCAGACCTACTGAACTTCGATACTACACCCAAAGCCAAAATTGCAGCCGTTGAATCAGTAGTAGGATCGAAATAATGACAACCGAATTAATCACTGCAATCACAGCTCTAGATCGGTCAAAAGAAGCAGCTGATCAAGGCACTTTGGATGAAATCAAAAAGCAGAGCGATCTCTATAGAACAACCATGTACAAATTTGCAGACATGCTCAAAAGTCTTAATGAACAAAAGACTTCTCTGTTGGGAATCCTAGTTATTCCTCTTAAGGGCAAGCAAACAGGTCTGAATGGCATGATTACCCGGGAACCGGATCATATTCCTGCAGCACCCTCTCAATCTACAGATGCTATTTCACTCATCCATGAAATCGAAGAACTCGATGGGACAAAGCAACAACTGACGCTAGAGCTCATTAAAAAATGCTCACAGCAAAGGGATAAATATCGAGAAGGCGTCTACAATTTAAAAGATGCCATTATCTCATGCCAGGAAACAATCTCTGATCTTGAACGCCAGTTAGCTGTACAAGCGCGTCTTCCATCAACTCCACCAAAATCTGAAAAATCTCACAGCTCGGCACCAGTTAGCCCCGAAACAAAAACGATTATAGCCCTTGAAAAAGCTATAGAAGCTATTGACACTTTAAAAATTACATCTTCCGTAGAGAAAGAAGTGGCTTTTCAGAATTACACCTTCTTACTTTTCGTTATGGAAAAGTGCAAAGTAGATGACACTGTCGATTTGGAAAGCTTCATTAAAATATGCGACACTTTAGATTCATCCGATGAGCTTCTTAGACAGTCTGCGGAAAAAGCATTACAGATGATGGATCAGAAGACTCCTGATATAGAGCCTAATTGGAAATCGTTTTTCCGATCAAAAGAAACTCTTGATCATATCACTGCTATTCTCAATAAATTACGTAAACATGGCAAATTTAAGACTGATACAATCTCAGAAATTGCAATTCTTCGTGGCCATGCCCTGAAAATTCTGGCTCACTTTTTTCAAAAACTAAAATCATTGAAATTAGAATCTCTAAAAAAATGCAACTACAGTGCTTTTGGATTTACTACGATCGGTTTTCTTGCAGGACAGCTCATCCTTGCAGAAAAAATCTACGAAAAATGTATAGCGTCTTACCTTAAGTTAGATCCTAAGATGAATACAAGCGGGTTTGATAAAGACCTCGAGAAAATAAAAAAAGTGCGAGGTTTGTTCCTCGCACTTCTTGAAAAGTCTAGATTCGTTTAACGAGAAGCTTCTGTTGTCTCGACAGCTTGAACTTCAGTCACTTCATCAGTGCCTGGTTGAACGTCTGAGATCGCCATTTTTAAAACTTCAATCTTAGAACCATCCACCATCTTTAAAATCACAGTGTTGTCTTGGATACGAACAACAGAACCGATGATTCCCATCACAGTGACGCGGTCGCCTTTTTTCAGGCCGCTGCGTTGTTTTTCTAAAGCTTTACGTCTTTTTTGCTCTGGGCGCCAGAGGAGAAAGTAAAAGAAGACTACGCCGAATCCGAGAAGCATCAAAGTTTGGTACATGTTTCCGCCAGCAGCAGGAGCAGCAGCTTCATCCGCGAGCAAAGATCCGGTTGCCAAAACTAAAAAAGGCACGATTTTTTTCATGTTTCCTCAAAGGTTTTTTTATAAATCTTAATACAAGTTTGCCTGATTTAGCCCGAAGAATCAAGTAAAAAGGATTTTAGATCCTCAACAACAAAACAATATTTTCAATATGCGGAGTATGCGGAAATTGATCAACTGGCTGCACATAAATTATTTGATAATCGGAAAGCTCAGCAATATTTTGAGCCTGGGTCACCGGATTACAGGAAACATACAGAATATGCTGGGGCTGGAGCCGTTTTAGAGCGGCTATCGCCAACGCATCAAGCCCAGGCCTAGGCGGATCAACAATAGCCAGATCCGGCTGCAAAATCGAGGCTTCTGACAAAAGCTTGCCGACATCCCCGCACTGGATATCGATATTGGAGATCTCATTCACCTCAGCATTGGTCTTGGCATCGAAGACTGCATGGGGATTAAGCTCGATCGCGATCACCTTCTCAGCCTTTAGAGCAAAGGCCATCCCTAAGGTAGCCGTTCCGCAATAAAGATCATAAACAGTCGAATTGGGGTTCATATTGGCGATTTCGATCGCTTGGTTGTATAGGACTTCTGCTTGCTCGGTATTGGGCTGAAAAAACGATGTCGGGCTGATTTTGAAGGTCAGCGTCCTGCCCTGCAGATGGAGCTTTTCTGTGATGTGATCTGGCCCGCTTACAAGCATCTCATAGAACTGCGTAGGGCTGCCTGGGATGGCTTGCTGGACCCTCAGAAAGATGCTCATTTTGGGGTCATCAAGAGCTTTAACTAAACCATTCAATTGTGCTCTTGTAAGGGCAAATTTGGGGTCTCCGGAGACAGTTAACATGGCTAAACGGTCGCCCGTACGGCGGCCTTCTCTAAGCGTAAGCGTCCGTAAGGTGCCTTGGCCATTGCGGAAATTAAAGGCAGAAAGCGGTGTGCTTTCCCACCAGGATCGAACCCTTTGGAGGGCTTCTGACATCCAGGGAGGAGAAATGAGACATTCTTGGAGGTTAAAGACCTTGCCACGGGATTTTCTGAGGATCAGGCCAAGATACCGATTGCCGGCCTTGTCTTGAGAGAAGGAAAACTCCATTTTATTGCGGTAGCGATAAGGATCTTTGCAAGGGATAATGGGCGAGATCGGAACATCAAAAGGAGCAAAGATCTTCTCGATTTCAGCTTGTTTTTGGATGAGCTGGTCAGAATAAGGGATCTGCTGAGAGCTGCAGCCCCCGCAATCGGGGACATGGATGCAAAGAGGGTTCATGGGGGAAAATGGTACCAGTTTCCCCCTGAAACCGAAAGTTTAAGTTTTGATTTTTCCCGCTTCGACAGATTCTTTACGGAAGATTTTAGCGATTTTGGCAAAGTTTAAGGTCGCTTTTCGGACGCGTTTAGAAGCGGCTTTATTGCCTCTAATGACATCTTCTAGCTCCATTTGCATCTCAGTGAGCATTCTTTTCATCGTTTCGACTGTGTCCATGAGTGCCATAGTTACCTCGTGTTTTATAATTCAGTGCATAAGAGGTTTAGCTATATTGTTCAATCTTTTTTTGAATTCAAGCCAGGAACACCAAAGATTAAAGTAAACTTTTGTTATTTAAAGATTATTCTCATAATCGTGAAGAACATCTAGCCAAGCAAAGGCAGAGTTTGATATACTCTTTGGTGAGTTGTTGATTTGAGCTTTCTGTCCAGTGTGCAATTGTGTGCTTTAGGAAGAAGATCTGATCAGGCTTATATTTAGGTGGATTATCACCTGTTTTCAAATGAAGGAAATTATTTATGTCACAAACACAAAAATTGTACGTTGGAAGTCTTCCATACAAGACAACCGAAGATGAACTTTTTCAGATTTTCAGCCAATTCGGCGAAATTATCTCTGTTAAAATTGTCACAGACCGAGTAACTGGCCAATCTAAAGGTTTTGGATTTGTCGAGATGTCAAGTGCTGACGCTGCCCAAAAAGCTATCGAATCAGTTAATGGTTCAGAGCTCGGCGGAAGAACACTCGTTGTTTCTATCGCTCGCCCGCCACAAGAACGTGAGCGCGGAGAAGGTGGATTCCAAAGACAACCACGCGGCGACCGTGGTGGACGCGGAGAAGGACAAGGACGTTATCGCGATCGTTAATCTTTATTGATTGAACTTTCAGACCTTATTGCGCTTGCGCAGTAAGGTCTTTTTTTTGTCCTTAAATAGTTCATGCAGACCACCGAACCTTCGGATGTGCTCTTTTCCCCAAGCCGCTCCCCAATGGGCGACGACTGCTGAGACATTATATCCCTGAAACATGATCCAATTATAAATCGGACTGAGTTCTTTAAACTGGACCTTCTTTGCCAGAATCAGATCTGTCAGGGCATTTTGATCCCCCATGTATCTGTCATTTCCCTCTAAGCAAAGCTGTGCCCATTTTTTCAAAAATGGGGCGTTCTTGGGAAAAAGCATGACCCCCGAACTGTAATTATGTTCTTCGACGCTTCTTTCATCTCGAACGAGTGCCAGTTCAATTCCCTTTTCAAAAACTTCAAAAATAGGATTTAAGGGGCCGCAAACTTCGCAATCGATGTCCATCCATATATTGAGATCAAAAGGCGACTGTAAACAAGCTAAAGGCTTTTTAAACCACGCTTCTCGAGCTTTCCACACGTCGCCTATGTAGGTATCTTGCCACCGTTTAGCAAGATTATTGGAAAGTGCGCTTCTTTGTTGAACAAAGTCTTGAGGGGCCTTTAGGGAAATGACTTGGAACTTTTTTTGACACCACTTCAGCATTTTAGGCGTCATGCCAAAATCAACGATAGCAACTGGAAAATCGTTGTACTTCGAGTAGTACTTCCACCACCAGGGTAGAAGCCACTCGGTCTTGTGATCAGAGCCAATCAAAATTCCCTTTCTCATAACTTCTCTATAGTCAAGTCACTCAAAAGGCTTCAAGGACTAAAAGCTGCATCGATAAATTGGTGATACATCGGCAACGAATCAATTGCTTTTGCTTTGTCGATGACATTTTTGGGGAAATTTACTGTTATTGCATCGAGCTCTTCTTGGAAATTTCCTGTAACGTATTTTGCGGGGTCTGCAAAAACCGTCGCATCTAACGTGTAAGCCTGATCTTGCAGAAGACCTTTATTCGCCTCCTCTAACAAAGCTCTGACCTGGGGGTAGACAAGTGAACCAAAGGAGTTTGCTTTTGCATTGTCTCGCAGGTAAAGAGCGTGGATTTTAGAAAGGCATTCCTCATTCAGAATAGGTAAGACTCTAAAGAAGTAAAGCTGAGCTCTTAACTCCGCTAGTTGTTGTCTTTCGCAAAAAGCATTACCTTTGTCCAAAACACCCTTTTGGAGAGTGTCATACTTATTCTTAGCAGCTTCTTGGTTCGTATTAGATTGAGCCTCACACGACTTCTCCAGCGCTGTCATGAGTGCTATTAGCTGATCGATTTGTATTTGAAACTTCTGCACATTGTCCCATCCACTTTCGTTTGACAAATGAGGATTATCCGCAAAAAACTTAATCGCAAAAGGATTTCCCTTAAAAAAATCTAATACCCATTGGTGCTGCAGCGCAGGAGTATCGCACTTTCTGTCTAGAAGCGGTGTCGCAAAGTGTTTAAAGTCCCGTCTAAATACAGACAATATCTCAATAGCAAAAAGCGTGCCTGTGAGTTGTTCAGGATGGAAATGACATTTTTTCTGGATCATTTCATGTAGTGGAAGCCCTAAAGCGGTTTTTCTCTTCTGAGCAAAGTCTTCACCGGGACTTTGCCAAAAGGCCAGCTGCTTGTCGGCAAGATGATATCTGTGGAGGCTCCATCCCGCTAAACAAGTAGAAGCGACTGTCCCGACATACAAGGCAACGATGACATAAATGGGAGCCCCTCGCAGGGCGATTAAAGTCAGGCTGACAGCGACGAAGCCCGACCCGAATCCGATCACTTTACATTTCCTTTGAAGGTCACCCCAACACTCAAGTGCAAGTTTTCGAGGTGGCTTATTGTTAAATTCTAACCTAAAAAATTTATCCACGATCTCAATCTCAGGTTTTTTTGGATCGACTTGCACACGGTCTTTAAGAGATTCCACTTGAGATGACGTTAAACGTATTTCAGCATCATTCAGAGTAGGTGGAGTTACGTCAAGATTTGGGCGGACAGAATAAGAATATTTATCAGATTTAACCCCCTGAACGAACGGAGCCTCTAATCCTGATCGAAAAAACGCTGCAGTCGTCATCTTTCCCTACACTCTTTTTGGGTTAAAGTTTTGTAAACAGAAAATCCTGGGAGATTCTCCGAGTAAAATTGTCGATAAGGTTAAGAAAGGAGGAAAATTATAGCAATAAAAAAGCCCTAGTTAGCAAAGCCAACTAGGGCGAAGGAAAAACTGGCGGCAACCTACTCTACCATACTCTTGCGTACAGTACCATCGGCGATGAGAGGCTTGACTGCTGAGTTCGGAATGGGATCAGGTATTTCCCTCTCTCTATAACCACCAGTAAAAAATTTTCGGATAAGTAAATCATTGATGTAAAATAGCGCTCAAAGTTGATAATTCAACTTAATTTTAACAGACATTTCAGCTTTTTATTATCATTGACTTGGCTCTAATAAATTAGAGCGAAGCCGAAAATAAAAAGGAAGATCAAGTCAATCGAACGATTAGTATTGGTTAGCTCAGCGCATTACTACGCTTACACATCCAACCTATCAACCCGGTCATCTTCCGGGGTTCTATTGGGATACTTTATCTTGAAGGAGGCTTGGCGTTTAGATGCTTTCAACGCTTATCCTTTCCGAACATAGCTACCTGGCTATGCACTTGGCAGTACAACCAGCACACCATTGGTTCGTCCACTTCGGTCCTCTCGTACTAGAAGCAGCTCTTCTCAAGTATCCTACGCCCACAACAGATAGGGACCAAACTGTCTCACGACGTTTTGAACCCAACTCGCGTACCACTTTAATTGGCGAACAGCCAAACCCTTGGGACCTTCTCCAGCCCCAGGATGTGATGAGTCGACATCGAGGTGCCAAACCGCCACGTCGATATGAACTCTTGGTGGCGATAAGCCTGTTATCCCCGGAGTACCTTTTATCCGTTAAGCGACGGCGATTCCACTTTCTACCGCCGGATCACTAAGCCCTACTTTCGTACCTGCTTGTCTTGTTGGACTCGCAGTTAACCTCTCTTATATCTTTACACTCAACTCGTGATTGCCAACCACGATGAGAGAAGCTTTGGACTCCTCCGTTACTTTTTGGGAGGATACCGCCCCAGTCAAACTACCCGTCTGACATTGTCCATCCCCCGGATTCACGGGTGGGATGTTAGACTTCCGACTCTTTAAAACTGGTATTTCACCGACGACTCCAGCAGCCCTAACGAGCCACTTTCACAGTCTCCCAGCTATTCTACATATAAAAAGTCAAAAGCCAATATCAGAGTATAGTAAAGGTTCACGGGGTCTTTCCGTCTTGTTGCGGGTAAACAGCATCTTCACTGCTACTACAATTTCACCGAGTCTCCCGTTGAGACAGTGCCCAGATCGTTAGGCCATTCGTGCAGGTCGGAACTTACCCGACAAGGAATTTCGCTACCTTAGGACCGTTATAGTTACGGCCGCCATTCACCAGGGCTTAAATTCGGTGCGTCGCATTGCTGCTAACACCTCCTTTTGACCTTTTGGCATTGGGCAGGCTTCACACCATATACTTCCTCTTAGACGAGTTTGCATAGTGCTGTGTTTTTGTTAAACAGTCGCCTGGGCCATTTTGCTTCGACCAGATTCCGCTTCTTGACGCGAAGTCAATGACGATTTCCGGCCCCTCTTTTCCCGAAGTTACGAGGGTAATTTGCAGAGTTCCTTAACGAGAGTTATCTCGCGCGCCTGAGAATATTCATCCTAATCACCTGTGACGGTTTTGGTACGGTCGCCTTCGAAAACTAGAGGTTATTTCTTGAAAATATCGCGCTACGTCATCGGTTCCTCCGAAGATTCCCCTTGTCCAAGACCGAGCTTTATGCCACCGGATTTACCTAGTGGCCCACCCCATCTCGAAACGGACACATCCAATGGTCCGCACGCTTAACTTATTTTGTCACCCCGTCGTATAATCTACGGCGGCGCAGGAATGTTTAACCTGCTTCCCATCACCTACGCGTTTACGCCTTGGCTTAGGGACCGGCTGACCCAGGGAAGACGAGCTTTACCCTGGAAACCTTGATTTTTCGGCGAGAAAGATTTTCACTTTCTTTATCGTTTACTCATGCCATGCATTATCACTTGTATGCGCTCCAATGCTCCTTACGGTACATCTTCATTGCACATACAACGCTTCTCCTACCACGTATATCCCTCGCGGGATACATCCGCAATTTCGGCTCTATGCTTCGAGTCCCGTATATTATAGGCGCGAAGTCTCTCGATTGGTGAGCTGTTACGCACTCTTTAAATGATGGCTGCCTCTAAGCCAACATCCCAACTGTCTTTGAAACTTCACTTCCTTTCTCACTTAGCATAGAATTAGGGGCCTTAATTGGCGATCTGGGCTGTTCCCCTTTTGACTATGAAGCTTATCCCCCACAGTCTATCTCCCGACTAGCTTCCTGGTATTCGGAGTTTGATTTCCTTCGGTAAGACTTGCGTCTCCCTAGTGAATTCAGTGCTCTACCCCCAAGAAGTTAACGTCGAGGCTAACCCTAAAGTTATTTCGGAGAGAACAAGATATCTCCAAGTTTGATTAGCCTTTCACCCCTATCCACAGTTCATCCAAAACTTTTTCAACAGTTACTAGTTCGGACCTCCACTAGGTGTTACCCCAGCTTCATCCTGACCATGGATAGATCACTTGGTTTCGTGTCTGCAGCAAATGACTTAATCGTGCTATTAACACTTGCTTTCGCTTCGGCTCCAGAACGTTTTCAGTCCCTTAACCTTGCCATTTACCGCAACTCGCTGGCTCATCATGCAAAAGGCACGCCGTTAGCCATTCCCTTAAAAAGGGCATAGGCCTTCGACCGTTTGTAAGCTGTTGGTTTCAGGTTCTATTTCACTCCCCTAGCAGGGGTTCTTTTCACCTTTCCCTCGCGGTACTGGTTCACTATCGGTCATCGACGAGTATTTAGCCTTGGAGGGTGGTCCCCCCAGATTCAGACCGGATTTCCCGTGGCCGGTCATACTCAGGTACTCATTAGGTTTTCTAATCTTTTCGTTCACGGGGCTATCACCCTGTATCGCTAACCTTCCCAGGTTATTAAACTAAAACTCGAAATACCATGTCATGAGCCCTACAACCCCAAAAAGACGAACTTTTTGGTTTGGGCTATTCCCACTTCGCTCGCCGCTACTATGGGAATCTCTTATAGATTTCTTTTCCTCTGCCTACTGAGATGTGTCACTTCGGCAGGTGTAACTTCTCTACCCTATGAATTCAGGTAGTGATAATGGAACATTACTCCCATTGGGTTCCCCCATTCGGAAATCTCCGGTTCAATGCTTCTTTCCAGCTCACCGGAGCTTATCGCAGGTTTGCGCGTCCTTCTTCGTCTGTCGATGCCAAGGCATCCACCAACAGCCCTTAGCAACTTGATCAAAAATCATTTTGCTAATTCGCCGTTAAAATATAAATATGAATTATTCTTCAAGCGCTAATTTACATCAGTGAAAATTGCGCTTTGATTTAATTGAATACTTGTATTAATTAAACTTACATTACTTATCCGAAAATTTCGAGAAAACAAATGTAGTATTTCTACTACATCTCTTGTTTAGACAAGAGAAGGGAAGCGATGATACATGCACAAATAAGCTTGCTCAACCTAATGTCGTTCAACGGAGGGTTCAACGTACATATAGTCCTTAAAAGGAGGTGATCCAGCCCCACCTTCCGGTAGGGCTACCTTGTTACGACTTCATCCCAGTCATCGGCCTTACCTTGGTGCCCTCTCCCCTTGCGGTTGAGTCAGACACTTTGGGCAAAACCAACTCCCATGATGTGACGGGCGGTGTGTACAAGGCCCGGGAACGTATTCACGGCGCTGTTGCTGACGCGCCATTACTAGCAATTCCGACTTCATGTGGACGAGTTGCAGTCCACAATCTGAACTGAGATCGGCTTTCTGGGATTTGCTCCACCTTACGGTCTTGCAGCCCTCTGTACCGACCATTGTAGCACGTGTGTAGCCCTGGACATAAAGGCCATGCGGACTTGACGTCATCCTCGCCTTCCTCCTAGTTAACCTAGGCAGTCTCATTAGAGTCCCCACCTTACGTGTTGGCAACTAATGATAAGGGTTGCGCTCGTTGCTGGACTTAACCAAACACCTCACGGCACGAGCTGACGACAGCCATGCAGCACCTATACAGAAGTCCTTGCGGACGAGACCATTTCTGGTATCTTCCTCTGCATTTCGAGCCCAGGTAAGGTTCTTCGCGTTGCATCGAATTAAACCACATGCTCCACTGCTTGTGCGGGCCCCCGTCAATTCTTTTGAGTTTCACCCTTGCGAGCGTACTCCTCAGGCGGTGTACTTAACGCGTTAGCTCCGACACAGCCAGGGTTGAGCCTAGCTACATCAAGTACACATCGTTTACGACAAGGACTACCAGGGTATCTAATCCTGTTTGCTCCCCTTGCTCTCGCGCCTCAGCGTCAGGTAAAAAGTAGAAAGCCGCTTTCGCCACCGGTGTTCCTCCATGTATCTACGCATTTCACCGCTACACATGGAATTCCGCTTTCTCCCTCAGTCCTCAAGAAACGCAGTTTCAAATGCAGCACCAAAGTTGAGCTTTGGTATTTCACATCTGACTTACGTCCCCGCCTACGCGCCCTTTACGCCCAATAATTCCGATTAATGCTTGTACCCTACGTATTACCGCAGCTGCTGGCACGTAGTTAGCCGGTACTTTTTCTTCTGGTACCCTCAAATTGATACGTTATTCACGTATCTTTCTTGTTCCCAAACAAAAGAGCTTTACAACCCGAAGGCCTTCATCACTCACACAGTGTCGCTCCGTCAAGCTTGCGCTCATTGCGAAAGATCCTCGACTGCAGCCTCCCGTAGGAGTCTGGGCAGTTTCTCAGTCCCAATGTTGGCGGTCAATCTCTCAATCCGCCTAGACGTCTTAGCCTTGGTGCGCCATTACCACACCAACTAGCTGATATCGCATGAACCTCTCTTTAACCGCAAAGCCGGTTTCCCGGTCCTCTACTTTGATAAACAAGGGATTCCCCTCGCCACCGCATTCGGTATTAGCGGCCGTTTCCAGCCGTTATCCCCAGGTTAAAGGCAAGTTGTTCATGTATTACTAACCCATCCGCCACTAGATAACAGGTTGCCCTGCTATCTCGTTCGACTTGCATGCCTCATCCACACTGTCAGCATTCAATCTGAACCAAGATCAAATTCTCAAGTTGAGAATTTAATTTTGTATAAAAATCTAAAAAAAATTGTTAAAAGGCAATAGATAGTGATAAATCACTCCTATCGCACAAGCTTATTATATGCTTGCACATCGCTTCTCTTGACTTGTCTAAACAGCTTTTTAGCGACCCGAGGATCCTATTTCACTCAACATAATCTTGAGGAAGGCTACAACATACTTTATCTCAGGGATTTTGTGCAACCCCAGAAACTTTCACCGTTGCAGTTTCACTCAATCGTTATTTTGAGGAAGCCAACACGATACTAAACGCCAGGATTTTTCTGCAACGTCTTTTGGTGTAAAACATTCTTTTAGGAAAAAAAACTGGTTTTCCGAGGGAAATTGCGGTTTTATATTTTTCCAGAGGTGCGAAATAAAAGAAAATATTGTCAATTTTAAGCCAAAAAAAAGTCCGTTTTCGGACTTTTTAGCACCGCACGGCATGTCACTTCCTGCCTTGCGGTGGTTAAAATAAATTATAGGTAGACGTAAGCGGCCATGCCCGATGAGATAGCCGACGAGAACAGGAATGGAGACTTTCTTCATGTAGGTCATGAAATCGATCTTCTCCATGCCCATGAGAGCAACCCCTAGAAGAAGAACCAATAATCAAGATGCTTCCGCCCGTTCCTGCGGCATAGGCAATCATGTGCCATAGCGTATGGTCGGGAGGAAAGACCTCTAACGGATACATGCCCATCGTTGCGGCAACGAGCGGAACGTTATCGACCACAGCTGAGAAAAGGCCGATAAATGTCGCCAGAGTCGCTAGGCTCTGCACTTGACCGCCTAGCCAGGTTGCGAGGTCTTTTAGCAGGCTTGCAGCTTCCAAAGAACCGACGCAGAGTAAAATTCCTAAGAAGAACAGAACGCCGGAGATATCGACTTTGGTTAAAACATAGGGAACACGCAGGTGCCTCCGTTGTTCATGTTTATGGTGAAGTCCATCAGTGACCAGCCACAAAATGGAAAGGCTGATCAAAATACCCATGAAAGGAGGAAGTCCGGTCACCGCTTTGAAAACCGGCACGCAAACAGGCCCTAAAACACCAAGAATAAAAACAAGACGTGCGCCTGGTTCTTCGACACTCTTTTTCTCTGCAGGAGCTGGCGAAATCCGTCCTTTGATGCGAAAAGAAAACAAGCCAAAGGAACTAAAACAGAGAGGATACTGGGAGTAAAGAAGGCTTTCATGACAGCGAGCGAAGTGAGCTGTCCATCGATCCAAAGCATGGTTGTGGTGACGTCTCCAATCGGCGTCCAAGCGCCTCCGGCATTAGCTGCAACGACGACAAGACAGCACAAAAGAAGACGGTCTTTGGCATCCGGAATCAGTTTTCTTAAAAGTGAGACCATTAAAATAGTCGTGGTCAGGTTATCCAAGATGGAGGAAAGAAAGAACGTCACGATCGCAATCAACCAGAGCATTTTCCGTTTAGATGTCGTGCGGATCGCATCGGTGACTACTTTAAATCCATGATGGGAATCGATCAGCTCTACGATGGTCATCGCACCTAAAAGAAAAAAGATAATTTGAGCGACTCCGGAGACATTGGCATTTAGATGGCCGATATTTTCAGACCATGGATGGGGGCTTCCGAAAAAAAAGACGGCCCAACAAGCCACCGCCATGAAGATGGCGACGGCTGATTTGTTGACTTTCAGGATGTGTTCAAAAATGATCGCGGTGTAACCAAGAGCAAAAATAATGATCAAAAGGATATAACTCATTATGCGATTCCTGTGTGAATGATGTCGTGCATGCGGACGAGTCCAACAACCTTCTCTTGTTCGATGACAGGCAGGACCATGATCCATCGTTTGGGGTCTTTTTGCATGAGTTTGAGGGCATCCCAGGCTAAAACATCGGCTTGGGTCGAAATCGGAGAGCGGGTCATCAGTTCTTCGATCGTTTTTTGCATGACGTCAGATCCGAAAGCCTGCAAAGACCGACTCAGATCTCCATCGGTATAAATTCCTTGAAACTTCCCATCAGGACTAACAACCAGCAGGCAACCGAGCCGCTTGGAAGAAAATTCCGGCAGGACTTCCAAAAGTTTTTGAGAAGGTTGGCAGACGGGAGGGCCTCTCCTTGGATCATGATCTGGCCGACTTTGATCGTCGCTTTTTTACCGATCGTTCCGGAAGGGTGATTTTCTCCATACGAAGCGAGGGTAAAACCTTTGTGTTTCATGAGAGCCATCGTCAAGACATCGCCAAATAAAAGTTGGACTTCAGTGGAGATCGTCGGAGCCAGGTCAAAAGGACAAAGTTCTTTTTCAACAGGAAGTGAAAGGGCTACATCAGCGAGTTGAGCTAGCCGGCTATTGGAATTGGAGACCAAGAGCGATCAACTTAGCCCCTTTTTTCCGAATAAATGGAACGAGGCTTAAAAGTTCTTCGGTCTCCCCGCTCTTGCTGAGGAGAATGACACAGTCATCGGAAGAGACAATGCCGATATCGCCATGTAAAAAATTGAGGGAGGGTAAATAAAGGGCCTTTGTCCCAGTAGAAACAAGGGTCATCGCGATTTTTTCTGCAACAAGTCCGCTTTTTCCAATGCCGGTCAAGACTAAAAATCCTTTGATGCCGGCACAAAGATTAAATACAGCTTCGGCCTGCTTCCCATCGAAAAAATACTCAAGATGTTTCCGCTGATCGCTAAATATTTCTCTTAACACGTTATGTTTCCTCAATTAAATCCTGTGGGACAATGAATTTTTGCATTTTGACAATGCCAGGGCCACAGCTTTGCAGCAGGCAAAGCCGGCGCCGAAGCAGGCCATGTGCAAGCACATGGCCGATGCAGCTGCAAAGATGGGGATGCTGGCGCAGTCAAAATGCAAAAATTATTGTCCCGCAGGATAAATGATAGAATATTGGCTTTTTTGCATGAAGCAGATAATGTGTGAAAAAAAGGAAGAGTATGCACGATATCACTGTGGCGCGGGGAGATGGGATCGGTCCGGAAATCATGAAAGCGACGCTTCATGTCCTCAAAGAAGCCGGGCGCCCAGCTCAAAATCCACGAAGTCGAAATCGGAGAAAAAGTTTACCAACGGGGCATTCTCACCGGGATCGAGCCAAAAACATGGGAAACAATACAAAATACCAAAGCCTTTTTGAAAGCTCCGATCACGACCCCTCAAGGCGGAGGATTTAAAAGTTTAAATGTGACAGTCCGCACGACGCTGGGACTGTATGCCAACATCCGTCCTTGCGTCTCGTATTCCCCTTTTATCCAAACAAAAAATCCGAAAATGGATCTGGTCATCGTCCGGGAAAACGAAGAAGACCTCTACGCAGGGATCGAATACCGACAAACTCCTGACGTGATGGTCTCTGCACAAGATTATCACCACGACAAGGATCGGAAAAAATCATCCGGTATGGCTTTGAATATGCTCGTCAGCACGGCAGAAAAAAAGTCACTTGCTTTACAAAAGACAATATCATGAAATTCTCCGACGGTCTTTTTCATAAGATCTTCGATGAAATCGCCAAAGAATATCCCGATATCGAAAATGAACACTGGATTGTCGATATCGGAGCAGCAAAACTAGCTGACAATCCCGAAAACTTCGAAGTGATCATCCTTCCTAATCTCTACGGGGATATTTTATCCGATGTCGCTGCAGAAATTTCAGGCTCAGTCGGTCTTGCGCCGTCGGCCAACATCGGCGAACTTAGGCGCGATGTTTGAGGCGATCCATGGATCGGCTCCTCGAAGAGCGGGTCAAAATGTCGCCAACCCTTCGGGTCTTTTGCTCGCAAGCGTCATGATGCTCGCCTATTTGGGTGAAGCTGAAGCTTGCCACCGCAATCCATGAAGCTTGGCTCTACACCATCGAGGCAGGGATCCATACGTACGACATTTACAAAGAAAAAAACAGCAAACAGCTCGTACGGAACCCAGGAATTTGCTGAAGCTGTTGTCAAAAATCTCGGCAAAAAACCCGACTCAGCTTAAATGCCCTATCTACAAATCGACTTCGAAGATTATTCCAATACTGACAGAGCAAAAAACAAAAATCGACCGGAAGCTCGTCGGTGTCGACATCTTTGTTTATTCTAAAGAAAAAGCAACTGAAATTGAGAAAAAATATCACGGGAATTAAGTTTCCGCCTTTCAAACTTCAGATGATCACCAACCGGGGTGTCAGGATCTGGCCGGAAGGCCATCCTGAGACGTTTTGCATTGAACAATGGCGCTGCCGTTTCATTGCGAAAAGATACGGTTAAACCGCAAGAAATCGTGGCATTGTTAGATCATATCGTCAAAGCGGATATGATGTTTTCCAAACAGAAAATCTCTATACGTTTGACGGGGTTGCGGATACACCTCCGCAGAAGGCTAGGATCCCAGTCTTTTTAAAATCTGCTGGGCTTCTTTTTCGTCGATCAGAACAAATTGATTGATATTTTGTTCATAACAATAGACATCAGCCTGTGCAATATCGAACCACCACCCGTGAACGCGGAGTTGTTTTTTCTCCAGACGATCTTTGATGAAAGGATAGCTTTTAATATGCTCGACTTGTTGAAGAACGTTGACTTGAGAAATTTGGTTAGACTCAGAGAGCGAAGGATCGATGACAAACCCCTCTCTTACCTTATTAAGGGCCTCTTTTCCATACTTTAACCAAGATTCAAGATGAGGGCAGGAAAGTGTATCGATGCCTTTAGAAAGAGCCAGCATTGCAGCGCATTCGGAATGGCCGCAGATAACGATATCTGAAACATTCAGAGACGAGATCGAAAACTCAATGACCGCGGCTGCGCTGTCATCTTGGCAGGAGGAAGAAAAAAGGCGGGATGAGATTTCCGATATTGCGGAGAACAGAAGAGATCTCCAGGGTCTGTTGACGCAAAGAGATTGGGAACCACCCGGCTATCAGAACACGCTATAAATAAGGTGTCAGGCTTTTGTCCTAAAGCCAGCTTAGCAAAAAGAGCGCGGCTCTCTTTGGTGAGGTTTTTTCTAAAATCGACGATTCCTTGAATGAGTTTCTTCACTAGTTCACACCTAATTTCTGAAATTCTTTGTTAAAATGGAGCTTATCTTCTGAGTTTAGAGGTGACAAAGGGGGTCTGAGGAGACTCCAAGAAGCTCCCTTTTTCTGCTCTAAGACGCTTTTGGTTGCTGAAATGAAATGGTGGCTGCCCAAAATCTCCATGAAGGCTTCGATCTCTGATTGTCTTTCTTTTCCTTTATATAAGGAGCAGATGAATTGTGGGCAAATGTTCGCAATACCGGAGACTGCTCCGGCCGCACCAAGGCTGACAGCATCAGCGATCATGGTTTCATGACCAACAAGCAGCTGAAAATGTAGAAATTCTTTTAAAATGGCTTGAACTAATTCAAAATTCCCTTCGCTTTCTTTCATCCCGATCACGGTATCAGGGAATTCTGCCTTTAGCGTACGGATGATATCTAAACTAATGCGCACTCCGCTAAACTGCGGAATGTGATAGAGGAAGATTTTCAAGTCGGGATTATTCACTTTTTGAATCACTTCTCGATAAAAAGCGATGATCCCGGCATCAGAGACATTTTTGAAGTAATAAGGAGGCATCATGAGCACTGCTGCACACTTTGCAAATAGGGCTGTTTGAGTTAATTGGACAGTGTCTTCAACCGAAGGACATCCGACGCTGACGATGATTTTTTTTGGATCGACACCCCGATCAACGATCGCTTGGATCCCCTTCTGACGCTCTGCAACACTGAAGGAAGAGCCCTCGCCTGATGTACCAAAAAGCACGACCCCGCTGCATCCTTGTGCAATCAGATCTTTGCAGTGATCCGCAAAAGCATCGTAATCGCAGGTCAGATCACCGTTAAGCGGCGTCAGGGAAGCGGCATAGATGCCCTTAAATTGTGGCATCTTTTTCCAAATGTTCTTTGAGTGAATTTAAGAATCCACAGCCGTACATCCCATCGATAACACGGTGGTCGAATGTCAGAGAGACATGCATGACCGAGCGGACCGCCATCGTATCGTCATCTAAGGCAACGACTTTTTTCTGGATGGCTCCGAGTCCTAAGATGGCAACTTCAGGATAACGGATAATTGGAATACCCATCATGACTCCGGAAATTCCAAAGTTGGTAAGAGTGATCGTTCCGTCTTGGACATCTGCAGGATTAAGTTTGCCAGAGCGTGCTCTTGCTGAGACATCTCCGATCGCTTTTGCCAGCTCTGAGATGCTCTGGTTTTGACAGTTCTTCACAACAGGGACCATAATTCCTTGGTCGACGCTGACGGCAATGCCCAAATTGACAAATTTTTTCACAACAATCGTATCGTCTTCCAATGAAGAATTGAGGTAAGGATATTCTTTCAGCGCTTTGCTGATCGCACGGGCAACGAAGCTCGTGATCGTGAGTTTTGATCCGTGTTTAGCTAAGAAGGCCTCTTTTTCTTTTTGGATCACTTGGATGATCGCAGTGACATCGACTTCGGTAATGAGTGTTGCATGGGGAGCTTCGTAGAAAGAACGGACCATGTTATCGGCGATTGCTTTTCGCATGCCGGTCATTTTGATTCTTTCGACATCTGTTGAAAGGTTCTTTGCCACCATCGGACATGGTTTATTCTTTGGAGTCGTGCGGCTCTCTATATAGAGCTCTAAATCTCTTTTGCTGAGACGTCCTCCCGCACCTGAAGTGGGGATTTTTTCGAGTTCGTCGAGGCTAATGTTATTTTCGCGAGCAAGTCTAAGGAGCGCAGGAGAAAAGAACCCTTGCATTTCAGAACTAGCTGGCGCTGCATCCCGTTTGACTTCGACGGTTATGCGTGGGCCATCGCCTGCGGGGCCTTGCGCTATTTGAATGACAGCTAAAAGCTCGCCCACTTGAAGTTCTTGATCAGGACTTGCTAAAATCTTATGGAGCGTACCTGAGACGGGAGAAGGGATCTCGCTGTTGACTTTATCGGTAGAAACTTCCAATAACGGCTCATCGAGATTGATCTGATCGCCTTCTTTTTTAAACCATTGCACAATCGTTGCGCTGACAATGCTCTCTCCGAGCTTAGGAAGCGTGACTTGGTATTCTTCTGTCATTGTTTAACTCTTGATTGAATGTTGTTTAGTAGCTCTTGCCAGGCAGTCTCATTTCCCGAGATTTTCAAATGGCTCGTCAAAGGAACAATCGGAAGACGGCATTTAAACTCTGAGGGAAGTTTGACCTGGTCTTTTTCTGTGCAGACAAGCACATCTGCGAGGGATTCATCAGCAAATTTTTGCAGTTCTTCGGGATAAAAAGGTTCATGGTCGGGCTTGAAGAACGAAGCAACGATCTCCCCTCCTGCCTGGCGGACCGATTGTAAAAATTTTTGGGGTTTTCCAATCGCGCAAAAAACAGCGACCTTTTTTCCTTTTAAGGAGACTTCTGTCACTCTTTCTGCAAAAACGATCGGAGCATTTGTATAATGGCGGAGTTCTTGCTCTACTTCACTAAAGCTAGGCTGTATCACGACAATGCAATCGGCTTTTTTAAGTCTGGCTGGAGAATCTCTAAGAAAACCTCTGGGAAGGAAAAATCCTTTTCCAAAAGGATCTTCACCATCGACAAGAACAATCTCAATATCCCGTTTGAGCTTCCGGTGCTGCATGCCGTCGTCCATTAGGACCAGTTCTGCGCCTTTTTCTTTGGCACGACGAGCCGAATCCAAACGGTTTTTACCCACCCAAACTTGCACTTTTGGCAGGTAGCGCGCCAGCCAGTACGGCTCATCGCCGCAAGAAGCCACATCGGTCTCTGGAGTAACTTGGAAGACCTGATCGGTTTTTTCAGCGTTTGAACGATAGCCGCGGGAAACGATTGCGATCTGAAATTTTTTGGAAAGCTCTTCAGCTAGAATTTTGACAAAAGGAGTTTTGCCTGTTCCGCCTGCAATGATATTCCCAACGCTGATCACGGGAAGACCCGCATCATGAGCTTTTAACATCCCACTATCATAGGCCTCATTGCGGATGGCCACCCCGGTTCGGTAGAGATAGCTGAGCGCACGGAGCAAGGGCCTTCCAGGACGGCGTCCTTCCATAATATCGAGAACATAGCTCTCAAGCATGGAAAAGCTCGTGTTCGATCATTTCAATGATGATGTGGATCGCTGTCATATGGGCTTCTTGAATCCGGTCGGAATAAGAGAACCCATCGATGATCCATTCTAGATCAGAAACGCCTTTTAACTTTCCTCCGGTTTTTCCTAAGAAAGAAACGGTCTTGAGCCCCATTGCTTTGGCTGTCTCGACAGCGTGGATGAGGTTTTGAGAATTTCCACTTGTCGTCAGTGCGACAAAGACATCGCCTTCTCTTCCCAGGGCTTCAACAGCCCTTGAAAAAACGTCATGATAGCCGACATCGTTGGCCATGCATGAAAGATGACCAGGATCGGATAGAGCAATCGCTGGGAGGGCCTTTCTCTTATGACGGAAAATGCCGGTGAGCTCTTCGGCAAAGTGCATCGCATCGCAAAGGCTTCCGCCATTGCCTGCAATGAGAAGTTTATTTCCACTGCGGAAACAATCGGCGATCACCCGGGCCGCGTTTTGGATAAAAACGAGGCTCTCTGGTTTCTTCAAAAACTCGATGGCGCGCACGCCATCATCCACTGCTTGTAAAATCTTTGTTTGCATAAATATACTGGCTGGTAATGATAATCGAATATAAATTAATAAACCAGCGTATGACAAGTTTTAATATTGCAATCATCGGAGCCACTGGAGCTGTCGGGCAGGAAATGCTTCGGGTTTTAGAGCAGCGGCAATTTCCCGTTAAAGAAATTCGTTGCTTTGCCTCTCCTCAATCCGCAGGTAAGACCCTCCTATTTAAGGGGAAGCCTGTTCCTATTGAGCAACTCAGTGATAACTGCTTCCAAGAAATTGATATCGCTCTCTTCAGCGCAGGGAAAAAGATTTCTTTAACGTATGCGCCAATTGCCGTTAAAGCCGGATGCCTTGTCGTTGATAACAGTTCTGCCTACCGGATGGATCCTGCAGTTCCCTTGGTTATCCCTGAAATCAATGCCCATGCTTTGGAAAATCACTCTGGCATCATCTCTTCTCCGAATTGCACAGCCACTGTGATGTTGATGGCGCTCGCTCCTCTGCACCGGCAATTTAAGATCCGCCGCATCGTCATGGCGACATATCAAGCGGCTAGCGGAGCGGGGCAAAAAGCGATGCTAGAGCTCCAAGAAGAGAGCCGCGCGATCTTAGAAGACCGTCCCTTTATCAGAACAGCAATGCCTTTTCCTTACGCGTTTAATCTCTTTACCCATAACGCTCCCATGACATCTTCTGGTTACAATGAAGAAGAAATTAAAGTTGTTGAAGAAGCGCGCAAGATTTTGGAAGAATCCGAACTTCGTATTGCGGTTACTTGTGTGCGTGTTCCTGTCTTGAGAGCCCATTCTGAAGCGCTCAATGTCGAATTCGAAAATCCGATCACAGCTGCTCAGGCAAAAGAGATCTTGCAAAAAGCTCCAGGTGTCGCAGTTCTGGAGGATTGGCAGCAAAATCGATTCCCGATGCCGCTCGATGCATCGGGCAAAGATGACATTTTTGTCGGAAGGATCCGGCAGGACTTTTCAAATCCCAACACGTTAGATCTTTGGGCTGTTGGCGACCAACTGCTTAAAGGTGCGGCGTTAAATGCTATTCAAATCGCGGAGAAATTATGTCTACAATATCAGAAGTAAATCTCATTGATGTCCCTAAAGAAATTCCAGCTGGCGGGAGCGCATGGGCCCCGGATGTCGTACGAAAACTTGCGAGTGATATTGCAGCAAGGTCGATGCTACAAGACACAACATGCGGATTGTGCAACCCAAAGATAATTTGCTCCCTATTGTTGTAGGACTGAGCGGCGGAATATTGAAACCAGAAAAATTCGGTGGAGATGGCGCCATAGAAAAACTGCCGGTAACCTATTTGGGAGATTCGGAAAAAATTCGAGACGCCAAAGAAAAAAATCCCGACATGCTTGTGATCAAAGCCAGCTTAATTGAAGTCGGACAGATCGTCTTCCTTACTAACAATCACAGCCGAGTTTTCATCGCAGATCGAGTCGAAGATATTCTAAAGGAACTGGATAGGTTCATCGCAACTTATAGAAATTAATCAACGGTTTCGTTTAAAGTTTTCTGCAATGCTTTAAAGGAGAATCTTATGTCAGTCAATTCTGCAACAGAAACTTTCACCGATGGCGCTGAACTTTTTGATCAAGATAAGTACCAAAGTACGGTTACGAACTTCCCTTGAACCTGATCCAATCCAAATGGAACAAGATTTTAAGAAGCCCTCTTTCTCAACGCATTATCCCGATTCACTCTCATACCAAAAGCGTGTACGGAGAGTATCGCTTAGATGATGTGATGGTCCGTTGTCCTTCTGAAGCTTTCCGCGAGTACCAAAAACAACAATGGAACGCCGTCAAAAAAGAAGCCGTTGAAGAAAGCTCGTTCTACACTTTCATTGCACTCGGAACCGGCGCCCTTGCTGCACTCGGCGGAGTCCTTCTGGCTATGGGTCCATCTGAAGTTGCAAATTATCTCGGAGCAACAGTTGCCAATTCCCCTCTTGGTTCTATTCTGCTACTCATTTGGAGCAGTTGGTGCTGTCGCTTCTATTATTTTTGCAGCAAATGCACACTCTTCCTACAATCGGGCCAATGACGAAGTCAATAAATGGGATGCTGATCCTGTCATGAAAGTCGGTCATGCGAGAAATGAAGCGCACAAGCATGGCTTCCCTTATATCTATGCGAATACTCTTAAACTCGGCGAAGGACCTTCTCGCAGAGCTCTTTTCCATCCTATTCAAGTCGAGTACGAATATAAAAAGTACTTTGAGTCGTTCTGCTCAAAACTCCTGAATCAGTTTAATCTTTCTGTAGATTCTTGGATGAATCAGTTCCGTTCTTGCAATCCCATTTCTTCTGGATATATGCTCTACGGCTTAGGACGTATCCCAGATCGCATGAAGCTTGTCATCGAAGACTATACCCGGCTCGCATCGTTGCTGGAGGATATTGCTAGGTCTTACGATCAACTTAAGATCGATGTTAGAAAGACAGCAAGAGAGCGCATCGATTCTTATACTAAAACTAAAAATGACCAGTTACAGCCGCTTGCTCAAACGCGTGATAAAGGCATCGCAGACGCCGAAGCTGACAAAGATAAAGTCTTGCGTGATCCGGAAGCCAGCGACAGTCGCCGACGAGAAGCCAGAGATACGTTTACTGCCATTAAAGAAGCTCTGAAAGACAATTACACTCGCAATACAGCTCCAATCAACAAAAAATACGATGTCAAAATTAAAGAAGTCGAAAAAGAGCGCGATGAGCGATTAACCAAATTAGATGGTCAGAAAGCCAGCCAGCTAGGCAATAACTACAGAGCAGCACGCGAGCTTTTAGAACGAGCAAAAGAAGCTTGGGATAATAAAGGCTATCAACCAGTAAACTTCCAGCAATACTTCCCTTACCATAACCACGCAGCCTGTCTGGGTTCACCAGCAGCCTGCCTATTACCAAACACAACCTGTCCAACCTGTTTATCAACAGCAACAACCTTACATTCCGACCTGCGCAGAATGTGTATCCGCAATACGCTAATCCAGGATATGGTCAGTTTGGCTTCCATCACGCTGGGCAGATCCCTGCACAGCAACAGTATTTCTACGTTCAGCCGACAGCCCCTCAATACGGAGGCTAGAAACTAGGTTTTCTTTTGAACACCAGTGATTCTTTAGTCACTGGGTGTTCAAATCTCATTTCAGAATGATGAAGCGCGATCCCTTTCTTCCAAGATTTCTTGCTCCCGTATTTTTCATCTCCTAACACCGGACATCCAATCGCTGCGAGTTGAGCGCGGATTTGATGGTATCTTCCCGTGATCAGATTAATCTCTAAGAGCGTCGCTCCCTTTTCTCTTTTCAGAACTTCGTAATCCAAGATCGATTCTTTTCCCTCTCGCGAGACTTCCGCGCGGAAACTTCCATGGATGAGATGATGAACTAACCTTCCCTGCTCTGCTGGAAGATCTCCTTCCACTAACGCATGATAGATCTTTATGATCTTTCGATCGCGCATCATCTCCTGAAGACGGGACAGCGCCTTACTTGTTCGTGCAAAAAGCACGAGGCCGCTCACAGCTTTATCTAATCTGTGAACAGAATGGAGAAAAACATTTCCGGGTTTGTTGTATTTTTTTTTGACAAAAGCTTTCGCAAGCTCTGTCAAATCGGGCTGCGTCGCCATCTCCGCTGGTTTTTCAACAACCAGGAGATGGTTATCGCTATAAACGATTTTTTCGTTGTCTAAGTGATTCATATAGAAGGAGTGTGGTTGCCATTGCGACATTCAGGGAATCTGCAATGCCTTTCATGGGGATTTGTACTACGGATGTCAGCAGCTTGCATCCAAAGATCAGAAAGGCCTAATTGTTCGGTTCCGACAACGATTGCGACAGGTCCGCTTAAATCTGCATCGGTAAATTCTTCTGTTGCTGAGGGTGTTGCAGCAACGACTTGGATTTTATGTTCTTTCAGCCAGATATACGCATCTGAACCCTTCGCTTCGATGACAGGAAGCGTAAAAAGAGTTCCGACGCTAGCTCTAACGACATTGGGATTATAAATATCCGTACATCTGTCGCAGACAATCACACCGTCTGCTCCGACAGCATCTGAAGAGCGTAAAATCGTGCCTAAATTACCGGGCTTTTCAATCGACTCAGCAACGACATAGAGCGGCACTCGATTTTTCGGTCTCAAGTCTTTGAGTGTTTTTTGCATTTGATGCGCGACACCGATGAGTCCATCAGGACGATCGCGGTACGAGATCTTTTGAAAGAGATGTTCCGGCAGAGTAAAAGTCTCAACACCGATTAGTTCAATGAGCATTGGCTCATTCGAGCCCAAGAAAAGCTCCTTGCACGTGTAGAGCGATTCGAAATGAACGCCGCCTTCGACAGCACGTTTGATCTCGCGATATCCTTCAATAAGAAAAAGTCCTGTCTCATCTCGTTCTTTCCGGTCTTTGAGACGCACCAGTTGTTTGATCTTCGGATTTTGAGGACTGGTGATTTCTTTAAACATACCATCTCGCATATGTTCCGGATGTCAGATCTAAAGGTCCTGGGATGACCATCTCGCCCATTTCTATCGTTCCTTTTCTCGATTCTTTAGCTTGTAAAAGCAAATGATGGAGCACGAGCGGCGTATATCCCGGAGTATGAGAAGAGAGGATCACAAATTGAGGATCTGGGTGAATAGTTGGAAACAAAGATCTAAGATCACAGGAAGATCTTTTTCGATTTTAAAAACTTCGCCCTGATTTCCTCTTCCAAACGTCGGAGGATCTAAGATAATCCCATCATAGCGGACTCCCCTGCGGACTTCTCTTCCTAGAAATTTAATCGCATCGTCGACAATCCAGCGAACAGGTGCTTTTTCAAGTTTATTTAAGGCTGCATTTTCCCGTGCCCAGGCAACGGTGGTTTTAGAAGCATCCACATGGCAAACTTCTGCGCCGGCTTTGGCAGCAACGAGAGTTGCTCCGCCTGTGTAAGCAAAGAGATTTAAGATGGAGCATTTTTTTTGCATCTTCTGTTTCATCCACTTCCAGAGAAGCGCATGCTCAGGAAAAATCCCGATATGCCCGAAATCTGTTGGCATGACTTTAAAGAGAATGTCTTCGCATTCAACAGTCCAGGAATTCGGTAGCGGAGGATTAGCGACCCAGCGATTCGAGGGCTCTCTGGTAAAAATCGCATCGGCCTCTTTCCAGGCCTTTTCATCGAGGGAAGGCTTCCAGACGGCTTGCGCGCAAGGCCGTACTAAGGCGTAATCGCCGAATTGCTCAAGTTTATTTTGATTACCGCTATCGAGAAGGGTGTATTGCATAGGGGAGCTATTATAGACTTTTTGAAGTTGAAAGTCGAGGCTCCAATAGCTCTAAAAAACTATTTTACCCCCCCCTTTGCAATAAGCAGTCAAAATGACTATCAAAGAAATTTTAGGAAAAACTCTCAAGCACAAATCACCCCGTGCTTATCCCCGAGATTTTCTTGCACCTATGCGATGATAAGTAGCATATTGATCAATTAAAGCTCTGATCATTGTCTGATAATTTGTGTGGTATTTTGCAGCAACATTTTTAAAAAAATCAATGCTTGATTTGGTTAAAGAAATCGTGATTTTTGCTGTCTCTTCTTTTAAGACCAAATCTTTAGGTTTAGGCAAAAAATCATCCACAATTTTAATCTTGCCTATTGGTCCCTCAGTATATTTAACTTTGCGCTTTTTCATAAATTTTTCTCCCTTTTCTCCAATATCCTGCACCAAAAATACGAACCGTTTGCCTTTTATAGACAAAACGGACTGTCATAACTTCTTCTTCGACTTTGCCAAAACAAAAGTAGCGCTTTTCGGTCCTTGAATGTTCAACATCTTCAGCAATCACCCTGTTCGGATCCAGAAAAGCCCGTTGAGCTTCAAAAAATGACACTCCATGCTTTACTATGTTCTTTTCATTTTTCTTAGGATCCCATTCAAATATAGCATCAGTCATACCGCTGTATACTATCAACAACCCATATTTATAGCCATATCAATATACGTATATATTTGCCATAAAAAAAATCACATTTACAATAGTCGTTTGTCCAAATCCAGATGAAATAACGACCTTCGATCAACCTTTGAGACTTGCGGACAGATTGCCTCGCTATGATCTTTTTCCTCAACATTCTGAAATACATCATGGAGCCGATCGACAGTTTCATACTCAAACCCATGGATCCGATCGGTGCCAGAAAAGGGCGCTGAGAATTCCTTCTCAATCAATCCCAGCCATTCTTGATCATACCGATGGCCCCAGGTGCATACTTTTTGTTTGAGCTCTTCAGGAGTGCGTACCCAGCTGTAGTGATGAACTAGAGGTTTTTGATCCAGGCCCCTCAAGTGGGAGCATTTAGGACCTAGAACCTGATCATAGAGCCCTTTCCTTTCTAAAACATCCAAGATCATCTCAGGTGAATCAATCGCTTGTTTTTTGACTAAAAGAGCATTGAGTGGAAACTGCTCTTTCGCACGAAAGGATGGCTCGCGAAAATAGAAATAGCTCTCAAATCTTAGCGCATTGAAATCTGAGACGTTGAACTCCCCTAGCCACTGGATAAAACGGCCGCCATCGACAATCTCATCGACATCCAAAAAAAGCACATAGTCGCACTCTTGCACAGAGTGAAATCCGACATATCTTGCGGTACTATGCCAATAATGGGCCCAATCTTCATCCGACGAAGTCAAAGGAGAGTAGATCCCATAAGGCTCTTCTCCATAGGAAAATTCCACAAATTGAACGTCAGAATGCTCTTGATATGCGAGATTTAATAATGCACGATTCTCAGGCTCGCTATTGAAAAAATGAGAGCAAACCGGAATCACAATCTGCTGGGAAAACTTCTTAGCTTCTTCGATGCAGAACCGAAGAAACCGGTAGTCGGTCGTACAAAAATTAATGACAGTGGCGATCTTGATCATTAATTCCGTACATAACCGAGGTTATGAACGAGAGTCTAGAGAATTTTTTTAAGTAAAAAGCCGAATAGCTTCTTAGTCGTCCGTAGAATAACCGTTTGCCGATTGCCCTTTACATGCAGGGTATTGATCTCAGGCTTTTCACCCTTTTTCCCAAGGGCATAAAAGACCGTCCCGACCGGTTTCTCAGGCGTCCCGCCAGTGGGCCCGGCGATCCCCGAAACGGCGATTCCGTAATCGGCTCCTGTCTTTTTTCAGCAGCCCTGTCCACATCTCGTGGACAACTTCTTTGCTTACCGCTCCTTGTTTTTTAAGGGTTTCTGGAGATACCCCCAAAAGGCCTTCTTTGAGGCTATTGGAATAGGCCACAATCGACCCCAGGAAGTATTCAGAAGCTCCGGCAATAGCCGTCAGCTGCGCAGCCATAAAGCCCCCCGTACATGATTCAGCAAGGGCCAGCGTTTGATGGTGTTTGACCATCCAGCCGTGGATGGCCTCTTCTAACTTTGCAGCAGGCAATAGAGAGGCTTTAAAAGCCTTTTCAATGACCTTTCTAGCCTCGATCACATGTTCCTTTTTAGGACCCCTTAAAATCACCGATAAACCGTTATAGGAGGGATAAATCCCCACATCTAACTTATGTTCTTTCTGCAGATCCCGCAAAAGAGGGTCGACATCGTCTTCTTTTAAAAGATAAAAATGGAGCTCTTCGCGGTGGAGCGGTTTTGCAGGCAGATGTTTTTTCAGATAAGGAAGGACGGTTTCTTCAAACATCTGTTCCATCTCGGAAGGAACGCCTGGTAGCAAAAATAAGAGCCTTTTGTTTTCTGAAAACAAACACCCCGGAGCAACTCCACGGAATTAGGTAATTCATGCGGGGGTTTAGAGAAAAGCTCTTTCGCGCAAATTAAGGTATTATCATCGAGTGTTGGCCCTAGGCCTCCAGTTGCGATCACAACAGAACTCCGGATGAGCGCCTCATCTAATCCCTGTCTGAGCAAAGCATTTTCATCGGGAAGTGTTGTTTGGCAAGAGACATCCCAGCCTTCTTCAGTCAGTCTCCGGCTTAGGAAAGCGGCGTTGGTATTGATGATAATACCTCTAAGCACCTCGTTTCCTATCGAGACGACTTCAATAGACATGGATTGCAATCCCTTGTTCTTTTAGCTGGGCATGATTATGGATCCAAGAGAAACACTGCTTCCCCAAACGAATAGGCGTCGAGATTTTTTTGTCATCCCACAGGAATGTTGTGGGGACAGTTGAAGAACGGAGCCATTTCACAAGCTTAGTGAAAAGCGCTGTGTTGGGAAAGAGCGTCTCATCGCTGACTTTGGAATATACTGTGCCATCGAAGAAAATCTGCGGATAGGCCAATTGCACTCCCCAATGGATGCTCTCATGGCTCATGACCATGGGGTTAATTGTTCCTGCCGTTTTAGAAGGAAAAAACCGGTGCTGCTGCATTTGGATAAGTGGTTTTAAAGGTTTGGCCATGTATTTTTCAGTCCCGATTGCATGGGCATAGAGAGTATTTGTATCCGTCGTGAGCGCGCAGGAAAGATGCCTTTGGATTTGACGATCTAGCGGGACTCTTCCGGCTTTGAGGACTTCAATATACTCTTGGTACGATTTTAAGAACTGCTCTAGAGGAAGTTCTAAATCTTGCAGAGGTTTGATCTCACTGACATTAAAGAAATGAAACGGAGCTAAGTGGCGGCATAGTTCTTCCATTTCTGAACTATCTAGCAAAACTTGATGCTTGAGCCATTTGGAAACGGAAAATGTTCCTTCAGGGGCTTGCTGACTAAGTTGAAGTGATGGCATTTTTCTTACGCACAAAAGATTGAAAAAGCAGCCAAACGATCCCTAGGAAGATCGAAGCATCGGCGATATTGAACACAGGATATGAGTATCCCCAGAAAAACAGATGGAACATATCGATCACATGGCCGTAGATGAAATAATCGAGAATATTTCCAAGCCCGCCTGCAATGATCATGATGAGCGGATAACGGTATTCACGAACTTTAGGAGAAAGGCGCAAATAAGCGATAAGACCGCCAACAACAGCGATCCTAACGATCAATAGAAAATCTTGCATGCCGCTGCCGATTCCCCAAGCAGCGCCTCGGTTGGTGACGTGATGGATGCAAAAATCAATTCCTAAAAGGTTTTGAAAGATGGAAACTCCTCCGAAAGGGAAAAAGGGGGGTGCAAGTTCTGAAGGCTGGAAGTAAAAATTGGTCATTCCTTTGGAGACAAAGTCCACAACAAGTATCCCAAGAGCTACGAAAAAAAGCACAAGAGCGTCCTTCCAGGACATTTCTATGCTTTCTCGGCCTTCTCCAGTGCTACTTAGAACTTTTTCAGCTGTCATTGCAATAAACCTTTCTCCAACATCTCTTGAGCTTTGACCGTCATTGTTGCATAAGGGATCGCTTCTAATCTTGGCAACGAGATCTCCTCGTTGGTGATATCGCAAATTCCGTATGTGTTTTCATCGATTTTTTCGAGCGCTCGGTCAATTTGTCTTAAAATTTTAAATTCTTCTCCGGAAACCTTTAGGCTGACAGTCCGGTCAAAGTCATCTGTTCCCTCATCGGATGGATGCTGGGAATATCCCTTAGACTCGTCTGTGGATTTCACTTCTTCGCTCACATGCTTGACTAAGTTTGTATACTGGGCTCTCATGTCTAAAAGCCTTTTTTTAAACCGTTCAATATCGCTTTTTTTAAGTGGCATAGTTATTCCTTCTTTGAAACTTCTTCTTCCGTGGAGATACTCTGGATTTCGTCCATCAGTTCATCCATATCTTTAAAACGTCGATAGACACAAGCAAAACGGATAAAGGCAATCGTATCGAGCTCTTTCAAGTAGTTAATAACTAATTCACCGAGTTCAGTCGTTTCAATTTCCCTGACTTGCCTTTCCATTAAATCTGCCGTGATCTGAGCTGCCAGCGTTCTCACTTGATCGTGGCTAATCCGTGTATGTCTGCACGCTGCATCCAATCCCCGGATTAACTTATCTTGCTGGAAGTCCTCATATCTGCCATCGCGCTTATGCACTTGTATTGTCAGATCAACGGTCTCAAATGTCGTGAACCTCTTCTGGCATTCCAGACATTCTCTTCTCCGCCGAATAGCATTCTGCTCCACGGCATTGCGTGAATCGGTTACTTTCGAATCAAAATGATTACAGAATGGACATCGCATATAGCCTTTATTATCTCCGGCCCGATTTAATTAAAACTCTAAAATGCCAAACCTCAGTCTAACAGTCTATCAAAAACTTGACTGCAAGAGCAAGGAAACTCAATCCCTCTCATCCCTGCAGATATATTTTTATCTTTAACCCCACCAGCTCTAACATTTAGACCCAAGCAAAATTTTTCTTTAAATTGTGGATTAACATAAGAACGCTTAGATTTTTCCCTTAATTAGGAAGAATTATGGCTGCAATTGCACCATCACTCGGTTTGTTTCGTTTGGACCCCCGGCAGGAACCAATTCAAACCATGCGGAAAATTGATTATGCAAAGTTGGTGCTAAGAGCCCTTCAAGTACTTCACATAAGCGCGATCGAAATCGGAGATATACTCGCGGTTTTGATGTATCCGGTATTTCTCATACTCTTCACCAGCTTTAGCAATAGCCATATCATGAGAAATCTGTCCAGCATGTCGTAAAATCTGCTGATCGGTGTAATTAAGAAATTTCTCTACTTGATTCAGCCAGTCTTTCATCGTCATAACTTGTCGATTTAAGGCTCGCAGCTCCGCAAAGTCAATAAACATGTTCACCAGACGATCCAGCTTTGATACCTCATCTTGATTTAGGTAGTTTTTTGCGATGATTGTATCGCTCTTTAGAACTTTTCCATGCGGGGAATTTTTCCAAGTCGTGAGCCCCATAAATGGCTTATTGCTATCTGCTCGCTCATAAATAATCTCGGCAGCAGTTTTACCAGTGGTGGCAAAGTGGAGTTGGTTTTGGACAATCTGGTAAAAAAGTTGAGTTTCTTCCGCCTTATTCCTGTAATCGCTACTGCACTGCTCAAACACATCTGTAATCTTCTGATAGGCCCGCCGTTCGCTAGCCCGAATTTCCCGAATTTTTTCAAGCAACTCGTCAAAGTAATCTTTTCCAAAGACGCGTCCATTTTTGAGCATTCCATCATTGAGTACAAATCCCTTAACGATAAATTCACGAAGTGTATTGGTCGCCCATATCCTAAAATGCGTAGCTTTGACAGAGTTGACTCGATAACCCACAGCGATTGCTGCATCTCAATTATAAACATCTATAACACGTGTGACATGCCGTTCCCCTTCCATTTGAACTGTTTCAATTTTTGAAACAGTTGCTTCTACGCTCAGTTCCTGACTGGCATAAATATTCTTCAAATGTCTAGAAACTGATGGAATATTTATCCCAAACAACTCAGCCATAGTACGTTGAGTCAGCCAGAATGTGTCGCTTGCAAAAAAGACATCAGCCGTCACCTTGCCATCAGCTGTGGTATAAAGTATGACCTTGTTTTGTGTGTCTGATGAGGAAATTTGGTCTTTCATAACTCTGTAAAGCAATCTTTTTCAGAGGTTATAGCATGTTGTCTACAACCACACAAGATAGTTTTAATACATAACAAGAGGACGGTTGGAGAAGGGTTGATGAGTCAGTTGCAAAACTCCAGCCCATTGAAAAAACGCCCTTTTGAGCCATTTTTGTACCGCAACCCTGAGCCCTACTCTACTTGAGTATGTTATCGGAGTTATCGAATCCCTTGTTCTCCTGGAGGAGACCAAGGGTTCGAATTGGTTGCGTTGTCGGAGGAGGTGGGATTCGAACCCACGAAACGTTTTCACGTTTACACGCTTTCCAAGCGTGCTCCATCGGCCACTCGGACACTCCTCCAGAAAATTCGATAGGGTAACTAGGCTACCCCAGTTTTAATTAAGTGACAAGATTTTCTAATCCTCTGTATTATTTTGGTAATTTCTATGCGAAAAACCTTATTACTCTTTTTAATCCTTTTAGCGGGCTGCTTTGCTCCTGCAAGCAAATCCTCTAAACCCGTTGTCCTGGTGACGATCCCACCTTATGCCTACTTTGTAGAGAGGATCGCAGGCGATACCGTATCAATTGAAATTTTTGTTCCTTCGGGCATTAGCCCTCATGATTATGAACCGACTCCCAACAAATCGAAAATTTGTTGGCGCAAATCTTTGGCTGCGCTGTGGAGAGCCTGGCGAGCAGAAAGTCTTGCCCTTCCTACAAAAAACCATGTCAAAGATGTCAATCTCTCCGAAAGGCTCGACGGGCTCTCTTTGTCAGATCATACCTGTGCGCATCACCAAGAGGGCAAGGACCTCCATTTTTGGCTCGATCCTGTCATCGCCTTGCAGCAATGTAAAAAAATTCATGAGCAGCTCATTCTCATGTGGCCGGAACACCAAACACAGTTTGAAGAAAATTTTAACCGACTGTCGATGGATTCAGAATCGCTCGATGAAAAGATTAGAACTGAATTAACCCCTTTACAAGAAAGCTACCTACTTCTCTCGCATCCTGCCTTGGGATACTACTGCAAGAGATATGGACTGCATCAGTTATCCGTTGAGTGCGAAGGGAAAGAACCCCTTCCTCAACAAGTGGCCAAAGTTGTCAAAGAAGCACAAGAAAACCACGTAAAAGTTATTTTTACAGAACCCCAGTACAATAACAAAGGCGCGGTCTTAATTGCTGCTAAGTTACAGCTTCCCATCTATGAGATTAATCCTTATGCTGATGACTATTTCAAAATGATGAATGAGATTACAGATACAATTGTGAAATACTATGGCGATTAAAGTTAATCAATTGTTCTTTCAGTATGAGGAAACTCCGATCCTCGAAAATGTCTCCTTTGAGATTCGCGAGGGAGAATTCGTCGGCATTTTCGGGCCTAATGGCGGAGGAAAGACCACTCTCTTAAAATTACTCATGGGTTTTTTAAAATCTCAGAAAGGAACCGTTGAAATCCTTGGAAAGTCACCGAAGATGGCCCGTCAGAAAATTGGCTACGTCCCTCAAGTCTCAAATTTAGACCGGCAATTTCCCATTACCGTTTTAGATGTCGTGATGATGGGCTGTTTAGAGAATTCCATCTGGCGCTCATATACACCAGGCGCACGTGAGAAAGCCCGCCAGGCTTTAACCGAAGTCGGACTGCTAGACTTTGAGCATCATTCTTTCGGAACACTTTCCGGAGGACAAGCTCAGCGCGTTTTAATCGCAAGAGCTCTGGTTGGCAATCCCTCTATTCTTTTCCTTGACGAACCGACCGCTAGCGTCGATCCCTCTGCAGAAGAAAACATTTACCAAATTTTGCAGCGATTAAAAGGCAAAATGACCATTGTCATGGTCACGCATGACCTCCAGGTCATGCTGCAAAAAGTCGACCGGTTTATTTGCGTCCATCGAGACGTTACAGCGTATTCACAAGCCCAAGTTTGCGACCATTTTGCTCAGGGGCTATACCATCCTCCCATGAAGCCAGGCAGGAGATAAAATGTTAAACGCCCTTTTTTCTCATCCGTTTCTTCCGATGTCGTTCTTAGCTGGAATTGCCGCGTCGATCACCAGTGGAATTGTCGGATCTTACGTTGTAGCAAAAAGAATCGTCTTCATCAGCGGAAGCATTTCCCACTCTGTTTTAGGAGGCATGGGGATTTTCCTCTGGCTAAAGCGGACATATCATATCGAATGGATGAATCCCCTGCATGGAGCTCTTGTTGCTGCGATATTATCCGCCCTCCTTATCGGATGGATCCATCTGAGACATAAACAGCGTGAAGACACCGTCATCGCTGCGATTTGGTCCACCGGCATGGCCATCGGAGTGATTTTTATTTCTCTGACGCCTGGATTCAATGTCGAGCTGATGAATTTCCTTTTTGGCAATATCTTATGGACCTCGATGAGCGATTTAGTACTCCTTCTAGCGCTTGCGGTTTTTATCCTTCTAACAACGCTCATCTTTCACACGAAGTTCCAAGCCGTCTGCTTTGATGAAAATCAAGCTCAGCTCAAAGGGATTTCCGTTACGAAGTACTATCTTTTTTATTAGTTCTAGTGGCGATTTCAGTGGTGATTTTGATCCAAGTCGTTGGAGCGATCTTGATCATCGCGATGCTGGCAATACCAGCTGCGATTGCAGGAAGTTTTAGCCCTAGACTTTCTAAGATGATGGGATGGGCTGTGGTCTTTGGATGTGTTTTTACGACAGTGGGGCTGTCGGTTTCGTATTTCTTAAACTGGCCGCCGGGAGCAACGATCGCTCTAACTGCAGCCGCGTTCTACTTACTTAATCTAGCCAGAAATTATAAAGCGACGTAGCGCGCAACCATCTTGCGCCATTTGCTTTTTTTATGTCCTTCTTTGGAAGGCTTTCTCATACTTTTGGCGTGGGCATGCTTATAATGTTTTTTCATAACTGTCTCTATTTAGGGTTGTTGAGGAGATCTTCCGGCTTTATGTTCGGGGTATTGCCTAAAACCTTCCTCTCTTCTTCTCTTGTCGTCGGCTTGTCCTTACGATGGTTCTTATATGTGACCTTCGAGGATTTTCTTTTATTAAAAGGTTTCATATTAACCACCCCCTTATACCCTGTCTTTGTAATACTAATGTTAATAAATAAATTGAATTAATGCAATTAAACTAATAAAAATTAAGTTATTTAAAGATCTCTTAATGGAGAAAATAGCCCAGCTATCAAGTGTGACTTGAAGAGAATAAGCCTCTTAGATTAAGATGTTCACTACATTTGCAATTTTGAGGTTAAAACATGTACGCAATCATTGAGACCGGTGGAAAACAGTACCGGGTAGAGAAAGACGAAGTTCTTGATGTTGAATTACTTGACTCTGAAGAAGGACAGACTGTTGTATTCAAAAACGTCCTCTTTCTCAGTGATGGCAAGCAAATCACCGTTGGAGCGCCTTATATCGCGAAATCTTCTGTGAAGGCAGAGCTCATCGGCGAAGTTAAAGGAGAAAAAGTTATCTCCTTCAAATACAAGAAAAGAAAAGGCGTACGCCGCAAAGTCGGACACCGTCAGACTTATCATCGCGTTAAAATCACAGAGATCCTAGGATAACTTAGGGAGTAATCAACTATGGCACATAAGAAAGGTCAAGGATCTACACGTAACGGCCGAGATTCAAAATCACAACGCTTAGGCATCAAAGCAACCGCTGGACAAGTTGTCACAGCCGGAAGCATCCTGGTCCGCCAACGCGGAACGAAATGGTCCCCAGCTAAGAACGTCGCAGTCGGAAGAGATGATACACTCTTTTCTTTAATCGACGGCGTTGTTTCTTACCGTAAAGGGCTTAAAACTTACGTCTCGGTAATGCCCCTTCCCCAATAGCTTTCGAGGAAATTAAAGATTTTTATTCAATTTCCTCCAGCTATAGTTTTTGGTATACTGGATGAAATTAATTTAGGAATCGTATGTTCGTCGACAAAGTCAGACTCTCTCTCACAGCCGGCCGCGGTGGAAACGGCGTCATTGCATGGCGTCGTGAAAAATACATCCCTAAAGGCGGACCTTGCGGCGGAGACGGCGGTAAAGGCGGCTCCATCTACATTGAAACAGACGACCAAGTCGTCTCTTTAGAAAACCACCGTAACAGACGCATCATCATCGCTAAAAACGGCCAGCCCGGCGGCTATAATTTCTGCACCGGCAAAGACGGCGAAGACGTCACCCTAAAAATCCCTCCCGGCACACTCATAAAAAATGCCCTCACCGGTGAAGTCCTCTATGACTTTGTCGAAAAAAAGAGAGAAGAGCTCCTCTGCAAAGGCGGCAAGGGCGGAAAAGGCAACGATCGCTTTAAAACCTCGACCAACCAAGCTCCCTATATTTGCACCGATGGAGCAGAAGGCGAAACCCTCGAAATCGAGCTAGAGCTCAAGCTCATCGCAGACGTCGGCCTTATCGGTATGCCCAACGCCGGCAAATCCTCCCTCATGTCCTGCATCACCCACTTAGCTGTTAAAATCGGGGCTTATCCCTTCACAACCCTTTTTCCGAACCTCAGCTATATCCACTACTCTGACCAAACCCGCATCCTCCTCGCCGACATACCCGGCATTATCGAAGGAGCCCATCAAGACCGTGGCCTCGGCTTTGAGTTCTTACGCCACATCGAAAGATCTGCTGCTTTAATCTTTGTGATCGATGCCTCCGGCATTGAAGGCAGAGAGCCGATCGATGACTTTAGAGTCCTCCAAAATGAGCTTAGAGCCTACAAGCCTGAGCTTCTCGAAAAGCCCTCCCTGATCGTCCTTAACAAGATCGATATGGAAGGCGCCAAAGAACACGCTGAAGTCTTCCACCGAGAAGTCCGCTCCGCCAAGATCTTTGAGATCTCCGCTTTAGAAGAGCTGGGCTTAGACCCCCTCCTCGAAGCGATCAAAAGCCTCGTTAAGCCCGTCTCCGTTTAAGCTGTTCTTATCTAGCTAACTCAAGCAACATTGTTGCATATTGCGCAACATATACTTGCGCAATAAATAGACCGTTTATCTTAAATGTTTGAATTTTCAACTAATTGATGAAAAAGTCGGAATTGGTATTTTTAAAAAAATTACCATCAACACTTCGCGCAAGTCAGAAAATTGGCAAACACGGCAATATTACGGCACTTTTAGAGCAGGTAAAAATCTCTTGTCTTCTCATCGAAATATGCAACACATTCATTACACTACATTACTACTGGTGGATTTGGATGGGTTGCGTGAACAGAATCTTTGTTCACGACATGGGCACGACTAATACCACCCGTTACTCGAATTTCTACCATGTTTTCGCGCTCAAGCTCTGCCACGTAAGCTTGTATAGGAGTCTTGGTAAGAGTATAAGAGATGATATCATCAGGAATCATATAACGTTGCATGATTTTGGCTGTTATTTCCTCAATAGAGTGTGGTTGTGCTTGCAATAATGAAAAAACTGTATTCTTCGTTTCCAAAATACGTCTCTCGTGATCATCAATTAGAGTGATTAAGTTAGGTACTATGCCGCCATGATAGAGAATACTGACCGCGGTGTCTGGAATCAAGGATCGAAGTTTTTTAAAAGAATTCAGGGTGTCATCGATGAAAGTATAGAACAAAATTGGATACTTTTTAAACGTGCCCTCTCCAAAAACAGCATCGCCGCAATAGAGCACATTGTCAGGTGTTCTGACTGCAATCATGCCCCGAGTATGGCCCGGTAATGTGATAATCTCGAACGTCTCTCCACAAATGGTTATCTTCTGATCTTGATAAGGCGCAATAAGATCGGTGACTTTTGAGCCCTGCTGCGGTGCTAAGGGCTTACTTTTTTTCAACTCCTCAAAAGCTGCCGCACCCCCACAAAAACAAATAGGGGTCAATAAAGGATCTTCGATAAATGGTTTTTCAGTTCCCGTACTGAAAATTTTTATCTCCGGATATTTTTCTTGGAAGAAGGCATTGCCCCCACAATGATCTCCATGACAATGAGTGTTGATGATTGCCGCCACTCGATAGTTGGCTTCCACAAGAGATTTGTTAAGATCTTTGGCTAGATCTTTGCTGATCCCGCTATCGATTAAAATTACCTCTCTATCTTTTGTGTAAACACCTATAGAGAAGATACTATCGAAAAAAAAGCTGCTCCCTTTGGCTTGAACTAGATTGATTTTTGCCATAAAACACCTAACGTGAAGTGCTAAAAGTTACTCGGCTGCTAAATTAAATTGCAATCCATAACGGCGCTCTAAAGAAAAATTTTACCCACTAATTCTTATTGCGTATTTTTGATCATGCGCTATAGAATATTACGTATGGACAAGAAGGTCATTTTTTCACATTCGCTTTTGCCAATATGCAGAGCTACACCTTCTGTCGCGTTATCCCTTCTCCTTCTGCGCTTAGCAGCGCAATAACATATTTAATTTCCTAACATCTTTTTACCACGCTAAGAACCCCAGAAAAGGGGCATGAAATTCAAAATGTTTAAAAAAAGGATTAACTATATGCATAACGATACACTCCGAGATTCTGCTAAACGCGTTCAAGACCTTTTGCATCAACATATTCCAGATGCAAAAGTCATCGAATTCAAAGAACTAACCCGCACATCTCAAGAAGCTGCAAACACTATTGGCTGTGAAGTCGGCCAAATTGCAAAAACCCTCATATTTAAAGGTAAGACATCAGGAAAACCTGTGTGTGTTATTGCCAGCGGCGTCAATAGGGTCGATGAGAAAAAAGTTGCAGCCTTCATCGGAGAGCCTATAGAGAGGGCCGATGCCGATTTTGTATTGAATTGCACAGGGTTTGCAATTGGCGGCATTCCTCCTATAGGATTCAAGCTGGATATTCTTCCTCTAATCGATGAGGATTTAATGAGCTACCAAGAAATCTGGGCAGCTGCTGGGACACCCTATGCCGTATTTCAGCTCAAACCAGATGACTTAATAAAAATTACTCAAGGCCGGGTAGTTACTATTAAAAAATAGTTCTCTCCAACCACAAAAGTTTTTAGCATTCGGTTGCGTCAAGGACTTACGTGGTTGGGCACATACTAAAATTAAATTGGATTAAAAAAGGATTACTATATGACTTCGTCTCTCTCAAATTCTCGCGCGATTGTCTGGATGATCTGGATCATCGCCTCTGTTTTCTACGCATACCAATATGTTTTAAGGGTCATGCCAAACATCATGCTCACCGATATTATGCAGCAATTTCACATGGATGCTCTAACTTTTGGGCAATTTTCCGGCATTTATTACCTTGGCTATACTTTGTTGCATTTACCCATCGGGATCATGCTCGATCGCTTTGGCCCTCGAAAAGTGATGACCTCCTGCATACTGCTAACCGTTGCAGGGCTATCACCGCTTATTTTTTCCGAGCATTGGATTTATCCGATTATTGGGAGATTTATGATTGGCATAGGCTCTTCCGCTGCCATTTTAGGTGTTTTTAAAATCATTCGCATGACGTTTAGTGAAAAACTCTTTCCCCGAATGCTTAGTCTTTCCGTGATGATCGGTGTGATTGGAGGCATTTATGGAGGAGGTCCTGTGAATTATCTGCTCACAACTTTTGGATATCAAACAGTCATCTATTCGTTTGCTATGACAGGACTGGCGCTTGCGCTTATTACTTATTGGATTATTCCTAATATAAAACAATCATCTCAAAGCACGGTCATTTCCGATGTTAAAGAAGTTTTAAGCAATCCACGTGTTATTTGGTCGTGCATTTTTGCCGGCCTTATGGTTGGGCCGATGGAAGGATTTGCCGATGTATGGGGCACTGCATTTTTAAAAACCGTCTATGGCTTCGAAGGCACCCTTGCAGCCAGCCTCCCGTCTATGATCCTGGTTGGAATGTGCTTCGGATCTCCCTTGTTAAACTTGATTGCCGAGAAAGCTCGTAGTTATCTCCTAACCATCATAGGCGCCGGAATAGCCATGGCAGTCAGTTTTGCTCTTATTCTGACGTCTCATTTGTCAATTGGAGTTCTAACCTTGAACTTTATTGTCGTTGGAGTGTGCTCTGCCTACCAAATTTTGGCAATTTACAAGGCCTCAACCTATGTTCGGGAGCAAGTGGCCGGGCTTACGACAGCGATTGCAAACATGATCATTATGACCTTTGGTTATGCTTTTCATTCGGTCATTAGTAGCATCATTGATGTCATGGGCGGTCCAAATACCTCTCAAGCACTTCTCTACGGAACTGTGGTTATTCCTGTAGCCTTGTGCCTGGGTTCTGGTGGATTTGTCTTCTTACTCATCAAGGAAAGAAAAACAAAACAACAGCAAGAGCTATCCATTGTTGAGAATCCGTAGGCTAGCTGAAATTCTCGATATCGACAACTGCTCAAAAGATTGATTTTTTTTGAGCAGTTATGACTTACGGGTTAGTATATCGTGCCCTGTCTAAACGGATCACTTCATTTTTCGTATATCGATTTTTATGAGGGCTGCTTTTGAATTAAGTTCACGTTCGTTATCTATGATGCCCTTATCACGATTGTAAAGGGAAAATAAATATGGATTTTTGGGTGGGGTCATTTTAAATATAAAAGATGTTTTCTCTTTCGCGCTTAATAATTTTTTAGGAATCTTTGCAGAGCCCCTTACTAGAACGAAATCGAGACTCTGTTTATCCACATGCTTAAGTTTATAGGTAACATTGACCTCCTTTTCATTGACGAAAAGATAAAGCTGTTTAATAAACTTCGGCTGAATTAAAGCTTTAAATCTAAACACGTAAGAAAATTCAGGATCCAAAGAGAAGTTAATAGCAGCTTTATTGTAGCCGGTAAAAATCCAACGAAACTTCATGCCATTCACTTCAAAAAGCTCGCTCCATCCATAGCCATCAACCGGCTGATCAAATGAAAAATTAAAGGCTGTCGAAAAAACCGTGGGGACGTTCGGTTTTTTATTAATACATGGTACTTTCTTCTGCTTTTCGAAAAGCTCAAGCGCAAAGTTATACAACTTGATATCAGCCTGATTTCTTTGAGCTACACGATCTAAAATTTCTTGCGGAAATTTTTTAGTTCCACTGCGGGTTTTATTCATAACCGGTATTTTATCCGGGATTTCCCAGCCTAAACGAGAATAAAACATAGCAATGGATTCATCTAATTTTTCGGTGATCCCAATAAAAAAAAAGTCTTTTTCGAGAACCTCCATAGCACTTTTTAAATGGTCTTCAATCGATATATGTGGATCTTGAGGATCTAATCGTGAAAGCATTTTACACATTTCATTCGACGCTGTATCAATCGGATTTCCCTCTTCTGGCAGTCTATGGGCTTTTTTTAATGGCACCTTGTCTGGAAAAGAATTTATATAATTTTCCTCGCTGACGACTCTTGCAATAGGATCTCTAAGAAAAGTAACAAACTTATATTCACCAAACTGATTAACCAGATGGTGATATGGTTCATGAATAGCTAACCTAAGATCTTTCTCATTTAAATTATATTGGTATTGAAGCAGCGTAAAAAAAGTAACACCTCCCGTCTTAGGAATGTGCAAAAAACAGACTTTTTCTTGGGAATACAGGTGGGCTACAAAGAACAAGAAAACAGAGCAAAAAAATCTCATCTAGCACCTTAAATTATAACTTTTGTCTATAACACGCTGAACGGTATAATTAAGAAAAGATTTGGCCGGAACTGGAATCCGGTTCCCGCCGGTTCGGTCACAAGTGACCTTCACTTCGATTACCAGACGAAAGCCATACTATGGCTTTCTTTCGTCCAAAAAAATTTGGCCGGAACTGGAATCGAACCAGCAACACAAGGATTTTCAGACTTGTGAAAGCGCTTCCATCCGTTTCCTTGGATGACCTTAAATCAACCAATATCGACAAAGTGTATAGGGAGTGATGGATTATTTCTAGAAATTATTGGTGATTGAGGGTGATCTGTTTCATTGTCAGGAAATTGGCTACTACGGCAATATTACGGCATTTTTCTACATAATTGAACTATTCGAGATCTGTTGCAAAACATTTGACCCCTCGAAGCATCAGGACCAATCTTGCTGCCACTTCTCAACTTCTGATGGCCTTAATCCATAACGAGATTTGTAACCGTGTTTCTTTTCCTTGAAAGATCCATTCTCACTGGACTTCGAATTTTAATTCTGCGACTTGAATACAGTCGTTTGTTTCATTAGGCAATTCAGAAGCCACCCATGTTATTAAACCACGTCCTTTTCCTGTCATAACAAAATAAGAATCAAAACATGACTTTTCTGCAGGGGAAAGCATTGCAGGATTAGACCATGTTTGATCTTGAGGGGGAAAAATTGCCCCATAAATAGTGGTCTTTGCACAATCGTTGTCTTCTTGATCCGTATCATTTAACCAAGTCACGACAAAATCTCCCGTGTCAGTACTTTTAATATCTGGGCTAAAATTAGAACCTTCTTCAACAAAAATTGGAGGAATATCAATCCAATCCAGATCTTTAGGTTTAAAGACAGCTCCGATTTTACTATGTTCGCCTTGATCCCAGACAACTAGAATGTCTCCTTGATAATTGGTCGCACTTATAGGGGATTCGCTTCTTTCATTGATTTTCGACAACTCTTTAACAGGCGACCAACCTAGTCCTGATTGTGTAACAACCTGGGCTCTGCGGGTATTATTGTCACCTACATGCCAGGAAACGACTGCCTGATTTTCATGATTCACATAGAGGTCATTAATCGTTTCACCTTGTAATATGGAGCAAATCTTTTGAGCTGAAGACCATACCCCCTCCTCATACCAAGAGCATTTCTCGCTATTGTCTTGAATATCATGCCAAATCGCCATGGCTTTTCTTTTTCCATTCATGAAAATATTTAAACTGGAAGCACTCTCTGAAAGTAAAAACGGCTCCACTTTTATTTCTGCCTCATTCGGGGTAAATGCGTTTGTTGCCAACACAGCATTGCCATTTTTTGATCTCAACCCTAATACCATTTCACCTGAAGGCAATAAAGAAGCGCACAAAATCTCGAATTCTCTTTGATTAAAATGAATAGGAGATACAAGAGACCATAATCCGTTCAAATCTCTTTGTGTATAATGTGCGAGTGGATTGGTCTGGAAACGATCTGTCCCTGTTTCCCAACAAACTGAAATTTTCCCTAAGGAATCAATGCCTATTTTTGCACTAGATGTTAGTGTCTCACTCCATGGGCAAAGCGTTTGAGCAGGCGACCATGTGTGCTGATCTGTTTTAACAGAGACTTGAAACATAGTCTCAAAGCCTTCTTCATCCCTGTCGGCTTCCCATATAACAGCAGCGCATCCACTCTCATTGACGGCTATGGAAGGCCCATTTTTTTCTATATCTTCTTGAGCATCAGATACTGTTGTAGGATTTGTGCAAGTTAACACGTAAGCTAAAGAAAGCGCCATATTTTACTCCCTTGTAAAAAGTAAAAATATATTATACGGAAAGCAAAAAAAACAACTTAGAAAGTTTTAAGAAGGGATAGCCAGAACTGGAATCCGGTTCCCGCCAGTTCGCTCGCAAGCTCACTCACTTCGATTCCAGACGCAAGCCCTACGATGGGCTTTCTTTCAGCCCAAATTTTAATAAAAAAATTGGCCGGAACTGGAATCGAACCAGCGACACAAGGATTTTCAGTCCTCTGCTCTACCGACTGAGCTATCCGGCCAAAAGATTAACTAGAATAGTGTGCCTGGTCTTTTTCCGCAATTGTTCCTTCTGGGAATAACGGCCTTTAAAAATAAATTTAGAGTGAAATTTGTTCTTTAAGATGGTATTTCTAAGCCTTTCCTTGAACCTATTTTAATAGGCTTGGTATCCTGGTGGCTTTCGATGATTCCATTAATTGACTACAAGCCCACGAAAATCATTGTCCGGATGCCTAATTGGATTGGGGATCTGGTGATGGCAACTCCAATTTTGACGGATGTCAGAAAGGCGTACCCTAATGCCCACATCACGGCGATGTGCCGCACCCCGATCTGCGATCTGCTCAAAGAAGATCTTGATATCGATGAGCTTTTTTGTTTTAGCAAGGCCAGCAGCTTTAAAAGAAGAAGCGAGCAAAGAGATATTATTGAGAAGATCCGAAAAGGAACTTACGATTTAGGAATCTTGCTGACCCATTCATTTTCTTCAGCTTGGCTGCTTTGGCGCGGCAATGTCCAAAGACGGCTCGGATATCGCGGCAACCTGCGAAACCTTCTCCTAACCGATAAAATCAACCTTCCTGACAATGTCCGTGAGCAGCATCTGGTCAATACGTATAAAATGCTGTTGGGGCCTTTGGGAATTCCAATTTCTGAAACGAAACCTCGGATTTATTTAACCGATAAAGAGCTCGGTGAAGCTCAAATATTGCTGAAAAGATTGGGCGTTTCACCAGGAGCTCGTTTAGTCGGCATCAATCCTGGAGCAGCTTATGGCACAGCAAAATGCTGGCTTCCGGAACGTTTCCGGGCTGTGACAGAAAAACTTCTTAAGTTGGACAATGTTCACATCGTCTATTTCGGCGATTCCACGACGCAGCCTCTCGTCAGGGAGATCTGCAAGGGCCTGCCCGTGACAAATTTAGCCGGCCTGACAACGCTGCGGGAACTCGCTTCTTTGATCAAACTCTGCTCCGTCATCCTGACAAATGATAGCGGCCCGATGCATATTGCGGCAGCTGTCGGGACTCCGCTTGTTGCGCTTTTTGGATCGACCAATGAAATTGCCACAGGACCTTATAAGACTGGGACCGTCATTCATAAACATGTCGATTGTTCGCCCTGTTATAAGCGAGTCTGTCCGATTGATTTCAGATGCATGAAGCGGATTGAGACCGATGAAGTCTATGATGCTTTAGTTAAAACTTTAAACACCTCGAAGAAAAATGTTGAAAAGACTTTGGAAAAAAATCGCGCCTAATCCTCTGGACAGCCGTCTGAAAAAAGCGGCCAAGCAAGGATGCAAGTCTGTGCTGATCCCATGGAACCGCGGTCTTGGCGATATTGCATTGGGGCTTTATGCCATTGTCAAACGGGTCCGCGAATATCTCCCCGGTGCGAGGGTGACTTTCATCACGCGTCCCGATTTAAAAGACGGATTTCAGCTCCTAAAAGGCATCGATGTGATCATCGCTCCGGAATGGGCAGAGGAAAACCGACTCCCCTACCAGTCGATTTACCTGCTTTTGATCTGGTCATTCCCAACGCAGACCCTTCTTATTGGGTCGCTTGGCAAAGCGGCAAACTCATCCCAAAAATGGAGTGGAATAAAGAGTGGGACTCTTTATGCGACCGTTTTAATCTTCCACCTAATTGCGTTGCTGCCCATGTCCATTGCGAGACGGATTATTACTTTGAGAGAAACTGGCCGCATCATAAATGGCAGGAGCTCTTCGATGCTTTAGACGGCCCTATCATCTTGCTCGGCCTTAAAAAAGATCTCGTCTTCAAGCATCCTTATCTGATCGATCTCCGAGGAGATACTTCTCTTTTTGAGATCCTTTCTATTTTGAAAAACAAATGCCGGTGCCTGGTCGCTCCCGATTCAGGAATTTTAGGCATGACTTATTTTCTCAATACTCCTTTTCCCTTGAGAATCGTTTCTCTGTGGGCCGATCCGAACCACGGCATCTTGAAACAAAACGTTCCTTCTCCAAATCCCCTTCTTGAGCATATCCCTGTCATCAGTCATAACCGGAAAGACGCTGCGCTGATCCCTGTTTCGCAGGTCCTAGAAGCCGTATGTTAAGCAAAGAGCAAGAACAGTTTTTGAAGATACAGCGATCCGTGATTGCTCAAAAGCCTCATTTTTATATTCCAGAACCTTACCAAAAATTCGATCAACCGACAGAAGCTGGACGACTCAAAGGAGAAGAGCTTCTCAGAAAAGGAAAAGTCGCCTGCCTGATTTTGGCAGGAGGACAAGGCACAAGATTAGGAACATCACTGCCTAAGGCTCTTGTTGAAGTCACGCCGGTCCGAAAAAAAACTCTTTTGCAGCTATTTTGTGAAAAAACATCTGCTGCTTCTGTTGCCTACAAGACTCCTCTTCAGATGGCGATCATGACCTCTTCACTCAACCACCAACAGATTGCTGATTATCTTCTCAAAAACAATTATTTTGGACTCAAATCCAGCCAAGTGCAGCTGTTTATGCAAGACGATGCCCCGTTTGTCAACGAGGAAGTTAATTGGATTGAAGAAGCTCCTGGCCATTTTGTATCAGGTCCTGACGGAAACGGACATAGTTTGAAAAAACTCATGGAATGCTGGCATTGGCAAACACTGGAAAGAACAAGGAATTGAGTCGCTGATTGTGCTTCCGATTGATAATCCGCTTGCAGATCCGTTTGATGCGGCTTTATGCGGCGAGCATGCATTAAACAACCAAGAGGTGACAATCAAAGCGATCGAAAGAGCTGATCCTGCAGAAAAAGTCGGAGTGATTGTCTTAAGAGACGGGACGATCAGCGTGCAGGAATATTCAGAGCTTCCAGACCATTTTGAGGCGCCGCTCGCCCATATTGGTCTTTTTTGTTTCAGCCTCTCCTTTATTGAACGGATCGCCGAGGTAGAACTTCCTTGGCATCTGGCTCGAAAAACGTATCGGGGCCAAAAAATCTGGAAATTCGAGCGGTTCCTATTTGATGTGCTGCCGCATACGCAAAAAACAAGTGTCTTGGTCTATCCCCGAGAAGATGTCTATGCTCCATTGAAAAATTTAGAAGGGCACTCATAGCTTAGAAACTGTGCAAAAAGCTTTATCAGCGTTTGACCGGCGGCTAGTGGCAGAACTAACAAAGCTGCCAGAACCTGGACACCTTTTTGAATTGGATCCTTCTTTTTATTACGTCACAGTAGATCACAAAAAGATGTGGAACGGAAAAACACTGCCTGTTTTGGATTATTATCCCGCGGCAGAGATTATTTAGTTTTTGCCATTAATACTGTGTACACCGTCTCAAATTCCATGCCCGTCGAGTAAAATCCAAATTCAGAGATGTATCTTGCGCGCACTGGCGTCCAGCGGATATATCCGCACGCGAGAGCTGTGTTCATGATCGCGGCTTCTTCATAAGATGCGCCTACATCTGGTCCTGCATTCGCAGGACGGAAAATATCCGTATCAGGGCCTTTACGAATCAACACCTGAAAACGAGGGATCTTTTCTTCCGCTGGATTGGTTGACCCTGTTCTTGGATCGTAGCAGATTATTGTCTGAGGGTTGGCCCTTGCCGCTTCAATGAGGTAATGCAGGTGGCGGGCAATTTCTGCATGTGAGATCCCAACTCTCTCGGCCTGGGCCCAATTTGTTCTAATATCTTTTAGCAATGAGTCTCCAAGTGGAATAAACCCTCTTGCTGTTTCACCGTTGTAAACGGTCGGCATTGCACGCTCCTCAATTAAATCAATAGAGACCCCGACAATTTTTGGAATATTATCGACCTCCTCTATGGAATGGATTCTTAACGTCCTAAGAGGGGCCATTTCAGATTGAGTCCTTCCAGTCGGAGTGATTAACGCTGGATTTGGTTGCGGGCCCTTGGAAGTATAAGATCTATAGATAGCGCGGCGAATGACGTCAGCGATGACAATAACAAGAGCCAGAAAAAAGGCGTTGGCAACTCTCGTGGTTAGAGACAGTTTTGGGCAGAATGGCTGAAAAAGATGGTAATGGGAACAAACTGCTTTAGAAATACCTCTGACTGTCATTGAAAATCCCTCTTTTTAAAACCGTAGATTTTATTTTTAATTAATTTAATAATCAATGCGGCAAATTAAAATTAATCCTTAAGCGCCGAAAAACTCGGACATTAATGACTAGATTTTTCGGCGCTTAAGAATTAAAAAAAATTACCCTTGCAAAATTCTAACATTTTAATAAACCATGGTCACAGCTCTTAGAGACCGTAGTTAAAATTTAACTTGTTTCTTTTTACCAACAGTCTCTCAACACCTAGGAGGTTCTTTATTGAACATCGAATTTCAGATCCGATCCCCCCGATAATGCACTGCAAGCCGGGCGAATGCAAAATGCTAGTCAATCCAAATTGCCATAATCAAAAAAGATGCTAGAAAAAACCGTGCAGTTTGACAGTCCTCCTAATAGCAACTTAACGAAGTTTCCTCAGGGAAGCGTCAGAGAATTGCTGTCTCTTGCCGCCCCGCTTTTCTTGATTTTATTTTCCGGCTGCCTATTAAGTTTTTTAGAGCGGATATGGTTTGCCCGGTTTTCTATTCAGGCTCTAGAGGCTTCTGTTAATGCAGTCTATCTGTTCCGCATTTTTCAAATGCCCTGCATTGCTCTTGCGATGATGGCCCAAGCTACGTGGGCTATTACAATGGGGCTAAAGAGCTGACATCGATTGGACGATGCATTTGGCAAATGATCTGGTTTTCAATTTTTTCAATGGCCATCACTGTTCCTTTAAGTTTTTTTGCCAAGGCATATTTTTTTTAAAGGGTTGGAAATTGAACAGACGGTAGCTCCCTATTTTGCCATTCTAGTCTTTTGTAATTTCCTTTACCCGCTTGGAGCTGCACTATCGAGTTTTTATCTAGGAAGAGGAAAAACAACATTCACCGTCTTAGCAACGCTGGCCGCCTATTCTGTTTAATGCAGGGCTTGATGTTGCGCTGATTTTTGGCATTGATCCATGGATCCCTGCGATGGGCATCAAAGGAGCGGCTTTGGCGACTTTATTTACTCAAGGAGGCTTTTGCCTTCTTTTATTCAGTTTGTTTATAAAAAAATCTAATCAAAAAACCTTCGGTACCCATCAATGGAAATTTCAGCCTAAGATCTTTTGGCGTTATATCTCTCCTGGAATTCCTCGCGCCTTTGGCCGTCTGCTCTCATTTGCTTTCTGGGCTGCTTGCACTTATATTATGGCATCAAAAGGCGGTGATTATCTGCTGATCTTGTCGATCGGAGGAACCATCAGCATGTTCGTCATGTTCCTTAGTGACGGTGTGCTTCAGGCTTTTGTCGTGTTGATCTCTAATGCTCTCGGAGCGCAAAATTACAGCCGCCTCAAAAAGTTTTTACGTTCCGGTATTTTTGTTATCTTGGGCCTGGGCTGCATTTTAACAGCCCCGCTGGTAATTTTTCCTAAAACAATGCTTTTCGTATTTTCTTTAAAGACCCTTTGACAGACGAGCATGCAGATGTCTTTATTTTGGATCTGGCTGCACACAGTGGCAGTGATGTTTAATGCCCTAATGCTTGCCGTGCTGATCTCATACAAAGACACGTTCTTTGTTCTAATCGCAAGCCTTTTTGCCTGCAGTAGTCGGTTATATTGCCACCCTATATTGGAATGAACATTTTTAAACTCCTTCCTGATAAATTCTGGCTTTTAACTTTTTTTACGATGGTCTTTTCTACCTTTCTTTATGCCTGGCGCATTTCCCGAAAAAGATGGCTCCAGCCCTCTCTCAAGCCCCTTCCATCCGAACCGATCCAAGATCAGTTTGATGCACTGACTTGAGCATTCAATGTCAATATGCTAACTTAGTAGAAAGGTAAAAATGAAAATTTGTTATCTCGGCGCTGGAACTTGGGGATTTTGTTTGGCTTCTCTATTGGCCTCTAAAGGCAACGAGGTTGCGTTATGGACCAAAAGAGATGACTTTGCAAAATTGCTTGCAAAAACTCGGCAGCATCCCAAACTTCCTAATTTCGAAGCTCATCAAGCTGTCATTCCTACCAGCGATCTAGCACCGCAATCAAAGATGCCGATTTTATTGTGGAGTCTGTCACATCCGTCGGCATACGTCCCGTCTTCGAACAGATCCGCAAGCTAGGCGGAGGAAACTGCCCTATTGTCATTACCTCCAAGGGCATCGAACAAGATAGCTGCCTGCTGCTTCCTGAAGTTGTCGTCGATGTGATGGGACCTTCGCACAAAAAATATGTCGGATGCCTGAGCGGACCCAGCCATGCCGAAGAAGTGATTGAAGAACTTCCGACATCCGTTGTCTGCTCTGCTTATGAGCCAGACATCATGCAGCAGATCCACGATCTTTTTTCGACGCCTTATTTCCGTGTTTATCCCAACTCCGATATCAATGGAGTCGCTTTTGGCGGCGCGATGAAAAACATCATTGCGATCGCCTGCGGAATTTCAGATGGCTTGGGATTTGGAGACAATACAAAAGCCGCTCTGATGACACGCGGGCTCCATGAAATCCGTAAGCTCTCTGTGACTAAAGATGCCAAATCTGAAACATTGAATGGACTCTCCGGCCTTGGAGACCTCTGCGTCACATGTCTCTCTAAACACAGCCGCAATTATAAATTCGGTCATCTTATTGCTGAAGGACTCTCTCCTGAAGAGGCCAAAAAAACCGTCGGCATGGTCGTTGAAGGAGCCTACACCTGCGTTGCTGCTCTGCAGCTGGCTAAGAAAGCTCATATCGCTGTACCGATTACTGAAGCCATCTATGCAATCATCTATGAAAACATGAATCCCCGCGATGCCGTTAAATCTCTCCTCCAACGCGCGATCAAGGAAGAACACCTGTGATACATGGGCAAAAAATTGTTTCCTCCGAAGAGATGCAACGCATTGAAAAAACGCGCCATCGCTGCAGGACACAGCGCTGGAAAATTCATGGATAAAGCAGCCGAAGGCATTGCTTCATCGCACAAGAATTTATCGAGAAGCTCGAACTTCCCAAAAAAATTGTTCTTCTGACAGGCAAAGGGCAACAACGCCGGTGATGCCTATACTGCAGGGGCGCTACTGCGTAAAAAAGGGTTTT
>CAWIQH010000019.1:0-29109 GCA_963838185.1 uncultured Chlamydiae bacterium
AATAAGCGGGTTAAAGAACCAAAAGGCACAAAGTAATTTTTTTTAGATTCTTTTGAGGGCAACGGCAAAAAATCCGTCCATCCCATTCGCAATTGGAAGGGTTTGAAAAGTCTCTACAACTTCTAGTCCAAAAGTTTTTTGAAAATAAGCGGCTTCGCTCTCATTTTCTTGCGGCAGGATGCTGCAGGTCATATAGACGATGGTCCCGTGAGGATGGAGATAAGAGAAGGCTTCTTGGAAGATCTCCCTTTGCTCGAGAATCAGATTCTCCAAACGGCTCGCATCAAATTTCCACTTGAGATCGGGATTGCGCCGGAAGGTTCCCGTTCCGGTGCATGGAACATCGACGACAACCCAGTCCATTCTATTTTTCTGAGCAGGAGAAAGAGTAAATTGAACATTTTGGACCCCAGCTCTGTTTAAACGTTTCCGGGCTTCGGCAAGAGGGTGAGGCCGGACGTCATGCAGATAAATCTGACCTGTATTTCCTAAACGGGGGCAAAGGCAAGCGTTTTTCCTCCAGCGCCAGCGCAATAATCGAGGACATGTTGTTTGGGTTTAGCTTTGACAAGCTCTGCGGCCATCTGGCTGGCCTCGTCTTGGATTTCAAAGAGCCCTTCAAGATATTCAGGCTGGGTAAAAAAATTGATCTTTTCAAGAAAATGGATCCCATGAGGCGACTGCGGACAAGGCGCAACCTTAAAAGTTCCGGCCCACTTGGCTAACAACTCGTCGCGAGATATTTTTAATGGATTGGCCCGGATCGTCAGCGGAGCGCGGATGTTGCTGATCAAACTCACTTCGTGAGTTTTTTCTTCGCCATAAGCTGTGACAAGCATGTCGTAAAGATCTTGAGGCAATCCATAACGGACATGTAAAGGAATTGACTCATCCTGGAGATAGGCGAGCGGATCTAAAGGAGAAGGTTCTACTTTCAGATGTTGGTAAAGGTTTTTCCAGCGGACGTAATGGTAGAGCGTATCGCTGATGAAAAGCCGGTCCTTTGATCCCAGGGCTTTGTGGAACCGAAAATAACGGCTGAGCAAAGCATCTAAAGGAATCTTTTGTGATTCCAGACTTTCCAAAACTGCTGAAAGATGGTATTGTCTAAATTTCATAAAATGTGCTGACATTATACCCTGAAACGCAGTGAGGAAGAAAGATGAAAAAAGTTTTTTTTATGCTTGGACGGATTCTATTGAGCCTGATTTTCATCTGTTTAGTCACAAATCAAATTTTAAATTGGGACCAGACGCAGCAAGCGTTCCATAAAAGCGTGTCTGATTGGATTGTTCACCCTGGGCTTCCAGATCAAATTCAAAAAGTTTTTAGTCTTTTGCTTTCGTATTCCTCATTAGTCATGATCCTGGCAGCTGTTTTTGCCGGACTCGGGGGGTTATTTGTTCTTTTGGGGATTAAAGTCCGTTTAGGTGCAATTTTGCTGATTCTTTTCCTGATCCCTTCAACTGTTGTCATGCATGCGTTTTGGATGTATGATGGGTCGATGCGAGAAACGGAAATGATGATGTTCCTGAGAAATATCAGCATTGTCGGCGGTCTGTTTATTTTAGCAACATCTGTCGGGGGAAACGAGTGAAATATCCGTTGAAGGCGATGGGAATTTTTATCCTAAGCTGGCTCATTGTTGCTCTCGGGCAGCCTGCCTGGAGCCCATGGCTTGCGCCATTAGCTGCTTGTATTGGATACGCCTTATTTTGGAGGGTTGCAGCCCAAATTCCATTTTCTAAAAAACGGTTTTGGACAGCGACTGCTTGGTTCAGTGCAGTGCAGCTTATCCAGCTTTCTTGGATGACCAGCACTCAGTTTCAAGGTTTTTACATTCTTTTTGTCTATTTAGCTGTCGTGCTTTGGCTCGGACTGCAATTTGGCCTCGTGACACTTTTCATCGATAAAATCCCGATGGTGGCAACAGCTGCATTATGGACGCTTCTAGAATGGACGCGGCTTTTTGTCCTCTGTGGATTTTCCTGGAATCCCGTGGGCCTTAGCCTCTCAGCATTTGCCCTGCCGATGCAGGCGGCTTCGCTTTTTGGAATTTTAGGCCTTTCATTTTTAGTCGTCTTAACCAATCTGGCCTTTTGGAAAAAACGGCGCAAGGTAGCCATCGCGCTTGCCCTTTTCCCTTATGCCTTTGGATTTGTTCATACGACGCTCCATCAATCAAAAGTAGATCAAAGCAGAACCATGACAGTTGGTCTTGTCCAGACGGGACTTCTTCCTTCCCAAAAAATCCCCATCGAGGGCCATTTCAAAGAATTTATTCCTCCCTCAAAACAGTGGCAGCGGATTGTGAATCTTTTAAAAACCTGCGAGGAGCCTCTCGATTTAGTTGTTCTGCCGGAGTTTTCTGTTCCGAACGCTGCCGGCTATGATGCCTATCCCTCTTCGATAGTTCGAAATGTCTTTAAAGACGCCTTTGGATCGCAGAAGGCAGATGCTCTGCACATTGAAGATACAATTAGAGTCTCAAATCAATTTTGGGTCCAGGCAATCGGGAAAATTTTTAAAACCGACGTGATTGCAGGACTCGAAGCTGAAGAAGGAGGGCTCCATTTCACCTCCGCATTCTACTGCCAGCCTCAAGAGCCAAAGGTCCAAAGATATGACAAACAAATTCTTGTTCCACTGGCTGAATATGTCCCTTTTGAATGGGTCAAGGCACTCACTCGTGCTTATGGGATCACCGAATTTTTTACCCATGGGAAAGAATCGAAAGTCTTTGCCTCCAAGGTTCCGCTTTCAGCTTCCATTTGTTATGAAGAGACATTTTCTCATCTGATGCGGCAAAACCGGCAAAAAGGGGCTGCGATGTTTGTCAATTTAACCAACGACAACTGGTATCCCAATTCAAAGCTTCCGCAGCAACATTTTGATCACGCCCGTCTTCGCACCGTTGAAAATGGAGTTCCGATGGTCCGCGCTTGCAATACCGGAATCACTGCAGCTGTAGATAGTTTAGGCAGAATTATTGGACAGATCACTGAAGAAACCCGCGCCGGCGTCTTAGTTGCAAAAGTTCCACTCTATCATTATTCAACACTTTATAGTTTGTGGGGAGATTGGGGAATTGTTTCATTATCTGCTGTTTTTATTTTGATCTGTTTCTGTTTTGGCGGATTTAGATTTTCTAAAATCAAACATTAAAAGTTTTTTTGTTGTTCTTTTCACGGGTCATTGAGGAAACGCTCTTGTTTTGAAATGACAAAATGCGATAGATTTCTTGGTAATGGTCTTAAAACAAAAAACTCTAAAAAAAGAAATTGTCTTTCACGGCAAAAGTCTATTCCTAGGCCAAGATGTCGTTGTGCGGCTTATTCCAGCTTCTCCTAATGCCGGCATCGTCTTCCGCAGGAGTGATTTGGCAAACTCTCCGACAATTGCTGCCAAGACGGAACAAGTCAAAGACGCCACACGGTGCACAAAGATTGTTGATGGAGAAAATTCGGTTCAGACCATCGAACACTTCATGGCTGCTGTGCAGGCCAGCGAAATCGACAATTTAATCGTCGATATCTCAGGACCTGAAATGCCGATCTTTGACGGAAGCTCAAGAGCTTTCATGCAAATGATCGATGAGGCTGGAACTGCTGAACAAGACGCCACCAAAGATCTCTATGTTCTTGATCAGCCTGTTTCTTGGACGCAAGGTGATATGCATCTGGTTGCTCTCCCTTCTGATGAATACCGGATCAGCTACACGCTGCATTATCCGCAATCTCCCTACTTAAGATCGCAATTTTATTCCTTCGTCGTTAAACCTGAAACTTTTCGTCAAGACATCGCCCCGTGCAGAACGTTTACCCTCTATCAAGAGATCGCTCCTTTGATTGAAAAAGGGCTCCTTAAAAATGCGAATTTGGACTGCGGAGTTGTGATTGATGGAGAGAAAGTATTAAATCCTGAAGGCGTCCGTTTTCCCGATGAAATGGTCCGGCACAAAATTTTAGACATCATCGGAGATTTTGCCTTGCTCGGCTGCAGTTTTAATGCCCATTTGATTGCGATTAAAACCGGCCATGCTGCCAATCACTCCGTCGCTAAAGAGCTACGTAAATTTTTGAGGAAAAAATGAACCTCCATACGCCTCCGAAAATAGTCTTAGATGCAAAAACGATAGCTCAAATTCTACCCCACCGCTATCCGTTTCTGCTCGTCGACCGGATCATCCATCTCGACTTAGAAGGAGAGGTGATCATCGGCCAAAAAAACGTCACGATGAACGAACATTTTTTTGTCGGCCACTTTCCCGAAGCTCCGATCATGCCGGGCGTTCTGATCTTAGAAGCCTTAGCGCAGACCGGAGGAATTTTAGTTCATCAGAAAACACAGACCGAAAAAATTGCTGTTTTGTTAACCGTCAATGATGCAAAATTTCGCAAGCCGGTTCTTCCGGGAGATGTATTATATCTGCATGTGACAGGTCAGCATATCAGCTCAAGAGCTGGCAAAGTCTTAGCTAAGGCCTTGGTCAATGATCAAGTCGTTGTCGAAGCTGAGATCGGTTTTGCGCTTGTTGATCGGAAACAACTTTAAAAGGACTCGAGTATGGCAAAAAATAACATTCACCCAACCGCTGTGATCGAGCCGGATGCCAAGATCGGTAGCAACGTCACAATCGAACCGTATGTCGTCGTTAAAGGGACCGTTACTATCGAAGACAATGTCACACTCAAATCACACGTCTATATCGATGGCCATACGACAATAGGCGCCGGCACTACGATTTGGCCTGGAGCAAGTATCGGGACAAAAACCCAAGATCTTAAATTCCGCGGTGAAAAAACGTTTGTCATCATCGGAAAAAATTGTGAGATCCGCGAATACGTCACCATTAATTCTTCCTGCCAAGAAAACTCTGTTGTCCGCGTCGGCGATCAGTGTCTAATCATGGCCTACTGCCACGTCGCCCACAATTGCGAAGTTGGCAATCGCGTGATTATGGCTAACGGCGTCAACTTAGCCGGGCACGTCGTGATTGAAGATTGCGCTGTGATCGGCGGCATGGCTGCCATCCATCAATTTACCCGTATTGGATGCTATGCCATGGTCGGCGGCTTTAGCCGCGTTACCCACGATGTTCCTCCTTATTCCATTGGGGGCGGTGTTCCTTATAAACTCGGCGGACTCAATCTCGTCGGTCTCAAACGCCATGGATTCCCTATCACTGTCCGTAAAGACTTAACCCGCGCTTTCAAACTCACCTACCGTTCAGGACTGCGCCTCAAGGAAGCCTTAGAAAGAATTCAACGAGAAATCGAGCCCAGCCTCTACACCAAACACTGGCTCCAATTCTGCCGCGCATCCCGTCGAGGCCTCATTGGTCTTCATGGCTCCAATCGTCAAGCAGATGCATTGGAAGAGCTCGAAGAATACGAAGAGATGCTCCAAGAAGAAATGACTTAGGATAAATGAACATCATCTTCTTTGGGACTTCCAATTTTGCTTCGACTCTCTTGGACTGCCTCCTGAAGCATAAGCTCAATATTGTTGCTGTTGTCACTCGCACAGATAAACCTCAGGGCCGTTCTCTTAAAGTCAGTTCTCCTCCTGTGAAAGAGCTGATCCAAAAGACCCATCCTGATCTTCCAGTTCTACAGCCTCTAAAAGCTTCCACTCCAGAATTTGCCGAGCATCTGAAAAAATACAATCCCGATCTCTTCATCGTCGCAGCTTATGGAGAGATTCTCAAAAGCTTTATTCTTGATATTCCCTTCATGGGCGCAATCAATGTCCATGGAAGTTTGCTTCCTAAGTACCGAGGAGCCGCTCCGATTCAACGGAGTTTAATGAATGGAGACACAGAAACCGGCGTGACGATCATGAAAATGGTCTTAGAGATGGATGCCGGAGATATGCTAGAAAAAGCCGTCATACAACTTTCTTCTACCTCGACTTTTGGAGAATTGGAAGAAACACTCTCTAAAATAGCCTGCCCTGCGCTGCTTAAAGTTATCGACCAAATCAAAGCAGGAACCCTCCATCCTGTCCCCCAAGATCCTTCTCAGGTGACTTTCGCCGCTAAGATTACTCCCGCCGAAACAGAGATTAAATGGAATCGTCCCGCAACCGACATCCATAATCTAATCCGCGGCATTTCTCCACAACCTGGAGCCTGGTGCTGGGTGCAAATCGGCGCTGATAAAAAACGTCTGAAAATCAAACTCTCTGAAGTTGTCTCTGGCCCTGTCTCTGACAAGGGATACTTCGGAGAAAACATCGTTTTCTCAGACAAGGAATGGATAGTTGCCTGCGGTACCGGTGCTTTAAAACTCTTAGAAGTGCAGCTCGAAGGCAAAAAAAGCCTTCCCATCGGAGAATTCTTGCGAGGTTTTCATGAGCCTTGTAAAATCTTATCTTAAGTTTCCTTTGATAATATCGTCTTATTGATTTACAATAATTTCTTTCAAATTTGAAAAGATCTTAACATTTCAAAAGGAGAATTTTCTATGGAAGCACTTGCACCACGTTCAGCTCAGAGCGAATCTTGGGTCCCTGTATATTTTAGAATTGACGGACCAAACAAGTATTATGTAGAGAAAGTCCACCATGTCTATATCAAGGTGATCGTTTTTATAAGAATCAACCTAGACTGGTTAAAAGACACTGGAGGAGCGAAAATCTTAGTTATTAAATTTCCTGACGCCGTTGTTTCTCTTTCTAAGCGGATAGGTCCTGCAACTCACATTCCTGGTAAAATGATCAATCGCGTTGCTGAAATTCTGATGCCTTTACACAAGTTAGGAGGCTGTGCTTCAACTTTCATAGGATTTGCAGAAGTAGGATCCAAGTTTCCTGCCATGTTTAATCCTTCTGAGACTCAGGTTAAATATGTAGTTAGAGATGGAAATAATGCTTACAAAGCCCAATTTCCTCTTAATTATTGGGAACAAAAGGCTAATCAAGCTCTGAATGTCGCTGATTGGACATTAAGTTTTACCGGATGCGCTGGTTACATTTGGAGATCGAATCATACAGCTGTTGAGAAATTTCCTCTTGCACCTATCGCAACTTGGTCGGCACGTTATATGTCACTTAAGGGTTTATATTTCGATGGCCGATTTTTATACGAAACTCTGTGGGTGGGCAATCATCAAAAATACAATGATGTACTAAAAACATATGTTCCGATTCAGCGCTGGGATAATATAGAGGGAGTAAATGTTCCGGTTCCAAATACCACAGTGGCATGGGAAGAAGTTGCTGGAGCTGTTCTGAAGATCTCTCTTTCTATTGCTTGTCTAAGTTTGGATATATTTAAGGGATTAGCTGCAAAAGGCAATTCATCTCCATGGCTGGATACAGCAATATTCTGTGCAAATCTAGCGCCGACATTTATCACGCCAGTTGCGATGCGTTATTGGCCGAAGATGGCAGTAGAACCAATTTACGCAACTGCGTCAGCATAATAAAGATTTATCTCTGCAAAAGGCGCTCTCAAAAGGGGCGCTTTTTATTGTTACAACGGGCGTCGATTATGGAATTAGGGTTAGCAAATCTTTTAAAAGCAGGGGAATCAGGCCTAGGATACGTCCAATCGGCCTCCGTTCCTTTGGCTCGGATAAAAACAGCCTGTCGAATGGGTTCTGCTTTTTCATACACCAGTGACTGGAGTCGAAAAACCCTAAAAAGGGTCGATCTGGCTTTTGGGCCTCCCGATTTTGCCGCTCTTGCCCTAGATACCCTGGAATTAACCCGTTCTTTAAGACTTCCCGAAATCCAAGTTGCGAAGGTCAGGGAGCTGGCCCTTTCAATACTGAAGGATAGTTGTGAGCTTCTACAATGGCTTGCGGAATACAGCTTTATAACCCTGGAATACCCGGTTTTACGACGTCTTGAGGGGGTAGCCCTCCTCAGCGATCTGACAAACGCTTCTGCCCGCCTATGGGAAGATCTGGGGGCTACCCCACCTGAGGATAGGGACTTATTTGTGTCGATTTCTAAGGTCTTGAAAGTCAGTCTCTTGCTATATGCTTATGTGGCTGATGATCAGGGGGTTAAAGTTGTCGCCAAGGGGATTGGGATTGCGAGAGATTACTACAAGCTTTATCATAAGCGTCAAACCCTAGACCCAAGGAACTGGAAGTTCACCCAAGATCAGCTAAGTCAAATAATTTCTTCAATTGCCATTGCCTCCCTTGCCTACTACGCTTTTGAGAAGGGATACATTCCAGAAAATCTGACCTAAAAATTTAACTTAACGCTTTTGCTATAAATATTTTTAAATCGTCCTAATTTTATACATTCAAATTTTAATTTATAATAAATCAGTAATTAAAGTAATATTAAACTATTTAATCATTCATATTAAATATTAAGTTAGTTATAATATATGCATTATGGCAACAATATCAACATTAAACGAGATTAGAAGCGCAGGGACGACCTCTATGGTGTCAGCGCCGGCCAACCCTTTTTCGGGCAGAATCCAAGCTGCGTTTGAAAAAGCCGATGCAGTGTTTGTTAAAGTTAAGAAAAAAGTTGATGCCCTAGAAACGCCTATTGAATTCGTCACTGTTGGATCAGAATGGGCGGCCTTAGTTGAGGTGTCGGAAGGTCATGCAGAAACTATCAAAAATATCGTAGGAGAGGTAGCAGCACCTCTTGCCTTGATTAGTTTAATTGCCAAGATGAAAAAGGTGCATCAAGCATTTTTTGGACCAAAAGTTGAAGGTGCAGAAGAGATTAAGTCCTCAGAGCTTGTATCAGCGGGCTTTTCACTTGTCGCAGGGATATGCGGCGGCATCTCTTGGCTGCAAAAGGTCGGAGCGCTCACTCCTGCAGCGGCCTTGGCTGCGCGTTTGAACCTCATTGGCGCTGTCTGCGGTTTAGCGATTGCCGCTATCGAAGTAGGGGACAGCATCAAAAATTATAAGGGCGCGGCTAAACTGTTAAAGGCATTGCTTAACACAGCGGTTGCTGTTGTTACAATCGTCTTGCTTGTCTATGCAGTATCTGACCTATCTCTCTTGTTGTTAATGATGGCGACCGGTATTCTTATTTTGAATGTTGTATCCCCAGATAAAGAAGAAGACGAAGTCACAGAAGTTCAATAATACAGACTCCTTATCATTTAGGGAGTGGTTTCTCGTTCTGACCTTTCTAGGTCTATGTCTTTCCATGGTCATTTATGCCTTTGCTGTCTCCTAAAGAAAGGGGGCAGGCGCAAATTTTGATTGTAGGAAAATCCTCCGATTTGTTAGCCTACTCGCTTTAACCTACTTGCAACAGTCATTGCTGTTGTTCTTCAGATTTTAGTGTTAAAACCGCAAACGTAGAAATTTTTTTTATACAGCGGTTTCGTTTGAAAAGACAGGTTAAGCAAGAGTTAGACCAAAGAGAGCATATATTATGAAGCCAAAGTTAATGGGAATTAAGCAGGGAATGATGCAGATCTTCGACGATAAAGGCAATCGCGTTGTCTGTACCGTCATTTTAGCCGAGCCGCATGTCGTCTCCCAAATCAAGACCAAAGAAACCGACGGGTACACCGCGGTTCAATTGGCAACACTTAAAGTGACTCCTGCCAAAGCGAAAAATGTAAGAAAGCCTCAACTTGGCCACTTTAAAAAAGCCGGCGTTGAACCTCGAAAAACTTTGTGCGAAGTCCGTTTAGATACAGTCGAAGGTTACCAGCTCGGTCAAGAATTAGGCGTTGAAACTTTCAACGAAGTCCAATTTGTTGATGTTGTAGGAATGTCCAAAGGTAAAGGCCATCAAGGCGTTATCAAGCGGCACCATTTTGCCGGCGGTCCTGCAGCTCACGGTTCTGGATTCCATCGCCATGGCGGATCTTGCGGGATGAGAACATCTCCAGGACGCTGCTTGCCAGGTCAGAAAAAATCAGGCCGCATGGGCGGTGAACAAGTGACTATGGAAAATCTTCGCGTCGTGAAAATCGATGCAGAAAGAAAAGTGATCCTCGTTGAAGGAGCAATTCCGGGATGTCGCGGTGGCTTAGTCTACGTGACTCCAGCAAAGAAGAAAGTCAACAAGGTCAAAAAATAGGTGAAATGTGGCAGAAATAAAGAAGTTTGATCTTACAGGAAAAGAAAAGGGCCAAGTCACCGTCAAAGACGAACTGTTAGAGCGTGGCGCCAATTCTCAGATGGTTAAAGACTACATCGTAGCTATCCGCGCAAATGCTAGACAATGGAGCGCGCATACAAAAACCCGTTCAGAAGTTGCCCACTCAGGACAAAAGCCGCATCCTCAAAAAGGAACAGGCCGCGCACGTCAAGGTTATCTCGGTGCTCCTCAGTATAAAGGCGGCGGACGCGTTGGCGGCCCTCGTGCAAAATTCGATCAACACGTTAGCATCAACCGTAAAGAAAAACGTGCTGCGATTCGATTCCTTCTCGCTGAGAAAATTCAAAACAACAATCTGATCATCCTCGAAGACGAAGCTTTAAAAACTCCAAAAACTAAAAAAGTTGCTGACTTCTTAAAAGGACGCGAACTCTTTGGTCGAAAAGTTTTGATCATTGCTGACCTTGCTGCGCCTAAAGGAAAAAGATCTGCTAAGAAGAAAGTAGAGCCTAAAAAGGACGATAATTTCCTGAAAAGCCTGCGCAATATTCCTCGCGCTGCTTACATCGTTCTCGATAACGTTAGCGGGTACGACATTCTTGCCCACCGCGATATCATTTTGATGGAACCTGCTGTTGATAAACTCATGAAGATTTTAGAGAGCTAAAAATATGCTGAAAAGAAACCCTTATAATGTGATTAAAAGCCGCTACGTGACCGAGAAGGCGCGTGTTTTAGAAGGCCTGCATACCAATAACAGCAACGCATGTGTTAAGAAATGCAACACCCCTAAATATGTTTTTCTCGTCGACAAAAGTGCGACTAAGCAAGAAATTGCTCGTGCTGTTGAGGCGATTTATGCCGACAAGAACATTAAAGTTATCGGTGTGAATACCATTACCAATAAGCCAAAGGCTCGCACAGTCCGCGGACGAAAAGGGATGAAAGCCAGCTTTAAAAAAGCCATCGTCACTTTGCAAGCCGGTGACGTGATCGAGGACAAGGTATAAGCATGACGAAAAAATTTAGACCCATTACACCTAGCCAAAGAGAACTCGTCTTAGAAAGCCATGCCGATTTGACAAAAGGCGCTAAGCCTCTCAAGTCTCTCTTGGTCAAAAAGAATCGCACCGGTGGACGCAATCACCACGGCCATATCACAACTCGTCATATGGGCGGCGGTCATAAGAAGTTTTACCGCGTGGTCGATTTCCATAGAGATAAGACTGAGATCCCAGCTAAAGTTGCTTCTCTCGAATACGATCCTAATCGTACAGCTCACATCGCCCTCTTGCATTATTCTGACGGCGAAAAGAAGTATATCTTGGCCCCTGAAGGCTTAAAAGTCGGCGATGTCGTCATGACAACCGATAAAGAGATGTACAATGTCGGCTGCTGCATGAAGCTCAAGCTCATGCCGCTCGGATCTGTCATTCACAACATTGAAATGTATCCGGGCCGCGGAGGCGTACTCGTCCGCTCTGCTGGTCTCTCTGCACAGCTTCTAGCTCGCAGCGACGGATATGTTAAACTTAAAATGCCTTCCGGAGAAATCCGCATGGTTAACGAAGACTGCCGCGCAACTTTTGGCGCCATTTCTAACGCCGAGCGCATTCTTCGTGTTGAAGGAAAAGCTGGAAGTAACCGCTGGAAAGGGATTAGACCTACAGTCCGTGGAACAGCAATGAACCCTGTTGACCATCCTCACGGTGGTGGTGAAGGTAAGCACAACGGCTACCTCCCGCAAACACCTTGGGCAATGTATACGAAAGGGTTCCGTACTCGTTCGAAGAGGAAGCCAACGAAGTGGATCGTGAAAGATCGGAGGAAATAAAGTTATTATGGGTAGATCGTTAAGAAAAGGTCCTTTTGTAGACCATCACTTGCTCGCTAAAGTCCAAAAACAAAACATTGGCGGGATCAAAACGAGCCATTAAAACTTGGTCTCGCCGCTCCATGATCATACCAGAGATGATAGGACATACTTTTGAAGTCCAAACGGCCGTAAATTTATCGCGTCTTTGTATCGGAGAATATGGTCGGACACCGTTTAGGTGAGTTCTCTCCAACAAGGATCTTCAAAGGACACGGATCTAAGAAAATTGCTGATGCCGCAGCCGCAGCAGCCGCTGCTCCTGCCGGTGCAGCACCTGGAGCCGCAGCCCCCGCTGCAGCCCCAGCAGCAACTTAAATGAAGGAAACTATGCAAAACGCAAAGCGATTACAAAATATCTGAGAATCCCCCCCGCAAAGCGCGGCTTGCTGCGGATCTTATCCGTGGATTGAGTGTTGAAGATGCCTCGATCAGCTCATGTATTCGCAGCTCAAGGGTGGCAGGCTGCTCATGAAAACTCTCGACAGCGCTGTAGCGAATGCTGAAACGCAATTGAACGTCCCACGTCAAAAATCTTCGTTAAAGAAGTGCGAGTCGACTGTGGTCCGGTTCTGAAAAGTTCAAAGTCAAAAGCACGCGGTGGAATGGTTCCTATTATGAAAAGAACAAGCCACTTCACAGTGATCGTAGCGAGACAGGAGGAAAGAAGAATGGGTCAGAAAACATCTCCAATTGGCTTTCGACTAGTTCGAACAAAAAAATGGCGCTCCATGTGGTACGCCAACAAACAAGAGTTTGGCGACCAAATTGGTGAAGATACATCATCCGTAAATATCTGATGTCCAAAGCCAATTTGTGTTGGAACTTCGCTGATCACCATCAAGAGAATGAGCGGAAAAATTGAAGTGACAATCCATACAGCCCGTCCTGGTCTCGTCATCGGGAAAAAAGGCGCTGAGATCGACATCCTCAAACAAGAGCTCAAGAAAGTCACAGGAAAAGATATCTGGATCGAAGTTGAAGAAATCAAACGTCCTGACCTCGATGCAAAACTCGTGGCAGACGGAATTGCAAAACAACTCGAACGCCGGATGCCTTTCAGACGCGTGATGAAAAAAGCGATGCAATCTGCATGGATGCAGGTGCAGCAGGAATTAAAGTTTCAGTCTCTGGACGTATCGGTGGAGCTGAGATTGCCCGTACAGAATGGTACAAAGAAGGACGTATCCCTCTCCATACCATCCGTGCCGAAATCGACTATGCGATGGGAAGAGCCGAAACCACTTATGGATCGATCGGTGTGAAGGTGTGGATTAATAGAGGCGAAGAAGGAGCACGCATTGGATAATTATGGCATTGATGCCCGTACGAACTAAATTCCGAAAAATGCAAAAAGGCCAGATGGCCGGTTTAGCAAAGCTGCAAATTTCCTCGACTTCGGTGAATTTGGCATGCAAGCTCTCGAAAGAGGCTGGATTACAAACAAACAAATCGAAGCATGCCGAGTGGCAATCACTCGTTATTTTAACCGCCGCGGCCAAGTGTGGATTCGTATTTTCCCTGATAAGTCGGTCACAAAAAAACCGGCTGAAACTCGGATGGGTAAAGGTAAAGGAAATCTTGATCACTGGGTTGCTGTTGTAAGACCAGGACGTAGTCATGTTTGAAGTTGGCGGACGTTCCAAAAGAACTTGCGCAAAACGCCCTCCGACGCGCCGCAGCAAAACTCGGGATCAAAACCCGCTTTGTCGAACGATTGGAGAGAGTATAATATGTTTAAAATTGAAGACATTACAAAACAAAATGAAGTTGAGCTCAAGGCTCTCTACAACGATCTATCTAAAGAGATCTATGAGATCAGCAATGAGTTCAGCATAACTCGCAAGATGGAAAAACCCCATCTCCTCGTGAAAAGAAAAAAGATCGGGCCCGTGTATCTGACAGCATTCCCGAAAAACAGGAAATCAATGAAAGAGGGAAAGGCTTAAATATGAAAACAGAACGAAATGACCGCAAAAAGAGAGAAGGCACAGTTGTTTCAACAAGATGCAAAAGACTGTCACAGTCCGAGTCGACCGTACATTTCTGCATCCTGAATATCCAAAAGTCGTGACACGCAGTAAAAAATACTATGCTCATTGCGAAATGGATGTGAAGGAAGGGCAGAAAGTTCGTATCGCTGAAACACGGCCGATTTCTAAATTGAAAAGATGGCGCGTAGTTGAGGTGTGATCGCATGATTCAACAAGAATCCGAATTAGAAGTTGCCGATAATACCGGTGCAAAACGAGTCCGCTGCTTTAAGGTTCTGAAAGGATCCAAGCGCCGTTATGCAGGTGTTGGCGATGTGATCGTCTGCGCTGTTAAAGAAGCCGATCCTAAAGGCCTCGTTAAAAAAGGCGAAGTCGTTAAAGCCGTTATCGTCCGCACTAGCAGTTATATCCGCCGTGCCGATGGATCAATTCTCCGTTTTTACGACAATAGCTGCGTCATTCTAGATGACAAAGGAAATCCACGCGGAACACGTATTTTCGGGCCTGTTGCTCGAGAAGTTCGCGATGAAGGATTTGTAAAAATCACATCGTTAGCCCCAGAGGTAATTTAAATGAGCAAGTGGATCAAAAAGGCGATAAAGTTCTAGTTATTGCAGGCAACGAACGCGGAAGATCAGGCATTGTTCTCGAACGACAAGGCGAAAAAGTTGTTATTCAAGGCATGAACATTCGCAAGAAACACGTAAAACGACGTGAAAAAGTACAAACTCCTAGCATCATCGAGATGGAAATGCCAATTCACATTTCTAACGTCTGTCTCTGTGATGATGAAGGCAAAAGAATATGAAGTTAAAGTGCATGCCACCAAAAAAGAGAAAGATCTCTTTTACATGAAAGGCGAGAAAGAAGTAGTGTTGCGCACACTCAAGAAAAGTTAAACGGAAGAGAAGCAATGTCTAGATTAAAAAAGAAATTTAAAGAGGAAGTGAAACCCGCTCTAACAGAGAAGTTTGGTTATAAAAACCAAATGTTGGTGCCTTCCCTAAAAAAAATCGTCATTAGCATGGGCCTTGCCGAAGCTACGAAAGACAAGAATGCCGTGCAAGCATGCCAAAAAGAGATGACGATGCTGTCAGGTCAAAAACCTATTTTAACGCACACGAAGAAAGCGATCGCTAATTTCAAGTCGCGTCAAGGGCAAGTGATCGGGCTTAAAGTCACCCTCCGCAAAAAGCGCATGTATGAGTTTCTCGACCGTTTTTGCAACATCGTCGCCCCCCGCATCCGTGACTTTCGGGGCTTCCCTTTGAAGTGCGATGGAAGAGGATCTTATTCTATGGGGCTTACCGACCAACAAGTCTTTCCTGAGATCAACCTGGACGAAGTGAAGAGAACACAAGGTATGAATATTACGTTTGTTACATCGGCAAAAACTGATGATGAGTGCGTGGAACTGCTCCGCATGCTCGGATTTCCATTTAAGACTCAGACAGAGGGGAAATAATTATGGCACACCAAGATCCTATCGCTGATATGCTCACCCGCCTTCGCAATGCGATGACAGCTCGTCGCAAATATGTCGATATGCCGCTCAGCAGACTCAAACACGATGTTTTAAAAGTTTTAGAAAAGCAAGGTTTCGTCGAACACATTCTCGTAGACGAAGAACACAAAAAAATGCGCGTTTTCTTGAAATATGCCGGTGGAAGAGCCCCTATTTTGCAAGGACTCAAACGCATCTCTAAGCCAAGCCTCCGACGGTATATCACGAAGAACGAGATTCCTAAAATCTCTAACGGACTGGGTTTGGCTATTGTGTCCACTTCGCAAGGTGTTGTCGATGGTGAAACCGCCCGTCAGAAAGGAATCGGCGGAGAACTCTTATGTTATATATGGTGAGGAATTAGATATGTCACGTTTAGGAAAATTGCCAATTAAAGTCCCTGCCGGAGTCGAAGTCAAGACCGATGGAAAGACGATCCACGTTAAAGGGCCAAAAGGAACTCTTAGCTTTCCTTTAACCGAAGGGATCACCGTTAAAGTTGTAGATGGAATGGCTATCGTATGAACAGAATGAAAAAATCGAACTTCCAAAACCGTTCATGGACTCCATCGCGCTCATGCTTAACAACATGATTGAAGGTGTTTCAAAAGGGTATGAGATCAAGCTCGGAATGGTCGGCGTCGGTTATCGCGCTGCTATTCAAGGCCACAATGTCGACCTTCAAGTGGGGCTTTCTCACCCGACACAAATAAAGATTCCGCAAGGCATTCAAGTGACTGTTGATAAAAGCATCGCGATTATCATTACAGGCATCGACAAGCAGCTCGTCGGACAATTTGCTGCAACTGTTCGTGCTGTGAAACCCCCAGAACCTTACAAAGGCAAAGGGATTCGTTATGAAAACGAGTACGTACGCAAAAAAGCAGGAAAAGCTGCTAAAGCCAAAACCGCTGCCGGATAATAAACAGGATAAATATTATGGAAAGAATTCACTCATAAACAGAAATCGAAGCGTTTAAAGCGCGCTTATCGCGTTCGCCAAAATCTACGCGGCACTGCTGAAAAACCTACGGCTTACCGTTATGAAGTCCAATCGTCATCATTGCAGTTCAACTGATCGATGATGAAAAGGGCATTACCTTAGCTTCGGCTAGCACGCTCATGAAAAAATTCCGCTCCAAAAAACTGACCAGCAACAAAGAAGCTGCACGTATCATTGGATCAGAACTTGGCGAGCTTGCAAAAGACAAACAAATCACGACGGTAGTTTTTGACCGCGGATTTTATAAATATCACGGCGTTATTGCTGAACTTGCTAACGCAGCTCGCGAAGCAGGATTGCAATTTTAAAGGAATAATGATGAAAAACAAATCAAAGCGTCTACGTCAAGAAGATTTAGATACCGAGTTTGAAGAGAAGGTTCTCTATATCAACCGATGCTCTAAAGTCGTTAAAGGGGGCCGTAAGTTTAGCTTTTCTGCTCTTGATTATCGTCGGAGATGGTCAAGGCCATGTCGGTTTTGGCTTTGCAAAAGCCAATGAAGTTTCCGATGCTATCCGCAAAGGCGGCGAAGCTGCTCGAAAAAACATTATGACTTTTGAAATGGAAGGCACCACCATCCCCCACGAAATTACCGTCGAGTGGGACGGATCACGCGTTTTGTTAAAGCCTGCTCTGAAGGAACAGGAGTCATTGCCGGATCAAAAGTCCGTTCTGTTCTGGAGCTCGGCGGCATTAAGAGACGTCATTGCAAAAATTTCGGATCTAACAATCCACTGAACCAAGTGCGAGCAACATTCAAAGCCTTGCTGCATCTCAAAAATCGACAACAAGCACTTGCAAGCGCGAGGGTTATGCATGATTACATCTATCACAACTTTCAAATACACACCGCCCCACGTAAAAAAGTACAACGCGTTGGACGAGGAATTGGATCCAAACGTGGAGAACATGCGGCCGCGGCGGTAAAGGCGATACAGCCACGACGTGGATATAGAAGCCGTGATGGCCATGAAGGGGGACAGATTCCTCTTTATCGTAAGCTTCCCATACGAGGATTTACTCGATGGCATCGTTTTGCAAGAATGACGTCCATGCGATCAACTTAGAGCGCATTGAACCAACTTTTCAAAGATGGAGAAATCGTCAATCTGAAAACTCTCCGCGAAAAAGGACTATGCTCCACGCGAGTCCCAAAGGCGGATCTAAAAATTTTGGCTCAAGGCGAGCTGAAAAAAAAAGTCACGATTGAAGCACACGCTTTTTCTAAAGGCGCAATTGAAAAACTTGAAAAAGCAAAGATTTCTTTTAAAGATTCTCGCAAAGCAAGAATTCCTAAATACATGATCGAAGCAATCCGGCGCATCTTTGCAATCCCAGAGTTAAAGGCAAAAATTATCTTTACCTGCATGCTGCTTATGGTATGCCGCATTGGGGCCTATATTCCTGTGCCTGGAATCAATGGTGAGTAGCGATCAGCCTGTTTCAATTTGCAACTGGAGGAGGCCAAAATCTCTTCCAGCTCATGGATATATTTTCCGGCGGCGCATTTGCGCAAATGACCATCTTTGCGCTCGGCGTCATGCCTTACATCTCCGCATCGATCATCATGCAGCTCTTCATGCGCTTGTTCCCTCTCTGCAAAGAGAGATCGGGAAAGCCCCGATCAAGGCCGACGCAAGATGGCCAAATGGACCCGCCTCGTGACCGTCGTGCTTGCCTTTTTCCAAGCAGGGCTTTTTGCCAAATATGCCGTTCAGCTCAATGCTGGCAACTCCCGGAATCATCGTTCCAGAGCTCATGGATCTCCAACTCTTTGGAATTCCTTGGCTCTTTTACCTGATCGTCATGGTCACGATGACTGCCGGAACCATGCTTCTGATGTGGATTGGCGAGCAGATCACAGAAAAAGGGATCGGCAACGGAATCAGCCTGATCATCGCAATCGGTATTCTTGCCTCTCTTCCCAGCACCATCGGCTCGATCATTCGACAGCTGAATCTGGATTCGCAAGAAGCCGGACAGCTCACATTTTCTTCCCTCGTTGTTCTTTGCGCTCTTTTTGTCTTGATCATGTCGGAACCATTCTCGTCATCCAAGGACAACGAAGAATTCCTCTACAATATGCGCAGACGCATTGTCGGGACGGCATGAAGTCAAGGAGGCAATTCCCACATTCCTCTAAAAGTCAATTATGCAGGAGTAATCCCTGTGATTTTTGCCTCCTCGCTTCTGATGTTCCCTGCGACCATTGGCCAATTTCTCGGACAAGGCAACATGGCTCGGACAACTCGCCAGTTATTTCTCTCCCGGCACATGGGTTCTACATGTTTCTCTACGTACTGCTCATTATATTTTTTACTTACTTTTGGACAGCGACCCAATTTAAGCCTGAGCAGATTGCCTCGGACATGAAGAAGAACGGCGCCTTTATCCCTGGCATCCGGCAAGGCAAACCAACCCAAGATTATCTTGAAGTCGACCATGAGCCGCATCACTTTGGCTGGAGCCGTCTTCCTGGCCATCATCGCGATTTTGCCGACCTTGGTCGGCAGGATTAATGGGCGTGGACGCCAACGATCAGCCAATTTTTTGGCGGAACCTCTCTTCTCATCCTAGTAGGAGTTATTTTAGATACGACGAAACAGATTGAATCTCATCTACTTATGAAGCGATATGATGGTTTTATGACGAAGGGCCGTGCTCGTAGAGGAAGATTTTAAGCATTGTAGTTTAACCAGTTAATCTGTTAAATATTTCGATATTAAAAAAGGATTTTACACATGCCTAGAGTCATCGGAATAGATATTCCAGACAACAAGAGATTAGAAGTCGCCTTGACCTATATCTATGGATCGGCCGAAAGCTATCAAATCAGATCATTGAGAAATTGGGACTCGATCAAAGATATGCGCGCGCAGCAATTGAACGAAGACGAAATTGCCCGCATTCAACGCCATTCTCCAATCGGAATATATCGTGGAAGGGGATTTGCGACGTCAGATCCAGAATAATATTAAGCGTCTTGATTGGCATCCATTGCTACCGCGGCATCCGCCACCGCTAGGACTCCCTGTTCGCGGACAAAGAACACGAACGAACGCACGTACACGTAAAGGCAAACGAAAAACAGTTGCCAATAAGAAAATCTAAACGATGAGAGAGAAGCCTTGGCTAAAGCAGAACAGAAAGCGCCACCGAAAAAAGCCAGCGTAGAGTCAAGAAAAAAATCACAACGCACTGTACCGCTGGAATTGCGCATGTAAAAGCGACCTTTAACAACACGATTGTAGCATCACCGACCTCGCTGGAAACGTGATTTCCTGGTCTTCAGCTGGTAAAGTCGAATTTTCTGGATCGCGCAAATCGTCTGCGTTTGCAGCGACAGTTGCTGCGCAAAATGCTGCGAAAGATGCGATGGCCCTCGGGATGAAAGAATGTCGAAGTCAATTTAAAAGGCCCTGGAGCTGGACGTGAATCAGCAGTTCGAGGACTGCAGAGCGCAGGACTTACATATCAGCATCATCCGCGATAAGACACCTGTTCCCCACAACGGATGCAGAGCTCGCAAACGAAGACGCGTATAAACAATTGAGGAGACGAACATGACAGTAAAGTATGGCAAATTTGAAATGCCAGAAAAAATCAAATTGGATGAAGCAGCACGCAAACATCACATTTGCTCCGTTTCATCGAGAACCTTTTGAGCGCGGATTTGGCCATACAGTCGGCAATGCGCTGCGAAGGATCATGTTAGCCTCGCTTGAGGCTCCCGCGATCCTCTCGGTGCGCATTGAAGGAGTTCCTCACGAGTACATGGCAATCGAAGGCATCATCGAAGACATGACTCACATCGTTCTCAATTTCAAAGGGCTCTACTTCGCAAACTTGCCGACAGAAGAAGACAACGTTTCACGAGAATTCAAAGTCATCACAAAAATGCTCGATATCACCGAGAGATGATCGAAAAAGCACGGCGGATCATTATAAAGTGACATTGAAAGATCTAATCGGCGAGACAGACTTTGAAATCGTCAATCCAGAACATCCGCATCTTTACCGTCACAAAGCCGATGGTCAAGAGAGTCGATCTTAAAATTGGATTCGGCCGCGGTTATGTTCCATCTGAGCGCCACACCGATTTGAAAGACAAAGTCGTAGACGAGATCATCATCGACACTGCGTTTTCGCCTGTACGCCTCGTGAACTACTACGTTGAAAACACCCGCGTCGGACAAGATACAGACTTCGACCGTTTGATTCTCGAAGTCACAACTGACGGAAGAATCACTCCTGAAGAAGCCCTCACGTTTGCTACGCAAATCGGAATCTTCCATCTCCAAGTTTTCGAACAGCTCAAGAAACACGCCATCACATTTGACACAGACGAAATCGAAGTCAACACAGACCGCGATGACGCTGCTTTCTAAGCTCGCTCTTAAAATCAACGAGATCGAACTCTCTGTTCGTTCTACCAACTGTTTATCCGGCGCTAACATCGAGACGATCGGTGAGCTCGTCATCATGCCAGAATCTGAAATGCTCAGATTTAGAAATTTCGGTAAAAAATCTCTCACTGAGATCAAAGCAAAGCTCGAAGAGATGGGACTTTCTCTCGGTATGGACCTCGCCCGATATGGCATCACCCGCGATAACATCAAACAAATCATCAAGATTACTTAGCTGAGAAAGGAGCTTCAAAAGAAGTATGAGACACGGAAAACACACTTTTAAAATTGGACGCACAGCTTCTCACCGTCGTTGCATGATCGCCAACATGCTCAAGGCCCTCATCGAGCATGGACAGAATTGAAACGACCGTTACAAAAGCGAAAGAACTCCGTCGCCATGCAGACCGCATGATCACGCTTGCTAAGAAAAACACCTTATCAAGCCGTCGTCTTGCTGTTGCTGAGCTGATGGTCAGCTACAATACCTTGACCCCAAAACAAGCCCGCGTTTCGAAAGCTGGCAAATCAACAAGCATGTTGAATAACGACCGCCAAGTGATCGGCAAGCTCTTTGGAGAGCTTTCCCAACGCTTTGCAACCCGCCAAGGCGGATATACCCGCATCGTACGCCTCGGCATGCGAGCTGGCGATAACGCTCCTTCCTGCCTTATCGAATATCTAGCTGAATAATTATCTGACTCAGCTGTCCTTCCGGACAGCTGAGTCGACCTTCAAATTCAAAATATTTTTCACTTTCTTAGGTCGGCAATAATTAACAGTTTGCTTAACTATTGCTGAGCGAAGAATGTAAGTCCTAGAATATTAGCATGTTGAAATATTGCCTCGCTTTATTCGGTTGCCAATAATTAACAGTTTGGTTAAATATTAGCACATGACGAGGAAAAATTTAATGAATCCGTTCAAATTTGGTGACCCAGTCGAGGGCGAGTATTATCTGCCGCGACCTGAGTTAGATAAGACAGTTTACCAATTTCTTTCGAATCGCATTCATGTGGTCCTAATGGGGCCACGTCGGTTTGGAAAAACTTCCTTTGTTCTTAATTTGCTGAAAGAATTGGAGGCAGAGGGCTACGCCTGCCCCTTTATTGACATTTTCAATATCACATCTCATCGCGACTTTCTTCAACAAGTATTCCGCGCTTTGAAAGCGAAAAAGAGTTGGACTGAGTCTGCCAAAAAGTGGCTTTCAAATTGGCGACCTAAAATTTCTACGGATGTCGACCCTATTTCTGGTCAGACTACATTTGGGTTTTCGTTTGACAGAAACTCTGAAAAAGAAGTGAAGGAGATGATTCAAGATGTACTCTCAGGGTTGAAAAACCTGGGAGAGAAAGTTGTCTAGTCATAGATGAATTTCAAAAAATTACAGAGCTGGACGATCAGGGATGGCTTGAGGCTACGTTGCGAACTCACATGCAGCAGCTTCGAAATATTGGTCTTTTCTGTATACCGGATCAAGAAAAAGCCTTATTTCCGATATGTTAAATAATTCATTCGACCTCTCTATCGATCGTGTCAAACAATTGATTTTCCCTCTTTTGGCGAAGAGCTCGTCGATTGGGTCATTAAAAGATTTGCCAAAGTCGATATTGGTATCGAAAGAGATGCGGTTTATTTTTTAAAAAAAATAGTTCAAGACACCCCCAATTATATCCAAATGGTCTGTTTTCATCTTGTTGCAGCTGGATATAAAAAAATTGGCCGTCGAGAAGTTCAAGAAATTTTAAGAAGTGTTGTTGGGCAAAATGCTTATGCTTACCAAACTCTTTTAACTTCCTTTCTCCTCTTCAGCAAAGAGTTCTTCGGTTAGCAGCGAAAGAAGGTAAACAGATTTTACCCAAGGAATTTCTCAGAAATATGAATTTCGAAGCGTGCTGCCATTATCTTCCTCGATCAAGTCTTTAAAAAGAAAAGGGAAATTCTCGATGAAGAGGGTACAGGAAGAGGACGTTTTATCCACTTTTCGCTATTTGGTTGAAGGAATCGTTTAGATTAGCGGCTCTGTAGAATATTAATTTGTGTAAAAAAAGATGCTTTATCTATTCTTGTTGGACATTTCTAAGAGAGGAAAGGCATGGCAAAACAGCAGCAGCGGATATGATGGATCAGGAATCAAAACGACTTATATCGAGAGCAGAAAGAATTCCATCGGTTGAAGAAGAAGGTTGAATGGCTTCAGAAAGAGCAGAAAAAATCGTCAGGATGAGCTCGATCGCTGTTTGCAATTTTATCACGAGAAAATTAAGCCTGAGGAAGAAATCATAGATCGCACGATGATGGAGCGAGTGGAGCTATTCTTACGTTTTCATGAAGACGTATGAGTGGTTTTTCTAAAGCAGAACGAGAAGCTCTTAAGCTTGTCATTTTAAACTGTATGGATTAGATATGTGAAATGATAGAATTTGCTAAGATTTCGCCTGAAATAATGCAGATTTATCAAAGCGCTAATGGATATGATTTGAAGCTATAGCAGCAGAAGAATTAGAGCTACTAAAAGTGAATTGAAAGAAATGTTCAAAGAAGAGGTATTGAGTCCGGCTCCAAATAGATTCGACGGATAGCCTGAAGAAATCCTCAGAAAAATGTTGATTCTGTAGAATAGCTTTTTTGAGAAATCTACTAACCCCAGAAGAAAATAAAGGAGAAGCCGAAAACGAAAAAGCAGCTTCAAGAAGAAAAGAAGGTGAAGCAGAGGAGTTGCAGAGCAAGAAGTTTAAACACCATTTACAAGCAGATCGCAAAAACTTTTCATCTGGCATTGAAGCCGCAAATGAAGGAGAGCAAAAAAGAGTTTATGAAAAAGCTTGAACACGATTACGATCCTGAAAAGAAATGGTTCGAGGTCCGGCTTCAAATGTTGCGAAAGTGAATCACATTCCTGCTCAAAGCCAGGTGAAAATTTATCCAAGATAATCTTAGTTTATCTCCATCAAGCACAGATATAGATCCTGTTGAGTACTCTTAATGGAGGGAGATAGGAGTCTTGCGGAGGGTATATGAGGCAATAAGAAAAGATGCCGTGCTGAAGATTGTAAAGGTCAAAATTGTCTTTCAAGAATTATAACAATCAGCTCTAAAGCATAGCTAACAATCAAGGTGTTATAGCATCACTTCAACACTAATACCTTTACAACCATCAAAATCTCGATTATTATGATGGTGTAAAAAGCCGTCCACAAAAGGACCTCGTAAGTGAAAGTTGCCATCAACGGTTTTGGAAGGATCGGGCGCCTCGTATACCGCATTATCGCCCTCGAGCATACGCCTCATATCAATGTCGTCGCGATCAACGATCTCGTTCCAGCCGACAATCTAGCCTATCTCCTCAAGTACGACTCTGTCCATGGGCGTCCAGACCTCAAAATCGAGGCTGATAGGCGACTCTATTGTCGTGAACGGTCACAAGATCAAGGTCTACAACGAAAAAGACCCCTCCAAACTGCCTTGGAAAGAACTCGGGGTTGATTGCGTTGTTGAAGCTTCAGGCCATTTTACCTCTGTTGAAGAGGCCCAAAAACATATTACCGCCGGCGCAAAACGCGTCGTGATCACAGCTCCTGGTAAAGGCGAAATGCCAACCTTTGTCATGGGCGTCAATCATGAAAAATATAACCCTAAGACTGACACGATCGTCTCGAACGCCTCCTGCACCACCAACTGCTTGGCCGTTCTAACAAAAGTCGTCCTCGATAACTTCGGTATCGAAGAAGGACTGATGACGACCGTGCATTCTTTAACCGCATCACAACCTACAGTCGACGGGCCTTCCAAGAAAGATTGGAGAGGCGGCCGTGCTGCAGGTTTAAATATTATCCCATCCTCTACAGGCGCAGCTAATGCTGTCGGGCTTTGTTTGCCCGAAGTCAAAGGCAAGCTGACAGGGATGGCTTTCCGTATTCCAACGCCAGACGTTTCTGTCGTTGATTTAACAGTACGTCTCAAACGAGATACCACCTACGATGAAATCTGTGCTGCGATGAAAAAAGCAGCAGACGGCACTTATAAAGGACTTCTTGAGTATTGCGAAGATGAAGTTGTTTCTTCCGATTTTATTGGAACTCCCTATTCCTGCATTTTTGATAAGAAGGCCGGGATAGCTTTAAATAGCCGTTTTTATAAGTTGATTGCGTGGTACGACAACGAAATGGGATATTCCCATCGTGTCGTTGATCTCATGAGATACATGACCTCAAAAGAAAAACAGTGATGGTACAAACGTTGCCGTCACTACAAAAAAAGGTTTTATCCCGTGAATTTTACCCGCGAACCCCTAATAGAAACAGTCATTGTACCACGAGAAGGCTGCCGCCTAGTCCTGCGTAGTAGCAGAAATGAGTCTCAAGAAGAATTTACAGTCGACGCCGTCGAAATCGTTTCGTTCGGCCCCGCTCTGTTTTACCGCTCTCTTGAAAAGCCCAGACCTTTCCTCGTTCCCATCGGCGACTACGAAGTCGTCGAAGTCAAAGAAAGCCGCGTTGTCCTCAAAAATGCTCAATTCGAGCGCACCATTAAAATCGGTGGCGGACGCGAAGGCTCTCTCCGTAAAGACGAAGATGAGCAGCAAGTCCTTCCTATTGCCTTAGAAGATGAGATTGCCGATGAATCAAGTCCCGGGCAGCCTTCTCATGACAAGAAAAGAGACCGTGGAGGCCGCAACCGCAACCGCCGCCGCCGTCCTTCCGATGAAAGAGAAGACATGAGACACCGTGTTGAAGATCAAGGGTCCCCAACCTCCCAGGTACCTCAAGACTTCAAGCCTGCGCCTCCAAAAGAAGCCCAGCAGCCTAAAGAGCCTCAGGTGATTCCTTCGTTCTCTCACCTGATCCCTCCTCCGACAACTCTGATCTCACATAATATTCAAAAATATAAAGATCAGCAGTCCGGCAACCTTCCTCCTCCGGAACAAGAACTTCCCAAGGAAGAAGAGCCTAAGCCTGATTCGGACACCAATTCAATCAGCCGCGTCGCTGTTGAGCCTCAACCGCTCAGCCTCCAATCGACCCAGCTCGATGGTTGGAACCACTTCTTGACTTGATAGAATCACCTTTCCTAAGTAGACTTTTATCTCCTTGATAGAAGTCTACTGGGGAGCTACCCAAAAGATTTGCACGTTTGGGCTAACGTGAAAGCTCTCGCGGTTGGATTATCGTGAAAGGGTCCATATTGATTTAATATGAACCCTTTCACGATAATCCAACCCCGAGGTTTTGACGTAGCCGAAACATACAAATCTTTTAGGTACTCTCCCTTGTGCTCGGATGGTGGAATGGTAGACACTGGGGACTTAAAATCCCCTCCGTTAATAGCGGGTGCAGGTTCGACTCCTGTTCCGAGCAAATCTCTATAGAGACACGTTTTTTTCGGTCTTTAATATAGCCTATTGAAACTGCCTTCAAATAGGTTCATGGTCCACTAGCGGTCCAATCAGATGACTAATCATGCCCAATGAGTGATTTGGCCTGTCATCAGCATTTGCCATAACTAGTCGGAGATGAAAATGCGACTTTCGATCCATGATAATTTCGTCCAACTACACTCAATACAGAATTGTAGAATGAAAGAGACAAAAAAATCTTGACTTAACTCGCTCAGTCTGGAGAGAAATATTTCTCAATGGGATCATTAGTAGATCTAAAATGTCAAGTTAATGCTCTGTCGTTGAGAGAGCTATTCTTTTCGCTTTATGAAAGATGCGGGTTCATCATTATTCAAATACTTTCTTAAAAAAATTCTCAAACAGCCGCATTCCTAATTCGATATCAGCAAGTGTGGTTTTTCTGAATGCAAAGCCAGCAAAAATTTTATACCATATCCGTCATCTGAGTTGTCTGCAAATTTGTGTATATCAATATATTTGAAATCAGTAGCTCCAAAATTGCGCATTAACACAGGTATTTTTTCCATGAGGGGAGCTGATGCAATTTCTAGACAAGATAAAACTGTAAGCAGAACATTCTTATTTCTGATATGTTTATATATTTCATGAATTTCGGTTTTTGCTTTATCGTAGTGTTTAACTTCGAACGACCCAAGCTGATTGAAAAAAGAATGGGCAAGAATTACGTGCGATCCTTCATCTTGTAAACCAAAAGCTTCTTCCCGGGCATTATTCAAAGCAAGTTCCTTTGCAACTACGCCCAGATCTTCATGAATAGCCAAAGCCGCACACCACACTAAAAAATTGGGTTGGATGCTCGCTGCAAGAGATAAAAGGTTGTCTTTTGCATAATGTGAAAAAGCTTGAGTTCTTTTTACGACAGAATTGATTTTGACCTTCAGCTCATCAAAAGTAATCTCATTGATATCATTACTGGGCGCAGTATTAGAGAGCTGTACTAAGGGTTCTTGTGGATTTTCATACAGACCACGTTGTTCAAATTGGATGGATAGAGCTCTGTAAACCAAAAACCCCTGACCTATAAAACCATGTTTATCCCCTGGAGGGACTGCGATGATATCACCAGCTTTGAGTGGGTGCTTAAAATCTCCAATAAACTCGCCCTCACCCTCGCAAATAGTTATCATCGATGCAATGGGATGCACATGCGGGTTCAATATTTCCCCAACTTAAGTTTAACCCAAGCCATGGCTAATTTTGAATTTTCTGGTATAAAGTGAGAAAGGTAATCATCATTTCTAAAATCACGCAGTTCGCCCAAAAAATCAGTTACTCCATCAATGGATACGTCATGAATTGGTAACAAATCTTCTCTATGAATGATTTTCAATGCATGAATACTGGTTTGAGAAGCACAGTCGTCTTTTTCAGTGAAAGCAATACTTTTTTCAGCCAATGAGATTGTCTTAGCAGAGGCGACTGGGAAGATTTCGAATGTCCTCTTCACCCATGCATCTAAAGAGTTTAGGCTGCTTTTAACACCATTGAATAGATGATAAGAGTAGTTGATAATCGGCCTTCCAACTCTCACAAAAATATACGCAGGAGACTTAGGGGTTACTTCGACAGGCTCATAATGATCTGATCCGTTATTCCCATACATGTAAGCCATATTGTACAAGGAGGGGCAGCTGAACTCGCATTGTAGAAGTATTAATGCTGTAAACCCGTTCAAACTCCTGCTAATTAAAAATAATTGAGGGTAGTATTTCAGGTTTTTAGAAGGAATGCAAGATGTTAGATGTTCTTGTAATCGTGAGGCGCATTTTGAAATGAAAAAGTAGGAAATTGAAGGGCTCGTATCAATAAGTTATTCCATAATAGATTGATCGTTATATCGTTAACTATCATCCATAAACCTTGACTACTCTTATCCGATGACTTAAAATCCCCTTCGTTAATAGCGGGTGCAGGTTCGACTCCTGTTCCGAGCAAATCTCTATAGAAAAAGCGTAAAAAAATTACTTAGAAACGCTTTGTTTTTCTTGCCCCAAACTTCCCTTAATGGAGGAGTTCTGGGGAAATAAACGGCAACAAATCACAGTAAAAATAATTGATTTTTCTTGGTGGGAAAGTCTGAGTTGAGATGTGAAGTGTTCTCTGTTAATCACGATCCTGCCAAGTAAATCCCTTTTATGGGATGAGCTCCAATAAAATCGCAGTATTCATCATAAGCTATTGAAGGTCAATTTATTGAGGCAATGGAGCGTACTTGTAACATTTCTAGTTTAAATGTGACAATTAATGTGCTCGCACATTCTTTATCACATTACTTATCATCTGGGGTGATGAAGAGGCTATATTTTGCTTTTCTTCCTCTTCCGGGATTTGCAATTCCTGGATTTTCATTGATTAGCTCTTTCATTAACCGAATCGCCTGAAAACGGCTAAAGAGAGTAATTTTGCGCATTTCTTGGTTGCTCAAACCTGTTTCGCTACGTTTAGCTCGTTCCATAAGGATGCTAAGTATACGCGTTGAACAAAGTGTCTATACACTTTACAAAGCACTGTTTGTAAAATTTGAAGATCTTTTGTATTTATAGTATTCTAACGGGGTTTTCGCCTGAAAGATATTAAAGGATGGTTTTTTGTGTGGGATAGTTGTTGGACTAACGTAACTCTAGCTACATTACTAATAGTAATGACTACGGTATCATTCGTAACGCAGCGGTGGGAATAAAAGATGGTTCCATTGTTTGGTGTGGAAAGGAAAATGATCTTCCCAAATCCCGCTGCATTTCTTGCCCGGGAAGTGCACAATGGGAATGGACATTGGCTAATACCTGGCTTTATCGATTGTCATACCCATCTTATCTATGCTGGATCGCGTGCAGTAGAGTTTGAACAGCGGTTAGCTGG
>CAWIQH010000020.1:0-78381 GCA_963838185.1 uncultured Chlamydiae bacterium
TCGCATGTTGTGCGGGCTTTTTAATGGAAGCCGAAAAAAGGAAGAGGGATTGCGATGCGGGCAAAGAGAGCAATTAAAAAACTTCCACCGATCACCAAGACGAGGTTGGGATCCAGGATCTTTCTTGGCACATTTCAAAGAAAGGCAAAGCGACTTGTTTAAACATAACTTCAACTCCTTTTATGAAAGCAATCTTAAGTTAACACTGGGGCTTGTTTTTGGAAAAAGAATTCCCACTCAAAACAGGGCGAGGCTAAATCTTGTTCGACATGCGTCGACCATCCAGGAAGAGAAGAAATAGGATGGCTCCTTGTTTGCCGAGTTCTAAAAATTTTTCATGATCAGCAGAAATTTTACGGCCTAAAGAAAATTTTTGGTGGATGGGAAGATCTCTCATCAACGTTTGATATTTCATCGCATAGGTATTCGTCGTGGAGGGTGTTGTTCTCCAGTGGCACGTGGCCGTGTGAAAGATTTTGGACGTGAGATCTTTGTACATCGGAAGGTATTTATCTCGATGGTCATAGAGAGTCACATAAGAAGCTTCGGGGATGGTAAATCCCTCAAGGAGGACATCGACCCAGCCTTCACGGTGTAAGTAATCATCTTCGAGAAAATAGACGATCGTTTCAGGATTTAATTTGAGAGAAGCGACATGATCTAAAAGACGAAGAAAAGAACCTGTCTCACTCCCCTCTTTGATCTCGATGACGGGATAGGTTGTTTGGTCGAGGATAAAATGAGGTTTTTCGCTGGGATGGAAAGTGTCGAGAAGAAAGGTGACATTGACTCTTTTAGGATCGAGGGTGAGAGGAGATTTTCATGGCATTTTTGACGTGAGAAACCCTGCAAGGCGATTTTTATGCTGGCTGACTTCTGAAAAGTTGCAATGCCGGACAAAAAGTTCGATTTTGGGCTTGTTCCAAAACATCAGATTTTTAAAAAGGCGACGAGTTTGTTGCACATTTCCTTCGATTCTTTGAAAGTTAAATGGCGGGCAGCTTCTTTGAGAGGCACCCATTTCGCATCGCGGATTTCTTCGGCTTGGAGTTTGAGCTCACCTGAGACGAGGGCAGGAAAGTATTGAACGGTTTTGATCACAACTTCGTGTTTGCGGTGGAACTGGTATCTTTCGATAAGAGGGCTGTCTTGAAGAAGCTCTTGGATATCAAGTCCAGTTTCTTCTTTAAGTTCGCGCTTGCAGAATCAAGGGCTGTTTCACCAGCATCGCCGTGGCCTTTTGGAAAAGCCCAATGACGTCCGCCTTGATGGAGAATGAGAAGAACTTGCCAGACTCCGTTTTCTTGCCGGAGGGGAATGATCCCGTAAGACTTCTCTTCTATTTTCATTGTTCTCTTAAGGGTTGTAAGGGGCAAAAATCAGGGTCGAATTATGTCCACCAAAACCAAAGGAATTAGAGAAAGCCGCGGTGATTTTTTTTGCCTTGGCGACATTTGGAACATAATCGATGCCTTCTAACATTTCTTCAGGCTCATCGATGTTGATCGATGGATGGAGCATGCCGGTTTCGATCGCTTTGAGAGTGGCAATGGCTTCGAGGCCTCCTGCAGCGCCTAGGCAATGGCCAATCATCGATTTCGTCGCGTTGATGGAGACATTTTTCATGTGTCGCCAAAAACACTCTTGATCCCGATAAGCTCGCAGAGATCGCCAGCTTGTGTCGAAGTCGCATGAGCATTGATGTAATTGACTCGTTCTTTAGGGATGCCTGCGTCTTTAAGAGCTAGTCTCATGCACTCTGCAACGCCAGTACCATCTTCTCGAGGGCTGGTCATATGGTAGGCATCGCAATTGACGGCGCCGCCGAGATATTCGCCATAAATAGGCGCTCCGCGGGCTAAGGCATGTTCTAAGGATTCCAAGAATGATCACTCCTGCACCTTCACCCATCACAAAGCCGTCACGTTTTTTATCCCAAGGACGAGAGGCTTTTTGAGGCTCATCATTTCTTTCTGAAAGGGCTTTAATGGCGACAAATCCGGCGAGACCAATCGGGGTCAATGGCAAGCCTCTGAGCCCCCGCATAGCATCAGATCGGCATCGCCGCGTATGGATATGCTCGGCAGCTGAGACAATACTGTTATTAGAAGTTGCGCAGGCTGTCGAGATGGAATAGTTAGGGCCTGTAAAGCCGAGATCGATAGCGAGGAGGGCTCCGCCCATGTTGGTGATGATGTAAGGCACAAAGAAGGGGCTGATACGACGGAAGCCTTCTTTAACGAGGGTTTCGATTCCATCGGAAAAGACTTGCATCCCGCCCATACCGGAACCAATGATGATTCCACAGCGGGATTTATTGAGTTTAGTCGAGGTTTTCACCGGTCAGATTCCCTTTTTCAAGGGCTTTTTTTCCAGCGACCATCACATAGCGGATAAAAGGGTCGACACGACGCGCTTGTTTTTTATCGATATAGTCGCCGACATCAAAATTTTTGATGCAGCCGGCAAACCGGGTTGGATAGTCTGCGCAAGGGAAAGATTCAATCGGGCGTACCCCGCTTTTACCTGCAAGAAGCTGGTCATAAAAATGGTCAACATCGTTTCCAAAGCAAGAAACGACCCCCATTCCTGTAACAACAATTCTTTTTTTTGCCATAGAGGCTATAAGAATAATCGAGCTACTGAATTACTTCAACCGGTATTATTTCCTGAGCTGATTTAGCGTAAGTCTCTACATTTAAAGGCGTTGTGTTGATCTGAAGATCAAGAATCTGGCTATCTTTCCACAGATCTTCTAAACGGTACTTGTCACGCAGGCCCGGCATAAAGAGATGGACCATGATATTCAAAAAATCTAATACAACCCAATCTCCGGTGATCATCCCTTCTTTTTGGGTGCATTCGAAGCCGACCTCATGCAAGGCATCGAGAATGGCTTCCGATCGCAATCACATGTTTATCGACATTGCCTTCAGCGATGATAACGTAATCGGTCAGCGTTGAGATGCCCCGGACGTCGAGAGCCAAAATATTCACCCCCTTTTTGTCGTAGATGGTTTGTGCAATCAGATTCAAAATTTTTTTAAGATTGTTTCATGTTTATCTATAAAGTTGATGTTGTTGGATGTAATCCCACACCTTAGCGGGAAGTAAATGCCCGCAATAGAGGCCTTTTTGGAGACGGTCTCTGATTTCCGTGCTGCTGATCTCCATGATGGGGATATCGGTCAATCCCTTTTCGATGGAAGAAGAGAGCGCTGATGTCAGTCCTTTCGATTGAAAGGACTCTGTTTGACGGCTTCCAATGAGAGGGGTTGCAAGCTTGATCAAGCTCTTCGACCTCTCTCCACTCGTGAAAATGTTCAATTGCATCTTCTCCCAGAAGGAGAAAATAGCTCTTTTTCTTTTTGTGCTGCTGATCGATGGCAATGAGTGCGCGGATCGTATCGATGGTATAGCAGGGCATGCTTTTTTGAAGCTCGAGGTCTAAGAGTGTGAAATTAGGAAGCGGAGAGATCGCTGCAGTGACCATGGCACGGCGGTGTTCTTTTGAAGCGATGGGAGGCTGAGCTTTTTTAAAGGGAGATTGACTGGTTGGACAGATGAAGACTTCATCGAGCTTATGTTTTTCAGCGAGTTCGATAGCGATGTTGAGATGTCCCAAGTGAATGGGATCGAAACTGCCGCCGAAAAAGCCGACTTTTTTGCTCAAATAACTCTCCCGTGATTAAGCTCCAGCAGACACCTCTCTTTTTGCGGATCCACTATCAATTTCGCAATCTTGCATAAGCAATTTTCTTTGTCAACATTCGTACTCCAAGCAGTTGATTTTAAACTATACCAATAGAAAATAGAAGAACTTAGATAATTCGCCAGTTATTGAGACGGGCAAGCTTGGCTAGTTTTCGGTCGGGATTGACAGCAACGGCTTCGCCAGCTTCAAGAAGAAGCGGGATATCGTCATGGCTATCGGTATAGACAACCACTTGCTTTTTAGGGATTCCAAATCGTTCTTGCAGGCGGAGAAGAGATCTTTTTTTCTGGGGGCCTGTGATCAATTTTGCAGATATTGCAAAGGCGGAGTTCATGATCGACATCGTAGGCTGTCCCTTCCCAAGAATCGATCCCGAAGTACGAAGCAAAACGACGGACGAGAAAGTCTGGCGAGCTCGAGATCAGGGCGATGTAGTCCCCTCTTTTTTGAGCGTCCATCAGCTCCTGGTAGGCAGGAAGATAAAGGGCTCCGGAAGAAGTTTTTCGACCAAAGGCGTCGATGTGTTTTTCTAAAGATTCGAGAGAAAAGCCGCGGAGCATCCGGTCAAAGACCACATGGTGCAGTTTCTCAAGTGTCATGGAAGTTGCATAGAAACGGCATTTAAGAAGCGCAGCCCGTAGAAGAACGGAAATAGAGAGGGCGCCTCTTTGATAGAGGGTTTTGAGATAGACATAGCTGCTATTGGTCGAGATCAGGGTATGATCCAGATCAAAGATGATCAGCTTCTTCGGCGGTTTGTATGTGAAAGGCATTAGTTATTTTCAAGCTCTTCAATTTTAGTCTCAATTTCTTCTATAGCATTATTTGCTTTATCGAGGCGAACTTTTTCTTCGTCCATAAGTCCGCGATAACGCATTGCTTTTTCGAAATCAAAACCAGAACCGGCTAGCGCTTTACGATATGTCTCGAGCTCTGTGCGAATTTCTTGTTTTTGCGCCTTCCATTCTTCCAACATCTGCTTAAGGTGCTGGAGAGAATTCCGTTCTTCATCGGAAAGAGAGGCAATGGCCTTCTCTTTTTTATCGATGATGCGATCACGGAGCTCCTTTAAGGAATGCTCGAGCAGTTCTTTTTCTGCATGGGTGGCAGTTAAAGCTGCCAGTTGTTTACCGAGCTCATCTTTGAGAGATAAGAAGCTCTTCGACGCTCTTTTCCAAGACCTGATCGCATGTCTCTTGGAGGCGTCTTTTGAAATCTTCAATTTTGTCGCGTCGTTGGCGTTGAGATTCTTCAATCTCTTTCTCACGCGCCTGCTGCACTTTTCTTTCTCTTTCGTAGACAGGTGTGCGGGCTTTAGCAATTTCGTCTTTGAGGAAGTGGACTTCATCGCGGCCGAGCTCAATCGTCTTCATGAAGCTCAAGATATCGCTGGACTGCTTCATCGCCTCATCCATCGTGAATGTCTCAGATTGACATCTTTCAGCCAGAGGCTTGATCTTGTCCATGATGAGTTCGACGTTCTTCTTGAAGAACTCTCTCTTCTCAGTCATCTCTTTTTTGCGCTCTTTATCGCACTCTTTCAGGAAGTCCCAGCATTTGCTGAGCTCAAGACGCGTTTCTGTGAACGCATGCGTATCGAGAGTCATTTCTTTGGCTAAGATCTGGAGGAATTTGATCTCATCGCGTAGAGCAAAAATAGGAGTATCTTTTTGCATCTTGCCTGAGCAGTGTTTTGCAGCAAAGTCTTTGACGTCAGTGAGGAATTCTGTCGAGATCTGACGGATCAGCTCTTTTCTCTTAGGGAAGATCTTATCGCCGGCTTTCGAAAGACGGTCGAAAAACTTGTTCTTGAAACGGATCCGCATCTCGGTCCGGATCACTTCTTTTCTAAAGCTATTGACCCGAGCGGCTAACGTATTGAGCAGATCGAGCTCGCGCTGCAGCGCATGATAGAGGTCTTTTTTAGGACGGAGAGTTTCGCATTGATCAGGAAGTGTCCATTGGGAATTCTGAGCTACCAGCTCTTCGACTTTCTCGAGGTCTGCTTCGATGGCTTGAATAGCCAGGTCGATTTGCTCCATAGCAAAAGCCGATTGCTCATCGAGAGTCTCTTTGAGATGACGGGCTTCTGTGGAAATTTCAATATATTGGGCCCAAAGGGTAGAACGGACGGGCGCGGCTAGGTTTTCTTTGAACATCGGGAGGCAGAGTCTCTTAGCTTCCCAATAATCTTTAAATCGGACGGCTTTATCAGACAAAGCGGCCCGCATGACGGCGAGGCATTTCTGGATCTTCTCTTCCCCTGAGGTAGATTTGGCTAGTTCAGCCATGAGCTCTTTTAGGACGGGCGAAGAAGGTTTCTCCTGTTTATCGACCTGTTTTTCATTTGGGACAGTCTCTTCAGGAGCCGAAATTTTAGATTCACTTGTCATAAGATTTTTTAACGTAAGGAGGATTTAAAGTATTCTATTGTCATGGAGGCGTTACCTCTCAAGTCTGACTCATCAAAATACTCTTTGTACTAGAGAATTTTACTCCAACCCTCCTTTTAAAGCTAACAGAAAAGACTATTAAAATTTTCAATTAAAAATTTAGTTAACTCTGCTCGTAGTCTTGGATGACCATCTCTACAGCTGTCTCTACGCCTGTTTTATGGATATTTAGCCAGCGGAAAAGGGGTTCTTTCCGGAACCAGGTCAGCTGCCTTTTGGCATACCTGCGGGAGGCCTGTTTAAAGGTCTCCATGAAATGGCGCCGATCATCGGGTGATTGGGCAGTTTTAAGAAATTCGAGGCATTGGCGGTATCCGATGGCCTGGGAGGCCGAGGTGTTTTGCCCGATACCCTCGTGATCCAGCCTTTTGACCTCTTCGATAAGCCCATCAGAAACCATCTTTTCACATCTCTGGTCGAGCATAGGGTAAAGAATTTCTTTAGGCATATAGAGAAACCAGCACCTAAAATCGAACTCCTGAGAAGGGACCATCCCTTTTTCAAAAAAGGAGACTTTTTGATTCGTGAGCGTCATGATTTCTAGGGCCCTGATAATTTTATGCCGGTCCCGGAAAGTAATCGTAGAGGCGTATTCGGGATCAAGGCCCTTTAATCTCTCATAGAGAACAAGCGATCCTTTTTCGGTCATTTCATCTTCGAGTTTTTTCCTCACATCAGGGACAGAAGCTGGACCTTTAGGAGGCCCATAGATCAGAGCGTGGATATAAAAGCCTGTGCCCCCGACGACAATCGGAACATGATCTCTAGCGTAAATTTCACGGAAAGCTTGCTCAGATTCATGGAAGAAATCAACGACATTGAACGACTCGTCGATATCGCGGCTATCAATTAAGTGGTGGCGAATATTGCCCCTTTCTTCAGATTTGACTTTAGCGGTGCCGATGTCCATGCCGCGATAAACCTGCATTGAGTCGGCTGAAATAATCTCCCCTCCTATCGCGTTCGCGATCATAAGAGAGGTTTTAGTTTTTCCGACCCCGGTAGGACCGGCTAATACAATGACTTTCTTTTTTTTGGGGATGGGAGGCAGTTTTTGCCGTAGAGGAACCGTGAAAGGGTTGATAATGCTCTGAAGTTCTTTGTTTCCAAAAGCAGTTCCTGACACTATACCCTCTTTTCTACAAACCTTTTAGTTTGCATTAGAATGCTCTTCTTCAAATAAAAGAAGAGCATTCTTTAAATTAGAGTATAAAATATGTTCTTTATAAGCAAGTTATTGGATAACTTCGAGGCGGACTCGACGGCCTACGCGAGCGCCGACTGTCATAGCAATTGTTCTGAGGGCCTTGATCGTACGTCCTTGACGGCCAACGATTTTACCTACATCTTGGGGAGAAACTTTGACTTCAACAACAGTTCCTTGTTCTCCTTCGATAATGTTGACATCGACAGCGTCGGGCAGATCTACGAGATTCTTAATGATATAGGCAACGAATTCCTTCATTTTCACAGTGGGGTTAAGAGTTTTTACATTCCATAATTTACCATTCTCTTCCTTTTGAGGCAAGCCTCCACCCTCTTATCTCCAATTAATTTTATATGTTTTAATTATTAGTTTTATTAATTGGTGAAATTAGAACTTCTTGTTTAGTTTTGCGCATACTTTAGATATGCAAGTCAGAAGGCTTTTTTTCGGTTTTTTCCGAAAAAGCGGCAATAGCTGCTATGGCTCCGAGACTTGCATATCTTTTTTCTTAAGCAAACTGTTTTAGGTTAAACGATCAAACTTTCCCATTGAAACTCTACTTTCGGCTCATACTCTACCCGAGCAAAAATACCGAGGTTTGAGTAAGAGCCGCTTGAGTTTTTGAGCATACTTAGATTGTCTCATTTCTTAAATCAACAAAACCTCCCCAATAATGTCAACTGGGGAGGTTTTGTAGAAATACATAAGCCACTCAAATGGCCAGTGCCTTGGAAAACAACTACCTCTTCTCTTGGATGAAGGCTAGTTGTGGGATACGAAGGTCGATGATTTGGGCAATCGCTGGGAGCTTAGGTCTAAGTTCGAGATAATTGCCGAGCTCTTGAGCGAAGTTCTTGGGGGTCAGCCTTAGAGCTTTTGTAAAACCTTGTTCTTCTAAAATAAGGACGACTTCACGACGGCCTAGGCTGGGAAGAAAGGCCTTCGAGACGTCGAGGCGTTTCACCTGCAGGGAGAGTCGGTTGAGAAGTTGCAAGATCGTCAAAGCAAGCTCTGCATTTCTCTCTTTGAGAGGACGGCCCCAATAGAAATTCCGGATTCCAAGGTAGATTTCAGGGAGTCTTTTTGGAGAAAAGAAGGGAGAAACGGGAAAGGGATACCCTTCTTCATCGAGAGCGATATTGTCAAAATCATAGAGCCAAGCGATCGGCTGGCGGACAGTATAGTCGACATAAACGGTATCGGAGGCTGTGATTTTGACTTTAGCCTCTTTGATCAGAGGACAAGACATGAGCCTTTTCTGGGCAAATGCAGGATCAAAAGAAGCCGCTGTTATGGGCCGATCAGCAGAAATCCTCATAATCTCGGCAAGATAAGTCGTTTTGAGCGCTTCACGCTGAGGGCCTGTCTGGACAATACGGCATAGATAGGTTGGAGCAGTCTGGCTATGCCGGCTGCGATAATGCTGGAGCCCTTTATAGGTGCCCCCCGTGATAAAGAGGGCTGAGCCCACAATCCATGTCAAAGACTGAACTAATCTCATAATTCAACAGGAGGTTTTGCAGGAGGCCTTAAGTGGCGGTCATGATACCGTTTCCGATGAAGCCCTGCAATGATCACGCGGTCGACCACTTCATTCATGGAAACTCCTTCTGATTTCCAAATGACAGGATAAACGCTGGTGGGGGTGCATCCGGGCATCGGGTTGACTTCATTGAGCACCCAGGTGCCATCGGCTTTTAAGAAAAAGTCGATCCGGGCAAGGCCCATACAGCCCACTGCATGATAGACAGTCTTGGCGATCTCTTTTCCACGAGCTAGAACGTCTGCTGGCATTGGAGCTTTTGGAATCGATGGCTTGCCGGTAGCGCTATATTTGTTCTCATAAGTATGGATCTCTTCAGAACGGGTCACTTCAGCAGGATCAGCAACAGCCGCATCGAAATTGCCAATAAATCCAAACTCGAGCTCGCGTCCTTGGACTTCTTCTTCGACGAGGAAACTGTAATCTAAACGACGGATATTTTCGATTGCATCTTTAATCTGCTGTTCGTTTTTGACTTTATGGACGCCAAACGTCGATCCGAGGTGAATGGCTTTCACATAAAACGGAAAATTAAACGCTTTGAGAATCTTCCGGAGGGTCTCATCAGGACGCTGCTCCCAGTCGTTCATGGTAAATTCGATGAAACGAGCAACCTCAACTCCATGGCGAGCGGCAATGTGCTTTGTCCACGCTTTGTCCATGGAAATTGCGCATGCCCGGTAATCGGCTCCGACATACGGAAGACCAAGCGTTTCAAAAAAGCCTTGAAGCATGCCATCTTCACCATAGGGGCCGTGCAGGACCGGGAAAACGAGGTCGCATGTGAGGAGTTCTTGGGTGACTTCCGGAAGTGTTTTGACTTGGCCGTCTTTGATCCACTGACCTTCTTTCGTAATCGTGAAAAGTTGGATGGTGTAATAGTCAGGGTTCATCTCGCTTGTGAGTACTTTGGCAGAGCGGAGCGATACTTCATGCTCGGCAGATCTGCCGCCTTGGCAAACCGCTAGGCGAAAAGGAGAGATTTCGTGTGTAAGGATTTCACTGCAGACTTCGGTGCTATCTCCAGCGCCGATCGAGATCACGACGTCATGGGGTCTAAGAAAAGAAGCAATCGCTGCGGAATATTCCGAGCGAGGATGGTAGAAAACAGGAAATGGATTGGTTGCTTTGATCTCTTGGAAGAGTTTTTCAGTTGTGATCCCCTCAATCGGTGTTTCTCCTGCGCTCCAGATGTCGGTCATGAAAACGACATCAGCATCTTCAAATGCTGCCATAAAATCCTTCCAGCAGTCACGAACACGGGTGTAGCGGTGGGGTTGGAAAGCGACCACAAGACGGCGCTCGCCGATTGCTTGCCGGATTCCCTTCAAAGTCGTCACGATCTCTGTCGGATGGTGAGCATAGTCGTCATAGAGAGAGACGGCTCGCTTCTCCCCTTTTTTCTCGAGACGTCTTTTGACGCCTTTAAAAGTCTTGAAAGCTTCACGGATAGCAGATTCAGCAATCCCGAGCTCGAGGGCCATGCCGAACACAGCTGCGCCATTTTCAACGTTGTGTTTGCCGATCAGGGCAAGTTCAATATTCGAATAGGTTTTTCCTTGGAAAGCGAGATCGAAGACGAGTTTAAACCCGTCTTGACGCCACTGGGTAATTTGTAGATGAGCATCTTTTGAAAATCCGTAGCTGTGGCCATGAAGAGAAAGTGTTGGAAGAATGTGATCGTCAGCGCACCACCAAAGAAGGGTCGGTTTTTTAGCAAACTGCTTAAATCCTTCAATGAGCGCTTCGCCTGTCTTCCAATAATCGAGATGGTCTTCTTCAACATTGGTGATGATGGCTCCATAGGAGGGATATTTTAAAAATGTTCCATCGCTCTCATCGGCTTCTGCAACAAAATATTCGCCGCTTCCTTGATCGCCGTTGGAATAGAAGTTCAGAGCTATTCCTCCTAAAGCAAATGTCGGGTTCATGTCAGCGACATCGAGAACATGCGTCAGAAGGCAAGACGTGGTTGTTTTTCCATGCGTGCCCGTGACTAATAGGGTGCGATAACCTTCCATCAGCTCCGCAAGGAGATCGGAGCGGTGCAGGATGGGGAATTTTTGATCGATAGCGGCTTTATATTCGGGATGGTCGGATTTGATTGCAGTGCCATAGATGGTCGTGCAGGGAGTTTTAAGATAGTCAGCGCTATGGTCTGAATAGACTTCTGCGCCAGCTTTTTGCAAACCTTCTGTAACGTAGCTCGTTGCTGAATCAGTCCCTTGGACCTTAGCGCCGCGTTTAAGAAGAATACGGGCCAGCGCGCTCATGCCCAATGCCCCCGATGCCGATAAAATGGTATTTCATGCAGTTTTTTCCTTGAAAATGTCACAAATGACAGTGCAAAGCTCTTTCTTCCGGTGGTCTTGTTTAAAAGAAGAGATGGCCGATTTCATTTTTTGGAGTTCTGCTGGGCGCATCAGCCGCTCTAAGAGGGGTTTGAGAAGTTCGGAAGTTAAAGACGATTCAGGACAGGTGATCGCTCCTCCAACTTCATTTTCGATAAAGAGAGCATTTTTTGTCTGATGATCATCGGCAGCTTTAGGAAAAGGAACGAGTATGCCGGGACTTCAAATTTGATCAGTTCTGCGATGCTGGCAGCGCCTGAGCGGCCCATGACGGCATCGGCAGCGCTCCAAGCGAGATCCATCCGTTCTTCAAAGGCTTTGACGCAAGCGCGAATACCAGCCGCTTCGTATTGCCGGCGGATGAGTTCGGCGCTGTCGGTCTTTCCAGTGATATGAATCACTTGAAAAGCTGCAGGAGCAATGACTTTTAAATCGTTTCAGAAAAGAGTCGATTGATCGATTCGGCGCCTTGAGATCCACCGAAGACCAGGAAGGTGAAGCTCTCGTGATCGAGATAAAAATAATCTCTGGCGACGCTGGCATCGAGATGTTTTCTTTCACCGACTGGCATTTTAACCTCGATGATAGTGCCGGAGAGCTGATTGCCGGCTTCAGAAAATCTGCACAGCGGAAAGAAGCGCCCATTTAGAAACAAGACGATTGACTTTTCCAGGAATTGCATTGGGCTCGAAAAAGAATAATGGGGATTTTTCTCCACCTTGCAGCGGCGAGCACCGGAAACGAATAAAAACTGCCGAATCCAACAACCATATCGGGTTTAAATCTATCGATGAGCTTTAAACTTTCATTGATCCCCTTTCCAATCCGGAAAAGAGATTTAAAAGGATTTCCCTTCAGGGGCGTTGCGCTGGCGACTTGCGCATAAGGAAATCGGCTGCGGTTGAAATACCGGTTGGATTTTAATCCTCCGCCGGCAAAAAGCAGTTCATAGTTTTTTTCGAGAAGTTCAGTAGCAAGGGCCTGAGCAGGAAAAATATGCCCTCCTGTTCCTCCGGTTGCGATTAATATTTTAGGTAATGACATAATTAGTTTTCTTATTAGCGATGTTTAAAATGATGCAGATCACAATCAAATTTGCAAGCAAGGAAGAGCTCCCGTGGCTGAAAAATGGAAGGTTCGTCCCTTTGCTGGGCAATAATCCTGAGACAACTCCCAGATTCAAAAAAGCTTGAAAACAGATTAGGAAAGTAAAAACTGCCACTGTGTAAAAAGCCGGGAGGTTATCGGTCTCTGCAGCAATCGAAAATCCCAAATAGCCGATCAACGTGTAAAGAACAATAAGGCCGCAGATGCCGACAAATCCAAACTCTTCTGCAAAAATGGCAGCAATATAATCGCTTCTTGCTTCAGGAAGATAATTGAGTTTTTGAAGGCTCTCGCCAAGGCCTTTGCCAAAGGCTCCGCCCGATCCTGCAGCAATCTTAGCCTGGTGCGGCTGGTGGCCCTTTGCCTTGAAGATCGAGTTCAGGATGAAGATAAATCTGGATCCGGTCGTGACATGGGGCATCTGGGAAGCGACGGCGACTCCTGTGACCAAGAATAACAAGCAGAGGCAATCCCCAATAGACCCAGCGGATTTTGGTGAGCAGAAAAGAGGACCAAGAGACTGGATAAGATGATAGCGACGGTTCCGTTGTCGGGCTCAATTAAGATCAGTCCCATGGGAACGGCGAGTTTTAAAAGCAGTTTGAGAAAGTCTTTCAGGACAAGAGTCGTTTTATCGGAGGTGACATAGGAGATGTAATAGAGCGGGATCAGATATTTGGCCAGCTCAGACGGCTGGAAAGAATAACTTCCGATTCCCAGCCACCGATGGGCGCCATTTAAACACTGTCCGATCCCGGGAATAAACACAAGCACGAGAAGAAACGTTACAAAACCTAAAAAAAATCCGCTGAGGCGTAAGATTTGGTCAAAGCCTAAAAACCAGACGCCTGCGGCTAAAATTCCTGCCAATATAGCATAAAGCAGCTGCCTGATAACAGCATGATGGGTGCTTTTAGCTAAAGCACGATCTAGGACTTCCGCCGATGTTGTATTGAACACCATGGAAAGTCCCAGAATGAATAAAACAAGAACGCACAAGAGTAATAAAAGACTTTTGCGCGTCATTTACTTGATGCGGATCCGATCGCCAGGTTTTAAGCGGCGGGCTTTATCTTCATTCATATTATTGAGTTTGAGCAGCTCATCGACTTTCATATGATGTTTCACTGCGATCGTCCAAGGATTGTCGCCATTTTTAATCGTATAGTATTGAGCAGTTTCATTGGAAACTGTTGCAACTGATTGTTTAGATCCTTTGCCAGGAATTTTCAGAGTCTGGCCAATTTTCAAACGTGATGAAGAGAGTTTATTGGCCTTCATAAGATCATTGACAGAGACATGATTTTGACGAGCAATTTTTTCTAAAACATCGCCTTTTTTCACTTTAACTTCAGCGAAGAGCAGGCTCTGCTGCTTGGCTTTCCAACAATCGCAGGAGCATTTTCCATGACTGGGGCGGGAGTCGATTTGTTCTGTACCCAGAGCTTGCAGATCTGCAAGAAAGTTCGGCTGGGTTTCAGTTTGAAGCGTCTGTCCTGTGACTTGCGGCGTGACATATTGCTGGATCACTTGATCGAGTTGATCCGAACCGGCAGGAGCGATATGAGCTGCTGCGATAGGCGCTGGCATGGATTGGATTTCAGGTTGGTTGGAAGACAGCACCGTTGTCGGTACGACTTCTTCGGTTTTATCCGATTTTACACTGGTGGCAAACAGCACGATCAGAAGTCCGGCATTGAGCAGGACTGCAATGATAATGGTATCTCTTCGGTTCATGTTTATTTCTCCTATCCTTAAACAAACTTTTTAAATTCATCGCCTCGGTGGACGTAATCTTTGAACATATCGTAACTCGAACATCCCGGGGACAGCAGGACGCTCATCCCATTTTTGGCTTTGCTTCTGGCGCATTCAACGGCTTCTTGCAAGGTGGCAACAATTTCCACCTCAAACTCCGGTCTTAATTCTTGGGCAATTTTTGCAGCAGCTTGACCAATCGCAAACACCTGCTTGACTTTACCCGCAAAACATTTCTTCCACGGCTCATAAGAAGATCCTTTATCAACACCGCCGGCAATCAGAACGACATCTTTTGTCATTGCTTCAACCGCTTTGATCGTCGCATCGATGTTGGTCCCCTTGCTGTCGTTAAAATAGTCAACACCATCGATGGTGGCGACAAATTCTATCCGATGCGCCGGTTTCTTAAAAGTCTCTAACCCGCTAAAAAAGCAGCAGAGCTGACTCCAAATTTTTTGCACAGGATCCAAGCCGCTAAAACGTTCTCGCTTTCGTGATCCCCCAAATTTCTATATCGGATAGGCAAAATCGTTTCAATCTTTTCGCCTGACTTCAACGCAGATTCGATCGGTCCAGCTAGTGACAATTGCGGATCGGTTCCGTACGTCTGATAATTTGATTTAAGCAGAGATCCAAAGTCTTTTACAACTGTTTCATGCACCCAAAAACTTCCGGGTCTTTCATCAAATCCTGCAAGCCGGCATTTGGCTTTGGCATACTCTTCCATTGTAGTATAGCGATCGAGATGATCTGGCGTAATATTTAAAATAATTCCGATATCAACGACGGCTGTTTTCATTAGCTCTAATTGAAAAGAGCTGAGTTCCACGACCATGATTTCTTGGGCTCGCCCAGATACGATGTCAGCGGCGTGCCAACATTGCCAAGCGCCGAGCTTTAAGTCCGCTGCATTTTAAGATGTGCTCGACAAGCAAAGTGACCGTTGTTTTTCCATTCGTTCCCGTGATGGCAATGCAGGGCTGATGCAAGCGGCTTAAGGCGAGTTCAGCCTCGCCGTGATTTCTTTCCCAAGCTCGACTGCCTTTATATAAAGAGGATTGGTGGGAGAAATGCCGGGTGAAAGAACAATTAGATCAAATTCTTCTACTTGAGGATGGGTCTGAACGTTGATGCCTTCATTTCCAATTTTTTGAGAATGATCTGCATTGTCATCCGTGCCGACGACGCTGTGGCCTTCCTTCAAGAGAAGTCGTAAGCTGCCCGTCCGCTTTTTCCTAAACCGATGACAAGAGTTTTCATTGTATTTTCAGAGAGATAGCTCCTATGACAGCTAATAATAGCCCAATGATCCAAAAACGGAGAACGACTTTTGTTTCAGGCCACCCTTTATATTCAAAGTGGTGATGGAGAGGCGCACATAAAAAGATCCGTCTTTCTTATCACGGAGTTTATAACTTGCCACTTGTAAAATCACCGAAAGGGTTTCAGCGACAAAGATGCCTCCGACAAGTGCAAGCAGAACTTCTCTTCGGAGAAGGACAGCAGCCACACCCAAGATTCCGCCAAGAGCAAGTGACCCGGTGTCGCCCATAAAACCTGAGCCGGATAGCCGTTGTACCATAAAAATCCCAGACAAGCTCCCATCGTAGCCGAGAAAAAGACAGCGATCTCCCCTGCCCCATCGATATAGAGAATATTCAGATAGCGGGACATTTCGAGATTATTGGAAAAAAAGGCAACCAATGCCAAGACGCCTGCAACCAAGACCACGCAGCCGGCTGCCAGTCCATCCAGCCCATCGGTCAAGTTGACGGCATTGGATGATCCCGTGATCACGAAGATCGTGATCAAGATGCCTAAAATGAGTCAGCCCGCCAGTCAACTGAACGACAGGATCTTTGAAGAAGGGCATATAATATTGGGTCATGTACTCAGAGGTAGAAAGCTGCACAGCAACGACAGGCTTGCTCGATTGGATCTGCTCTTTGGCAGTGGGAGGGAAGCAGTTCATTGCCCACTTGCATATTCTCAGCAACACCAGGCACCATGCCGTAAATTCCAATGGCAGCGGCAAAAGCGATTTGGGCCAGTAACTTTTTACGGCCGTTGAGTCCCTTAGAATTTTTGTATTTGAGCTTGAGATAGTCGTCATAAGCTCCGATGCCGCCAAGCCAGAAGATGGTGAGCAGGAAAGATCAATAGTGAAGACATTGGATAAGATCCATCCAAAGCATCAAGGCAATAAAAATGGAAAATAAGATCAAAACTCCACCCATGGAGGGAGTGTTTTTCTTTTTTTCGTGGAGTTGCGCAAGCATCGGGACAGTCTTCAACCCGGATCGATTGTCCTGTCTTCAATTCATAGAGTTTTTTGATACATCGAGGCCCTAGAAAAATGGTGACCAGGAGCGCTGTCAGAGCGGCGAGCATCATCCGCGTTGACGAATATGAAAAAGCAGCTGGAATTTTCCATCCCAAAGATGTGAGGTACGTAAACAATAATAATAGCATGTGGAAGCCTTCATCTTAAAAGATGAACGCCAAATTGAAATCAACGCAAAGGTCTAAAAATTAATCTTTCTAAAATCTGCCAAAGTTTATTCGATCTCGATCCTTTGATCAAAACGACATCGCCTGGTTTAGAAATTTCAAAAAGAATTGTTTTGAGCTGTTTTAAATCGCGAAAGAAGTCTGCCGGTTTGCCCACTTTATTAAAGATATCGAACATCGGCAAACACCCTTTTCCATAACATAGAAAGTGATCGATCTTTTTCGACGCAAATTGAGCGACATCGCGATGTCTTTGCTCAGAGTACGTCCCAGATCGACCATCTCTCCAAAAACAGCAATTGTCTTCCCGCCAAAGGAAGGTAGTCGGCAAATTTGAAAGAGCCGCTTCCATCGACTCAGGACTGGCATTATAACAGTCATTAATAATAACAAAGCCATTCCTTTCAATCCTCTCAAACCGTCTATCAATGGTTTTAAGATGGTGGGCTCCGGAAATAATTTCATTCCCAGGAAAGCCCCACAATTCTAGCGACGCTGGCTGCTGCGATAAAATCTTCGCATAAATGGGTGGCAGTAAAGGGAAGCCTGAAACCCTGACTGGAGTTCTCTCCCTCCTTAATGTACCATCCCGCTTCCAAGACAAAATCTCCCTTGTTCTGGATTCGATCGCAAAGATATTTTTTTTGCAGAGGGTACTCATTTTGAAAAGCTTTATAGGCTAAAACTTGACGGTTCAATACCGCATGAGTCGTTTTCGGGTGCGACAAGATCTCTGCTTTTGCTGCGGCAATTCCTTCAAATCCATCCGAAAAATATTCGATATTGGCATGACCGATTTTCGTTACAACAGCGACTTCCGGAGGAGCAATTTCAACCAACTTCCGAATATGTCCTGCTGCGCTCATTGCCATTTCGACAACGAAAAATTCTTCCTTGCCAGATGCGTTCAAGATAGCGGCCGGAAGTGCAACCTGAGAATTGCTATTTCCGGGAGTTTTAGCCACGGTATATTTTTGCGACAGCAAAGTCGCGATAAATTCTTTTGTCGTAGTCTTGCCGACAGATCCTGTGACAGCCACAATCCGTTGCTTACGCAGAGCTTGGATGACTTGTGCAAGTTTTTGCAGAGCCTCTGTAACATCCGGAACCTTTAATAAAGGAAGACCAAAATTTTCACCTAAATAACCGCCATCTACGACAGCCGCAGCAGCCCCTCTTGAAGCGACCTCTTTTAAAAACCCGTGGGCATCAAAATTTGCCCCCTTTAAAGCAAAAAAGAGATCTCCCTTTTTGACTTCTCTACTATCAAAGGAAAAACCGGCGATTTCCTTTTCTTCAACTTTAAGTTGTAGACATTCTCCGATTTGTGAGAGCTTTGTGAATTTCATAAATTAGACCTCTTGGCAGTCTTTAAATTATGAAAGAAGGCAATTTAATCAAAGTTTTTTCAAAAAGCGACCGCTTTTCAAGTAAAATTTTCTCTATGCAATATACCCCTAATGATTGACCTCTATTGATCCTTTCAGCATAATGTTTTTGTTTCGGTGGCATAGCCAAGTGGTAAGGCAGAAGCCTGCAAAGCTTCCACCCTCGGTTCGATTCCGAGTGCCACCTTTTATGTTATATCTCGTTGCAACTCCCCTCGGGAACCTCAAAGACATCACCTTGCGTGCGATTGAAATTCTAAAGGTGTGCGATTACATCCTGTGCGAAGATACCCGCCACAGCCGATTCCTCCTCGAGGAATACCAGATCAACAAACCCCTTAAAAGCTTCCATCAGTTCAATGAAAAAGAGATGGAAGAAAAAGTCATTGCCGATTTGAAAGAGGGCAAAGAAATCGGCCTGATCAGCGATGCAGGCACGCCAGGCATTTGCGATCCAGGTGAGGCCCTGGTCAAAAGATGCTATGCCGAAAATCTCCCCTTCACCGCGATCCCAGGACCGTCCGCTTGGGTGATGGCGCTCGCACTCTGTCCTTTTAATAAGGAGCATGTCCAATTTGTCGGATTTCTCCCTAAAAAAGAAGAAGAGAAAAAACGGACTCTTAGCCTCCACTCTCACCTCTTCAGCGACGACTATCTTCTATGAATCCCCTCACCGGCTTGTCGATTCGCTCCAAACTCTACAACCGTCTCGCAAAGCTTGCGTCATGCGGGAGCTGACCAAGAAATTTGAAGAGCACAGGTTAGGCACAGCCTCTGAACTTGCCCAGCATTACGAACAAAATCCTCCCAAAGGAGAAATCGTCGTCATCGTCGAAGGCACCTCTCAAGATTATTCTTCACTTTCTCCACAAGAACATGTAAAATTTTTGGAAAAGGAATATAACATTTCCACCGCTGATGCAATTAAAATTGCCGCAGAACTGCGTGGAATTCCCAAGCGGGATATTTATAACCTGATTCATAAAAAATAGGAGCACCTTATGCAAGTCTCATTACAAAGTACAGTTTATCTCGGCACTTGTGCAGCTATCAATGCCTACGCCGCATATTCAAATCCCGTACGCTGGGTTTCAGCTTTTGCCCTCGGTGTCTTGGTAGGAACAGAGCGGGGTCGTTATTATCTCAGTGCTGCACGAGACGGCTATCAGCCGGGAAATAACGTGGGCATGGCATGGAATGCATTTACAGACCAAGAAGTTAAAGAGAAAGCCGTCAAATCCCTTACCAATTCGATGCCCGGACTAGTGTTGACAGCCCTAAACTCGCTGGCGCTTGGATTGATTAACAAAAGAGTCCCATTGCCTTCAGGATGGAATCCTCTAATAGGAGTTGTTATCTGTGATGTTGCGGTCCTTGGTTTTGGGCGTAGCGTCGGAAAACTCTTTCAGTTAGACATTTTGCGAAGAAATCCTGATCTCGAAATCCAAAGATTACTTGCCAAAACGATCATTTGATTCTTTGACTGCATCTAAGCTATAGTTGCTTCAATGAAACTTGTTGTAGATGTCGGCACTCAAAAGATTAGCGCAGGATTGTTTGAAGGCGATCGCCTAATTCAAGCCTCTCTATTCAAACGTTCTGAGGAATTGTTAGAATTTCTCAAGGGGAAAACCATTGAGCGGGGCCTCGTTGCCGGAGACGGTAAAAACTTGATGCCCCTTCTTCAGGGCTTCCCGTGCCAAGCTTTAAATCCTGCCGACTTTAAGCGACTGGCCACCGATGAAACATTTCCACTCCTACGACCAGATAGAATTGCAAACATCTTTGGAGCTCTGTATCATTTCCCCTCAAATGATTGCGTGATCGTCGATATCGGAACAACGGTCCGCTTTGATTATGTCACGAAGCATGGCGTGTACCTCGGTGGAGCTATTTTCCCCTCTATTTTGACGGAAGAACTACCTCCTGCTTTAGGAAAAGACAAAATCGGGCAAGAAAAAAGCGGCTGTTATTTTGGACTTTTGGGAGCCATCGAGCGGATTGTTGCAGAGCTTCGGCTCTCTTCAGAAACACCGAGCGGTGTGATGACAGTTGCCACAGGCGGAAGGTCACGCATCATGCAAAAAGATTTAGAAGACTTCATCGACAAAGTTGATACGGAACTGACGTTGGTGGGATTAAATCAGATTTTAAAGGAGAAACATATGACAACAGCGAAAGAACTCATTTTTGAAGAACAAGCGAGAGAAAAACTCCGCGAGGGCATCGAACAACTCGCTGATGTCGTCAGTGTCACTCTAGGCCCTAAAGGCCGCAACGTCGGCCTCCAAGCGAGCTGGGGAGCGCCAACTATAACAAACGACGGCAACAGCATCGTCAAAGACATCGAGTTCAAAGACCAATATCTCAACATGGGCGCCTCGATGGCTAAAGAAGCCGCTGCGAAAATGAAAGAAAAATGCGGCGACGGCACCACCACGACCATTCTCCTTTTGAGAGCATTAGTGCAAAACGGCCTCAAAAATATCTCTTCCGGAGCAAGTCCAATAGGCCTTAAACGGGGCATGGAAAAAGCGCTCGATGCGATCCTGAAAGAGCTCACAGCTCTTTCCATCCCAGTCAAAAATGATAAAGAAACCAAAAACATTGCGATTGTTTCCGCTTCTGGAAACGAAGAGATCGGCACTTTCATCTCTGAAGCGATCAAAAAAGCCGGCAAGGGCGGCGTGATCACCATTGAAGAAGGAAAAACCACAGAAACCGCTATCGAAGTCGTCGAAGGAATGCAATTCGACCGCGGGTACTGCAGTTCTTATTTCTGCACTAATGCAGAAAACCTCTCCGTCGAGATGAACAATGTCAAAATCCTCATCACCGATAAAAAGATTAGTTCGATCCAGGAAATCCTTCCCCTCTTGCAAGGCGTTGCTAGCACTGCACAAGAGCTCCTCCTGATTGCCGATGACATCGAAGGCGATGCTCTGTCTACCCTCGTGATCAACAAACTCCGCGGGACACTCAAAGTCTGCGCTGTCAAAGCTCCCGGCTTTGGCGACCGCAGAAAAGCGATGCTTGAAGACATCGCTGTTCTGACAGGAGCCACCGTCGTATCAGAAGACACTGGCATGGTCTTGAAAGAGGCCTCTGTCGAAGTTCTAGGTGAAGCTGATAAAATCCTCATCACCAAAGAAAAAACGACCATCATCGGCGGAAAAGGCGATCCTGAAAAAATCAAAGCCCGCGTCAAACTCCTCTCAACTGAAAGCAAAGAAGCTGAAAACACCTATGACAAGGAAAAGATCGAAGAGAGAAAAGCTAAGCTATCTGGTGGTGTTGCCGTGATCCGTGTAGGAGCTCCGACAGAGCCTGAAATGCGTCAAAAGAAACAAGCTTTCGAAGACAGCTTAAATTCCACAAAAGCCGCATTAGAAGAAGGCATCGTGCCCGGCGGAGGGATTGCTCTACTTCGTGCTTCCAAAACCGCTAAGCTTAAACTCCAAGGCGATGAACTGACCGGTGCCCAAATTGTTCTAAAAGCCTGCGAAGCTCCTTTCCGTCAAATCGTCACAAATGCTGGACTTGATGGTTCTGTGCTCTTAGAACAAATTCTCTCCAGCGAAGTGAGCTTTGGTTTCAATGCTCAAACCGAAAAAGTTGAGGACCTCCTGATCTCTGGCGTTGTCGACCCCTCCAAAGTGGTAAAAAACGGCCTCCAGTTCGCGGTCTCTTCAGCTGGCATTATCTTACTTTCAGAAGTTTTGATTGGAAACGCACCCGATGACAACAACGATTCTAAGTCATAAAATCAAGATCCTTCCTTGCCGGGGAATCGGCGACGCTCTTTTAATGCTGACAGCAGCAGAGCGTCTTCAATCTGCCGGCCACGATGTCGTGACGATCCATCCCAAGCTGCAGGAATTGCAAAACTGGTTTCCCCATTTGAGTTTTGATACGCAGTGGATCTTTTCCCCTGACGAATGGATCATTGCTCAAAATGACAATACCGAGCGCGTCAATGCCCTCAAAGAAAAATACCGTGAGAGACTTTCAATTTTTTATCCGACCTATGTCCCTTCTAAAAACGGACCTTTGAATCCCTTTGATCGAGTTTTCAATTCTGAAATCCCGATGGTGGAAAATATTGCCGAGTCGATTGCTTCCCTCTTAGAAGTCGACAATCCCTCCAAAGAAAACGGCATCAATCCTCCTCCTCATTTGTCCCACCGTCTCCACCGGAAACGGGTCTTGATCCATCATACCAGCAGCATCGAAGATAAAAACTGGCTGGAAGAAAAATTCAAAGAAGTCGCACACGGACTGAGAAGGCGCGGCTTTGAGCCCGTTTTTGTCCCAGAGTTTTCCTCCCTGGATGATCTCGCTGCGTATGTCTATCAATCGGGCTTTGTAATCGGAAATGATTCGCTCATTGGCCATCTTGCTTCCAATCTTCAGGTTCCGACGGTGATTGTCGCGGATAAAGAAGAACGGATGAATCTTTGGAGACCGGGATGGCTGGAAGGCTCTGTTGTGACGCTATCTCCTTGGATTCCTAATTGGAAGTTCTTTGAAAAGAACTGGAAATATTTTATCTCAAGCGGGCGGGTTCTTAGCGCCTTCGATGACTTAAGTCGTTTGTTTTAAGATGTCTTGATCGACAAGTGCCCCAAGACCATATTGCTGCAAGAGTTCCACAGGTTCTGGCTGGACCTCTGTCAAAACAAGCTTCGTATTATGGTGCGCACACCGGTCATGCAGTTCCCGAAAAGTCTGCAGCGCTGTCGCATCCAGAACAGGAACATGCTTCATCCGCAAAATAAACACCTTCGGCGGAGGGTCCATATCATGGACAATCTTCTTCAACTGATCGCAGACGCCAAAGAAAAAAGGCCCCCGCATCTTATATATCTCAATCCCCTTCTCCAGATCTTTTTGATCCGGCGCGATCACATGTTTGACATCGCTCATCCGTTTCATGAAGAAGAAGGCCGCCAGCAGCATCCCGATTTCTACTGCAACCGTGAGATCAATCAGCACCGTCAAGAAAAATGCCGTGAGCAGAATCACCACATCGCTGCGGGATGTTTTCATCAGGCGATAGAAATGAGGAAGTTCGCTCATATTCCACGCGACGACAACTAAGATCGCAGCTAATGAAGCTAAAGGGATATGCCCGACCAATGACGAGCAGGTAAATAACAAGAGAAAGACCACAACCGCATGGATCATCCCTGCAACGGGAGTTTGAGCGCCGGTTTTAATGTTGGTCGCCGTCCGTGCAATCGCAGCAGTCGCCGGCATTCCCCCAAAGACCACTGCTCCGATGTTAGCAAGGCCTTGGGCAATCAGCTCGCAATTTGGTTTATGCCGGCTGCCGGTGACAGAATCAGCAATGACCGCTGATAGCAGAGACTCAATCCCTGCCAGCAGTGCAATCGTGATCGCATCGGGCATCACATCAAGCACGCGGTGAAAGTCGAAATCAAAAGAAGGCGAAGGCAAGGTCCGAGGAAGCTGGCCAAACCGTGTTGAGATCGTAGGAATATCCAAATTGAGCGCCCAGCAAACTGCTGTTGCAATGACAATGCTCGCAATCCCCCATGGAATCGCTTTAGAGAACCGCTTTGAAAAACATGATCAAACCCACCGTAGAGACTCCGACAATTGCAGTTAAATAATGGAAGGTATGAGCGGAATGAAAATACGCTTTCCATTTTTCTAGGAAGTGGACAGGCACATCGACCATTTGAAGGCCCAGCAAGTCTTTCATCTGGCAGGAAAATACAACAACGGCAATCCCCGTCGTAAAACCGACAATAAGCGGATGAGGGACAAATTTAATCAGAGATCCTAGCCGAAAAGCTCCCATGAGCAGCAGAAGAACTCCCGCAACCAGCGTTGCAATGACCAGGCCGTCATATCCATGACTTTCGACAACGCTAAAGACGACAACGACAAAGGCTCCGGTCGGACCTCCGATCTGGACCTTGCTGCCGCCTAAAAAAGAAATGATGAATCCGGCGATAATGGCCGTAAAAAGGCCTCTTTCCGGCTCGACGCCAGAGGCCATCGCAAAGGCCATGGCCAGCGGAAGGGCCACGATTCCGACGGTTACTCCTGCCATCAAATCTTTTTTAAAAATAGCAAAGGAATACCGTCTAAGACAAAGATAAGCTTTTGGAATGAATTCCTGGTAATTTTTTAACATTTTAAACTACAATAGAGGGATAAGGAGTTCAAAAATGAACAAATCCAAGCAATCAATGCCTGCACGCGCTCGCAAGAAAATGAAAAAAGAACTACGCTCTGCGGCAAATCTTCCTGATTCCGTCCTTCAAAGCCGATCGTAACACACCTAAAGCCCTCTTGTCTAGACTCCCAGCAAAAGAACAAAAAAAAGAAGCCGCTTCTTTAAAAGCTTTTGAAAAAAATATTGCTATTAAAAAAGCCAAACAAAAAGCTCCCCATTCAAAAAGAACTAATACAGGTTTGATCGACGTTAAGTCCCCTCCTCAAATTGTTCATATGGAAGGCAAGCGCTGGATCAAGACTCTCGGCAAGCAAACGCAAGCCAAACGTAAAGTCATGACCCGCCAAATGACCAAAAAAGGGTCAAAATAAGTTAATCATGAGACTAGCTCATCTTTCGGACCTCCATTTTTCGAATTGGGATTGGAATCCTGCGCAGTTTTTTTCTAAAAGGTGGCTGGGGAATCTCAACTTCCTATTTGGAAGGCGCCGAATTTTTTCTCATGATCGATTAGCGCTGCTGCCTGCTCTTTACAAAGAGCAGGGCATCACGCATGTTTTGATCACCGGAGACCTCTCCACAACGTCTGCTCCTGCAGAGTTTCAGAAAGCCCGCGAATTTATCCGGTCACTGGAAGCTGAAGGCCTCAAAGTCTTCTGCATCCCCGGCAATCACGACCAATACACCCGAAAGGCCTACAGAGAACAGCTCTTCTACGACTATTTTCCTACGCAGTGGGATGAAAATAGCCCTTACAACCTAAAAGATCATGGCATGACGGCCCAAAAGCTCTCAGACAAGTGGTGGTTTGTCGGTTTAGATACAGCTCTGGCAACCTCCTGGTTTTTTTCCTCAGGCTACTTTTCAGAAGCGACAGAGAAAAACCTAATCGAGTTCCTCTCCAAGCTCCCCACAGGTGATCAAGTCATCCTCTTCAACCACTTCCCTTTTTTCCAACATGAGACTCCTCGCAAAAGATTACAGCGCGGAGATGCCCTCCGTAAAATCCTTGAGAAATTTCCTCAAGTGAAGGTCTACTGCCACGGCCATACCCATCGTCAATGCCTTGCAGACCTGCGCGCCAGCCAGCTGCCGATCATCTTAGACAGCGGCTCGACCGTCCACATCGACCGAGGCACCTGGCATCAACTCACACTCTCTCCTGAAAAACTCATCACCGAGGTTTTCACCTGGAAAGACGATAAATGGCAAGCCACCCACCAAGAAACATATGACCTGGTATAAGAAAGGTCTCAAGTTTCAATGCACAGGATGCGGCCATTGCTGCTCAAAAGAGCCGGGTTATGTTTGGCTCTCTGCTGCCGAAGTCGATGCTATTGCTAATCATCTCCAAATTCCGAAAGAAGAGTTCATGCGCCGCTACACACGCTCGATCTTCGGAAGAATCTCTCTTTTGGAAAACAAAATCACATTTGATTGCGTCTTTCTGAAAGAAAATAAATGTACAATTTACTCCGTTCGGCCCAAACAATGCCGCACTTTCCCCTGGTGGAATGAAAATCTCGAGTCGCCAAAGGCTTGGAAAGAAACGTCGATGCGCTGCGAAGGTATTGACCATCCAGAAGCTCCCGTGGTATCGTTTGAGGTTATCGAAACGGAGAGGACTAAGTGACCGATCCTAAAATTCTTGCACGTGCGCAAAGCTGGCTCGACGATCCTTACTACGATGAAGAGACTAAGGCCGAAGTCCGCGAACTCCTGAAAAATCCCGAAGAGCTCATCGACGCATTTTACACTGATCTTTCTTTTGGCACCGGAGGACTCCGCGGAGTCATGGGCGCCGGCAGCAACCGGATCAACATCTACACCATCCGCAAAGCCTCTCAGGGCCTTGCCAACTACATCCTCAAGCACGGCAACCCCTCTAAAGGAGTCGCGATCGGATTTGACAGCCGTCATCATTCTCATGAATTTGCAGAGGAGACCGCCAAAGTTTTCGCTGGAAACGGCATTAAGGCCTTTCTCATGAAAGAGCTCCGCCCTACCCCGTATGTCTCGTTTGCCACACGTCATTTTAAGAGCGCAGGCCGGCGTCATGATCACCGCTTCGCACAATCCAAAAGAATACAACGGCTATAAAGTCTTTTGGCAAGATGGCGGACAAGTTGTTCCTCCGCACGACACTGGGATTATTTCCGAAGTCGATGCCATCTCTTCCCCTGCCCAGATCAAATTATCCAAAATCAACGATCCATTGATCATCTCTGTTGACGGTTCTCTCGACGAAGACTACCTGCGCGCTTTATCTGCTCTACAGCATTTTCCCGGCGAAGACCATAGCGCACTTAAAATCTGTTACACCAGTTTGCACGGCACCGGAATCACACTGATGCCGGAAGCTCTCCGGCGCTGGGGATTTTCCCCTCCACATCTAGTTGCTTCACAAGTTGTGCCCGATGGAGACTTCCCAACTGTTCATTTCCCTAATCCTGAATATCCTGAAGCCCTCAAGGCCGGGACCGACGATCTCGTCCAGACCGGGAATGATATTCTGATTGCGACAGATCCCGATGCCGACCGGCTAGGTGTCGTTGTGCGGCACCAAGACAAACCCGTCACACTTTCCGGCAATGAACAAGCGGCGATTGCCGCTTACTTCATTTGTGAAACCCTCAAGATGCAAAAGAAGCTGCCGCCCAAAGGCGCAATCGTCACGACGATCGTCACGACCGAGCTGCTCAAAAAAATCTCCGAGGCCTACCAGGTAAAGTGCTTTGAAGTGCTCACCGGATTTAAATATATCGGAGAAAAAATCCATGAGTGGGAACAAAAACCCGGCGGCTATCAATTCCTCTTTGGAGCTGAAGAGTCTTACGGCTATCTCATGGGAACCTACGCCCGTGATAAAGATGCGATGATCGCCGGTTGCCTTTTTGCGGAAATCGCTTTCAAAATGAAAGAGCAAGGCAAAACCCTCGTTGATCTTCTCTATGACATCTATCGAAAATTCGGCGTCTACCGGGAAAAACAATTTTCTCTGACCTTCGAAGAAGGAAAAAAAGGAGTCGATAGCATCCACCGTTTGATGGAAGGCCTCCGCAAAAACCCTCCCGCATCGCTGGCAGGACAAAAAGTCATTTCTACAGAAGACTTTTTAAAAAGCACGCCTGAAAATCTTCCTCGCTCCGACGTTCTTCTCTATCGCTTGGAAGACCAAAGCAAAATCATCATCCGGCCCTCCGGAACTGAGCCCAAGCTCAAAGTCTATCTAGCAACCCAAACTGCGGCAGAATCGATTGAGAAAGGTTTAGAAGCATGCAACAAACGGGTGGAAACCCTCATTGCTGCGTTGAAACAGACTCTAAGATAATTGAACGAAAATTTCTTCTGATTTCCAAACAACAGTCGTTGGTTTATTAGGATACTTGACTCTGGTATGGGCATTTGAGATCAAAGAACGGATCATCGCCTTTTTAATTCCTTCAACCTCATCAAAAGTCAGCCGAGATGTATCGAGCTGATGCTCGCTGATCTTATCGGCCACAAGAGACTCGACAAGTTCGCAGACAGCTTTGTCTGTGACTTCCTCTAATGACCGAAAGGCCGCTTCGACAGAATCGGCGATCATAATAATAGCCGATTCACGGGAGCGGGGCGTTGGGCCGGGATATCTGAAACGGTATTCTTCCACCATGATGGCCTTAGCACGGGACTGTTCGATTTGAGCATGATAGAAGTAATAGACAAGCCCTTTTCCATGGTGTTCATGGATCACATCGATAAGGCTGGGAGGAAGCTCGTATTGCTCTGCGAGTTTCACGCCTTCCGAGACGTGAGCAATGATGACTTGAGCAGATTCAAGCGGTGTGAGCAGCTGATGCATATTGAAACCGCAAAACTGATTCTCTGTAAAATACTGCGGCTGAGAAAGCTTTCCAATGTCGTGATACAGAGCCGCTACACGGCAGAAAATAGGGTTGGCGTTGATCGCTAGTGCTGCTTCTTCAGCTAAAGCCGCAACGGACAAAGAATGACGGTAAGTTCCCGGAGCTTCTAAATTTAAACGCCGCAGAAGAGGATGGCTTAAATCAGCAGATTCAAGCAGCGTCATATCAGTTACAATGCCGAAAGTCGATTCAAAAACAGGCAGGATTGTAACAACAATAACCCCAGTTAGCGTCATGGAGACTAAAGACGTCAGCATATCGATCAAAATATGGTAATCCCATGCCGTATTTTCCACGAGATTGACCCCCAAGATTAACGGGATCGTAATCAGCCAAATTTTAGCGCAGATCTCAAAAATCTCTTTTCTCTTTCTTACTGATTTAACAAGAATTGTGGCCACAAGAGCTGCCACCACATTGATCAGGAGAAAATGTTGATAATTCACGATGAGTGTTGTAGCCATGATCAAGGTGACAAACAAAGAGACAATCATTGCGATCCTTCGATCGATTAAAATCGCCAGCAACAGCGTGACCAAAGGTACGAAAACCGGGAACCGGCATAGATCCGCTAGATATCCCACCTTATTGACCAAAAGGTATTCCGTTAATTTCGCTATTAAAAGTGTGAAAATAATGACTGTAACAACCAGAGCTTTTTTGGCCGAAGATTGCACAACGTGAGGATAAAGCGTCTTCAAATAGAACCACCCCACCAATGTCATCATTAGCGCTAATGCTAAACTTCCTGCCATCGCGGACAGATTAAAAAAATGATGCTCTGACAATAGCTTTTTCTTCATCCCCTTCAGCATGTCGATGTGCCGCACCGTGACTTTATCGCCCTTGTTGATAATACGGCTCCCTGGAAGAACTTTTGTCATCTTAAGAGGGATAGAGTCTTTGATCAAGCGGCTTAAGAAATGCTGCTTTCCCAGATCTTCTTGCAATCCCCAAGAATGAGCTCGATATTGCTGTAAGATAAACCGATTAGCCGGGGTTCTCACGAGAAAGGTCATCTGCTCAATCCGCTCCCATAAGTCGTCTGAAAGAACCCCCGCCATTTCACTCGGAGAATAAATGAGAAAATCTTTGGAAAATTGCCCTACCTGCTTGAGTTTTGTCAGCGTCCTTTGATCGGAAAATTTGACCTTCAATAGAACATCGCGAAGAGCTTCGCTAGCCTTGATCAATTCGTCAAAAGAAACGGTAGGAAGCTCATGACGCCAAAATGGCCTTTCGACAAGTGTATCTTGGACCTTTTTCTCAACTTTGGAAATTTCTGTATCTTGAAGATAGTAAATTTTTCCCAAATCACGAATAGATTCTTCTTTTATTAGGCGTGTCGTTTCAGTATCGGGAAAATCAAACTCCGCTTGAGCAAGGATATATTTGTTTGCAACAGAGTTCAGTTCAAGGTGATAGACGTAGATTTCTTTAAAATTGATAAAAAGACCTAAACACAAGACCAAGACGCAGCCAATTAAAAAATCTTTCAGCCAGCCTTTTTGATCAAGCTTAAGCCAGCTTGACTTCGAAAGAAAGTTACTTACCTTACCAAGAGCCATTGATAGCCTCTCTCTAAAGCATGCTCCAAAGTCCCTTTTACAGCAACATCCCCCCATTTAACGCCAAGACTTGCATCCAGACTCAAAAGCCGATATACTTCGATTCATGTACCAAAATATTTCTAGAAAATACCGCCCTCAGACCTTCAAGAGCATCGTCGGCCAAGATGCGATCGTGACGACCCTTAAAAACGCCATTAAGCTGGGAAAAATTGCTCCTGCTTATCTCTTCTGCGGCTGCCGTGGAACTGGCAAAACAACCTTTGCACGCCTCTTTGCAAAAGCCCTCAATTGCCAGGCCCTCACAGAAGATTTCGAGCCCTGCAACCAATGCCCCTCCTGCCTCGACATTACACAAGGCAGATCCCTCGATGTTATGGAAATAGACGGTGCTTCCAACCGCGGCATCGACGACATCCGCCAGATCAATGAGACCGTCGCTTACGCCTCTGCCAGCAGCAAGTATAAAATTTACATCATTGATGAAGTCCACATGCTGACCAAAGAGGCCTTCAACGCCCTCCTAAAAACACTCGAAGAGCCCCCCAGCACCGTTAAATTTTTCTTTGCCACTACAGAACCTCATAAAGTTCTCCCTACCATCACCAGCCGCTGCCAACGGTATGATCTCCACCGGCTCACAGCCGACCAGATCATGACTAAGCTCGGACAAATCGGTGCCGATCTCGGCGCGACTGTCGAAAAAGAAGCCCTCCAACTCATTGCCCATGTGGCTGAAGGCGGCCTTCGCGATGCGGAATCCCTCTTCGATCAGCTCCTCTGCTACACCAACGGCCCCTTGACCTACGATGAGACCGCCAAAATCCTCGGCATCAGCCCCCGCTCGATGTACTTCCGTCTCGATCATGCTGTGGAAACGTATAACCTTTCCTTTGCCTTTGAACTGGCCACCGAAGTCTTTTCCTCCGGCAAAGACCTCTCTGCCTTCCTCGATGGACTCATTGAACATTACCGCACCATCCTCCTCCTAAAACTGCAGCTCCCGCCGCTTCCTATCTCCATGAGAAAGACCAAAAAAAATATGCCCACGCCGCCACTTTCTACACTCAAGAGCACTGCCTCTACATTCTTGACTATCTCCTGCACTGGTACAAAGAAATCCACCGCACTCCTTTCAAACGCGTTACCCTCGAGATGATCTTCCTCCATGTCATCCGCAGCCAAAAGCGCATCTCCCTCCCCATGCTCGTCCGCCGCCTCGAAGAGATCGAAGGCGGAGCAACTCCCCGCCCCGTTGAGAAAAAGGTTGAAGCTCCCGCTCCCAAGCCCCTCCCTCCAAAAGTAGAAGCTCCTGCACCCATCGTTCAGGCTCAACCTAAAGTTGAAGTTGCTCTAACACCTCCCAAGGTAGAAGCTCCAAAACCAACTCCTGCCCCTGTTCAAATGGAAATGGCAGCGCCGAAAGTTGAAACAGTCATACCTAAAGAACAGCCCGTTCCTCCGAAGGTTGAAGCCCCTGTAGAACACACTCGATCACAAAAAACTCGATATGATACACTCCTGCGCTTCGCAGCCGTTGAGCTCGAAGGCAGCCTAAAAAAGGATTTATAACCTATGGGAAGCGGATTTTCAAAACTCAAGAAGCAAGCCAAGCAGTTCGAATCGCAATACGCAAAAATTCAAGAAGAAATGCGTACTCTCGAAGTGACCGGAACTGCCGGTAACGGACTTGTGACCCTTGTTCTCAACGGTGAACATGAACTCAAAGACCTGAAAATCAAACCTGCCTGTGTTGATCCGAATGATATTGAAGGACTCCAAGACCTCATCCGAGCTGCCTATGCAGACGCTCACGCAAAAGTCCAAGCTCAAAGCCAACAAGGCATGCCCGGCGGACTCCCCTTCTGAAGCTTCTTTAGTAACCGTTCCTTACGTTCCAACTAAGGAGGCAATATGGCTACATTAATAGGCTATTCTAGCCCATATTCACGTATGGATGCTCTTGCTGTAGAAGTCTGCAGCAAACAGCTGAGAAAAAGCAAGTTGGAAGTCATTCTTAAGGAGCTCTACCCTGAAGGCAATGTTCCTGATTACTCTACTATTTTTCAAGCATTGATAGACAGGCTTAAAGACGAAATGTATCAGACCTTTTCGCATGATGAATGTTTAGTAAAGTTACTCCCAAAATTGAAAGGGGAATCTATTGATACATTGGCAAAAAGACATAGTGCTTCACCACGAACTATGGATAGTATTGAACGGGCTCTAAATAAATTGAACTTTCAAGATCCTTCTAGATCTTTGGCACAGAATGCCTGGTGCGTCATTTGCTAAGAAAAAGCAAGTTACTAACCCGCTAAGTACATCTCATCTGTTGATTAATATTTTTATTCGTCATACAATTTTGGCAAAAAATTTTGCGAGCGGCATTTATGGAAGAAAATAATAATGAGTTATCAACCAAGAGTTTGCCCTTCGAAAACTTGAAAAAAGTTAATCAGCATGGAGTGGAGTATTGGAGTGCTCGAGAACTTCAACCGTTTCTAGGTTACGTTAAATGGCAACAATTCAAAAATGTCATCAAAAAAGCTGAAAAGTCATGTAAGCAATCAGGAAATGATCCAAAGCATCACTTTACTAACTCCAGCCACCCAATCATAGTTGGAAAAGGTCGCTCTCAACCAGGTGAAGATTATCAACTTTCACGTTTTGCTTGCTATTTGATCATCCAAAATGGAGATCCTAGAAAGTCAGAAATAGCTCACGCTCAAAAGTATTTTGCCATCCAAGCTCGCCGACGAGAGATTTCCGATGCTATGGCAGCAGATTTAGACAGAAATCAAGCTTCAGTAGAATTCATTGATCCAAAAGAACAACAGTCGGACCGCATGAGAACCACTGAATTTATCGCTCATCAATTCTGCATGTCGCAAACACGCGAGAAACTAAAGCGTGAAAACATCAAGAATGAAAAAGAAGCCCTTGGGGTCTACGAAGAAGTCAGGAAGGAAGTACGCGCTGCGATTGCCAAAATTGGAGGCACTCCTCCAAAAGATATTCCAGCTGCTGAACCCATCAAAATTGGGAAGAACCGGCTAAAAAACTCAAAACCTATATTAACCAGTGAAATATAGGTGATATCAGCGGCCCATGCTTGATTAGGATGATCCACAATGAGATCTCATAGCAGGTAGGGAATTTTTTGTGCTCTTTATCCTTTCTGCAACTTTGAAGCAAATTCCAATTTTTATTGTTTTCTAACAACCTATTACATAAACACTTATATTCAAATTCCTCACATAACACCGAAATCGCAATTATGTGAGAAGATTCTATAACAGAGATGAAGATCTCATACTGTCTCCTTAAAAACTTAAATCCCTTCAGCGTCGCGCTTGAGGCTGGCTTGCCCTTCTGAGCCATGGAGGCATTCTGCTAGGTAGCAGGCGATTTCTGCAGATGTGCGTAGTGTGAGGACATGTTCTGCAATATCACAGCAGTCAAGCAGTGATAAATGCCGTACCGTCCGTTTGATAATGGGAATAAATCGAGGAGCACAGGAAAAGTTCTGGACGCCCAGGCCGATCAGCAGCGGGGTAAATAGAGGATTCGAAGCGATCTCTCCGCAGATTGTCACAGGCTTTTGAAAACGTTTAGCCTCTAAGATTGTCATCTTGATCATCCGGATGATGCCCAGGATGCGTCGGATAATAGAAATCGCTCATGCCCGGATTGCTCCGGTCGATGCCGAGGGTGTATTGGATTAAGATCGTTGGTCCCTAAGGCCAGGAAATCGCTTTCTTGGGCTAAAGTATCGGCGATCAGAACAGCAGATGGGACTTCCAGCATGCATCCTAATAACGGCTGCTGATGATAGGAAATGTTGCGGGCTTTTAGCTCTTCTTTGACTTCTTCGATGATCCGTTTCACTTCACGGAACTCATGGATATCTGAGATCAGAGGAAATAGTATCCGAAGGTTATAGCCAAAGCCTGCGCGTAATATGGCTCTAAGCTGTGTTTTAAATATATCAGTCCGGCGGAGTAAAAATCGGATGCCGCGGCAGCCGAGCACGGGATTTGGTTCTTTGGCCATCTCTTCAAAGAAGTCAGAACATTTATCACCGCCTAAATCTAAAGCTCGGAATGTTAAAGGCAGTCCCTTAGCTCGTTTTAGCATTTGGTGATAGATCAAATATTGTCTTTCTTCATCGATGAAGAGAGCAGGATCTTGCATGAAAAGATATTCTGAACGGAAAAGACCAATCCCCTGCGATCCATGGTGATGGACTAAATCGATATCGTTGGTTGTGTTGACATTGGCGTAAAGATTTACAGGGTAGCCATCTAGAGTCTCAGCAGCCAGGTGCCGATCTTTTTCGAGCTGCTGATATTGTTGAGTCAGACGATTTCTCAATCTCTCATACTTTTCTAAGGTAATGTTGGAAGGATTGACAATGATGTCTCCTGTGAGGCCATCAACAATCACACATTTGCCTTTGGCATTCTGCAGGATCTCCATATCGATGCTGGCAACATACGGAATTCCCTTAGCCCTTGCAATCAAAGCTGCATGGGAAGTGCCCCCGCCATTTTGAGTGACAAAAGCACTGATCCGCGTCGCTTGAAGAGAAGCGGTATCCGAAGGGATCAATTCTTTGGCAAACACAATCGAATTAGGAGGAATATTATCTAAGGAGATATTTTCTGAGTCGCAGAGGTTGCCGAAGAACCCGTTTTGAAAGGTCTCTAAAGTCCGAGAGCCGTTCATTAAAGAAAGAATCATTCGTCTCGCTAAATCGTTTTTCGTAGTCGTTGATGACAGAATTAAAGACTGATTCGGTATTTTTGAGCATCTCACGGATTTTGATCTCCATGTGCGTCGTCATCAAAGGATCGTCAAGCATCTCAATATGCGTCCCAATGATCGATGCGACTTCTTTCGATCCTTCACCAGACAAGTCAGCCTGAAGTTTTTTCAAGTCTTCCCGGCTGGACGACAACGCTTGCCGGTAGCGGGCAATTTCCCCTTCTACTTCTCCGGTACTGATCGGGAAATCCGGAATATCGTTATCATCGGCATAGCTCAAGAAAATAGGAATTCCAATCGCGATCCCTTCGCTGACAGGAGCCCCCTTCAAGTGGATTTCTTGATCTTCAGGAGGTTTCAACTATCCATTTCTCCGAATTGATTTTCAAACGCAGCAGTCAGCTTTTCCAATGTTTCCTCAGCATCTTCCCCTTCAATCGTCAAAATAATCTGACTATTTTTTTTGATCGCCAGCATTAAAATACTCATGATGCTCCGCGCATTCACAGTTTCTTGCCGATAAGAGATCGTAACTTGAGATTTCAAACCTTGCAGCAATTTCGCAATCATTGATGCTGGCCGCGCATGAAGCCCCAGAGCATTTTTGACTTTAACTTTATGCACAATTTTTTTCACGTCGTTCCTTGAGGGTATAGCCGGTTGCATATCAAAATCGCAAATCATGGGTCCAAGCCGTTGATTTCTGCCAGATATTGTACGGGGCTTCAGGGTTTTTGAAAATCCTCTTTTTACAATCCTCATCTTTTTCACTCTTAACAACCGATTTTCTCCTCTAAGAAAGAAAAAAAATGAAAGATCTTTTTACTTCCTGAGAAACTCCCAGAACTGCTATCTAAAAGGAAGAGCGTGGATATAACTTCTTTTGGGAAATTCGATGCCGGATAAAAAAGTCGTGATCGTCGGAGGCGGTTTTGGTGGACTCAATGTCGCGAAAAACCTTAACAAATGCCCGCTCGATGTTCTGTTAATTGATAAGACCAATCACCATCTTTTTCAGCCTCTGCTTTATGAAGTTGCCAGCGCAGCTTTATCGCCTGGCGAGATCGCCATTCCTATCCGGGAAATTTTACGCAAGCAAGACAATGCTACCGTCGTGATGGGAGAAATTGTCCAAGTCGATAAAAAAAACCATCAGCTCATCCTTGGCAATGGCGAAAAAATCAGCTACGATTATCTCGTCCTTGCTGTCGGAGCAAGGCATTCTTACTTTGGTAAAGACGAATGGGAAAAATTTGCTCCCGGACTCAAGACAATCAAAGACGCCCTGACTATCCGTGAAGAGATTTTACTTTCCTTTGAACAAGCCGAACGGATTGATCACGGAGCTGATATTCAGAAATATCTCAATTTTGTGATCATCGGCGGAGGCCCGACTGGCGTAGAAATGGCAGGCGCCATTTCTGAGATCGCCCAAAAGACGATGTTTAAAAACTTCCGCCGCATCAAGCCCGAAGAATCGAAGATCTTCCTCATCGAAGCCTCTCCCCGTATTTTGCAAGCATTTCCTGAAAAACTCTCCCAAAAAGCCCAAGAAGGCTTAGAAAAACTCGGCGTGACGGTCATCACCGGTAAAAAAGTGACCAACATCACGGAAGACGGGGTCCAAGTCGAAGAGACTTTCTATCCTTGCAAAAACATTATCTGGGCCGCTGGCAACCAAGCCTCACCGCTTCTCAAAACCCTCGATGTGCCCCTTGACCGACAAGGACGCGTCATTGTCGAGCCTGACCTCTCCATCCCCGGCTACCCAGAAATTTTCGTCATCGGCGATGCCTCAACCTCCATGGGACCCGATGGCAAGCCTCTTCCCGGCGTTGCACCGGTGGCCATCCAAGAAGGCAAATACGTCGCCTCCATTCCTCAAAAAACAACTTCCCAAAGAACAACGGCCTCCCTTTGTCTATTTCGACAAAGGAAGCTTAGCCACTATCGGAAAAGGCAAAGCGATCGCTTGGGTTGGCAAAATTCAACTCTATGGAGTTTTAGCCTGGTTCATGTGGTGCTTTGTCCACATCGCCTATTTGGTTGGCTTCCGCAACCGGTTCAGCGTCATGTTCGAATGGTTTATTTTCTACATCACAGGCCAGCGCGGAGCGCGCCTGATCTATAGTTCGATGGAACCCGTCTAAGAGTGTGTCCACAAACATCTGAAGAAACCATTGCCCTGAAAGTTGGTTCTCAGCTACGTTTTAATCCTTGAAAAACATCTGGTCATCAGCTCCTGCCCTATTCTATGGGATCCTTTTTCTTATTGGGACCACGTTTGCTCTTTTCTTTCATCCTGCTTATTTCATTCCGCTCGGCCTTTGCCTCTACTCCAATCGACAAAAACTCCTGACAGGAATCCTTACTTGTCTAGCAGGATGGGTTTAGCGCTCCTTTCGTATTCTCTTCCGGATTTGAAAGAAGAAGGCCTCGACGGATCTGGCACCTTCAAGGTTGAATCTGTCTCCTACAGCCACTCCCCTTTCCAACGCTCAGTTCATTTCAAAGGGCTTCTTCAAGAATTTTCCTCTGACCAAGCTTCTTTTAAAAATATCCCCTGCCGTATTTATTTCAGAGACAATAAACCCCGACCTCTCGGCTCTACAGATCTCCAAGTGACAGGGAAACTCCTCCCCAAAGGGCACCACCACTATGCCCTGAAAGTTAAGTCATGGGAAACAACTCCAACAACACGACTTGCGGAGTGGCGGTTCGATCTAAAAAATAAACTCCGTTCGCATCTCTCCCACCATTTCACCGACACCAAAAGCCGCGCCTTTCTCCTCTCGATGCTCACCGGCGATATCGATGACAGATTGCTTGCTTAGAATTCAATCGCCTTGGCATCTTGCACCTCTTAGGCATTTCAGGATTTCAATTTGCACTCTTAGCTTTTCTTCTTGGCAGCGTCTTCAGACTACTATTGCCTTACAAGCCGGCTTCGATCCTTCTCATAGTCTTTCTGACTGCTTATGCCCTTACCTTGGGCGATTCTCCCCCGATTGAAAGAGCCTGGATCGGCATCTCGCTTTATTTAGCCGCCCATCTTGCCGGCTATCGCATCTCAGCTAGCAATGCCCTCGGCATCGCTCTCATCTGGCAGCTGGCGAAAGATCCTCTTCTCATTTTCCATTTGGGATTTCAGTTCAGCTTTCTTTGCACGGCGGCCATTTTGGTCACTTATCCCTTCTTCAGAAATGGCTGACTTATTTTTTCCCGCAGAGAAGCTTCCGCGACATTATTCAGATGCCTCCTTCTAGATCAACACGGTCATCTTTTCTCTTTTTTCTGCCGAGAAACACTCGCCCTCAATGGAGCAATCCATCTCGTAACCCTCCCTCATTTTTTTCCATTTTCATAAATTCCCGGTCTTAAGCCTGCTCTACAATCTCTTTCTGCCTGCAGCTGTCTCGATTGTTTATTTATTGCTGGTGATAGGCGTAGCCCTGCCAGTTGTGGGGCCATGGATCCACATCCTGAATAAACATTTGACAAATCTGATTTTGAAAGTTGCGACGCACCCTCCCGCTCTTTACGATTTTCAGTGGAGGATGCCAGATTTTTCGATGACGGCTGCCGTGACAGCCATCACATTAATACTAGGGCTCTCTATCTTTAGTGAAAGCGCTAGCCGCTTTATCAAACGAGCCCGGCTGTGAGTTCTCCCGCTGGAAATCACTCTCTTGCTGAGTCAGTTTGCGATAGTCATCCATGGACCGGATGATATGAGGACGGACAAAGATAATGATATTACGCTTGGAATCGACGTTCTGGGTTTTGCTGAAAGCCGCTCCAATAAACGGCAAGCCTCCCAAACATGGCAGACCCGCTTTATGATGGCTTCTAGTATTACGAGCCATGCCGCTGAGCACCAGGAAGTGTTTGTTCGGCACATGGACATGGGTCATCATGTTAGTCTTGGTCGTTTTAATCCCTGCTGAGGGCAGATTATTATCGGAGGGATGAGCCTCTGTGATCTCTTCATTGCAAGATCGAGGGTGATCACATCATCATCGCCAAGTCTTGGGGTGATGCTCAAGTTAACCCCGATATCGCGGTATTCGACATTGGCTGTCGATTGCTGGCTAGCACCTACCGTTGTGACAACAGATCCCGTAAACGGGATGTTATCTCCCACGAAGATCTTCGAGTTTTTATTGTCCTGCGTGATGATCTTTTGGTTCAGGACAATCGAGGCATCCCCGTCGGCTTGCAAAGCAGAGACTAAAGCAGCAAGAGAGAGGAATGATTTCCCTTTGTGGAAGATCAGATCTCCAATGACACCCATATCAAAGCCGCCGCCCATAGGAATTTGGCTAGGGCCTGTCGGTGTATTAGTGCCATCGATGCTTTGGAAAGTCAGCGGAAAATTGGACTTATTGCCTGGAGCAAAGCTTCCTGCTCCCATTCCGACGGAGTTTTTATTTTTACCGCCTGCAGCCCATTGGAGGCCAAAGTCCATGCTTTTTTGCGCATCGGTCTCGACAACGAGCACTTCAATGAAAACCTGTTTGAGCTGCGTATCAAGACTTTGGATCAGCTGTTTCACAGCTGTAAGAGAATCAGGATCGCCAGAGCAGACTAATGAATTGGTGGCTTTGATCCATTGAACCGATTTTAAGACCGCTAAATACTGAGAAGAGGTTTCAGGTTTGCAGGAGAGATCCCCTGAGATCTTTCGGATTGTCTCTTCGATCTCATCACCGGTATGGTATTGCAGCTTGTAGACTAAGAATTTGGGATTGCTCTGATGAACTAGAGGTGAAGCGGCCACTTGGAGCTGATCTTCAGGATGAGCAGGCAGAGAAGAATGAGCGGAAAAAGACTCTGGAGCTCTATCATAGGTGCCAGCGGAGCATGTTCTTGGGCATTGGCGTATTCTTCCATGACCCCTTTATGGATCACGAGGTATCCTTCTTCTTTGGCAATCGAAAGGCCATGGGCTCTAAGGATCTGCACGAGAGCTTTGACGACATGGTCGGAAGAGACCGGTTTGCCTGAAGATAAAGTGATGTTGAACTGGAGGTCTTTATGGTTGAAAATGAAATTCGCATCCGAGATCTTGCTGACGAAGTTGATAAACTCAACAACTGGGACATCGTTGAAGTTAATTGTATAGGTATTCTCTTGAGAATCTTCTTCTCCATAGAGAGGAGTCAAAGAGGAAAATAAAAAAAGAGAAAGGAACCCGAGTTTTTGTAACTGTTTTTGCATTGTTATTGTGTGTCTTTGGCGATCCACTAACTGGGAGCGCCGTTGACATAATATAAAGAACCCCTTTTTTAGGGAAGAGGGTTTTTAAAGAAATATGTGAAAAAGTTGAAAAATCGATCGATTTTCTCAAAACTCAATATCACTTGTAGAAACGATTATAGAGAGAACCACTATAGTCGCTTGCGATCTCGAGTAAAGAGTTTATCCAGAAGGTTGGGCGAGGGATAAAAACAAAATTGGTATTTTCTATAGAGCTGGCACAACTATATAGTGACATAAAACCATAAAAGATCCCATCGCGATCTCACCACTGCTTTTATGCTTAATATTTGAGAGGACATGTACACCTCTCAAGTAAATCCCTGCACTGCCCATCGCTAGAAATGTCGCAGGAGAAGAGAGCGTATAACCTATCAATAAAAGATGTCGCAAATACCACGTCTGAAGCATAAGGAACCTGACTGATCTGTGATGTTAAGAGCGGATGAAAGTGGTAGAATAAATAGGCGCCGATTGCAGCTGCTACCACCCGTTGGAGAGTCCGAAGCCTGTAGGCTAAATCTGTCGGACTAGTGACATTATAAAAATTGAGATCTTGAATGACCTGGGGTAGGAAATATTCGCCTATTGCTGACATAAAAATACCTTTTGGAGAGCCATTCTAACCCAAAATAAGCTTTTTATGGCCTTAAAATTTAATTTTTAGTCACTGCTCCTTTGACTGAAAGGAGATTCTCGACTAAACTAGTCCCCTAACTATGGCGATCGTAGCTCAGTTGGTTAGAGCACCGGATTGTGGATCCGGATGTCGCGGGTTCGAGCCCCGTCGATCGCCCCATTTTCACTCCATGAATCTGAACCTGAATTTCGACTTCATCTTATTCAAACTCAGCAACTTTTTTCGCGATCTTGCCGGATTTTTTTCTCGAAAATAGCGCGTTGGGCTATGATCTTCGAAAAAAAATCAGCGATCTCCTCAAAAAATCTCTGCTGATTTTTAACAAGTTGAACTCAAAATCGGGTTATCATGAACTGGCTGCATGCGTTATGTTTAGGACTGATTCAGGGGGTAAGCGAATTTTTTCCTGTTAGCTCATCGGCTCATCTGAAAGTCTTTAAAACTTTTTTCAATATCCCTACAGGAGAAGAAACCGTTCTCTTCGACCTCTTCTGCCATGTGGGAACACTGCTGGCCTTATCGACTATTTCAGAAGAGACATCCTTGAATTCTTCTACTATCCCCGCCGTTTAATCCCCTTCATGGTCGCCTTAGTGCCTCTGGTCCCCTTTTATTTCTTATTGAAGCCTCTTAGAGAAGCGCTCTCCAAACCTGAATACTTAGGCTTTTGCCTGATCGGCACAGCAGCTATCCTCTTTGGAGCCTCGATGATCCAAAAAAAAGTCAAAGCCAAGTTAACCAATAAAGACGCCCTGTTTATTGGGACTTTTCAAGGTCTCGCTCTGATTCCAGGAATATCCCGCAGCGCTGCGACAATCGGAGCTGGCCTTTGGAGAGGAGCAACTCCTGCCGAAGCAGTCCGGTTTTCTTTCCTCTTATCTCTTCCTGCAGTCTCTGGAGGAACATTCTTAGAGCTCATGAAAGCAAAATCCCATCTAGCTACGATGCCAGTTGAATTGCCCCACTGCCTGATTGGCTTTGCGACTGCAGCCGTCGTGGGACTTGTAGTTGTGCGATTTGCGATTCCCCTCTTGCAAAGAAGAGTCCTGAAACCTTTTGCTGGGTATTGCTTGATTGCTGGAATTCTGTTAAGTCTATACTTATAGGAACTATGGCTAAAAAAGAATCTGCACCTAAAAACACCCACCCTGAAGCAAAAGGACTTTTGTTCATTTTGCTCTCCGTCGTCTCGCTGGTTTGTCTTTTAAGCTACGACATCGATGACCGGACAACCAATTTGATGGGCATGATCGGCCATGGCTATGCCTGGACCCTCATGTATCTCTTTGGACTGACCGTTTACATTGTTTTGGGATTTGTTGGATGGATCGGATGGAAGCTCCTTCTCCAGGGAGAAATCCCCCGGCTGAAGTCGAAGATCTTCTATCTGTCGCTTCTCGGAATTTCTTTTTCATTTCTGCTCAATCTCTCTGCAGAAAAAGGACTGCCGATTCCGGGAGCCATGAGACATAAAATTCTGACGGAATCGATCACGATGGAACTCCCGTATATCCGTCATACCATCCGTCATAACTTGGGAGGCGTTCCTGTTTATTTTCTCTATCGGGACATGCCGAGCTTTAATCTTCAGCACATGCTCAGCGATCTCGGCGTCGGAATTACCTTTACTCTCACGGGACTGCTCTCATTTCTTATTTTTGACTGAAGTCAGGATCATGGATGTCATCCAGGGAATCGCTGCACGCCGGTCGAAAAAAGAAGAAGAAAGAGATCAGCAGATCCTGCAGCATGAGCAGATCGAAAAAACCCTCTCGAAGAAAATCGCAGCCACCGCGATGCCTGCTCCTTTTTATGATCCTGAAGACAAAAACCCGAGATCCGCATCCGAACGACCAATGAAGAAAAAGGCGAGAAGAGACAAGACCTGCCAAAACCCGCTAAAGGAAATTTTTCCGGCTACGATCTTCCTCCGCCTTCATCTATTGACCAATCCGAAGAAAGTTGATCAGCCTCAGCTGAAAAAAGAACTCAAACGGCAAGCCGAGATTTTAGAAGAATCGCTCCTGAGCTTTGGCATTGAAGCCAAAGTCGGAGATATCAACTGCGGACCGACGATCACTTCTTTTGAGATCCATCCTGCTGTCGGCGTCAAAGTCCAAAAGATCACTGCTCTAGAAAACGACATTGCCCTGAATTTACAAGCTAAATCGATCCGGATCATCGCTCCGATCCCCGGCAAAGCCGCGGTCGGCATCGAGATCCCGTCGCCGCATCCTCAGGAAGTCAGCTTTAAAGAGATGCTGCTGACGTATCAACAAAACCCTCGGAAGTTCCATGTCCCAATTATCTTAGGCAAATCAGTCACCGGCGATAACGTCATGAGCGATCTGGCCAAGATGCCTCACTGTTTGATTGCAGGGGCCACGGGATCCGGAAAATCGGTCTGTATCAACACGATCATCATGTCGATCTTAATGAATGCCCGTCCGGATGAGATCAAACTGATCATGATCGATCCGAAAAAAGTCGAGCTCACTCCTTATACACAGCTGCCGCATCTGATTGCGCCGGTGATCACGGAAGCTCATGGAGCCTATGCTGCATTAAACTGGATGGTCAAAGAGATGCAGACCCGGTACGACATCTTAAAACAGCTGGGGCTGCGTAATATTTCAGCATTTAACTCCCGAACGATCAATAAAGAGCTGGAATCTTCCTTAAGCATCCCGATTCCTGAAAAAATGCCCTCGATTGTCGGGATCATCGATGAGTTTGCCGACTTGATGATGGCATCGAGCTCCGATCTTGAAACCCCGATCGCCAGGATCGCTCAGATGGCCCGCGCTGTCGGCATCCATTTGATCTTAGCCACCCAGCGTCCATCTAGAGAAGTCATCACAGGCCTCATCAAGGCCAACTTCCCCACAAGAATTGCGTTCAAAGTCGCTAGCCGGGTTAACTCTCAGATCATCTTAGATGAAAACGGTGCAGAAAGTCTTTTGGGCAACGGCGACATGCTGTTTTTACCTCCCGGCACATCTCATTTGATGCGGGCGCAAGGGGCCTATGTCAGCGATGAAGATATTAACCGTGTTGTCCGATTCATCTGCGATCAATCCCCTCCAAACTATCTCATCTCGTCTTTTGATACGATGGCTCCAGAGCTTGGAGATGACGCGGAAGAAGGGCCTCGCGATACGTTGTATGACGAAGCTAAGGCCATCGTCCTCGATACTCAAGTTGCTTCAACGACATACTTGCAAAGAAAGCTTAAGATTGGTTATGCAAGAGCTGCAAGCTTGATGGATGAATTAGAAACCAGGGGCGTTATCTCTTCACAAGAAGGGAGCAAACCCCGTAGAGTCTTAATCGATAATCCTAATCAGGGATCTAGAACAGATGAATGATCTGGAACCTCACGTTGAAAAACAGCTCATCGGCCGGTTGAAAATCCTCGGCTGCATCTTGCTGGTTTTTTCTCTAGGCGCTCTTTTTTACAATTTAATTTTCAGCGGGTCCGATGAAGTCGCTGCATTGGAAAAAGAGATTGCACAGGAGCTGGAAGAAGAACAACCTGAGCCTCTCAATCCATTCTTTGTCTCGACCGTCTTCAGTGTTGTCGGCACCGGCATCCTGCTGATTTCATGGAAAAAGAAAAAGAAACTCTTTTCCTCTTCTCCGGAAAACAAGGATCCTGAATAATCCTGTTCTTATGGAAGGCTTTTGTCCGTTAGCATCAGGTTCGAAAGGAAATTCTATTTTCTTCGGCACTAAAAATACACGCATCCTCATCGATGCGGGACTCTCTGCAAAAATAATTGCCGATAGGCTGGGTGAGATCGGCGTTTCTCTGAGTGACATCGACGCAATCCTCATTACTCATGAACACACCGATCATATCCGCGGGCTTTCAACGCTAGCCATCAAACATAAGATCCCTGTCTTTGCTAATAGCGATACTGCAAAAGCAATTGTCGAGATCTTAGGCGAAGCTCCGAAATTTAAGATTTTTTCAACCGGTGAGACATTTGAATTCGGAGATATCGAGGTCCACCCTTTTAGCATTCAGCATGATACGCTAGATCCAGTTGCATTTACGATTAAAACCAAAGACCACAAAATAGGGATCTGCACTGATTTAGGGTTTGCAACAACACTTGTCAAAAACCATCTAAAAAACTGCGATTATCTTTATATCGAGGCCAACCATCAACCTTCGATGGTCCATGCCTGCAACCGGCCTCAAGTCTACAAACAACGGGTCTTGAGCCGCCAGGGCCACCTATCTAACGAGCAATGCGCCGAACTCATCGCAGAGATTGTGCATCCGAATCTCAAACACATTCATCTGGCCCATCTTTCTGAAGAATGCAACAATCCCCAGCTTGCGTTGGAGATCATTTCTGCGAAGCTGGCAGAACTTGAATATCAGATCGAAACCTCGATCGCTTTTCAAGATTCTATCAGTAGACCGATTCTTTTTTAAAAAATTATTTGACACTTTTTAACCTCTTTCTGTAGAAACCAATCTTATACCTCAAAGGGGGATGGGATGGCTTCGATACAGGTTTTATCGGAAATGGAAAGAAAGCTCGACGAGCTGATCGCTAACGCTAATCAACTTCGTGAGTGCGAAGAAGAAAATGGCGAGTGCGTCGCTTTGGAGCACAAGCAAGATTTGTTATTGAATGCGCTTCTCCAACTCAACAACAGCATCGATGAGACTGAAAAGCATCAGCTATGGCAAAAGTCCCCTGACCGTTATCTAACATTAGAGAAAAAGATCGTCAGACTCAGCCGGCTCAATCAAAAACTTTTGAGACCAGCTGCGAAAAAGCATGTGAAAAAAGCACGTGTGCATAAACGGAAGTTCAAAAAACCGCCAACGCAATTGTCTTTGGATATTAGTAACTAGCCAGCTCGCGAAGAGCTTTTTCTAGATCAGATCTTTGCGGAAGCACTGCGTCTTCAAGCACCTTGCAATAAGGAACAGCACAATCTTTACCCGCGACACGGACGATCGGAGCATCCAGGAATTGGAAGGCTTTCTCGCTGATACTTGCAGCAATTTCAGCACCAAACCCGTTATTTCTAGCCGCTTCATGCGCAATCACGAGTTTACCGGTCTTTTTAACCGAAGCTAAAACTGTCTCAATATCAAAAGGAACAATCGTGCGAAGGTCGATGATCTCGACGTTAATCCCTTCTTTAGAAAGGGTTTCTGCAACTTCAGAAGCCATCACGACCATCATACCCCAGCCGACAATCGTCACATCTGATCCTTCACGGACGACTTTCGCTTTGCCAAGAGGAAGGAGTTCCTCATCAGCAGGCTCAGGACGAGCGCAGAAAACACGTTGACGGTAGAGGCCTTTGTGTTCTAAGAAAACGACAGGATTTGGATCGCGAATTGCAGCTTTTAAAAGTCTTTTCGCATCAGCGGTATTACTTGGGATGACGACTTTCAAACCTGGACAGTGGGCCAAATAAGCTTCAATGCTTTGTGAGTGATAGGGTCCGCCTTGGATATATCCGCCATAAGGCATCCGGATCACTAAAGGACAGTTCCACTCGCCATTCGCACGATAGTAAAAGCTAGCGACTTCATTGAAAAGCTGGTTCATGCCAGGCCAGAGATAGTCGGCAAATTGGATCTCTGCGACTGGTTTAATGCCATCAACAAGAGACATCCCTAAAGCAACACCAATCACTGTGGATTCCGCAAGCGGAGAATTAAAACATCTTTCGACGCCGTATTTCGCAGTCAGGCCGCGGGTGACGCCAAAAACGCCTCCCTTGCCGTGAGCCACGTCTTCACCGAAGACGACGACCAAAGGATCTTTTTCCATCTCTTCGTCAATCGCGTGATTCAGGGCATCGACAATAACAATCGACTCCCCTTTCGTCGCATATTCCTCTTTGAGGGCAATCTCAGGAGTCGGTGCAAAAACTTTATCACCGGCAGTCGAAACATCAGGGAAAGGAATTTGTTCTGCTTCGTGGCTGCCATCTCGATCTGAGTGAAAGCAATTTTTTTCATCTCTTCGATTTCTTCACGCGTTGCCTGGCCCATATCGACGATCCACTTTTCTAAGCGTGGGATCGGATCTTTGGCTTTTTCAGCAAGCGTGCATTCGGGATCTTGGTATTTTAATGGATCATCGCTATTGCTGTGAGCACCCATGCGAGGCACTTTAGCAACGATGACGCTAGGCCCTTCTTTACGACGGGCTTTAGCAACAGCAACAGATAGCGCTTGAGAAGTTTGTTCAAAGTCGCAGCCATCGATCTCATGAACATCGAGACCTTGATAACCGCGTGCCATTTTCGCAATGGTCCCGCCGGTTGTTTGGTCTTTCACAGGAACAGAGATCGCCCAGCCGTTGTCTTGGATAACAAAGATAATCCCTAAACGGTGGAGACAAGAAAAATTGAGAGCTTCATGGAAATCGCCCTGAGAAGTCGATCCATCGCCGCCGGAAACATAGACAACGTCATCTCTTCCATGGAATTGCACGCCTTTAGCAACACCGACAGCTTGGAGAAATTGTGAGCCGACGCAGCTGGATTGGCATGGCATGCGGAGTTGTTTATGCACAAAGTGCTCAGGCATCATCCGTCCGCCGGAGTGATGAGGCACATCGCGGGCTAAAAAAGCGCCTAAAAGGTCAGTGAGTGATGAACCCAAACCTAATGCGAAAGCTCGGTCGCGGTAATATGGGAGGCCCCAGTCTTTTCCAGGAATTAAACTTAAGGCTGAAATGGTCCCGATGAGTTCATGACCAGCAACAGAGAGCTGAAAAGTCCCGCCTTTATTTTGACGCGACAATTTAAAGCACTTGTCATCCATGAAGCGCGTGAGGTACATAACCTCGAGAGCTCTCAAGGCTAGAGATTTGCTGGTCTGTTGTTCAACTACCGTTTGGGTCATTTTTTCTTTTTAGATTGAATCGGTGTAACTTTTTTCATCTGCGTAGGAGCTTTCGGTGCTTCAGGTTCTTCACCTTCAACCTTTTTCTCTTTACGCCGCGGTAAGAAACCCTTGACCACATCGAGAAGACCCCGTTTCTTTGGAGTATCTTCATCAGGGACAAGGCTTACAATAGGCTCATTTTGAGCGACCGCTTTGAATAGTTTTTGATCTCTTTCACCCACGATATCTTCAATGCCAGACAATCTGCCAGACAGCTGGCGGAGAGATTCCAGACGTTGAGAGAGTGCTTCGAGCTTGGTATCGACTTTGACACGTGTTGTTCCACGTAAATTGGCCAAGAGTTCTGCTTCTGATCCATAACGGGAAGAGAACGTGACAGCAGAAGCTGTGCTGATATCTGGTAAGTATAAGAACATACGGCAGACTGGAGGAACAGTTGTATAGATATCCCCTGTCAGCTGCGGTTCGATTTCGATTTTAACTTGTTGTTTCGGAGGACGGCCGCGTTTTGGACGTGGATTGAGAGCCTCATTCGAATAGTACGTTTTGGCTTTTTGGGTCAAAACTTCACGCGCTTGAGCGACATCTTTTCCGACTTTAACGTCAAAAAGCTGCTGTTTGACCTTTTCCATGACGACTTTAGGCAAATCGAGGTCTTCTTCGAAGACAAAGACGAATTCCTGAGATCTGAGCCACTCGATAATCCGGATTCTCATCCTTTCGACGTAGTATTGCTGCCATTTTTCGAGTTCTGTGAGGTGGTCATAGATGAATTCAAGAAAATTTTCCCTAGCCTCTTTCGACTGAATGACGTCTAAAAGCTTCTCTTTCGTGTCGATATCGTAAACTTTTTCGTTGACAAACCCCTCCATGAACTTCTTTGTCTCGTAGAAGGTCATCTTAGGCAGCTGGGCAAAACGCTCAGGATGCTGGCCTAATTCATGGGAAAAATCATCGAGTTCCTTCTGTCCTTTATCGAGGTCCATATAGAGGATAAACCCCTCTATACGGTCTAAATAGAAGTCTCTTTCATCGTCTGATTTAGCGAAAGCGTCAATCAACCGGTGGAAGCGGAGCAGGAGCGGATTCTGGGCTTTAGGATGCGAATTTGTTTTCATAAATATTTCTTTTGATTCCCACCATCATACCAGAATCACTCCAAATTGTCGAGCTACTACTATTAAAAAAGTTTTTAGAGCAATTTAGCTTTGAAATGCCCGATTTTATGCTGAAAACTCTAGCTAAAATAAATTTTACTCATTTGATGGCTTATAAAGTGCTTCATTTACGATTTTTCTTGAGTCCTTCGAGGCCCAACGCCATCACTTCCTTTGCGATACGCTGAAAAGCTGGACAATCAGCAAGCTCTTTGTATTGCTGAATAATCTTTCTCCGGAGAGCTGGGTCTCGCTCAATCTCTTCAAAGGTAGGCATTGTGGTAGAAGTTGGAAGATTGGTCGGTGGAGAGCTCTCTTTTTTTAAGGTACAGTATGATGCACGACACGCTCTTCCCCACGCATTTGGAACAGAATGCGTGACGTAATTTCTTGAAAAAACCCCTAACATCCTAATAGCCATAACACACTCCGGGTACGGGGCGGGTATACTCCAATCGAGCTAAAATATCAACTTTCTAAGCAATTTTTCCATAATAGAAGGAGTTTTCCACTGGGACTAATTAACTCACAAAACCAGGCTGGGAAGTTCGAACAGTTAAGTCAAATACCGCAAGGCTAAAAGGCGTGCGGTTGACACATGTATCCCTATGGCGTGGGTTTGTTTTGCAAGAAATAGCTCTTGTGAAACCTGGCAAAACTTTTTACTGAGCCAGTTGCCTTCAAGATTTTTCATACAAAGCCAAACTCCGAGAAACTTTCTCCTTTTTGAATACATTGCAAAGCATGCTGGATAAATGGAGCAGTTGCCTTCGGTAGATTATTTAACGGAAAGAAGGCAAGCTCGTCGCATCGATCAGGCTCATTATTTGTAATGACTCCTTCATAACGATTCACTCTAAAAAAGACATCGATCTGTTCGAAAGATAAACCCTCGGGCATAGTGTGAAAACGATGCATCACATGGCATACCGATAAATCCTCTTGTTTTACTTCAATGTTAACCTCTTCCTTTGCTTCACGAATCACACCCGTTGTGAGAGGCTCTTTTCCATCGTGCCCTCCCATTGGTACCACGTACAGCGCATCTTCTATGCCTGTTTGGAATCTTCGCAGAAGAAGCACTTGCCCTTCTTCTATAAGCACTACAAAAACTCCTGCTTTGAGCTTGAAACGGTTAGCCTCTTTAGCTGCAAAAACAGATAAAAAATTTCCCATATGCCCTCCTTTTGAGTACATCATAAATCGATCGCAACAAATAAGGAAAACTCATATTATTGAAAGATACTATCAGTAACACTTGTCAATGACTCCTCCCTAGATGGGGAAAATCTTACCTTTAAGTAAAAAAATATAGGCAATCGCCTACAAATTAAATTTAGAGAAGCCCAATAGAAAATACAAAAGTAAGCTCGAGCAGAGAAAAAGCAATCATTTTAACCTTCTTCCTGGGGTTGACTTTAAGCGTATTTCAACCTAAGATAAACACATTTTTATTGGAAACAATATGTTAGATATCAAGCTACTGCGAAAAGATCCCCAAGGCATTGAAACTAAATTAAAGACTAAGGACCCTGAAATCAATCTTGGGCCCCTGCTTGCTCTCGATGAGCGCATCCGGCATGTGATCGTCGAAGTCGAAGATCTCCAGGCCAAAAGAAACGCGCTCTCTAAAGAGATCGGCGACAGGAAAAGAAAGGGTGAAGATGTTGCGGAAGTGATGCAACAAGTCGCAGGTCTTGGCGATAAAACCTCTGCACTCAACCACGAAAGAACAGAACTTGAAAAAGAACTCACAAATAAACTCGCCTCTCTGCCGAATATTCCGAGTGATGAAGCCAAAGTCTCTCCTGATCCTAAAGACAATGTTTGCATCAAATCATGGGGTGAGAAACGTGAATTTGCCTTTCCGTTCAAAAACCACGTTGAGCTCAATGAAAAGCTGAAACTCTTCGACTTTAAACGCGCAGCAAAAACCTCCGGCAGCGGCTGGCCAGCTTATTGCAACATGGGCGCACGGCTTGAATGGGCTCTCATCAACTTCATGCTCGATATCCATATCGAAAACGGTTTTGAAATGTGGATGCCTCCGCATTTGATCAAACCTGAGACGATGTTCGCTTCAGGCCAGCTTCCTAAATTTGAGCATCAGCTGTTCAAGATCAAAGACGACGACTACAACCTCTATCTCATTCCAACCTCAGAAACAGTACTTAACGGCCTTCACATTGATGAGATTTTCTCAGAAGCTGAACTTCCCAAGAGATACGTCGCCTACACTCCGTGCTTCCGCAGAGAAGCCGGAGCAGCTGGCAGCCAAGAACGGGGTCTGATCCGGATGCACCAGTTCAATAAAGTCGAGATGTTTGCTTTTACAAAACCAGATCAAAGCGAAGCGATGTTCCAACAGATGGTCAGCAGTGCCGAAGAAATCTTACAGGGACTCAATATCCATTACCGCAATATGCTCCTGGTCACAGGAGATATGTCTTTTGCTGCGATGAAAACCATCGATGTGGAAGTTTGGCTTCCCGGCCAAAACCGGTATTATGAAGTCTCTTCGATCTCTAATTGCGGAGATTTCCAGTCACGCCGGTCTATGACAAGATACAAGACAGGAGAAGCAAAACCTGAGTTCGTGTATACCTTGAATGGATCTGGACTCGCTACCTCCCGGCTCATGGTTGCTCTCCTTGAAAATAACCAACGGCCGGACGGTTCTGTTGAGATCCCATTGGTCTTGCATAAATACCTCAATGGAGTCAAAGAATTATGTCCGATATCTTAAAGGATCTCACTCATTTTTTAGACCGTTCCCCCACCTCTTGGCATGCGGTACAAGAAGCTTCGCGCCGCCTTACAGCCGCAAAAGCAATCCATCTGCAAGAAGAAGAAAAATGGAAGCTAGAAAAAAATAAACGGTACTTCGTCCAGCGCGGTGGATCAGTCTGCGCTTTTTCTCTTCCGAAAAAGCTCCTGAGAAAATGACGATCATTGCTGCGCATACCGACAGCCCTGCACTCAAGTTAAAACCGAATCCCGAGATCGTCGCTGAGCCGTATCACCTTTTGGAAACAGAAGTTTACGGCGGGCCGCTCTTGAGTTCTTGGTTCAACCGAGATCTAGCCATTGCTGGAAGAGTCGTTTTTGAAGACAAGAAAGGCAAATGCCAAGAAAAACTGATCTTCATCGAAGAATCCCCTCTTTTTATCCCCCAGCTAGCTATCCATCTCGATCGAGAAGTCAATGACAAAGGGTTCATGATCAATAAACAAGACCATTTACGTCCTATCTTTACTCTTGATAAAGATAAAAAAAATCTCCTCGAGCCGTTCTTGAAGAAATATGTTCCTTTCGAAGAGATTCTTTCTTTTGATCTCTTTTTAGTTCCGATTGAAAAAGCTCGCTTTTTGGGAACTTCTGAAGAGATGCTCGCTTCCTATCGATTGGATAATCTTACGTCATCTCATGCCTGTATTCAAGCTTTTGCAAAAGCTCCGCAAAATGACGATCTCCAAATCTGCATCCTTTGGGACGCAGAAGAAATCGGCTCACGGACCTCTGATGGCGCCGCTTCGACCTTTATGGATGATGTGCTCCAGCGGATCAGAGCCTTTTATGAGCTCTCTGCAGAAGACTACATCCGGATGAAAACAGATTCGCTCTGCGTCTCCGTCGATGTTGCCCATGCGTATAATCCCAACCATGCAAAAAAATACGATCCTCAGCACCAACTGATCCCCGGGCAAGGAATCGCCATCAAGTATAACGCCGACAAAAAATATGTGACCGATGCCAAGACCGCAGCTCCTGTAATTTCTGCCTGCAAAAAAGCAAAACTGCATTACCAGTCTTTTGCTTCACATTCCAATTTCACCAGCGGCAGCACCATCGGCCCGATCTTTGCCCATACGATGGGGATTCCCACCGTTGATATCGGCTGCGCTATTTTCTCGATGCATTCAACACGTGAAGTGATGGCAGTTAAAGACCATCTCGACATGTGCCAGCTGTTAACTGTCCTCTTAAAAAGATGAAAACCGATCACTTTGAAGGAAAGTCCGTCATTGAGCATCTGAAAGCCGCCCGCGCAAAAGGCGCTCTGGCGGCTGCAGAAATCCATGGCACTGAAATGCCCGGACATCTTTCAGCTGCAGCCGATGCCGCTCGCGATACCGCTGTCGTTTTACTTCTGCTTTGGATTTTATTTCCTGCACAACCGAAGTTATATTTTCTTATTGCAGCTGGACTTTTTCTCTGGAAGATCGGCCGGAGCGCACTGCTCGGCTGGGCCCGTTTAGAAAGACTTCACCGCGTGATCGAAGAAGAACGATGGGAAATTCAGCATGCAAGAGAACAAGAACGGGAAGAGCTCGCTGCTCTTTATCAAACCAAAGGCCTGACCGGCAAGCTTCTCGATGAAGTCGTTACGGTGATGATGGCCGACGACAACCGGCTTCTCAATATCATGCTTGAAGAAGAGATGGGCCTTGCCTTAGAGGTCTATGAACATCCCCTCAAGCAAAGTTTAGGCGCCGGCGTCGGAGTACTCATCGCAACAGGACTCTTTGCCGGAGGCTATTTTTTCTTTTCTCCACTGATTGCAACTGCTCTGACGATAACAATCGCTGCGATCACTGTTGCCAAGCTCGAAAGAAACCGCCGCCTCGAGGCTCTTATCTGGAACCTCTCCCTTGTAGCTTTTGTTGCAGGAGCAATATACTTCCTTAAGCAGATGTTTTTATGACAACGCCCTATTCATTCGATGAGTTTTTCGCCACCAACAAAGAAGAGACGGTCTCTCCGTTTCTGACTCCTGATTCCCGTAAATGGGGTAAATACCTTTCTGTCCGCTCAGCACTCTTCGCAGGATTTTTACTCGCCTGCGCTTTTGTCCTCTCTTTCTATTCGACACCGGCTTCTTTGGCTTTGCTGACAGCTGTCTATTTCCTCGCAGGAACGCCCGCTCTAATTAATTCCCTCCATGATCTTTCTAACTTTGAGATCAACATCGATGTTCTCATGACATTGGCTGCTTTTCTCTCTGTCATCATTGGAAGCGAGATGGAAGGAGCGCTCCTTCTAGTGTTATTTGAGCTCTCCGCTGCGCTGGAAGGGATGGTCGAACAAAAAACCCGCAGCAGCGTCCTCAACCTCCATAAACTCTCCCCTCGCGTTGCCTGCGTCATCGGAGACAATGGAATCATTTATGAAAAAGCCCTCGCAGAAATTCCAATTGGGGCACGCATCCTTGTTAAAGCCGGAGAAATCATTCCTCTCGATGGCCATGTTATCGAAGGACGCTCCTACGTCAATCTCGTTCATCTGACTGGCGAGAGCCAGCCAATGGGAAAAACCGTCGGAGATGAAGTGCCCGCAGGTGCCGGCAATCTCGACGGCACGCTCACAATTTCAGTCACAAGGACTAGCGGTGATTCAACTGTCAACCGGATTATTAAACTGATTACACAGGCCCAAGACGCCAAGCCTAAAATCGAACAGTTTCTAGACCGTTTTGGAAAATATTACGCCACCACGATCATCTTGCTTTCCTTGGCTTTTGCTATTGCACTACCCACATTTTGGGGCCTGCCCTATCTCGGACCTGAAGGCGGAATTTACCGCGCCCTTGCTTTCTTGATTGCCGCTTCTCCCTGCGCGCTCGTCTTGGCTACCCCAACAGCCTACTTAAGCGCCCTTAGCAGCTGCGCACGCCGCGGCATCCTTCCGAAGGGCGGCATTATGCTCGACGCTATCGCGACATGCACCACGGTTGCTCTGGATAAAACAGGGACACTAACGACAGGCAAGCTGACTTGTACAGGCATCGAGCAGCTCTCCGGCCCTCCTCTCGATCAAAATCTAGCCATTGCGATTGCAGCGTCCTTAGAACGTCATGCGGTCCATCCAATCGCAGAAGCCCTGACAGCATTTGCGTTCATGCGCCATATTCAAATCCTTCCGGTAGAAAACTTTCGCTCGATTGCAGGCTATGGACTAGAAGGTACTGTTTCTTCTTATCCCGCCATCATAGGGCAGAGAGAGTTCATCCAGGAAAAATCTCAAGCATCTTTTCCTCCTGCCGATCAGATGGCCACTTATCTTTATGTGAAAGGATCTCTTTTTGTTTTCCATTTCACCGACACCTTAAGAACAGATGCAAAAAAAGTGATCAGCCAGCTCAAAAAAGACAATCTGCGCATCGTGATGCTCACGGGAGATCATGCTTCGAGCGCTAAGGATGTCGCATTGGAACTGGGTATCGATGAAGTATTTGCGGATCTCCGTCCTGAAGATAAATTAGCCAAAGTTACTGAGCTTGCAGTACAAGCTCCTCTGATGATGGTCGGAGATGGCATCAACGATGCGCCGGCGCTTGCCCGTGCAACTGTCGGGATATCCATGGGAAAGATCGGCAGTGCAACTGCCGTTGATGCGTCAGATATTATCTTCATCCACGACGATATTTCACTCTTGAGCTGGCTCTATAAAAAAGCTCGCCAGACTAAAGCCATCTTGCGTGAGAATATAGCGTTGGCGCTAGGTGTGATTCTCTTTGCAACGACTCCTGCCCTTTTAGGATGGGTTCCTCTTTGGGTCGCAGTCATTCTCCATGAAGGCGGCACCGTCCTCGTCGGACTCAATAGTTTGCGCTTATTGAAAAAAAAATTTGATCATAATTAATTTTTGGATCATGATCTTTCATGACCAGATAAAGTTCGATGAACAGACAGGTCTATTAAGCCCCGTCCGATTTTTAGGATTATCTGGTTCAATATTAATGGAGGTAACATGTCTTACTTTAAAAAAAGCATATTTTTGGGATTAGCCAGCATCGCGATGACGCGTGCGGTTATTGCACTTCCGAGCTCTCCAACGGTGATCGACGGAGATGTTTCTTTTTCAAACCCGGATATTGCAACACTCGTTGTGACAAGCAACTCGGCACGGAGCATTATCGATTGGGATTCTTTTTCAAGTGATGTAGGAGAATCTGTCTTTTTTAACTTGCCCGATTCTGACTCTGTTATATTAAATCGGGTAACAAGCAGTACAAGCACCGATTTTTCAGGCATTATCTATTCCAATGGAACTGTCTATTTGATCAATGAGAATGGAGTAATATTTGAAGCAAGTTCTGCATTTCTAGGCTATGGGGTCCTCCTCTCTACATTAGATGCTTCAAACATGGACTTTTTAGCTGCTGGCGATATGAATTTCTCTGGAACCAGCAACCAAACTCTTACCTTTTCCGGAGGAATTGTCACAGCTGGCGGCGATACCACTTTCCTGGGATATCAGATCTATAATGAAGGAGGTATCACAACTTTGGGAGAAACTGTTGCTCTTGGATCGGGACAAGAAATTGTTTTCCATCCGACTGGGTCTGTAAGAATTGAAGTCGATTCGCAGGGCGTGCAAGCAAGCCCCATAGGCACTGGAATTGAATTTGCAACACCTGCCACTATTTATGCACGTCAAGTTGAAATGAAAGCTGATGGAGGCTTTTTTGAATATGGAATCGACCATGAAGGAAACCTTACGGTACTGGGTAATTCAACCACAAACGGGTATGTCATCTTTTCAGCCGAAAATGGAACTGCCTATCTCAATGGATTTCTTACCAATCGGAATTTAGATACTACAGGTGGCAACGTCGATGCTTTTGCACAAACACTTATTCTCGATGGTAGCTGTTACATAGACTCATCGGGATTAATTGGTGGAGGACAAGTGAATATTGGCAGCAGATACCAAGGAAGCGGGGCTCCCTTTAATTCAATCAATACGCAATTGATATCTGGTGCTTATATCTCCACTGATGCCGGGCTTCATAATAATGGCGGGCAAATTGTTATTTGGTCGGATGATGTCACCGCCTTCTATGGGACACTCACTGCGCGCGGGGGAACTTTCGATGGTGACGGTGCACTAGTAGAAGTTTCTGGAGTTAACTCTCTAACTTATTCAGGCAATGTCGATAATGGCGCTGCACACGGGACTGATGGATTAATTCTTTTAGACCCCAATGTATTGCTTTATCAACCTCGTAGATCCAAATAATTTTTTAAAAACTCTTGGGAATTTTTTCCCAAGAGTTTTATCATATCGTTTATACGCCTAAAAATACTTTATCCGAGAAATTTAATGATAAACAAAGCTTCTTCTTCTATTTTGCTGGCTCTTTTTTTATTGAGTGTCTCGAATGCCGAGGCAAATCCTGCACATCCCAAAGTCACAGCAGGTAAAGCCGAGTTTCACCTCAATAACAAAACATTAGAAATCGCAGCCGGCGATCATACGATTATCTCCTGGGAATCTTTTTCTATCGATGCCAAAGAAACCACCCGCTTTACCCTCCCTAATAAAGACAGCGTGGTGCTCAATCGCGTCAGCTCTCTTCTTCCCAGCACTATCGATGGGCATTTAAATTCAAATGGCATTGTCTACTTAATCAATCCCAATGGGATTTTAGTGACTCCGAACGGGATTGTCGATACCGCGGGATTCCTGGCTTCGACGCTAGATATTAGCGACCAAGATTTTTTAAAGCAGGGAGATCTGCTTTTTTCAGGAGAATCGCTTGCTTCAGTGGTCAATCAGGGCTCTATCTCCTGCTGGAATGGCGATGCTATTTTAATTGCGACCCAAGTTAAAAATGAAAACTCCATCGAAGCGCCAGAAGGTGTCGTAGGGCTTGCCTCCGGCCACGAAGTCCTTTTAATCCCTGAAGGGAAAGAAAAAATCACCGTCCGTTTAAAGATTCAAGACTCCCCCTCCGATGGCATCGGGGTTCATCAAACAGGCTCAGTTCAAGCCATCCAAGCAGAGCTCAAAGCCGATGGCAATCTCTATGCTTATGCCATCAAAAATGAAGGAATCATCACTGCGACCGGATTCCAAGAAAAAGAGGGAAGAATTTTCCTCGTTGCAGAAGGCGGCCATGCCACCACTAGCGGCAGCCTTGCAGCTGCGACGGGTGACCATGGCGGAGAAGTCCATCTATTAGGAGATGTCGTTAGTCTCACCGGAGAAGCTGTCATTAATGTCTCTGGGAATTCAGGCGGCGGTACTGTTTTAATCGGCGGCGATTTTCAGGGAAGCAATGCTGCGGTTTTAAATTCCCGAAACACGTTTATTGAGCCTACTGTAAACATTAAGGCCGATGCACTTCAAAAGGGCGATGGAGGAAAAGTCATTGTTTGGGGGGATGCAACGACAGCTTTTCTTGGCAACATCTCCGCTAAAGGCGGAGAAGAACAAGGTAATGGAGGATTTGTTGAGGTTTCTGGAGAGGTTTTGGATTTCTATGGATTGGTAGATACTTCTGCTCTGCAAGGTAAAACAGGACAATTGCTGCTAGATCCAATCACTGCCACCATTAGCAATGCGGTTGATTCCGGGTTTAACATTGCCCTCTGTCCGACGGGTACTTATACTCCCAATGGAATCGCTGCTGCAGGAAATATCCAAATCGCTCCTTTATTGACAAGTCTAAACTCATGTAGTGTCACGATTACTTCTTCGGGTTTAGGAGCAGGCACGGGGGACATTACTTTTGCATCAGCCTTTCCTTGGGCTGTGACAGCGACACCTCATACTTTAACGATCAATGCATTTGAAGATATTGTGATCAATGCAGCGATTACAAATACGACAACAGCCGGCAGCATTGTCTTGAATGCAGGGAGAAATATCTCCGGTAGTGCAGCAGGTACGATTACTTTTGGACCGTCGGCAGGCTCTTTAACAATGACGGCAGCCTCAAATATCACGGTTAACGGGCTGATTACATATAGCAGTCCAGCACCCTTTTCAATGACAGCGACAACCGGAAATATTCAACAAAACCCTGGTAAAACCATCGCTTTAAATACTAATGCTGCGTTTTCAATGAATGCCCCGCTTGGAAACGTCACTGTTTTTGATAAAATCCGCAATGTCAGCGCTGGCGCCATCAATGTAACTTGCGGTGGGACTCTTAATGTGGGAACTACAGATCAGACACACCCGACTGTACCGGTACAGATTGGTTCAGCAAATGGTAATCTGACATTTAATGTCGGCGGGGATGTGATTGTGGAAGGCGGGTTCGCTATCAATACCTCTGCGCAAATTGGATTTGATACGGGACCTGTCACCAGCGATATCATTTTCACTAAGATTGGCGGCAATTTGATCCTGACTGGTGGTTTTAAAGAGTTCAGTTATGCCGTGATCGGACATGGAATACAAACTTCCACAAACAATGGTCCCGGGGGCGTTTTCCACGGCAATATCACCATCGGTAGTATGGCAAATCCGGTGGGAGGCGATGTGCTGTTATCGGCAAAAACGACAAATAGCGTTTCGACAGTCGGACAGCGGTCATTTGCGCAAATCGGCCACCTTCGCTCATTAAGTGGAATGGCGACCACAGCAACCGGCGATATTGATATCAGCCATGTTTCAGGTCAAGTCTCTCTGGTCAGCGGCAATCAGGATTATGGCTATACGCTCATCGGTCATGGAGGAGGCCTGAGCGGTCAATCAGATACCTATAGTGGAACGGTGAGGGTGCACAGCGGCGGTGTCAATGACATTTCTTTGCTGTCAGGATTAGCAACTCAATCTTTTTCAGCGATCGGGCATGTCGGTTATTTAAATGCTGCTGGAACTGTCACGATTAATGCCTCCCCCCTCATCGAAGTGATTTCAGCCAATTCCATCTCTATGCAAGCCCAGCGAAGTTCTGTAATTATTGGAGGCTATGTGACAGCAACCAGCGGTATGGGAAACGTCACGGTGGATGCTATCCATGTTGAAACCCTAGCCGGTGACCTGCTCATGATCGGAGCAAATCCCGGTTCCAACTTTAACGGGGTCTTTATTGGCGCTATCAGTCGTGCGGGAGGAGGAGCTCCTATTGTTCCAGCCGGCAACGCAAGCAGTAATCTGACCATTATTACAGCTGGTCTTCTGAGAATGCAAACGGGGCTAGGCGGAACGGCAAATAATAATTTTACATTAATTCAAAATGGGATTGGCACCCCGATGGGCTTTCCCACGACTATTAACGTGGGAAAGACTTTGTCTCTTTTTGGAGGAAATAACTTTAGTGAGATTCAAAGCATTGGACCGCTCACGATTACTTGCGGTGATAATTTAACCCTCGCTGCAAGTCCTTTTATTGCATCACTAGGTGATGCACTGATTCTCAGCGCTGGAACGACCACTATTTCAGCCAGTGCTATCGATCTTTTGGGATTTGGTTCAGGACCCAAAGCTGCAATTGAAAATAGTTTGATGGACCTTACGATCAGTGCAACAAATAGTATTACGCTCACCGATCATAGCGATATTGAAATCACAGGCGGCAGCGGGACTCTAAGCATCACTTCCACTGCAGGATCTTTAAGTGTTATTTCTGATGCAGCCATTAGCAATTTAGGATCAGGACTTGTATTTCTCAATATCAATCAGTCGGGATTTATCGAAGGAGCCCTCGCGGGTCCTGCATCGATCTCCAGCATGCAAGATTTGACCGCGACTTTCGGTCAAAGCTTATTCCTGACTTCGATAGTAGGCGGAGCCGGATCCATCACGAGCAATGGGGATACATCTATTACGGCTACTGGCGGAAGAATCTTTGGGGTTGGAGAATCTGGTTTTCCTGTATTGATTCAGAATACGGCCGGGAATCTCACCCTGACGGCAGAATCTCTTTTCCTTGAAGCGTTTGGCAGAATCAATCTTGTGTCTGGAATGGGAACATTAACGCTGAATGCAACTGTCGGCAATATTTATTTAGGGCTCAACTCGACCATTCAAAATGCGGGCAGCGGTCCCTCTTTTGTGACGTCTTCTGATTCTGTGGTGATTAATTCCGATGCCCTAGGTCCTTCATCGATTACAACAAGTCGGGCACTGACCGTGAATGCCAATCGTATTTTAATGCTAGGTGTCGATACCAACATCGCTTCTTTAACTGCAGACCAAGACAATTTAAGCATTACAGCTTCCAGTGTAAGTTTGGGTCCTAATGCTTTAATTGCTTTAAATGGAGGAAGCGGGCAGCTCAGTGCTTCACTTACTGATGATTTATTAATCTTTAACAATTCTAATTTTAGCAATTTCGGAAGCGGCAATACAGTCATTACTGCAGCGGTAGTCAGTATAGTTTCGGGCACCACTGACGCCATGATTACGAACAATACAGGAACCTTGACAATGAACCTGACTAGTAATCTCAGTTTAATATCGAACATTGCAGGTTCGGCATCCATCACTTCTGCAGGACCGATGAATATCAATGCAGAAAATATCTTCTTGGGAGGACTTGCTGTGAGTGAGCAATCTTCCATTGTAGGAAGTGCTGGAAACATGTTGTTAATTGCACAGAACGATATCACAATTGCTAACAATGCCTTCGTTCAAAATCTGGGAGCAGGCACTCTCACGCTTGTCGTCGATCAGCAACTACCCTTAGCAGTAGGCTCAGGACGATTTATTTTAGACCCCGAAGCCCAGGTCATCACAGCCAGCGGAATGGATTTGCGTATTTTCACCAGTCAGCCTAATGGCGTAGCCATGGGCAACTTGGCCTTTGGGCTAGCCAATGGCAATGCCGTCACGATGGGACTTGCGTGCCCATTTGATGCACCGCCGCCTTCTGCGACGTATCAATACCTTACTTTCTTCAACACTTTCGTAGGGGGTTTTGGGGTACCGTTTACGATTTTCTTTAAATTGCCCTGAAGTACCCCTTTTATTTAATTCTTTTTAAAGTATATAGAGAAAATATATACATCAAGGGTTGGCGTGTGAAAGATTTTTCTTCATGGTTTTTTCTTGGAGTTCTTCTCCTGGGAGAACAGATTGTTTTTGCCAATCCCTCAGATCCTGCTGTCACAGCAGGCAAAGCTGACTTCCACCTCAATAATAAAACATTAGAAGTCACAGCCGGCGATCATACGATTATCTCCTGGGAATCTTTTTCTATTGATGCCAAAGAAACCACCCGCTTTACCCTCCCTAATAAAGACAGCGTGGTGCTCAATCGCGTCAGCTCTCTTCTTCCCAGCACTATCGATGGGCATTTAAATTCAAATGGCATTGTCTACTTAATCAATCCCAATGGGATTTTAGTGACTCCGAACGGGATTGTCGATACCGCGGGATTCCTGGCTTCGACGCTAGATATTAGCGACCAAGATTTTTTAAAGCAGGGAGATCTGCTTTTTTCAGGAGAATCGCTTGCTTCAGTGGTCAATCAGGGCTCTATCTCCTGCTGGAATGGCGATGCTATTTTAATTGCGACCCAAGTTAAAAATGAAAACTCCATCGAAGCGCCAGAAGGTGTCGTAGGGCTTGCCTCCGGCCACGAAGTCCTTTTAATCCCTGAAGGGAAAGAAAAAATCACCGTCCGTTTAAAGATTCAAGACTCCCCCTCCGATGGCATCGGGGTTCATCAAACAGGCTCAGTTCAAGCCATCCAAGCGGAGCTCAAAGCCGATGGCAATCTCTATGCTTATGCCATCAAAAATGAAGGAATCATCACTGCGACCGGAGTCCAAGAAAAAGAGGGAAGAATTTTCCTCGTTGCAGAAGGCGGCCATGCCACTACTAGCGGCAGCCTTGCAGCTGCGACGGGTGACCATGGCGGAGAAGTCCATCTATTAGGAGATGTCGTCAGTCTCACCGGAGAAGCTGCCATTAATGTCTCTGGGAATTCAGGCGGCGGTACTGTTTTAATCGGCGGCGATTTTCAGGGAAGCAATGCTGCGGTTTTAAATTCCCGAAACACGTTTATTGAGCCAAAAGCCTCCATTAAGGCAGATGCACTTCAAAAGGGCGATGGAGGGAAAGTCATTGTTTGGGGAGATGCAACGACAGCTTTTCTTGGCAACATCTCCGCTAAAGGCGGAGAAGAACAAGGCAATGGAGGATTTGTTGAGGTTTCTGGAGAGGTTTTGGATTTCTATGGATTGGTAGATACTTCTGCTCCCCAAGGTAAAACAGGACAATTGCTGCTAGATCCAATCACTGCCACCATTAGCAATGCGGTTGATTCCGGGTTTAACATTGTCCTCTGTCCGACGGGTACTTATACTCCCAATGGAATCGCTGCTGCAGGAAATATCCAAATCGCTCCTTTATTGACAAGTCTAGGCTTATGTAATGTTACGATTACTTCTTCTGGTGTAGGTGGAGGTACGGGGGACATCTCTCTAACCGCCAATGGTCTGACTGTTTCAAGCAATTTATTAACGATTAACGCGTTCCACAATTTTACAATTAATAATGGTATCACACTAACGACAGCAGGGACTGGGAGCATAGCGATCAATGCAGGGACAGGCCTTGCAGGAGTCATCACTCTGACAGGTCCAACCGGAGCCATTACCACAGCTGGATCAGGAACTTTTGCAATGTCAGTTGTAGGGGCATCCGCTGCGACTGCCATCGCTCTTGCAGGAAAAATCACGCATGCCTCAACAGGGTCTTTTACAGCGACTGCAACTGCAGGCAATATTCTTGCTACCAACATCCAAACTTTTAGTGCGGGAGCAGGAGCTTTTACCTTTACGACAACAGCTGCCAACGGCGATATCACCTTCAGCACAACAGGAGCTTTGGTCAATAACGTGACAAGCGGAACCTCTTTAATGAATGCAGGACGCAACATCTCATTTACTACGACGACTTCTCTTTCAAATGGAGGAAATCTTTCGCTTAAATCGGGACAAGTCGCTGTCGGCGCCACAACCTTTAACCTAAATGCACCCATTACGACCTCAGGAACCGGAACCCTATCCTTTACAAGCAATAACGCAGTAGGTCTTACTGCGATTACCTTGGCTTCAGCAATCACTTACAATTCTACAGGAACTTTTTCATCGACAGCAACAAGCGGCAATACGATAATTACCGGAGCGATTACCCATTCAACTGCGGGCGCATTTAACGTGACCGGCACGACTGGAAATATCGCGTTGGGTCCTGCTGCGATCGGTTTTACGGGAGGGTCGCCTGTCACTATTCAGACAACACCATCTGGCGGAACAGTTACAATAACAGCACCTACTTCGTTTGCCGGAGGAGTAGCCGGCTCTTTGACGGTCAATTCTCAGGGCAACCTGATATGGAATAATTCCATCTCCTATAGCTATACCGGGCTCTTCGATGCGAAGTCAGCGACAGGAAATATTACCTCTAACGTATCGGGAACTCCTTGGAACTTCAATGCCGGTTCCGGCAATGCTACCTTTGAGGCCCCGCTCGGCAACATTACTTTAAATACCGCAGCTCTCACTACCATGACGTTCAACGCAGGAGCCGGCAATCTTTTTGTAACAGCTGGAGGATCTGCCACTCTTAATAACATCATTTTTAACTCCGGCATGAACAAAGCGGCAAAGATCTCAGCTTCAAGCACAATTGCAGTTCGAAATTTTACTTCTAATTCTTCAGGTGCTAGCTCAATCATATCGACCGGTGGACCGATCAATACAGCCAGCGGAACTTCACTTGTTTTTAATAGCGGAAGCCTACTGATACAATCGGGAAGTGATATTTCAACCAACGGAGCCATTAACTTTGCTAATACAGCCAGCTTCCTCACAATGAATGCAGTAGGAGCAATTTCAAATTCAAATGCGACAGGTATTATTACTTATAATTCTCCAAGTCCCTTCACGATGACAGGTGCTAGTTTTGGCCAAACTTCCACAACACCTGGTGAAATCATTATGAATACCCCTGCGACGTTAACGATGACATTTACAAATGATATTACGACTTATGGCCGGATTCATAATTTAGGCTCCGGCCCCATGATTATCTCCTGCACTAATTTGACGGTAGGTGTATTAGACCCCAATAACACGACTCCTATAGCTCAAATCGGTTCAGCTAACGGAGATCTCACTTTTACCGTCAGGGGCAATCTCGTTGTTCAAGGATCTGCTAACCCCAATACCTATGCGCAAATTGGGTTTGATACGGCTCCAGTGAACAGCAATATTATTTTTACCCAACTCGGCGGATCTATTTCTGTGACCGCCGGATCTAATGATTTCTGTTACGCCATCATTGGCCACGGCAATCAATCAGGTGCAGTGGTAGGTCCCGGAGGAAGCTTTACCGGCAATATCCTCTTTGGCGATATGGCGAATCCCGTCGGCGGCAATGTCGTATTAACGGGCAGGATAGCAGCACAAAACAATCCATTAGGAGTCAGCTCTTTTGCCCAAATCGGACATATGCGGGCGCACACCGTCGCATCCCCAGCCATTGCGACGGGCGATATCGATTTGAGCCATGTCAACGGCTTAGTAAGTTTAACCGCTGGCAACCGAAATGATTCGTATGCCCTGATTGGGCATGGAGGCGGAAGCAGCGCACAAGCCGATACCTATAACGGAAAAGTGCAAGTCAGCAGTGGAACCGGACAGCCAATTACGCTTTTGACAGGCCCTGCAACGGAGGCTTTTGCTGCGATTGGACATATTGCTTTTTTGAATGGACCCGGAACGGTCACCATCAATTCTCTTCTGATAGAAGCGATTTCTGGAAATGGAATTCTGATGCAGGCGATGGAATCGGCGGCTGTCATCGGCGCTTATGTGAGCTGCACCGGGATGGGAGCAATCGGCAACGTGTTAGTCGATTCGATCAATGTCGAAACCTCCGCCGATCTTATTATGACCGGCCGTTTTCCCAGCGAAACATTTAATGGCCTTTTAATAGGCGCACTCAGTTTTACTGGAGGCGCACCGATTGCAGCCGCGGGAAGTGCAGGCAGTAATCTTACAGTCAATGTCGGAGCAAATTTGCAGATGACCACGGGGATTGGAGGTGTCGCAACGACTCCTTTTGCGCTCATTCAAAACGGAGTCGGCACTCCGATGGGAGGCCCATTTTCCACCACTGTGAATGTGACCGATGCCATTGTTCTTGCAGGGGGTAATAACTTAAGCTCAATCTATAGTATTGGGCCTCTGACGGTCAGCAGCGGGGCTAGTTTAGCTCTCTTAGCCAATCCACTAACCGGTTCATCCGGCGATGCCTTAATAATTGGAAATGGCACAACTTCAGTAATATCTGCATCTTTAGACCTACTCGGTTTTAATGGAGGGCCGCGAGCCGCAATTGAGAATAGTCTAGGCGATTTGACTGTACTTAGCACCGATGATATCTCCGTCATTAAGCATGCTGATATCGAGCTGGGCTCTTTAAGTTCAGGAACGCTCAGTGTGACTTCGACTGCCGGAATATTGAATGTGAACTCGAATGCATTTATCAGCAATCTCGGGAGCGGATCAGTTATTCTGAATATTAATCAGGCGGGATTTATTCAAGGAACTACAGCTGGCGATGCAACTGTTTCCAGTAATGGAGCCTTAACAGCGAACTTCGGCAACGAGTTATTTGTGACCTCTGTGAGCAATGGGAAAGGGTCCATCCAAAGCAATGGGACCACATCCATTACTTCAACAGGGCGGATTTTGGGAATCGGAAATTCCCCTGGTTTTCAAGCACTTATCCAAAATACGGCAGGCGATCTCTCTGTTTCTTCTACGGATTTATTCTTTACACCTTTTGCGAAAATATCCCTTGCAGGAACAGGGAATTTAACGATCAATGCATTGAGCGACATTATCATAGGATCAAATTCTAAGTTTGAGAATATAGGAACAGGAACTTCTTCAGTAACTGCATCTCATAACATGATAATACTAGCGAGCAATTTTGGACCTGCCTCTATTTCTACTCTGAACTCTCTCTCTGTCGCTGCAAGCAATTTAACCATAACGGGCACGATTGCTAATTTTGGTTCCATTTCAGCCACACAAGGAAATCTGACTCTGAATACAAACCTTGCTAATATAGGTCCCAACGCCTCAGTTGTATTGAGCGGCGGATCCGGTCAGTTAACTGCAGCAGTTGCTGAAGATCTGATTATTACAAGCAATAGTTCGATCCAGAATTTGGGCAGCGGAAACACAGATATCTCTGCTGAAGTCGGAGTATTGATAGCCGGTGCCGGCAACGCTCAGATCTCTGGAGGTACAGGGATTTTGACTTTACATATCATAGATAACCTCAACCTACTCTCAGATATTGATGGTTCCGCAACGATCACAGCTGCAGGCCCCCTCAATATTTTCGGAGCCACCAGCGCACTTGGTATTCAGAACCTGTCCATGGGCGGTCTCGCAATGGGACAAAAGTCGTTGATCCAGTCAACAGGCGGAGAGATGTTGATCATTGCTCAAGATACCATCAGCATCAGAGATAACGCGTTGATCAATAATACCGCACTCGGTGCGAAATTAACCCTTGTTGTCGATAATATAGCTCCCGTATCTCCTGCGATCGGTCCAGGAAGATTTATTTTGCGCCCCGGCGCTAACGTCAGAACAAATGGAGGCGTTCTCTGGATTTTTACAGCACGCCCTAATGGATTTTTGCCCGGCACTAATTTAGCTTTTGGCACAGCGAATGTCGATGTGACTCTGACCTTGCCTGCTTGTCCTTTTGATCAGCCTGATCCTTCTCCGACCTATCAATATGCGACTTATTACCCCAATGGAACAACTTTCGGCACTCCATTTACGATTTTCTTTAAAATCCCATTCGTAGAGCCTCCCCCTCCTCCTCCTCCAACACCACCGACTCCCCCATCTCCCCACCTGCATCTGCATCACAAATTATCCAAAGAAATTTGGGCATCTTCTGAATTGTTCTTTATTCTAAAAGAATATTTCCAATACACTTCAGAGAGATATTTTAATGAATGCGAATCAAACTGGTGTAAACGTACGCGAAATGGAAAAAAATCACAAAGTCTATGCGACTTTTTCTCAACGAAAAAATATCCCGTTATGGATCAAAAGTGGACAAGATATCCGATCGAGTTTCCCAACGATTGGAACTGTGATCAAGTGTCCGAATATTAAATTTCTAACCATCATTTCCTGCCTATGCGTCCTTTCTTCTTCTTTTGCCGGACAACTCGAAAGATATAGTCCCAAGCAAGTCGAGAAAGAATCTTCGCGGGATCATTTAGAAGAATCGTGTGCAGATAACGATGACGACGACCAGGTCATTGTAGAAGAGATCAAAGGAGTGATCTTTGTTGGCTCTCCGGGACTGATAAGAAAATATCCTTCCGAAAATCCAGGAATCTCTATTAAAGGTTTTTCTCCCCCCGGTTGTCTTGAAGATTTTAAATCTGACATCGCGCCCTATATCATTGGCCAGCCTCTGACTAAAAATGTAATTGCCAATCTCAAACGGCAAATTATCCTGTATTACCGCGACCATCATCATCCTGTAGTGATGGTGATTGTTCCCGAACAAGATATCACCAATGGATTTTTACAGATCCTGGTTCAGGAAGCGAAAATTGGAAATATCATCGCTAAAGGACAGAAATATTTTTCAGGGAACTATATTTTAAAGAATATCTCGTTGGAGAGCGGGGATCTGATCGATTCAGATCGTCTTTTGACCGATGTTGCTTGGCTCAACCAAAATCCTTTTCATCAAACCAATATCGCTTTCACACCCGGCCAGTGGAATGGAACGACAGATGTTGAATTGATCACTAGGGAGCGGTTTCCATTAAGAGTTTATACCGGAGCTGATAATACCGGAAATCCGCTGACAGGAAGAACCCGCTGGTTTGCCGGCGGAAATTGGGGAAACGCTTTCAATCTCAATCATACGGCATCTTTCCAATTCACCACAGGCACCGATATCCACCAATTCAGGGCATTCACAGGCAGCTACGTCGCCCCGCTGCCTTGGCGTCATATCCTGACCGTTTTTGGCGGTTATTCTAGAGTACACCCGGATATTAAAGGCTTTAATTCGAATGCGTGGAGCGCTCAGGCCAGCCTGCGTTATAAAATTTTCCTCGGACAAAAATACGGAGAGCTGCTGCAAAACTTGCAATTTGGCTATGATTTCAAGGAAGCCAATAACAACCTTGAATTTGCCGATACCCGCAAAGAAGCCATTGAGACCAGCGTCGTGCAGCTCGGGCAATTTGAGCTCTCTTACCATCTCGATTATTTCCCCAGAAGACACTCCTTAGCTTTTGATGCAGATTTGTTTTTTTCTCCTGCTGCCGGTTGGTTTGCAGAGCAAACAACTTCCCGGTATCATAAGCTCCAGCCGGGAGCCAGCCCCATTTACACTTATTTAGACTTAACCTTAAGCGATGAATATCTCTTTTCACCCCATGATTGGAGACTGTTTTTCCAAGCCCGCGGACAGATTGCCAGTAAAATCCTTCTCCCTTCGGAGCAGTTTGGACTTGGCGGCTACAGCACCGTGCGCGGGTATATCGAACGGATCGTCAATTTTGATAATGTCGCCTGCGTGAACCTAGAAATTAGAACACCCGATTGGCACCCGTTTAAATTGTGTACAAAAAAGAACATCAACGAAGCGTTTTATGCTCTGCTATTTGCTGATTACGGTTGGGGAACACCTCACAAATTAGAAAAACCTACCAATCGACATATCGATTCTGTCAGCAAAATCCTACTAGGAATTGGCCCCGGCCTGCGCTATAGGATAGGATCGTATCTAAACGCCCGCCTAGACTTCGGCTTTCCCCTTACAGAAATCACCGGAAATAACGATATGGCTGTCGTTCATTTCAGCATCCTTTTAAGCTATTGACGGTTATGGCACGAGTGAGGTCGAGACACAACTCCTTGGCCAACAAGCAGCCACGCCTGCAATTCAATTGTCTATTCTCAATAATTTTGCCTTCGCCTTTTCATTGAAGATGAAAAAAAATGGATAGAATTTTTTTTAAGCTTTAATTAGATAGAGATTATGAATTGGAGAGGTTTTCTTAACGCCGTTTTTGGGGTGTGGCTGATCAGCAGCCCTTTTACGTTTGGCTATCAGAGCCAAGCTCTTATCCAAAGCGATGTGCTCTGCGGCATCTTAGCGATCATCCTGGGACTTTTAACCATCCACTTTCCTTTATTTGCTTGGGGCACTGCACTTGTTGGACTTTGGCTTCAACTCGCTCCGCTCATTTTTTGGGCGCCGGAAGCAGCCTCTTATCTCAATGACACTTTCATTGGTTTGCTGCTGATGGTCTTTTCATTTGTCATTCCTGATACCCCCGGCACACGCAACAGTCGAGGTGCGGAAGTACCCCCCGGCTGGTCGTACAATCCCTCCTCTTATTTACAACGTATTCCCATCATCTTCTTAAATATCTGCTGCTGGCTCATTGCTAGATACCTGGCTGCTTATCAACTCGGATTTATTGATTATGTGTGGGATCCGTTTTTTGGTTCTCAAACTGTCGATGTTTTAACATCTAAAGTCTCACAGGCTTTTCCAGTGGCTGATGCAGGCCTGGGAGCGACGGCTTATCTCTTGGAAGCCCTCTTTGGTTTCGGACCAACACGAAGATGGCACACGATGCCTTGGTTCGTGATGTTCTTTGGAGTTTTAGCGATCCCTGTCAGCTGCGTGAGCATCGTGCTGATCATCTTGCAGCCGACAGTTGTCGGCGCTTGGTGCGGCCTTTGCCTGGTCACAGCAGTACTCATGCTCATGATCATCCCTCTGACAGTCGATGAAGTGTGCGCAACTCTCCAGTTCATGAAACACTCGCGAATAAAAGGGCATTCTCATTGGAAGACATTTTGGGGAGGGACTTCTGTGGCAGCAGGATCTGCCGATCCGCGGACTCCTCCCTACAGAGCATCGTATGTAAAACTTTTCAAAGCGATGTGCTGGGGCGTGACGGTTCCTTGGAATCTAGTCCTCTCGGCTGTTTTAGGTATTGTGGCGATGTTCATGGGCGCTTTTATTCCCGGGGCGCTCATCACGGTCTTTTCTGTGACCGCCTGGGGTGAAGTCGCTCGGATGTTCCGCTATGTGATCATCCCGCTCGGAATCTGGCTTTGTTTTATGAATCCGATTCTTGGCGTCGTGGGAATTGCCCTTTCCATCCCTAAGGGGAAAATCGAAGAGAAATACGGAACGTTAAAGCCCTAATATTAAAACAAATCTCGTCGCTATACTTTAATTTTAAGTCGGTTACAAATAAGGGAGAAAACAGCTTGCCCTTCGCTTCATGACCATGTTAACATGACCATAAGGAAGTTGTTGAATTTATACCTCTGGGAGTGCTAGAATGAGCGAGTTTATGAAGGCAGGTAAATTTAAAGCGGAGTGCCTAAAAGTTATGGAGCGAGTAAGAAGAACTCGGCGGAGAGTAGTTATTACTAAAAGAAATGTTCCGGTTGCCCAAATGGTTCCGATTGAAAAGAAAGATGAAGAACTCTACGGAAAAATGAAAGGAACTGTTCATTTTAAAGGTGATATTACCAAGCCGATAGGAGAAGAGTGGGATGCCGATAGTTAATCAAATTAAGCAGCATAAAATGCTTTTGGATACGCATGTATGGCTATGGCTCATGGCAGGACACTCCTTATCCTTAGGTTTTAGACGCGCTGTGTCTCGTTCTAAAGATCACGAAGGCATTTTAATTTCACCCATTTCTATTTGGGAAATAGGAATGTTGGTTGAAAAAAAGCGCATTCAATTCGAAATGGACTGTTTGGATTGGGTCGAACAATCACTCGAATCACCCGGAGTACAATTAGTTCCAATTTCTCCCAGAATTGCTATCCAAAGCTGCAGATTACCAGATGTCATTCATGGAGATCCTGCCGATCGTTTATTAGTGTCCACAGCCCATGAATTAAATGCTGTATTTGTCACATGCGATGAAAAACTACTGAAATATGGCCGTTCTCGTTATATCAGCGTCCATGATCCACGCTAAAATCCCTTAGGCCTCTTTAACTCCAAAATCGGAAACGAAGCAAACTCAAAGCAATAGTCTAAAAAGCGAAAGACCCCGGATCTCTCCGAGGTCTAACGCCGACCGGGTAACCCCCAATCCACTTAGACTAATCTTAGCAAATCTCTAAATAAAGCTGTTATTTTTTGCTTTCTGCGGACTTGTCATTGCTCTTGGCGAGACTTTACTCACCGTGAAGATCTCTAATACTGCGGCAGATACGATTCAGGGGGAAGTTTTGGGGGTCCAGCTTTCTCTACGTGTCCTAGGAGATGCCATTATCTGTCTGTTTGGCAGCGCGCTACTGCTCCTATCTCCTAAACTTATCCTCATCGTAGCTGCTGCAATGGCCATCGCAGTCATGATCTACTACCGTACAAGACATGTAAAAAATCAGTTAAATCTACTTTGATGTACTTTTTAGAAAAAAGTTGTAGAATGTTCGTCTCATTATGAACTCAACAAACCTGTTTTCATTTATTTGGAGATTTTTACAAACACAACGCTGGAAGTTTACATTCATATTTCTTCTATCCTTAATCTGGGCATTAGAAATGCTGTTTTGGCCCTATTTTCTTGGGAAAATCGTCAATATCCTGACGCAATATGATATCAATCGTTTGTATGCTTGGCCCTTTTTAAAAATTCTCTTGATATGGGGCGCAGCAGGGATACTTTTTATTGAAGCTGGATTTCGGACGAGAGACTATATAGCAGCCAAGGCATTCCTTCGGTTGGAATCAGATATCCGTATGACCATGTTCGATCACGTACAGAGACATTCTCCAAAATACTTCAATGAGCATTTTTCAGGGAGCTTGGCAAATAAAATTGGAGATATGATCTCGTCAATCTCCACAATACTAAGAAACGTTTTTATGCTTTTTATCCCCGCTTCCCTCATGTGCGTTTTAACGATTCTCATTTTTGCACAAATGAATCCTTTCCTTGCGCTGCTTGTTGGACTTTGGATTTTGGTCCATTTTACGCTTAGCTGGATTTTCACTTTAAAATGCGTAAAATATTCGTATATCCATGGAGAAGTTAGAAGCACTCTTGCCGGCAAGATCGTCGATAGCCTAACCAACAATTTTGTTGTAAACCTCTTCTTCCGGTTCTGCTTTGAAAAAGAGCAGATCGCTCATTCCCAAAAAGAAGAGCTAAAAACAAACGATAAAGCACAGGTCTATTCTGTGAAGATGTTTACCTCTTTGTACGGCGGTTTTGTTGCTGAAATCTTTACTCTGACGGGGTTCATGATTTCTTATTGGCTGCAGGGGGAAATATCTACGGGAGAAGTTGTTCAGCTTTTTTACACCGTATGGAATTTGGGAATGGTCATTTGGGTTGTCGGAGATAAAGCTCCTGAATTTTTTCAATCTTTAGGCATTGCAAAGCAGGCCCTTTCTATCATGCAAGACCCTCAAGACATCCTCGATCCTCCTCTTGCCGTGGATCTCGCTATCAACAAAGGAGAGATTGTCTTTGAAAATGTCTCCTTTTGCTATGGAGAAAGAAAAGTCTTTCAGAATAAAAATTTGCGGATCTCTGCCGGAGAAAAAGTTGGCCTTGTAGGCTATTCAGGAGCCGGAAAATCGACTTTCGTCAATTTGATTCTTCGTTTTTTCTCTCTTGAAAAAGGAAGAATTTTGATCGATGGACAAGATATTGCTTGTGTCACCTTGGAATCTCTTCGCAGCCAAGTCGCTCTCATTCCCCAAGATCCTATCCTTTTCCATCGCACTCTTGAGGACAATATCCGCTACGGCAGAGTAGAAGCTTCCCAAAAAGAAGTCGTCGAAGCAGCAAAGCTTGCGCATTGCGATGAGTTCATCCAAAGATGCCCTGACGGCTACGCTACTTTAGTCGGAGAAAGAGGAACAAAGCTCTCCGGTGGAGAAAGACAGCGCATTGCGATTGCCCGTGCAATGCTCACCGCAGCCCCTATTTTGATTCTCGATGAAGCGACATCCGCTCTAGATTCCGTTACTGAAAGGTATATTCAAGACAGCTTAGAAAAGCTTATGCAGAACCGGACGACCTTGGTGATCGCGCACCGCCTCTCAACTCTTGCCAAAATGGATCGGATTTTAGTCTTTGACCAAGGGAAAGTTGTCGAGGAAGGATCTCATCTTGAACTTCTATCCAAAGGTGGCCACTATGCCCGCATGTGGCAAATGCAAGCCGGCGGCTTTTTACCCACCTAAGGAAGGACTTATGAAATTTCAAAGACCATTACCATTAAAACAGGGCGACAAAGTCGCTATCATATCCCCTTCTTCTGGTATCCCCTTTCTTTTTCCATGGGTATACGAGCAAGGATTAAATCGGATTAGGGAAGTTTTTAAACTCCTACCGATAGAATATCCCACGGCTCGTCAAAGTCCAGAGCATTTGTCTAAAAATCCACAAGTTCGTGCAGAAGATATCAATGCGGCTTTTGCTGATCCTTCGATCAAAGGCATCATCGCAACAATTGGCGGAAATGACCAAATCAGAATTCTCCCCTATCTCGACAAAAAGATCATCTCCTTGAATCCCAAGATTTTTATGGGTTATAGCGACTGTACTAATCTGCATTTATTTCTCTGGAATTTAGGGATAGTTTCATATTACGGAGGTGCTGTCATGACTCAATTTGCCATGGGCGGCGGGATGCAAGATTACACAGTTAACTCCATAGAAAAAGCTCTTTTTGATCCTCCCATTGGAAAGGTCTACGCGACTCCAGAATATAGCGATGCTGATCTAGACTGGGCCGACAAGAAGAATTTGAGCCAAAAACGTCCCATGTACCGAAGCGAAGGATGGCATTGGCATAATAGCCAAAACCAGGTCATAGAAGGAAGATTATGGGGAGGATGTCTTGAGGTTCTCGATTTGCATTTATCTGTTAAACGATACTTGCCTGATTTTGAGAGATTAGATGGAGCCATACTCTTCATTGAAACCTCAGAAGAAATGCCTTCTGAAGGATTCGTGTATCGCTTCATTGCTGCCCTGGCTGAAATAGGTTTGTTGAAGAAATTCAAAGCAATCCTCATGGGATATCCGAAAGCACAATTTTGCGGCAAACAGCCCCCAGAGGGACGAGATGCTTTTATTATAAATCAACAGCACGCTGTAAAAACTGCGCTCAAGGACTATAACTCTTCCCTACCAGTCATTTTTAACATGAATTTTGGACATACCGATCCCCAAATAATTATCCCTAATGGAAGCATGGTGAAAATTGACTGCATAGCAAAGACGATTGACTTTAGCTAAAATTGCGTTCATTTTTTTCGATCGTCTTCGAGAAGCTCTTGAAGAACATGCCGTGCGTTATTTGCCAAGACTGGGTTGGTATCTTTGTAATACGGCAGTGCAATAATTGCAGTAGAAAGAGCCCAGCCTTTACCTCGCTCCCATGTCGCATCATCAATGCCTAGCTCCGTCCGAAATGACTGTCTTAGTTGAGCTGGCAAGAGGTTCCAAGCAATTAGTAGATCACAGGCAGGATCGCCGATACCCAAATTCCCAAAGTCAATCACAGCACTCAGTCTGCCATTCTGGATAAGGAGGTTCCCTGGCGACAAGTCGCCATGGACCCAGACGGGCGGTTTCGACCAAGGAGGAACTTTTAAAGCTTTTTCCCATAGAGCAGTGACAGCTGGGATATCAACCATGCCTTCTAATTCTAGAAGAGCTTTGCGTGTCTCGGCATCTTTTTTTTCTAAAGGCACTCCACGGTTGGAAGTGGGGCCACTCTGCAGATCGACTTTATGTAATGCTTGAATAAATGCCACAAGATCATGGGTAAATAAGACAGGATCAGGAAGATGGCCTACTATGGGATTACTCCCTTCAAGCCAACGATACACTGACCAAGGCCAAGGATATTCTTTGGTGGGAGCGCCTTTCCCAAGTGGAACCGGAATAGAAACAGATAGAAGTGGTGCCAGATGAGGCAGCCATTTAAATTCCTTATTGACATTTTCAACAGCCCAATCGATGCGAGGAAGCCGTACGACCATTTCATTGCCCAGACGAAATAAAGCGTTATCTGTTCCAGCTGAAGGAACCGGTTTCAGCGATAGCTCAGCCCAATGGGGAAATTGCTGTACAACCAATCGCTGAACGAGTGAGCTGTCGATCTCAAATTCATCTACATGCATCTTAGCCATAAAATTATCTTTCGCTTTGTGACAGGATGAACAATCTTTTAGCCAGCACTTCCACGGTGTCGACAATCCCAATTACTCGAGAAAATTTCTTCAAGTTGCCTCTTTAGGAGATCTCTTTTTTAAGATCAGAAAGTGCATCCCTGGACACGTCCAAGCTTGCTCATCTTCTAGCATAACTTGTAGCTCTTCATATGCTTTTGGAAAATCGACTGGAATCCCCCATCCATAATGCAAAATACCCAAATACAATAATGAGAGCGTGAAATAGAGTTTCATCTCTTGCTTATTTTCAAATTTCACGACATTTTTCAAAACCAGGCCTTGCTCATTCAGATTAGTAAATACTACTTCATACAATTTGCTCAAAGGTCCAGCACCCTTTTTCAGCTCCCCAAGAACCTCCATCGTAATTCGACGATTCCCTTTCTCTTCTTTTTTATTCTTTTCATTGTGCTGGCGAGAGGCTTCTTCCAGTGTGGCAATCGGATGGGAGGTCGTTCTTGCAGCATCATAAGCATCGATAATGACGACATGTCCGCCGTCTTTCAGATAGGTGTAAGCGTGTTCAAGGGCTAATCTGGGATTTCTCAAGTGTTGAAGCGTCAAGCGGAACAGAACGACATCGAATTGATCTTTCAGGTCCTCGCTCGTGACTTCTGCGTCCCCTTCTCTAAACTTTAACTTCGATCCACTAAAATTTTGTTCCGATTGGCTAACGGGTTTGGACTGCTTTTCAATCCCTAAGTAGTTCTTGTCTTGAAATCTTGCTGATAATTTATGTAGATACGCCCCATTGCCACTGCCAAGCTCCAGAACATTTTCAGCTTTTTGCCAAAATTTCTGACCCTCAATCAAATCAGCTTCCTGGGTGAAATATAGCTCGGTTTGGACGCTTAAAAAGTTATCCCATAAAGAGTCAAGATCAGCTGTTTCGAGCAGTTCCAAACTGGTCTGTTTGTCGTCTTCATCCAAGTGGTCTAAGCTCACAGTCGCTCCTAAAGGTAGAGAAAGTGCTAAAAACAGGAGTTGAAAAAATCGAATCAGGAATATTTTACGCATAACTTTCTCCCATACTGCTCCTGCTTTATTTTTGAGTCAATTATCCATCCTGATCAGATGTCATTTTTTCATTGAACAGATTAAGCCCCCTGCGAGAGGATAAGGGGTAAAGAATGCCTATCGGAACATGGTCCATGATAATTAGAAAATTTCAATCAACAGATTTAGAAGCCATCCTTGAGCTTTTCCACGATGTAGTCCATACGATTGGAGCCAAATATTATAACTCTGAGCAAGTCCACGCCTGGGCCCCGTGCAATGCCGATAAAGAAAAATGGTTAAAATCGTTAACCGCCAATATTACCTTCGTTTCTGAAGAGCAAGGCAAAATTATTGGCTTTGGCGACATGTCTCACACGGGTCACATCGACAGGCTCTATGTTCACAAAAATTATCAAGGAAAAGGTGTAGCTTTAGCACTCCTTAAAAGATTTGAGGAAGAGGCGAGAAAACTCGGTATTGTAGAATTAACGATGGAAGCAAGCCTCATGGCGAAGCCGATAGCTGAGCGTCAAGGATTTGAAGTGGTCCAAAAAAATAATAAAGTCCTTAGAGGACAAGAATTTATCACGTATTTGATGCGCAAAAAGTTATGACAGACCTTCTTCTTGCTTTGCTAAAATCTCTCTGATCAGGGGGTCTTTGAGCATACGATACTTTTCTCCTACTTCATTGGACTCGCTAGCAGCTTTTTCTTTCAGCACTCCATATTTTTTTGCTTCTTCGGGATGGCTTCGAAGATAATCTCTCAAAAAAATCAGATCTTTCCAATCCTGACTTTCAGGATAGGTTAAATGGATGTGGTACCTTCTTTTATCCTCCTCAGGATCGGGCAAATAGATGATAAAATAAAGCCGATCAGGAGTGCTGTAGTTAGGCCGAAATTCATATCCTAACTCTTGAAGTTGTTTTGATATGGCATCCATTTCTTTTTTATCGACTGCGATGGCAATATCTATGATTCCTTTCCTTCCTAATTGAGAAACGGCTGTACTGCCCACATGCTCAATCTTGAGATCTCCTTTGAGATGAGATGCAAGTCTCTGTTTTTCTTTATCAAAAAGAATGGGAAAGGCTTTGCTGTAGGGCTTAAAGACATATTTTTTCATTTAAAAGCTACCCTCTCGGTTCATCATAGCAAAAAAAGGCTTTTGTAAGGGAAAACTATCCTCCGTATCACGCTTGATATTTCAAGCAAAAATAGCTATGGTTAACGAATAAAGCAGTTAGGAAACTTATGAAACTAATGACCTTGAATATCTGGGGTGGGCGTGTACATGACCCTTTTTTGAATTTTGTCATCTCTCATGAAAAAAATATCGATATTTTCTGTTTCCAAGAAGTTTACCATAATGCCCCCGCGCAAATATCTGATGAAAATGCTCCAGTTAGCCTGAATATTTTTTCTGAATTGCAAGAACTACTTCCAGACTTTAAGGGCTTTTTCAAACCGGTTGTCAATAATATCTACGGCATTTGTGCGTTTGTTCGGAAGACCATTGAGGTCTTAGGAGAAGGAGATATCCAGATCTATGATAATCCAACCTATTCTGGCTGCGGCCCCCATCACTCCAGAAATATGCAATGGCTCCAGATTCGGATTGATGGTCAAATCTATTCTATTTTGAATGTGCATGGTTTATGGAATGGGAAAGGGAAAAACGACTCTCCCGACAGAATTCTTCAGTCTCAGAAAATTAAAGCGTTTATGGATAACCTCTCTACACACAAAATCTTATGCGGGGATTTCAACTTGCGACCCGACACTCAGAGCATGAAAATCATCGAAGATAAAATGCACAACCTTATTAACCTTCATCAGGTGCGCTCTACACGTACCAGTCTGTATAAAAAAGAAGAAAAATTCGCTGATTATATTTTGACCTCACCAGAGGTCAAAACTCATTCCTTTACCGTCTACT